>DATJHK010000009.1:0-7438 GCA_035493875.1 Candidatus Limnocylindria bacterium
GAGGTTCCCGGGGGTTCGAAGCTGAATCGACGACGGTCGCGCCCAGGTGGCGGAATTGGTAGACGCGCTAGTTTCAGGTATTAGTGGCTGCAAGGCCGTGGGGGTTCGAGTCCCTTCCTGGGCACCAATTCAAAGAAGCCCGTCCCGTCAGTAGACGGGGCGGGCTTCTTGCTCTGCGCTCGGACGCGTGCGCGTCAGTCGAGCGTTGCCTGGAAGAAGGTGAAGCGCGCTTCCTGTGCCGCGTTCAGCGCGGCGACGCCCGCGGGGACGATCATCGAGCCCGGCAGCAGGTTCGCCGCCAGGTCGTCGTGGATCGCTTGCGCTTGCGAGCCCGGCGTGTTCTTCGCGAGCATCGTACTGAAGTTGCGTAGGGCGTTGTTGCACACGAAGAACGACGCTCCGCGGGAAACCAGCGCGGCGACGCGCGCCGCGTAGGGGTTGGTCGACGCAGGGGGATCACCGTTGCCGTCTCCGTGATGCAGCAGCGTCCCGACCATCCCTTCGACGCTCGTGACCGCGCCGTGCAGACGGGCGCGCAGCCCGTGGTCCGCATTCGGATCGCTCAGCAACGCTGCAAGGCGATACCTCGCCCACATGTCGTCATGGAGCGTGACCGTGAGCGACGGGCCGTAGAGCACCGCCGCGGTGTGCAGCGTCCCGGGACCCTCGCCGAAGCCATGCTCGTAGGCATTGAGCGAGTTCTCCATGTAGTGCAGCACCAAACCGTTGGCCAGGCGCGCCGACGCGAAGACCTGGCGGTGGCGGTACGGCCGCGCGAGGATCGCCTCGAATGCGGCCCGGTTCCAGCCTTGCACGGTCGCTGCGCGTACCGGAGCGGACGCGACGCCGCCAAGCGCGACGGCGGTTGTCGCGGAGAGGAACTCGCGGCGCACGATCATCGTGGTGCGCTTCGCGCGTGCGCGCCGAACGGTCCTCTCCTGAAGCGCGTGCGCAAGTACCGGCGAGCGCTTGACGACCGAAGTCGTTAGGCGATTTGGCGGCAAGCCGAGAATATGCTTACATCCCCATGCACCGTCCGATCGTCGTCTCGCTCGCCCTGAGCGCCATCACCCTGCTCGGGATCGCGCCGACCCCCGAGCCGTCGCCCGAGGACACCCGGCCGCCGTGCGCGCGCGCGACCGTATGGCTGGTCCAGGACGTCGACTCGGCGCGCGCGCGGATCGGCGATGCGTTCGCGTTTCGCGTCGTCGACGACGCGGCGGCGCCCGACGGGACGCCGATCCCCGCCGGGACGATCGGGGAGGGGATCGTGGCGAGTACCGACCACGCGCAACGCGGCGGGATCCCCGGGTATCTCGTGCTCGAGACGCGCTTCGTCGCGCTCGTGGACGGACGCCGCATCCCGGTTTTCATCGATCCGAAGGCGCAGTCGGCGATCTTCGTTCGCGGCGGAACCTCCAACGCACCGCCGCTCCTAGGGATCATCCCCTTCGTCAGTTACGGCGTCGGCGTCTACAACGGGATCCATCACGGGAAGGACGCGAGCGTCCTTCGCGGGACGCGCATCCCGATTTTCATCGGCGACGACGCGCTGCTCGGCACGTGCCGGCCGAACACGTAAGCGCGCCTACAGCAACGTTGCACTGCAGATCAACATGCATGCAGCAGTACATCGACGCATGCGAAGTGTGAAATCAACTTCGTAGGAACCATCGTCCTTAAAGTTCCGTTTATCTTCGTGGCACGCGTCGCGTGAGAGATGCAAGATTCGCCGCGACCGGACGTGCCTTTCTAACGAACGTCTACGACGTACATCGGAGCTTCATGAAACGAATTCTCGCACTCGCCGCCGTCACGGTCGCGTTGCCGTCGACCGCGCTTGCGCAATCAGCCCCCGTTCCGGCGGCGACGGCTGCTCCGGCGGTGGTCGCGCATCGCGATCACGACCGCGGCGGCGGGCATGAACATATGGGTAAGCGGCCTATCGGGTGCGACGACCTCTCCAACCTGAGCTCGCGCGGAACGGTCACGTACAGCGCGTGCGCCGTTCAGAAGAACCACACGCTCATTCAAGCCGGCTACAACAATCTGAGCGTGAAAGGCATCGGCCACGTCGCCACGTATCCGGACGCGCTCATCCGCGTCGGCACGTCGGTGCAGAATCTGGAATTCGACTTCGTTCCGCCGACGTTCGAGCGCGTGACCCCGTCGGTCGGGCAGCGCACCGGAGTCACGGACGTGGGCGCCGGCCTCACCTACCAGCTTCCGACCGGTTTCGCGCCGATTCGCGCGACGGTCAACGGCGTGGTGTACGCACCGACCGCTGATCCGGGTTTCGGTTCGCGCACCGGATCGAACTATCAGTATGGTCTGAACCTCGGCTCGACGCTCGGGACGTTCAACATCGGCGGTACGGCTGGATTCCAGTCGACGATCGATCCGCTCACCGGGATGCGCTACCAGTCGTTCGTGCCTTCGCTGACGATCGGCGACAAAGTGGGCTTCGGAACCCGTCCGGGCACCGTGTTCGTCGAAGCGGCGCGCTTCTCGCGCATCGATCCCTTCGGCGATCCGGAGATGCTCTACACCGGCGGCTACAAGCAGCCGCTCTCGAAGCGCACGTCGGTGGACGCCGAGTACAGCACGTCGCCGAACGTTCTGGGCGAACGCGCGCACTCGATCGGGGCCGGCCTCGGGTACCTCTTCTAACCGCCCGGGTCACACGTCATCGCAAGAAGGAAGCTCCGAGCAATCGGGGCTTCTTTGCTTGCGTCACGTCACGACGCCGGTTCGCGTTAGGGCGCGTCCGCGAGTGCCCGGAGCGGTACTTCCTCTTCGTCGAGCGAGCCGACGAAGGCGCGCACGACCGCGAGCTGCGCCTCGTCGCGCCAGACCGCCCAGCGCTCCAGCTCCGCGCGCGGATCGTCGAGCGGGCGGTAGATGACCCCGCTCAGCGTGAGCGCCGCGACCGATTCCGGGACGATCGCAACGCCGAGCCCCGCGCCGACGAGGGCACAGATCGTCGAGATCTCGCTTGCCTCCTGAACGATCCGCGGATCGAAGCCCGCGGTGTGGCAGAGCCGCAGCATCTCCTCGTAGAGCCCGGCACGGCGCTCGGCTGGATAGGTGATGAAGCCCTCGTCGTGCAGATCGCCGAGCGCAACGACGTCAACACCGGCGAGCCGGTGAGGGGCGGGAAGGGCGACCAGAAGCGGCTCGGTCGCGATCCGCCGGCCCGTGAGTCGCGGGTTCCAGACCGGGCCGCGGACGATCCCGACGTCGATCTCGCCGGCTTCGACCGCTTCGAGTTGCTGGTGCGTCCCGAGCTCACGCAACCGCAGCTTGACGTGCGGATAGCGCTGCAGAAAGCGCCGGATCAGGGGCGGGAGGATCGCCAGCGCCGCCGAGTCGATGAAGCCCAGGTTCAGCGTCCCCACGACGCCGTGCGCGACCGTGCGCGCGATGTCGACCGCGGCGTCGGCCTGCGCGAGGACGGTCTGCGCCTGCGGAAGGAGCGCCTGCCCCGCGTCGGTGAGCAGCGCGCCGCGGCTGGTGCGCTCGAACAGGACGACGCCCAGCTCGTCCTCGAGCTTCTTGATCTGCTCGCTCAGCGCCGGTTGCGAGACATGCAATTGTTCGGCCGCGCGGCTGAAGTTGTGGTGCTGCGCGACCGCGACGAAATAGCGAAGATCCCGTAACTCCATAGGCTTGGCCTCTGCCTTCGATAGGCAGGCTGTATTTCACACGTCCTATGCGGAAACGTATCATGGACTCCTGGAGTGCCGCGGGGACCGGCCATTGGCCGCATGGCCCGTGGTTCTTCCCACCAAGAGAAGCAGCCCCCGGGTGGAGAGCGCCGGGGACACGAGGGAGGCCGGCGCGTCGGGCGAGCCCGAAGAGCGAGGAAATTCCCTCGTTGAGAGACCGCTCCGGAGATTCGTGTGCAAACGCTCGTGAACGTGACCTTGCCCGAGATGGGCGAGTCGGTTAGTGAAGGCTCGATCGTCGAATGGCGCAAGAAGGTCGGGGACTGGGTCGACGAGGGTGAGACGCTCGTCGACGTGACCACCGACAAGGTCGACGTCGAGGTCCCTTCGATCGCGAGCGGGGTCATCACCGCACGGCACGGCGAGGAGGGCGACACGATCGCCGTCGGCGCCGTCCTGGTCGAGATCGACACGACGGCCGCGAAGCCGGAAGGCGCCGCCGCGAGCGCCGCCCCCGTCGCGCCGAAGCCCGCCGCTCCGGCGCCCGCGCCGGCCGCTGCCCCTGCACCGGCGCCGGCCGCCGCCGCGAACGGCGCGCTCAAGGGCGTTCTCTCGCACCACGCCAAGCGGCTCGTCGAGCGCCTCCACATCGACGCATCGAAGCTCACGGGGACCGGTCCCGACGGGCTGATCCTGCGCGAGGACGTCGAGCACGCCGTCGCCTCCGGGAAGGTCGCGTTCAGCGGCGGCCTCGGCTCCGCGTCGCCCGCGCCGGCGGTGCAGTATCCGCCGCTCTCCGCCGAGACCGTCGTGAGCGAGATCAAGGGCTCCGCGGCGACGCTCGCGAGCTACATGGATCAGTCGCTGACGATCCCCGTCGCGACCTCGTTCCGCACGCTGCACGTCGGGACGCTCGAAGCGCGCCGCGCCGAGCTGAACACCGCGCTCAAGCAGGCCGGCCGCGGCGAGAAGATCTCGTTCACGCACATCATCGCGTTCGCGCTCGCGCGTGCGGCGCGCGAGATCCCGGGGATGACCGCATCGTTCCGGCGCGTCGACGGAAAGCCGCAGAAGGTCGAAGCGGGCATCCACCTCGGCCTGGCGGTCGACGCGCAGCGCAAGGACGGTTCGCGCTTCCTGGTCGTTCCGGTGCTCAAGAACGCGGCCGCGCTCGACTTCCCCGCGTTCCGCGCCGCGTACGAAGATCTCGTCGCGAAGGCGCGCGACAACAAGCTCACCGTCGAGGAGCAGACCGGCGCGACGTTCACGCTGACGAACCCCGGCGGGATCGGGACCGTCGCCTCGGTGCCGCGCCTGATGATCGGCCAGGGCGCGATCATCGCCGCCGGCGCGATCGCGTTCCCGCCCGGCTTCGCGAACGCGCCGCGCGCGACGCTCGAGCAGCTCGGGGTCGAGAAGGTCATGACGATGACCTCGACCTACGACCATCGCATCATCCAGGGCGCGCAGTCGGGCGAGTTCCTCAAGCGCGTCGACGAGCTGCTGAGCGGTCAGAGCAACTTCTACGAAGACCTGTTCGCCCAACTCGGTCTGACCGCGTCAGTGCGCGCGAGCCATGCGCAAGCCGCCGCGGCCCCAGCTCAACCCGTCACCCTGAGCTTGTCGAAGGGCGCGGAACCGACCCACGATGTCACCCTGAGCGTGTCGAAGGGGGAAGTGGCGGGCGTCCCTTCCGAGGAACTGCTGCGCGCGGTCTCCGCGGGGATGGCGATCGTCTCGGCGTATCGCCGCCACGGCCACCTCGACGCGACGCTCGACCCGCTCGGCTCGCCGCCGGCCGGTGATCCGTCGCTCGATCCCGCCTCGTACGGTCTCACGCCGGCGATGATGAACGCGATCCCGGCCTCCGTGCTGCGCGTGAAGGTTCCGGGCAATACGCTCGCCGAGGCGCTGCCGAAGCTGCGCGAGACGTACAGCTCGACGATCGCGTACGAGATCGAGCACATCTCGAACACGCAGCAGCGCGAATGGCTGCGCGAGTACATCGAGAGCGGGATGCACCGCCGCGAGCTCACGCCGCAGCGCAAGGCGCAAGTCCTTCAGCGTCTGACCAAGGTCGAGACGATGGAACGGTACTTCCGCAAGCAGTTCATGTCGCAGAAGACCTTCTCGATCGAAGGGCTCGACGTGATGGTCCCGATGCTCGAAGAGACGATCTCGATGCTCGCCGAGGACGGGACGAAAACCGCCGTGCTCGGGATGGCGCACCGCGGCCGTCTCTCGACGATCGCGCACGTCGTCAACCGGCAGTACGAAGAGCTGCTCGCCGAGTTCGAGTCGGCGGCGCAGCGCGAGCAGATGCCCGATCCCGAGGTCGAGGACGCGACGGGGGACGTCAAGTACCATCTCGGCGCGACGGGGACGTACGTTACCCCGGTCGGCACGAAGATCACCGTCGAGCTCGCGAGCAATCCCTCGCACCTCGAAGCGGTCGACGGCGTCGTCGAAGGGATGACGCGCGCGCTGCAGACGAACCACGCGATCAACCCGCCGACGCTCAACGTCGAGGTCGCCGCGCCGATCCTGATCCACGGCGACGCGGCGTTCGCGGCGCAAGGGATCGTCGCCGAAGTCCTCAACCTGCAGGGCCTCGCCGGTTACGCGACCGGCGGCACGATCCACATCATCTCGAACAACCAGGTCGGCTTCACCACCGATCCGGCGGAAGGCCGCTCGACGCGCTACGCCTCGGACCTCGCGAAGGGCTACGACCTGCCGATCGTGCACGTCAACGCCGACGACGTCGACGCGTGCATCGCCGCGGTGCACCTGGCGATCGACTACCGCCGCAAGTTCAGCCGCGACGTGATCGTCGACCTGATCGGCTACCGCCGCTTCGGCCACAACGAGCAGGACGAGCCCGCGTACACGCAGCCGAAGATGTACGAGTTGATCAAGGCGCACCCGACGGTGCGCGAGCTCTACGCCTCCAAGCTCGTCGCGCAGGGCGTCCTCACGGCCGAGCAGATCAAGGAGATGCAGGACGCCGCGACGGCTCGCATCACCGAGGCGCACAAGAACGTCAAGAGCGGGACGAGCGAAGCGAAGCTCGTCGCCCCGACCGTGCGCGGCGAACGCGAACCCGCGCCCAAAACCGCGGTCGAGAAGAACAGGCTGGTGCGCTGGAGCGACGCGGTGATCGCGGCGCCGGACGGCTTCACCGTGAACAAGAAGCTCGCCACGCAGTTCCAGAAGCGCGCGCAGACGCTCAAGGAAACCGGCGAGCTCGACTGGGCGCTGGCCGAGGCGCTCGCCTTCGCCTCGCTGCTGAGCGAAGGCACCCCGATCCGCATCAGCGGCCAGGACACCGAGCGCGGCACGTTCTCGCACCGCCACGCCGTCCTGCGCGACGCGAAGACGGGGCAGAAGTACGCGCCGCTCCAGCATCTCGACGACGCGACGGCGTCGTTCGAGATCTACAACTCGCCGCTGAGCGAGTACGCGTGCCTCGGCTTCGAGTACGGCTACGGCCTCACGCTCCCGAACGCGCTCGTGCTGTGGGAGGCGCAGTTCGGCGACTTCAACAACGGCGCGCAGATCATCATCGACCAGTTCATCGCCGCCGGCGCGAGCAAGTGGGGTCAGTCGACGCGGCTGACGATGCTGCTCCCGCACGGCTACGAGGGCGCGGGCCCCGAGCACTCCAGCGCGCGGCTCGAACGGTTCCTCCAGCTCTCGGCCGAAGGCAACATCCGCGTCGCGAACTGCTCGACCTCGGCGCAGTACTTCCACCTGCTGCGCGCGCAGGC
>DATJHK010000010.1:0-36014 GCA_035493875.1 Candidatus Limnocylindria bacterium
CTTATGGGCTTGAAACGGTGATTGGGCGCGCTTCGCGGAGCGTGCCCGGCGAGGCACGCGGGGCCGCGGGGGCCAACCTCGCGAGATGACCGAAGCACAAGCGCGAAGCGAGATCGTCGCCTACGGGGCGCTGCTCTGGGAACGCGGCCTCCTCGCCGGATCGAGCGGGAACATCTCGGTGCGGCTCGACGACGGCACGATCCTCGTCACGCCCGCCGGCCGCTCGCTGCGAAACCTCGCTGTCGACGACGTGGTGCGCACCGCTCCGGACGGCACGCCGATCGCCGGGGACGGTCGGCCGACGAGCGAGCTGCCCTTGCACCTGGCGGCGTATCGGGTGCGCCCGGAGATTCACTGCGTCGTGCACACGCACCCGACGTACTGCGTCGGGTGGTCGAAGACGGGCGTGCTCTTCCCGCTCGACACGGTCGGCGCGATCGAATCGCTCGGACCGATCGCGTTCACGCGCTACGCGCGGTCGGGCACGTACGAGTTGGCCGAGATCTGCTCCGCGGCGTTCGCCACGGGCGTGGAGACGATCGTGATGGAGCGGCACGGGCTCTCCAGCGTCGCCTCAACGCTGGAGCTCGCTTTTCTGCGAACCGACTTGGCCGAGCAGACCGCGCAGATCGAGTTCGTCGCCCGCGCGCTCAGCGCGGGCTGATCCGAAACGGCACGACCTCGACGCTCGCGTCGCCCGCCGCGTTGCGGGCGATGATGCGCAGCGGATAGGCGCGCACGTAGAACGGGGGCACGTCCAGCAGATGGAAGCGAAATCGGAAATCGCCGACGTGCGGTCGCGGGACGCTGAAGCTGAAGAGGTTCGTCGCGACCTCGATGCTCGCGGTGTTGGAGCTGGCGACGAACTGGCCGCTCCAGTCGCTGCCGAGCCGCACGTCGAGGCTGGAGAAGCGCATCGCCTGGATCTGCGCCGGTGCTTGCGGCGCGCTGATGCGCGGCGTCGGCCAGGCGACCGGAGTGGACGGCCCGACGAAGGCATTCGGCGGCAGATGCGGTCGCGACGAGGCGCAGCCGGCGGTCACCAGCGCCGCGAGCGCGAGCGACGACCAGGAAAGCGCACGCGCGAGGGGATAGGTCGCACGTGATGTCATCTGCGGCACCGCCACGCAGCGCGAGGCTCGATCTTCTCGTCGGCATCGTCGGTCTGTGGCTCGCGGGCGGCTTCCTGTGGGACAGCTGGGCGCATCTGCACGTTGCCGTCGAGACGTTCTTCACGCCGTACCATGGGATCTTCTACGCGGCGATGCTCGCCGGGGCCCTCGTCCTGGCGACTGCGGCGCTGCGCAATCGCGCACGCGGATACCCCCGCGGCAGCCTGCTGCCGCCCGCATACCGCGTTCCGCTGCTCGGCATCCCGCTCTTCTTTCTGGGCGGGGTGGGCGACCTGATCTGGCACACGATCTTCGGCATCGAGGATCGCGTCGACGCGGTGACGAGCCCGACGCATCTCGTGATCGGCCTCGGGGTACTGCTCGTGCTCAGCGCCCCGCTCCGCTCGGCGCTCGCCGAGCGCGAGAAGATCACGACCCTGCTGGACCAGCTCCCGCTGCTCTTCGCGCTCGCGGCGTGGCTCGAGTTCATCCACCTCGGCACCGCGTACGCGTTCGATCCCGCCGCGGCACGCATGTATGCGCCGCCGAACGGCATCGTTTATTCGCCCGACTACTTCACGGCCTCGACGCTGGTGCTCTACAAGACGGGCTCGGGCGTCGCGATCGTGATCCTGCAGACGCTGATCCTGATGACGTTCACGCTCTGGCTCGTCTCGCGGTTCCGACTCGCGCCCGGGGCGCTCACGCTCTTCTTCGTGCTCGGCAACGGGATGATCGCCGCGGCATTGACCAACGACACGCCGCTGCTCTTCACCTATCTCGCGATGAGCCTCGTCGCGGGGATCGTGGGCGATCTGCTCGTCGCGCGGCGGGCGTCGCTACTCGTCGTCGGCGTCGCCGTCCCCGTCGCGTACTACGGGTCCTATTTCGCCGTCACGCTCGTGACCGGCGGAGCGTGGTGGGACTGGAACTTGATGCTTGGCGCGCTCGTCTGGAGCGCGTGCGCCGGCGGCGGGCTCGCGCTGCTCGCGCGGGCGCCGGCGCGTCGTTAGCAGCGAGACGGGTAGCGCGTCTCGTCGACGACGACCCAGCCGTTCGCGGCGCCGCGGTGCGTCGAGCAGTGGACGTCGTGGATCCCGGCGACGTAACGGCCGTGGGCGGGGACGTAGAGCTGGCCGAACGCGGCGACATGCGCGCCGCGCCTCGCCGTGACGACGCCGTCGAGGTCGTCGTTGGTGACGACCTCCACCAGCGCGGAGCCGCCGTTCACGGGAACCCGGAGCGGGATCACCTGGTGGTCGCCGTGCAGGCGGCCGTGCTGCGTGCGCGACGAGCCGATCGCCGTCCCGCAGACCATCACGTTGTCGACCGTGGCGGGCCGCCCCGAGGCGACGATCTGCGCCAGCTCCGCGTTGACTTGCGGCGTGCAATGGGTCGGCACGGGGACGTCCTGCGCGCACGCGTGCAGCGAGCCGGCGAGGACGAGCACCGCGGCGCATGCCGCGGCGAGGAACGAGCGCATGGGACGAACGCTTTCGCACGATTGGACGGGGAACCCGCCCGGTTGCTCGCCAACTTCGGTCGAGATGCGCCGGGACCGTTTCGTTTCGACCGCGGCGGCCGCCGCCGTGTCGCTCGCCGCGGGCTGCACGAGCGCGTCTCGACCGATGGCGGCCTCGAGCGCTGCGCCCGCGCCCACGAACCCCGATCTCGGCGGCGTGCTCGAGCGTTTCTACGAGGGGATCGAAGACCGGCGCTGGTCGTTCGCCTATGCGATGCTCTCACCGCGCTACGCGCGCGAGCTGTCGCGGTCGGACTTCACCGCGCTGTACGACCGCTACGCCGATACGGACGTCGCGATTCGCCAGACGTCCGACCGGAGCGCCGTCGCGACGCTGACCGTGCAGGAGCGCAATCCCGGCCCGCGCAGGCGATTCGAGGAGACGTGGCGATTCGCGTGGGACGGCGAGCGCTGGGAACTCGACGGGTTGCGCCGCCGCGAGCTCTCGCGCTAACGCGTGCGCCGGCTCGCGACGGCGCGCTCGTAGCCTTCGAGCGTCGCTTCGGCGGTGCGCCGCCAGGTGCGGGCCGCCAGGCGGCGTTCGAGCGCGTCGTCGCGCTCACGCGGGGCGCGTGCGAGCGCGCGCAGCACCGCGGCACGGATCGACGCCGGATCGGCGGGGTCGGCGTAGTCGACGTCGGCACCGAAGTACTCGCGTTCGGTTCCGCGATCGCCGACGACGATCCGAGCACCGGTCCCGGCCGCTTCGAGCGAGGAAAGCCCGGGGCTCTCGAGCCACGACGGGTGCGCGTGCACGGCGGCGCGCGCCATCATCGCCAGCACCTCGTCGTGAGAGGCATGATCGACGAAGCGCGTGCGCGGCGTCGCCCAGCGGCGGCAGAGCGCGAGATACGCCGGATCGTACGCGTTGCCGACGATCGTGACGTCGACCTCGACGTCGCGCAGCGCGTAGAGCAGCGCGGCCTGATTCTTCTTCGACTCGACGCGCGCCGCGCAGAGGACGCCGGCACGTTCGGGGGCGCGCGCGATCCCGAAGGCTTCCTCGTCGACGCCGAGCGGCGCGACGACGAAGGGGACGCTCTGCACGCGCAAGCGTTCCCCGTAAAGGTACGCCTCGATCTCGCTCGCCGGGAGCAGGACGTCGGCTTCGAGCGCGAGCGCGCGCTGCGCGGCGAGGCGGCGGTCGGCGTTGCGCGCGATACTGCCGCGCCAGGGCAGGGACGGTTCGATCTCGCGCAGCCGGCGCAGGCGCCGCTCGACCTGGACGGGATCACGAGCGGCGAGCGCGTGCTGCACGCGCCCCTGTGTCGCGAAGAGCGCGCGCAGATCGAGCCAGATCGGTGAGAGGACGAGCGGTACGCGGTGCGCACGGATCGCGCCGATCTGTCGCTGCGCGGTCTCGGGTTGGAAGATCCCGAACACGTGCGCCACGTCGTAGCCGCGCGGATCCGGCGCGTCGTCCGCGACGAGATCGGTCTCGACGCCGAGCGCGCGCAGCGCGTCGTTGGTGCGCTGGGCATGCACGAGGTCGCCGCCCGGCCGCACCGCCGCGTCGGGGCGCACGACGAGGAGCGCGCGCATCAACGAGAAGCCCAGGTTTGCACGGCAGGCGCGGTTCGCGCCGTCACGCCGGCTTTCCGCCGTAGAGCCGGAAGAGCGTCTCGAGGATCGGTGCGGCCCGAAAGCGCTCGGCGTCGCTGCGCGCGCGGCGGCCGAGCCGCTCGCACCGCTCGTGGTCGTCGAGCAAGGCGCGGATCGCGGCGGCGAGCGCGACGTCGTCGGCGGCGGGGACGGCGATCCCGTTCACGCCGTCGGCGAGCCACGCGTCGACCCCGCCGACCGCGAACGCGACGACCGGACGCCCCCGCGCGAACGCCTCGATCCCCACGTAGCCGAACGGCTCGGCCCAGCGTGACGGAAGCGCGACGAGCGCTGCGCCGTCGATCGCGTCGCGCACCGTCTCGGGCGTCGCTTCGCCGGGCGCGTCGAGCGCGACCCCGGTCCGTGCGGCCTGTTCCTTGACGCGTGCGAGGAGCGGTCCGCCGCCGAACGCGCGCAAGAGCGGCCGCCGCTCGGCGGGCAGGAGGGCGAGTGCGCGCACCAGTGCGTCGAGCCCCTTCTGCGGCACGGCGCGGCCGGCGAAGACGACGCTGCGCGCGCCGGGCGCAGGCGGCATCGCCGCATACGCCTCGTCCGGGAGCGGAAGCGGGAGCGTCACCAGCCGGTCGGCGGGGATCCCGGAGTCGTGCGCACGCGCGGCGACGTATGCCGAAGCGACGATCGTGACGTCGCAGCGCGCGATCGCGTCGCGCAGGCGCTCACGCCGCCGCAGCAGCGCGAGCGTGCGGGCGCGCGGACCGTAACCGCAGCCGTCGACGAGCGCGTGCACCATGCATGCCGTTCCGAGCGGCCGGGTGCACGTGCGCTGACGCCACGGATAGAGGCGGTCGCCGTTCGGACAGAACGGCCGGTGGTCGTGGACGTGATAGACCGTGCGCGCGACGGCGCAGAACGCTTCGACGATTCCGGCGTCCATCACGTTGTGCAGCACGGCGACGTCGGGGCGAAACGCGTCGCGCGCGCGTTCCGCCAGCGCGCGCGCGCCTGCGTCCGGCTCGTCGTGCTCGTCGGCCCAGCCGATCGACTCCGCGGTCACCCCGGGCGGCACCTCGTCGAGCGTGCGCGCCAGCACGTGCACGCGCGCGCCGTGCGCGACGAGCGCCGGCAGCACGATCTGCAGATACCGTTCCATCCCACCGGCGCGGCCCAGGTGCTCGGCGGCGAGCAGAATGCGCATCAGCGCACCGCGGCGTCGCGCAACTCCGCGGCGAACGCCGGCGTGACCGCCAAGGCTTCCGCGCCGGGGATCGGGTGCGCGGCGGCACGCGCCAGCTCACGCATCCGTTCGCCCGCGTGAACCGCGTGCAGACGGCGTGCCGCCTCGCGCGCGCCGCGCGCACCGCGCGGGGCATAGGCAGGGAAGTCCGCGCGGATCGCCGCCGCGGCTTCGGCGCAGCTCTCGCCGTCACGCAACGCGACGAAGGCGTGCTGCGAGAGGACTTCGAGCGCCGGCTCCGTCATCGGCGCGAGGATCAGCGCGCCGCCGCCGAGCGCCTCGACCACGAAGAGCCCCCACGGGTCCGGGTCCAGCACGACGACGAGCGAGGCGCCGCGCACCGCGGCCAGGTCGTCGGCCGTCGCGTCCTCGTACGCGACGACGCGCGTCGGAACCCCGGCGAGCGCCCGCGCGACGTCGGCCGCGTCGCGCTGATCGGCGCGGGTTCGCGCGCCGACCATCAACACCGCCTCGCGTAGCTCGTAGGCCGGCGCGGACGGCTCGGCCGTCGTCCCGAAACGGAAGACCGAGACGACGTCGGCCGCGGCGCCGCGCGCGAGGAGCGCATCGCGCGCCGCGAACGAGGGAACCCAGTAGCGCGTCCCCGCTCGCGGCGCGAACGACGCGAGCTCGCGCGCGTCGCGCGGCGCGACGATCCGCACCGCTCCGCGGTCTTTGCCGTAGCTCACCGCGAGCGTCGCCCGACCGTCGAGTCGGGCGAGCGTGCGCAGCAGTGCTTCGTCGAGGGCCGTGTGCACGAGCGCGCGGCGCGCGCCGCCGAAGCGCTTGAAGACGTCCAGCATCCGGTCGCGAACGAGTCGGTCGAGTCCGTCGCGCGCATGCCAGCGCAGTGCGACCGCCGGTGGATCCTGCCAGGCAAGGCGGGGGAACGTGTGCAGTACGCCCTTCCAGCGCTTCGCGAAGATCGCGCGGTTCTCGTCGTCGCCGGGCTGCTTGCCGCGGGAAGCGCCCTCGACGTGGACGATCGCGACGGAGCCCTCGTACCGGCAGCGATAGCCGTGCGCCCACACCTGCATGCATAGGTCGGCGTCCTCGCCGCCGTTGCGGTAGATCGGGTCGAAGCCCCCGATCGTCTCGAAGAGCTCGCGCCGGATCAGCAGCGCCGCGCCGTTCAAGAGCAGGTCGTCGCGAGCGACGTTCGCCTGCGGGATCGTCGCGTCGTGGTGGACGTAGAGGCGGGTCGACGTCAGCGGCGAGGTCAGCGCGGCGCCGGCGCTCTGGATCGTGCCGTCGGGGTAGAGCATCCGCGGACCGATCGCGCCGATCGTCGTATCCGCCTCGAGCGCCGCGACGAGCCGGGCGATCGCGCCGCGCGGGACGATGGTGTCGTTGTTGAGGAAGAAGATCGCGTCCGCGTGCGAGCGTGCCGCTCCCGCGTTGCAGGCCGCCGCGAAGCCGTCGTTCCGTCCGAGGGTCACGATCTCGACGTCGCCTCGGCGTGCGAGCTGCGCGGCCGTGTCGTCCGGCGAGGCATCGTCGACGACGATGACCTTCGCGATCGGGGCTTCGCGCGGGAGCGTGTCCAGACAGTGCTCGGTGAGCTCCCAGTTGCCGTGCACCGGGATGACGACGTCGACGGTCATGCGGCCTCGGCGTTCGCCGTGGCGCGCAGCACCGCGAGGGTTTGCGCGGTGCAACGCTCCCAGGAGAACGAGGCTGCGCGCGCAGGGCCGTTCGCGGCAAGCTCGGCGAGACGCACGTCGTCGGCCAGCAGCGTGCGAAGCGCGTCGCTCCACGCGGCGACGTCGTCGGCGCGCTCGACGTACGCCGCTGCTTCGGCGCCGATCTCCGGGAGCGCGCCGGCACGCGCGGCGAGCGCCGGTGCGCCGCACGCCATCGCCTCGAGCAGCGGGAATCCGAAGCCTTCGTACGTCGAGGGCAGCGCGACGAGCGCGGCGCCGCGATAGAGCGCGACCAGCGTCGCATCGTCACGCGCTTCGACGACGACGCCGCCGCGCGGCATCGCAGGCGGCGTGCGCGTGAACGCCAGCGTCACCTCGCCGTCCGGGAACGCGCGCTCGTGAGCCGCGACGAGCGTCGCGGTGTTCTTGCGCGGATCGTGCGCGCCGACGTGCAGCACGTAGCGGCGCCCGCGCAGCTCCACCGGGAGACCGTCCGCCGGCCCCGGCGTGAAGATCGGGTCGACGGCGAGCGGCGTCACGACGATGCGATCCGGCGCGACGCCGAGCCAGCGCTGCACTTCCGCGGCGGTGAAGGCCGATTGCACGAGGATGCGTTTCGCGCTCGCGGCGGTCGCGCGAAACGGGCCTTGTTCGGCTTCGCGAATCCGCGGGTTGGCGGCGGGAAAGGCGAACGGAGCTGCGTCGTGGACGGTTGCGACGGTCGGCAGGGCGGTGCGCAGGAAGGTGCCGTTCCAGGGGAACCACACGACGTCGGCGTCGCGCGGGACGCGGCGCGTCACCGTGACCGCCGCCGCGTCGAGCGCGCGCGCGAACGTGCCGCGTTTCGGAAAGAGGTCGCGCACGACCAGGCTCCAGCGGAAGCCGGGGACGCGAAGCGCGCGCGCGAGGACGGCGCGCGCGTAGCGCCCGATCCCGCGGTCGTCGCGCACGAGATTGTGCGCGTCGACCGCGACGTGCACCACGCTCATGTGCCGCTCTTCGGACAAGGCGGAAGATCGGTCAATCCGTCAGGCCCGGTGTGCCGCACGATGTACTGGATCAGGGGCGGGAACGTCGTGGGGTCGGAGCCGGGGGGCGGCGGCGGCATCGCGATCGAGAAGTTGCCTTTCTTGAGATTCGTGTCCGACCAGGGATCGGTCTGCTCACCGTTCGGGTAGACCCACTTGTACGGGAACGTCGCCGACTCTTGATGGCCGTCGGCGAACGTCACCGTCGCTTCGACGGGTTCGTACGCCGTACCGTCGCGATACGTCGGCGGTCCGGTCGGCTTGAAGTCGACGTATCCGCACGGTGTGTTGGCGTTCACGGCGCCGTTGCCGTTCCCGCTCGTCCCGGCGCCGTTCCCGCCGGCTCCGCCGCCCGTACCGGGCGCGTTGCCGCTACCCACACCGGTTTGCGTTCCGGTTCCGGCGCCGAACGCGTTCGGATTCGCCGCCGGGGCGACGGTCGGCTTCGTGACGGGATGATGGTGCGCACCGCCGCCGCGGTGTTTCGCCGGATGCCCCTTCGCCTTCGCGGCTACCTGCGGCACGGGAGCGAGCGTGACGCGCGGGGGCGGCGTCACGCGCGGCGGCGGCGTCGGCGGCGGGGTGGGCCGCGGCGTCAGCGTCGGGCGAGCGCTCGGCGGCGGCAACTCCATCACGATGCGCGTCGCCGGGGGCTCCGTCTCCGTCGGCCGCGGGGGTGACGGGAAGCGCGCGATGCTCAAGAAGATCTCGTGCAGCGCGATCGAGAGCGCCGCCGCCACGATCAAGCGATCGCGATTCCGCCGTAGGTCGATCAACGCGCCGCTCTTCGGCGCGGTGAAAACGCCGCCCCGCGCCGGGGAAAGCGCGCTCCGCCGCAGGCTCCCGAGAAGCGAGCGCGAAGCGGGCGGCCGTGCAGATCGAGTCTCTGATTCGGGCGATCCCCGATTTTCCGATCCCCGGCATCCTCTTCCGGGACATCACGACGCTGCTCGGCGACCCGCAGGGCTTCAAAGCGACGATCGACTTGTTCGTCGAGAAGTACCAAGACGCGAAGATCGACGCCGTGGTCGGAATCGAGGCACGCGGCTACATGCTCGGCGCGCCCGCCGCCTATGCGCTCGGCGCCGCGTTCGTTCCCGTGCGCAAGCCGGGTAAGTTGCCGGGGAAGACCTACACGGAAGAGTACTCGCTCGAGTACGGCACCAACGCGCTGCAGATCCATGCCGACGCGGTCGGCCACGGTCATCGCGTCCTGGTGATCGACGATCTGCTCGCGACGGGCGGGACGATCGCCGCGACGCTGCGGCTTCTCAAGAAGCTCGGGGCCGACGTCGTCGGCGTCGCCGTGCTGATCGAGCTGGTCGCGCTCAACGGCCGCGCCGCGCTCGACGGCGCCGACGTCACCAGCTTCATCACGTATTAGGAGCGGTTGAGAGGCGCGCGGGCGGTTCGCGGCGGTATCCTACCCCGATGAGCACCGTCCCCGCCGAGTACTACGAGCACGCCCGCACCGAGCTGCTGCGCCAGTTCTCCGGCCCGCCGCGCCGTCTGCTCGATGTCGGCTGCGGCGCGGGCGCGACGTCCGCCGCGGCGAAGGCGCGTTGGCCCGGTCTGGAAACGATCGGGATCGAGCTCGTCGCCGAGATCGCCGAGCGGGCGCGCACCGTGCTCGACCGCGTCGTGCAGGGCTCGGTGGAAACCCTCGACTTCGCGGCGGCGGGGATCGCCGAGGTCGACGGGGTGCTGCTCGGCGACGTCCTCGAACACATGGTCGATCCATGGGCGTTTCTGCGGCGCCTGCGCTCCGCGCTCGCCCCGGAGGCGACCGTCGTCGCCTCGATCCCGAACATCGCCAACCTGTGGGTGATCGAGCAGCTCGCCGTCGGACGGTTCCAGTATGAGCCGTCTGGCTTGCTCGACCGCACGCACCTGCGCTTCTTCACGCACGCCTCGATCGAGGAGCTGTTCGGGCAGTCCGGCTACCGCATCGCCCGTTGGGACCGGGTCGTCGACGGCCGGGTCGACGACCTGACCTCGCGGCGCATCTTCGGGGTCGCGCTCCCGCGGCTGATCGGGGGCCGGCTCCGGGGCCGCCGGGTCCGGATTTCCGGGATCGGCCGCCAGGCGTACGAGGATCTGCGCACGTTCCAGTACCTGGTCGTGGCGCACCCCGCGGGTTCCCCGCACAGCGAGGCGGCGGGAACGTGAGACCGAAGCCTTTGCATCCCGTAGCGTGTTGAGGCTAGGATAAAGGTCCGTTCGAATGACCATCAGCGATCTCGTCACGAAGGTACAGCAATACGATCCGTCGCTGGACGGACCGTGGCTCGAACACGTGTACGAGGTCGCGGATCGGGCCCACGAGGGGCAGCGCCGGGCCTCGGGCGAGTCGTACATCGCGCACCCGCTCGCCGTCGCCGACATCCTGGCCGACCTCGAGATGGACCGCGCCACGATCGCCGCGGCGCTCCTGCACGACGTGGTCGAGGACACCGTCCTGACCAACGAGGAGGTCGCCGAGCAGTTCGGCGCCGAGATCGCGGCCTTGGTCGACGGCGTCACGAAGCTGACGCGGATCCCGTACCAGTCGAAGGAAGATGCGCAGGTCGAGAACCTGCGCAAAATGTTCCTGGCGATGGCCAAGGACATCCGGGTCATCATCATCAAGCTCGCCGACCGCCTGCACAACATGCGGACGCTCGCGAGCTTGCCCGAGGTAAAACAACAGGCGATCGCTCGCGAGACGATCGAGATCTATGCGCCGATCGCGCATCGCCTCGGGATCTGGCGCGTCAAATGGGACCTCGAGGACCTCGCGCTGCGTTACCTCGACGCCGAGGCGTATCGCGACATCGCCGAGCGCGTCGCGAAGAAGCGCAACGAGCGCGAGGAAGCGGTTTCGCGCGTCATCTCCGACCTCAAGATCGATTTCGAGAAGGTCGGTCTGCAGGCCGACATCACGGGCCGCCCCAAGCACTTCTATTCGATCCACAAGAAGATGCTCAAGGGCCGCGACTTCTCGACGATCTACGACCTGACCGCGGTGCGCGTGATCGTCGACTCGGTCAAGGACTGCTACGGCGCGCTCGGTGTCGTGCACGCGCTCTGGAAGCCGCTGCCGGGCCGCTTCAAAGACTACATCGCGATGCCCAAGCCGAACATGTACCAGTCGCTCCACACGACGGTCATCGGCCCCGGCGGCGATCCGCTCGAAGTGCAGATCCGCACCTGGGAGATGCATCGCACGAGCGAGTACGGGATCGCGGCGCACTGGCGCTACAAAGAGGGCGGCAAGAAGGACGACTTCGAGCAGAAGCTCACCTGGCTGCGCTCGCTGCTCGAATGGCAGAACGACATGCGCGATTCGCGCATGTTCATGGAGAACCTGAAGCTCGATCTGTTCGACTCGCAGGTCTTCGTGTTCTCGCCCAAGGGCGACGTCTTCTCGATGTCGGCGAACGCGACGCCGCTCGATTTCGCCTATCAGGTGCACACCGGCGTCGGCCACAACTGCGTGGGCGCGAAGGTCAACGGGAAGATCGTCCCGCTCGACTATCAAGTGAAGAACGGCGACATTGTCGAGATCCTCACGAACAAGGCCGCTCACCCCTCGCTGGACTGGCTCTCGATCGTCAAGACCAGCGGCGCGAAGCACAAGATCAAGCAGTGGTTCCGCAAGGAGCGCAAGGAAGAGAACACGCTCGCCGGCCAGGAGGCCGTCGAGGCGGAGCTGGCGCGCGCGGGGCTGCGCGTCGACCTCGCGCGCGGCGACGTGATCGAGAAGGTCGCGGCGAAGCTGAACTACCGCAACGCGACCGACCTGTACGCGGCGGTCGGGTTCGGCGATGCGACGGCCGGCAACGTCGTGCATCGGCTGCGCGACGAGATCAAGACCGACAACGTCGTCGAGATTGCGACCCTGCCGCGCCCCGCGACGACGCGCCGCGTCGCCCGCAACTCGAGCGGCATCCGCATCGCCGGGGTCGACGACGTCCTCGTGCGGCTCTCGAAGTGTTGCAGCCCGGTGCCGGGCGATCCCATCATGGGCTTCGTCACGATCGGCCGCGGCGTCTCGGTGCACCGCGCCGACTGTCCGAACACCGCATCGCTGAATGCCGCCCCCGAACGGATCCTCGAGGCCGAGTGGCTCGATCGCTCGCAGCTCACCCACGCGGTCGACATCGAGATCGAGGCCAACGACCGTTCCGGCCTCCTCCAGGACGTGCTGGGCGTCGCGGCCGAGCTCAAGACGCAGATCAACTCGGTCAACGCGCGCGCGAAGCGCGACAAGAGCGCGCTCATCTCGATCACCGCGCAGATCACCGACCTCGAGCACCTGCACACGCTGCTGCGCAAGTTCGGCAACGTCAAAGACGTGCGCAACGTCTGGCGCGTCACCAAGCGCGAAGCGCGCCTGAGCGGCTAGCCGCCGCGACGCGCCGCAGAATCTGCCGCGCATGGCACAGAACGAGACGGACACGGCCTTCGTCGGCTCGATCCCCGAGCAGTACGATCGCTTCCTGGGGCCGCTGTTCTTTGTGCCGTACGCCCAGGACGTCGCGGCGCGGGCGCGAGCGATCGGGCCGCGACGCATCCTCGAGATCGCCGCTGGCACGGGGATCGTCACGCGCGCGTTGGCAGACGCACTCCCGGAGGCGCACATCGAGGCGACCGACCTGAACGAGGCGATGATCGCGCTAGCGAGGGCGCGGAGCACCGCGCCGGGCGTGCGCTGGTCGACCGCGGACGCGATGGCGTTACCGTTCGACGACGCACGATTCGATTTGGCCGTCTGCCAGTTCGGCGTGATGTTCTTCCCCGACCGCGCACGCGCGTATCGCGAAGCGCGGCGCGTGCTCGCGCCCGAAGGGACGTACTTGCTGAGCGTGTGGGACGAGATTGCGCACAACGACGTCGCGCAGATCGTCTCGCAGGCCGCGGCGACGGTGTTGCCGGACGATCCGCCGCAGTTTCTCCGGCGCACGCCGCACGGCTACGCCGACCCTGCGGCGATCGAAGGCGAGCTGCGCGCGGCGGGATTCACGCGCATCGCGTGGGAGCGCGTGCCGAAGCGCAGCCGCGGGATCACGGTGCGCGAAGCGGCCCTGGGTCTCGTCGAGGGGAGCCCGCTGCGCAACGAGATCGCGGCGCGCGGTCGCGACCGGCTGCCCGAAGTACTCGAGGCGGCGACGCGCGCGCTGCGCGAGGCGTTCGGCGGCGACGCCGTCGACGGTGCGATGTGTGCGTACGTCTTCACCGCGTCGTGACCGGCTGTTGCTTCCCGTGCGCGGCGGCTCTCGGCGTGCGGACAAGCTGCCGTCAGCCTCCCGCGTACGACCTTCGCCTCCTTCCTTCGCGGTCGCCTTGACGGCCGAGGGCTTCGCGGTGATAGCATGCCGTGAGGAGGACGTCATGCGAACTCCCGTCCCGATCCCCGAGACGAAACCGGCGACCGAGCTCATGGACGAGTGGCGGCACGAGTTCGACGTTCCTGGACGGTCGTTCGCCTCGCTCGTTCCGGACGTCGCCTATCTTTCTCGCGACGCGCTCGAGGCGCTCGGGCCGTCGGCTGCGGAATCGCCGCCGCGGGCGCCGGAGGTCGCCGTCGAGATCCTCTCACGCGGCGAATCGGAGCGCGATCTCGCCTGGAAAGTCGACGCGTATCTGCGCGCCGGAACGCTGGTCGTCTTCGTCGTCGATCCGCCGCAGCGTGCGGTGATCGCGCACGATCTCGGCGGAAGCGTTCGCTTTGGGTCCGGCGAGAGCGTGCGGCATCCCGCGTTGCCGGGATTCGCTTACGCGATCGAGGTGATGTTCGAGGGCTTGTACCTGGGCGACTGAGCGAGAACAGGAGCCGATTCGCCGCCGTCGGATGAGGGACGGCGATGAAGATCCTGGTGATCGAGGACGATCCCGCGCTGGCCGACGTCGTCCGCCGCGGGCTGGCCGAGAGCGGACACGTCGTCGACGTCGAGCCGGATGGCGGGCTGGCCGAGCGGACGGCCTGTTCCGGGTTGTACGACGCGATCATCCTCGATCTCACCCTTCCCGGCAAGGACGGGCTCGCGCTGGCGCGCGACCTGCGCGGCGGCGGTGTGCGCACCCCGATCCTGATGGTGACGGCCCGCGACACCGTCGAAGACACCGTCGCCGGGCTCGATGCCGGCGCCGATGACTACCTGCGCAAACCGTTCGTCTTCGACGAGCTGGAAGCGCGGCTGCGGACGATCGTGCGGCGCGCGCAGGGCGCGCCGCGCGAAGAACTGCGCGTCGAGGACGTGGTGATGGATCTGGCGACGCGCCGGGTGCGGCGCGGTATGCGGCCGATCACGCTTTCGGCCCGTGAGACCGCATTTCTCGAGTACTTCATGCGCAACGCCGGGCTGCTCGTGACGCGCCCGATGTTGGAAGATGCGCTCTGGGAGCGCGACCGCGAGAGCGGGTCCAACGTCATCGAAGTCTACGTGCGGCGCCTACGGCTGAAGCTGACCGAGGGCGGTGAGCCGCCGTTGATCCAGACGGTGCGCGGAGCGGGCTATCGTTTCGGAGCGTTCCAGGAATGATCGATCCGCGTACGCTGCGCGGGAAGCTCGCGATCGGCTACGCCGCCGCGCTGCTGATCGCGCTGATCGCCTTCGCTCTCGCGACCGTGGTGCTCGTCGACCGCACGCAGCGCGAGAGTCTCGACGACCGGCTCGCGACGGCGGCGCGCGCGCTCGTCACGCTGGCGGACGTGCATGAGGGGAAGCTCGTCCCCGACCAGGACGACCGCGAACAGTTCGAGCGCATCGTCGGCGCGCGGTTCGACGGCGCGATCTACGGCAACGCCGGGCGGCTGCTGCTCGGCGACACGGACCAAGTCCCGGCGCGTGTGCGCGCGCTCGGCACGCCGGGCGGAGCCTATCGCCTCGTCACGCTCTCCGGTCCCGGCGGCGGATTGCGCGTCGCCGTCACGCCGATACGCCGCAACGGCGCCGATCTCGGCGTCGCGCTGGTTTGGAGCGACCTCGACCCGGTGACCGACGTCAACCAGCGCATCGGGATCGCGTTCGCGCTCGCGATCCCGCTCATCGCGGCGTTCGCGGTGGTCGCGGGCGGCGCGGTCGCCTCGCGCGGCCTACGCCCGCTCGGCGCGCTCGCGTCGCTCGCCTCGGAGATCGAAGCTCACGATCTCTCGCGGCGGCTCGGCCTCGGAGTGCGCGACGACGAGCTGGGTCGGCTGTGCACGATCTTCGACCGCATGCTGGACCGGCTCGAAGCGGCGTTCGAACGCCAGCGCCGTTTCACCGCCGATGCCTCGCACGAGCTGCGAGCGCCGCTCTCGGTGATCCGCGCGGAGGCCGATTTGATGCTGCGCCGACGCCGCGAGCCCGAGGAGTACGAGCGTGCGCTGCGCTCGATCGCGGCGCACGCCGACGAGCTCGAGGCGCTCACGCAGGATCTGCTCGCGGCGGCGCGCGCCGAGGCGGGAAGCGGGAACGCCGGCGAGATCGTCGATCTCGGCCTAATTGCGCGCGAGGCCGGCGAGCGGCTCGCCCCGCTCGCGGCCGCGCGCGCGATCCGCGTGCAGCTCGCCGTCGCAGGCGACGTGCGCGCCCGCGCCGCGAGCGAAGGGCTGCGGCGCGCCGCGGTCTGCGTGCTGCACAATGCGCTCAAGTTCGCCCGCGACGGCGGCGCCGTCGAGCTGACCGTCACGCGTGAGAACGGCGCCGCGCTCCTCACGATCGCCGACGACGGCCCCGGGTTCTCGCGCGACGCGCTCGAACACGCCGTCGAACGCTTTTGGCGCGACGAACACGTTCGGGCGAACGCGCCGGGGAGCGGTCTGGGCCTGGCGATCGTGAAAGCGATCGTCGAACGCGGCGGCGGCTCGGTGACGCTGCGCAATCCGCCGCGCGGCGGCGCCGAGGTGGTCGTCCGTCTCCCCGCCGCCGGTCATGCTGAGCTTGTCGAAGCGCGCGCCGATCAGTCGCCGCCGGAAGGGGCGAGAAGCTCGTAGCCGCCGCGTGCGGCGACGCGCTCGCCGGGTTTCAGCCCGCCGGAAAGCACCGCGCTGGCGTCGTCGCTCGCGCCGACCTGCACGTCGCGCATCGCGAACTTCCCGTCGTTCCCCGGGACGAAGACGACGGTTTCGCCGGTCTGCGGATCCTGCACGAGCGCGGCTTGGGGAACGATCACGCCGCGGCGGTGCCCGACCGTGATCGTCGCCGTGATCGCGTCGCCGGGGACCGCGCCCGCGGGAGCCCCGCCGACCACGACCGTCGCGATCTGCGTCGCGGGATCGACGGCCGGAACGACCGCGGTGACGCGGCCGGCGGTCGTGGTGCCGCCACGCGCGAGGCGTAGCGACGCGGCGTCGCCGACGTGCACGCTCAGCGCGGCATCGCCGGGGACCTGCAGCGTCACCGACGCGTCTTCCGGCGGCCCGACTTCGACGACGGGCGTCGTGACGTCGACCGGCTCGCCGGGATGTTTGAGGATCGCGAGCACGACGCCCGCCTGCGGCGCGCGCAGCACCGCGTTCTCGAGCGCGAGCCGTGCCGCGGCCGCGCGCGCTTGCGCGCCGGAGAGCTGGGCATCGAGCACGCCGCGTTGCGCGGACGCGGTACGCACGTCGCTCGCGGCCTGCGCGGCGTCGGCGCGTGCCTGCGCGAGGGCGGCACGGAAGTCGGCACCCGCGGCCTGCACCCGCGCGTCGGCGGCGCGCTGGTCGGCTTCGTCGCTCGTGAGCTGCGCCTGCGCGGCCTCGACGTCGCGTTGCGCCGCGACGCCGCCGGCGAAGAGGCGCTGCGCGCGCGTGAGATTCGTCCGATCGGCGTCGACCTTGACCGCGGCTTGCCGCGCGGCGGAGATCGCCGCGATACGGTTGCTGAGCGCGGCCTCACCGCCGGCTTCGAGCGTGCGGAGCTTCTCGCGCGCCGCGGCGAGGCGTTCCTGCGCGCCGCGCAGCGCCGCGGACGGAACCGTGCCCCCGCCGTAGCTGTTCGCCGCGGCCGACGTGTCGGCGGCAGCTTGGGCCAGCGCGATCGTGAACGGCTCACGCCGCAGCTCCGCGACGGGCTGACCGGCCGCGACGCGGTCGCCGACATGCACGTCGATCGCGCCGACGATCCCGTTCTGCGCGAACGCGATCTTCGCGCTGCTTCCCGCCGGCGGACCGACGTGACCTTGCGCGCTCACGCGCACCGCGAACGTCCCGAGCCGCGCGCGCACGAGCGGGACGTTCGGGCCGGCCGGTTCGGGTGCGCGCTCCCCGGCAACGGCGTGTCCGTGATGCAGGCCGAGCCAGAGTCCCGCGACGGCGAGCGCGGCGAGGGCGCCGCCGGCGGTCGCCTTCCGGTTGAACGTCATCCACCTACCTCGAGCGAGAGGGTCGCGCGCGCACGCGCTTCGTCGTAGAATGCCGACAGCTCGTCGACGACCGCTTGCGCGTAGACGTCGCGCGCGGTCGAAAGCTCTAGGCTCGAAGAGGCGCCGTTGCGGTAGCCGAGCTGCGTCGCGCTGAGCTCCGCCTCGGCCTGGCGCCGCGCCTCGGTCGTCGCCGCCGTTGCGCGCTGCGCCGCGGCGAGGTTGCGAGCCGCGGCGGAGACTTCGAGGTCGATCGCGCGCGCGGTCGCATCGGCCTTCGCCTGATCCTCGGCGACGACCGCGTCGGCCTCGTCCACGCGCGCGCGCGCCGCGCCGCTGAGCGGCAGGTTCAGCGTGACGTTCACGGTCGGCGCGGCGACGTGCTGACCGCTGTCGGTCCCGGCGGCGTACCCGGCGCCCACGGTTAGCGCGGGGAGCTGCGCGCGGCGCGCCGCGCGGGCGGAGGCCTGCGCCGCTTCGGTCGTGCGCCGCGCCGCGATCAGCTCGGGGCGCAGCAGCTGCGCGCGCGTGACGGCGGCCTGCGGGTCGAGCGCCGGCGCTTCGGGGGGCGCGGCGGCGGCGGTCGACGTGAACGCGGTGTCGGCCACGCCGGTCTCGACGCGGAGCGCTTCGGTCGCGTTGAGGTCGGCGACGCGGGCCAGCTCGGCGTCGGCGGTCGTCTTCGCGACCGCGACGTTCGCGCGCACCACGTCGAGCTTCGGTGCGTCGCCGGCGGCGAAGCGGATCTGCGCGGCGTGCAGCTGTTCGTTCGCGATCGAGAGCGCGCTCTCGCGCGCGCCGCGGATCGCGCGCGCTTTGAGCGCGTCGTAGTAGAGGTTCACGACCTTGAGCCGCTCGCCGCGCTGCGCCGAGGCAAGCCCGCTCTGCGCGTTGCGGAGGTTCGCGAGCGCTGCGGCGACCAGCGGCGAGTACGCGGCGATGTCGCCGATCGTCGTCTGCACGCCGACCGAAGCGATTTGCGAGAGGATCGTCGTGTTCGGGGACGCGCCGGCTTGCGGCGAGGTGACGTAGCCGCCGACGAGCTGCGGGCCGAGCGCGGAGCGGACCGCCGCGAGCGCGGCGTCGTTCTCCCGGACGACCGCGTCGGCGGCGCTGACGTCGGGTGAGTGGGCGACCGCGTCGCGTTCCGCGAGGTCCAAGCTCAGGCCGGTGAAGGCGAACGGCGTGGGAGTCTGCGCGAACGCGGGACGCGTGCCGAGGACGAGCGCGAGCGCTGTGAGCGCGGCGGTGCGGCGCACGCTCATGCCGCCGCCTGCGCGTCGGCGCGCGCGCCGCCGCGTCCGACGAACGTCGCGTAGAGCACGGGGATGAGGACCAGCGTGAACAGCGTCGCGGTCGAGAGCCCGCCGATGACCGCGATCGCAAGCGGCTTTTCCAGCTCGGCCCCCTGGCCGATACCCAGTGCCAGCGGAAGGAGCCCGCCGATCGCGGCGAGCGTGGTCATCACGATCGGCCGCAGCCGCGTCTTTCCGGCCTCGAGGAGCGCGGCTTCGACGCTCGCGCCGTCGGCGCGCCGGTGGTTCGCGACGTCGATCAAAAGGATCCCGTTCTTCACCACGATCCCGACCAGCAGCAACAGACCCATGAACGAGGAGACGTTGAACGGCGTTCCGGTGATCGTCAGCGCGAGCGCGACGCCGATCAGCGCGAGCGGGATCGCGGTCAGCACGACCAGCGGAAGCCGGAACGAACGGAACGTCGCGAGCATCACGGCGAAGACCAGCGCGATCGCGATCGCGACGACCGTGAGGAACTCCGAGAACGACTGCGCCTGCGTGCGCGCCTGGCCGCCGATCTCGGTGGAATAGCCGGGCGGGATCGCGACCTTGGCGAGCGCGGCGTGGATCCCCGCGACGACGGACGAGAGGCTCGCGTTCTCGACGTTCCCCGTCACGCGCACGAGCAGCTGACCGTTCTCGGCGTTCAGATCGCTTGCGAGCCGCACGGTGTCGAGCCGCGAGACCTCGCCCAGTGCGCTCGGGATCCCCTTTGCGAGAAGGCCCGTCGCGGGATCGAGCGGCGAATCGGCGCCGGCGACCCGCACGCGCACGGGGATCATCCGCGAGGAGTCGGGGACGGAAGTCGCCACCGTGCCTTGTGCGAGCGCGGAGAGCGCGTCGCCGACGTCCTGCGTCGTGAGGCCGAGCGCCGCCAAGCGCGTGCCGTCCGGCGCGATCCGCACCGAGGGGTTGTCGTACGTGACGCCGTCGTTGAGATCGACCAGGCCCGGAACGTCGCCGACGGCTTTGGTGATGCGGTCGGCGAGCGCGATCAGCGTCTGCTGGTCGTTGCCGCGCACGTCGATCTCGATCGGTGAGGAAGAGCCCTCCAAGCCGTTGATCTGGTCTTCGATGATCTGGTGGAAGTCGTACGACGCCGAGGGGATCGCGGCTTCCAGCCGCTCGCGCAGGCGTTCGCTCACGATGTCGTAATTCGCGCGCTGCGCGGGCGCGCTCAGCGTCACGCGCAGGAGGCCCATGTTCTGCGGCGTCGGCGAGTAGCCGTTGGTGTCGACCGCGGTGAGTCGCCCGACCGAGACGACGGCGGGATCGGAGACCAGGATGCGCTCCATCGAGGTCGCGGCGGTGTCGCTCGCCGAGAGCGTCGTTCCGACCGGAAGGCGATACGCGATCTCGAACTTGCCCTCGTCGGTCTTCGGCAAGAAGTCGCTGGGAAGGCGCCCGAGCAGCAGCACCGTGACGACCAGGACGCCGACCGAGCCGAGCGCCACGGCACGACGATGAGAGAGCGCCCAACGCAGCACGCCGTCGTAGCGGCCCAGCACGACGGCGATCACGTCGTGGTGCTCCCTCTCGCGGTGGCCGCGCAGCAACACCGTCGCCGAGATCGGCGCGATGAAGAGCGCCAGGCCCAGCGAGACGATCAGGGAGGCCGCCATCGTCGAGGCGAGCGCGCGGAAGAAGAAGCCGGTGACGCCCGTCAGGAGCGCGAGCGGCACGAAAACGACGACGGTCGTCGTCGTCGAGGCGATCATCGCGGTCGAGATCTGCGCCATCGCGCGCTCGATCGCGGCGCGCGTCGTGAGCTGCGGCTGCTCGCGGATCGTGCGCGCGATGTTCTCGATGACGACGATCGCGTCGTCGATGATGAGCCCGACCGCGACCGCGAGGCCGCCGACGCTCATCAGGTTGAGCGTCTGGCCGGCCTGCTGCAGGGCGAAGATCGCGATCGCCATCGCCAGCGGGATCACCGCCGCGGCGACGAGCGTGAGCCGTGCGTTGCGCAGGAAGGCGTAGATGACGATGATCGCGAGCAGTGCGCCGAGCAGGATCGCGTCGCGCAACGCGCGCTGCGACTCGATGATGAAGCTCGTCTGGTCCCAGTACGGCGAAAACTTCACGACCGAAGGGAGGGTCGGAACGATCGCCGCGAGGCGCGTCTTGAGGTCGTTCCCCATCGCGACGACGTCGGCGTCGGGCAGCGCGTAGGCGTTGAGGATCACCGCGTGATGGCCGTTGTACGAGGTCTGATCGATCGCGGGCGAGACGCCGAGCCGCACCGTGCCCAATGCCGAGAGCGGAACCGCGGCGCCGTTCTTGGTCGGGATCGTGACGCGCGCGAGGGAGGCGACGTCGTGCAGCGCGGCATCGACGAGGATCGCGTAGCGCTGGTAGTAGCGCTGTCCCAGGCCCACGGCTTGGATCGTGTTCTGATCGCCCAGGGCCTTGGCGACGTCGCTCGCGCCGATCCCGTTGGCGGCCAGCGCGGCCGGGTTGAGGTCGACGTGAAACTCGCGCGCGGGACCGCCGGTGACCAGGATGCGCGCGAGGCCCGTCGCGCCGTACAGCTTCGGCGCGATCTGGTAGATCGCGATGTCGCGCAGCGTCGCTTGTGAGAGGCGGTCGGAGGTGAGCGCGTACGCGAGGACCGGCTCGCTGCTCGGGTTGATGATGACGGCGACGATGTTCTGCGCGGCGGGGATCTCGCCGCGCACCTGCGCGATCGCCTGGTTCACGTACTGCAGGTCGACTTGCGGGTTGGTGTGCGTCGAGAAGTCGACGACGACTTCGGCCGAGCCCTGGCTCGAGGTCGAGCGGACGGCGGTCGCGGACGGAAGGGCCTGGAACGCCTGTTCGAGCGGGAGCGTCACCGCGGAGCGGACCTGATCCGGCGGGAGCTGCCCGACGTCGGCGACGACGTCGATCCGCGAGAAGCTCATCGTGGGCAGGACGGCCTGCGCGGTGGTGAGGTACGCGCGTACGCCGAGCACCGCCAAGACGGCGACGACGAACACGATGACCTTCTCGTTCTGAAGAGCGAAGCGGGCGAGGCGCAGCGGCGAGAGACCTCCGGCGGGAGCCGCACCCGATGGTGGGGGAGCCCGATGAACCCAAGATGAACGGCGGCCCGATGAAGGCGCTCGTGACGTTCGTGCTGCTCCTGATCGGGACGTCGCTCGAGGCCGGAGGGGACGCGATCGTCCGCACCGGGCTGCGCAGCCCGGTGCCGGCGCTCAAGATCGCGCTGCTCGCGCTCGGCGGGCTGATGCTCTTCGGCTACGGTGTCTTCGTGACGAGCTCTCCGGTCGATTTCGGGCGGCTCCTCGGTATCTACGTCGTGATGTTCTTCATCATGGCGCAGGTCCTCAACGCGCTTGCGTTCGGCGTGCGGCCGGCGCCCTCGATCCTGGTGGGCGGGCTGTTGATCGCGGCCGGCGGCGCCGTGATCTCGCTTTGGAAGAGCTAGGCGAGGCGAGCGAACTTTTTTTCACGGCGCGAGCGCATCGTGCGCATGCCACGGCTTGTTCTACCAAGACGTCATGCCATTGCCGCTGCTCGCGCTCGCGATCGCCTCGTTCGGGATCGGGACGACCGAGTTCGTCATCATGGGGCTCTTACCGGAGGTGGCGCGCGATCTGCGTGTCAGCATCCCGAGCGCGGGCCTGCTCGTCACCGGCTACGCTCTCGGCGTCGTCGTCGGCGCGCCGATCATCGCCGTGCTCACCTCGCGGCTGCCGCGCAAGCCCGCGCTGCTCGGGATGGTCGGGATGTTCATCCTGGGCAATCTGCTCTGCGCGATCGCGCCGAACTACGCGCTGCTCATGGCGGCGCGGGTCGTCACCGCCTTCTGCCACGGCGCGTTCTTCGGGATCGGCTCGGTCGTTGCGGCCGATCTCGTCCCGCCGAACAAACGCGCCGGCGCGATCGCGTTGATGTTCGCCGGTCTGACGCTCGCGAACGTGCTCGGCGTCCCCTTCGGGACGGCGCTCGGCCAGGACTTCGGCTGGCGCGCGACCTTCTGGGCGGTCGTCGTGATCGGCCTGATCTCTGCCGGCGCGATCGCGGTCTGGGTGCCGGCGAACATCCCGATGAAGCCGGCGAACCTGATGCAGGAAGTCGGCGTGCTGCGCAAGGTGCAGGTCATCTTGGCGATGGCGATCAGCGTGCTGGCCTCGGCGAGCCTGTTCAGCGTCTTCACCTACATCACGCCGATCCTCGAGAACGTCACGGGCCTCGCGCCGCATTGGGTCACCGGCGTGCTGCTCGTCTTCGGCGTGGGCCTGACCGTCGGCAACCTGCTGGGCGGACGGCTCGCGGACTGGAAGCTGATGCCCTCGCTGCTGGTGACGTTCGTCGTCCTGGTCGTCGTGCTGGTGGCGTTCGTCTTCACGAGCCGTGAGGTGGCGACCGCGGTCGCCACGGTGCTGGTGTGGGGAATCCTCGCGTTCGCGCTCGTCCCGCTGCTGCAGCTGCGCGTCGTCGACAAAGCGGTCGAGGCGCCGAATTTGGCCTCGACGCTCAATCAGGGTGCGTTCAACCTGGGCAACGCCTCGGGCGCCTGGCTCGGCGGGATCCCGATCCTGCTCGGCGCCGGCTACGACACGATCCCGTGGCTCGGCGCGGGGATCGCCCTCGTGGCGCTCGCGCTGAGCGTCCTCTCGGATCGGCTCGAGCGTCGCGATGCGCTCGGGGCTGCGAGCGACCTGCGGATCGCCTCGTAACGGCTGGGAAGGAGAAGCGGGCGCCGCCCCTCGAGAGGGATGCGGCGCTAGCCTCCCCCAGCGCCCCTCATCGCAAGAGAGGTGCTACTGCGTCTTCCCGCTCGGCGCCGTGGTGGTGCGGTGGCCGATGAGGCTGCCCTCGGGCTTCCGTCCGCCGTAGCCGTACTGGCCGCTGAACGACTTGCCGTCGGGGGTGATGTGCATGTTGAACCAGCCGGTCTCGCCGGACGGGCCTTTCCACGTCCCCTCGACATAGTTGACGCTCTTCATCGTTCCGTGCATTTGTCCACCGGAGGTGTTCGTGCCGATGACCGTCTGGTTCACTTGCTGAATCTGATAGGAGCCGCTGCGGAAATGCGGTCCGGTCGCCGAAACGTCCCACGTTCCGTTCGCCGATGTCACCGTCTGCATTTGCTGTTGCTGTTGCTGTTGCGCTTGAGCGATCAATGGCGCACCGACGGTCGCGAGACCGAGCAGCAAGGCGAGTACTAGGCCGGAAAATCGCATATTATCGTCCCTCTTTCTCCTCGGAGAAGTGCCGGAATCTGACTCTAGCACCAACCGAGGGCGCGAACGCGCCGAAAAGTGCATCGCTCGGCGCCGGCGAGGCTTGATGTTCACCGCACGACGCAACGAAAGCCGAGGTGGCTCATCCCGGTGTCGACCATCTGCGGTGATCGTGCGGCCGGGCGAAAGCGCAAGCAGTAGTTGGGAGCGCAGAGGTGCGAGCCGCCCTTGAGGACGCGCCGCGGGATTTTGATCGCGGGCTGCCGCGGATCGTAGCTTCCCTCCATCGTCGGGCGCGGGCGCTCGACGCTGCAGCACGCGCGCGCGCCGCGGGGCACGCTCGTGTGCGATTCGGCATACCAATCGCACGTCCACTCCCACACGTTGCCGGCCATGTCGTACAACCCGTAGCCGTTGGGCGGAAAGGAGCCGACCGGCAGCGTCCGCGTCGAGCCGCGAAGGTTGAGCCACGGAAACTCGCCGAGCCACGTATTGGCCATGACCTTTCCGGCCGGGAACATCGTGTCGCCCCAGCAGAAGATCGCGCCGTCCAACCCGCCTCGGGCCGCGAACTCCCATTCCGCTTCGGTCGGCAGCGACTTTCCGGCCCAATCCGCGTACGCTTGCGCGTCTTCGTAGGCGACGTGCACGACGGGATGATCGCCTCGTGTCGCGATCGTGCTGCCCGGCCCCTCGGGATGGCGCCACTGCGCCCCGTGGACGTAGCGCCACCACTGCGTCCAATCGTCCAGATTCGGAACGGGCTTGGCGGTCTGATGAAAGACCATCGCGCCCGGAACGAGAGCCTCCGGGCGAGCGCCGGGATACAGCCGTGGGTCGAGCGGCCGTTCCGCGACCGTCACGTATCCCGTGTCGTCGACGAAGCGCCGGAACGCGTCGTTCGTCACCTCGTGGGCGTCGATCGAGAACGCGCCGACCGTCTGGTGGTGCACCGGGCGTTCCTCCGGATAGAAGCGCTCTGAGCCCATGCGGAACGTTCCGCCGGGGATCCGCACCATCGCCGCTGTCGTCGCGCTCTTCATCACTCATCGTCCCGCGGGTTCAGTGCGCCGGTCTCGCCGCGGGCGGCAACGCCGCGGCGCTGCCGCGCGAGAAGAACGCGCCGGCGATGGTGGAGACCAGGAGCTGGATGATCAGGAAGGCCATGACCGCCGCGATGACGCCGGTGTCCGGGAAGACCGTCGCGGCGAGCGCGGCGGCGAGACCGACGTTTCGCAGCACGGTCGCGATCGCGAGGGTGTGGCGCGTATCCGATCCCGGTCCACCGAGCCACCACCCGATCGCGAGCCCGAGCACTTCGAGGAGGAGGATCGCAGAGAGACCGCGTGTGCCGAAGAGCGACGCCAACGCCTTCACCCCCGGGGCCGCGATCAGCGCGGCGACCGCGACGAGCGCGACGACGCTCACGATCGCGACCGGGCCTACCAGCGCCGTGCGAAGCCGTTCGCTTCGGCGACCGATCGCGATCCCGGCCAGGAGCGGCAGCAGCTGCGCGGCGAGGATCGTCGCAACGGATCGTCCGACCGGCATGTGGAGTCCTACGATCGCGGGCGCGAGGATGCCGACCCAGAGCGGCAGCGTAACGACGGAAATCGCCGGCAAGACGAGCGAAAGGGTGATCGCGAACGGCTGGTTCCCGCCCTTCTGCGTACCGGCCGACCTGGTGAGGAACGGGACACCCGGAGCAAGCGCCATCAAGACCACGCCGATGGCGATCGGCTGGGCGAGCGAGAACGCTCGCACGATGGCGACGGCGAGCAGCGGCATCACGATGACGTTGACGATCACCGCGCGAGCGATGAGCGACGTATTGCGCAGCGCCGCGAGGATCGAGCCGGCCGTAGCGCGCAGGCCGGCGAGGAACATGAGCGCCACGATCGCGACGAGCGCGAAGTCCCTGACCATCGCATTGACCATCGTACGCCTCAGAGAGGGACGTTGGCGCCGAGCGCGATGCCGCCCATCCGGAGGTTGGGGATCACGTTCGTCGGCGTCGTGTTGTATTGCAGGTTCCGGAAGACGAGCAGCAGCGACCACGTCGGAAAGCGGTAGCCGAACCCGCCGATACCCTGCCAGGTGCTGTTCGCATTCCCCGCCCCGATGTCGAAGTAGTAGGGGATGTACAGCCGGCGGGTGAGCCGCACGTCGCCGCGAACGCCCGCGAGCGCGTCGCTCAGCGTGACGTCGCGCTGCGCGTCACCGGTCGTGTCGAGGATCCCGAACGGGCCGCTGAATTGCCAGCCGAGGCTCGTTCTAATCGCCGCCGATCGATAGCCGCCGAATCCTTGCAGCGTCCCCCACTTTCCACGCAGGATCGCGTAGCCTCCGCCGATGGTCCACACCGTCCCCGAAAGATGCACCGAAGCCCCGGTCGAGGTTTGCAGATCGATGTTGCCGTTGGGACCGCTGAAGTTGCGGATCGACGTCTGGCTCGAGGACAGGTTCAGGTAGATCACGTCCGTGAACAGCACGCCGGTCCCGCGCTGCGCGACCACCTCCATCATCGCCGCGCTGTTGAGGTGCGTGAGATAGCTGCTCGGCCCGACGTTGACGTTGAGCGACCCGGAGCGCTCCACGATGGGTGCTATGATCCCCGGACGGATCCCATGGCGGATCGACGGGAAATCGTAGTTCAGCGTCCCGTTCAGCGTCGGTGCCCAGAGGTACGGGATAAGATCGACGCGCCAGTGGTTCTCGGCGCTCCTCTCGGTCTTTTCGGTGCCGTTGCCGTTGTCGCCGGACGCATCGCCCGCAGTCGCAGCAAGGGGAGCGCCCGCGAAAAGGATCGCGCTCGCCGCTAGGGCGACGGCCAGCGGGAATATCTTCATGCGTGCGCACCTCCCGTGGTGGGCGCCATAAGCGTTGGCCCAGTGTAGCGTGCTCAACGGGGAGCGCGATATCCGAAGAGCGCAACGAACGTGGCAAGCGACCACTTTCGGGATACGCGCCGAACGCGTGTCCGTGCTAACGTGCCGTATGACCGAGCACCAACTCACCGGCTTGGAGTTCGTGGAGCGCCTGCTCGTGGGCGCCGCTCTCGGCGTGGTGATCGGCCTCGAACGCCAATGGCGGCTGCGGATGGCCGGTCTTCACACTTGCGCGCTGATCGCGACCGGTGCGACGCTCTTTGCCTTGATCGCGCCCTTGTTCGGCGTCGAAGCGATCGACCGTACGTTGGCGAACATCGTCACCGGCGTCGGCTTCCTTGCCGGAGGCGTCATTCTGCGCGAGGGGACGAGCGTACGGGGACTCAACACCGCGGCGACGATGTGGGCGACCGCCGCAGTCGGTGCGCTCGCCGGCCTGGGCGCCGAGTTCTACGCCGCGCTTGGCGCGCTCACCATCGTGACGCTCAATATTTGCCTCACACCCGTCGCGGGGGCGATCGAGGCGAAAGCGCGGAGGCGCCGCGAAGCGACCTACCACGTGAGGATCCGGTGTGACGCGAGCGCCGAACGCGCCGCTCGTGCGTCGATCATCGAGGCAGTCAACGCATCCCCAAGCCTGGCGTTGCGCTCGTTCCACTCAGCACCTGGTACCGACGAGGAGATCGAGATCACCGCGCAGCTGTTCCGATCGCGGCGCGACGACCAGACGATCAACCGGCTCGTCGACGTGATCTCGTCACTCGAGGGGATCAGGAGCGCCTCGTGGAGCGTCGACGAGGACGCGTGGGGAAATTAGGTGGCGAGCTCTTCGACTTCGCCCTCGCGCATCTCTGACGGCCGGCGGCTCACGCCGAGCGTTTGCGAGGGGAGGACACCGAAGAGCTGGCGATAGTCCACCGCGAAGTGTCCCATGTGGAAGAAGCCGTAGTCTGCCGCGATGTCGAGGACTCGGCTGTTGCGCGGGTCCGCGTGCTTGAGTGCGCGACGCACGGCGTTGAGCCGCTGGAGCTTGAAATACGCCATGGGCGTGATGCCGAGCGTGTTGCTGAAGTGATAGATCATAGAGCGCTTCGACCAGCCGCACGCGCGACACAGCTGTTGAAGGGTCAGGGGTTCGGTGAGATGCTCCATCATGACCCTGAGCGCGTCCACGATCGAGGGTGAATAGTGCGGCTGCGGTGGCGGTCGTCGTTCGCTCGCGGCGTCGTTCAGCAGGTTCGCAACTTCGTCGAGAAGGTCTCGGCGAAGCATCTCCCCGCCGTCGAGAGCGAACCCCGGACCATAGTGCGCCATGCCGAACGCGAAACGCGCATTCTGGATCAACGCCGCAAGCGACTCCGCGTCGACGTCGATGAAACGGTGTGCCCCGGTGTCTCGGGAGAGCATCGCACTCGCCTCGGTCGTGAGCCGATCCGCGAGCTTGTCGATCTCGATCGTAAAACCCAACGAGCACGAGGGACCGAGCACGGTGACGTCAACCGCTTCATTGGGGAGCGCAAGAAAGACTTGTCGTGGTTCGGCGATGGTGCCGCCGGCGCTGATCTTCCCGACGCGATGCGTCCAGAGCCGCAGATGCGCGAGTCCGTGTCCGACGCGTCCTCGGAAGCTCAGCGAGAGGTCCGCCGATTGTTTGCTGATCCACGCGCCGTCGAGTGCGATCGCGCTTGCCTCCGCGGTGATGCTTCCGTCGCCGAGCTGGTTGTAGGTCAGGTCTAGACGATCCCCACTGCTGCCGAGAATGTCGATGTCGCCCAACGAGATCGAAGACACCATGACCAAACGACTCCCTTCCGTTTCGAACATTGAGAAGTGTATCGGACCCTTGTCTGCCGTCCCGTTCGCGACAAGATCGTAGGCGACGACCGTCGCGCGAAGAGTATGCGCGAAACGCCCGGAAGAGCGTGCGAAGGCAGCGTGAAGAAGAGCTTCACGATTTCCCGCAGTGCGGTTGCTGTATTGCGCCGAATTACTGATTGAGAAACGCGAAGAGCTCGCTCGATCAGTCTGCGAGCCGGTTCACGCTCCGTGAGTCACAAGTCGACGAAGCCATAGAACGGTGTGCGGTCACGCTGCGGATCCGCTTCGGCAAGCTCGACGGCGATCGTTATTCCGATCTCGGGCTCGAGGAGCTTCCAACCCTCGAAGATGCGCACCGCAACGCGGGAGCCGTCTTTGCGAAAGAATTCCTTGACGTACGGAGCAGCGATTCGCTCTCGGAGAAGTTGATCGATGCAGCGCTCGTCGAGCGACCAGTATTCGGCCGGAGTGATTCCGTCCCAATCGATCGCGTGGTTCTCGAACTCCGAGCGTGAGTATCCGATCATGTCGAGGAACAAATCGTTCGCCGTCAGTACGCCTTCGTTGAACGTCCACCGCACGTATGGCAGCAGCTCGGTTGCCAACACGCGGCGGAAAAACTCTGCAGCGAGCCCGGACTCCACGATCTCGCCTCCAGCCGTACGCTTGCGTCCAAGGTCTGGGCCATTTTAGCGTGCCGACGGAGAGAGCGATATCCGGAAGGCGCACGAATGCGCCCGCAATCGTCGTGGTATCGACGGTGAGCAAGCCCATGCAAGCGATGTACGGATTTTTTGCGATTCTCGGATAGATTTTATCAAGATTGCCTGCTAGAGTGAAGTACCTGTTCGGGCTGCTGAGAGCCTTCGGTGCCGTGTGCCGTGCGGACGACATCGCGATCGCGCAAGCAGATACGGCGGACGCAAGCGCTTCTCGGGCCTGCCCGTCCTCGCTCTAGGAGGTTGCCTCTCGTGCTATGGACTCATCCCGCGGCGCGTGTGGTCCTAGGCGTCGCCGCGATGTTCGTGGGTTCGCTCGGCGCGTCATCGGCTGCGCTGCCCGCAACGGTACCGCAAAGCGTCGTCGCACAGGAAACGCCATCCCCGGCGCCGGCCCCGGCCCCGGCACAGGCGCCTGCAGCGGCGCCCGATTTCGGCACCCCGCCCTCCGGTGAGGTCCCGATCCTCTTCAACGATCACCACGTCTACGCGAAGCCCGACCGCCTGCGGCAAAATCGCGTCCTCGCAGCGTTGGTCCGGGGGAACACGATTCTGATCCCGCTGCGCTCGATGTTCGAGCAGATGGGAGCGACCGTTTCCTACGATCCGGGCACGAAGACGGCCCACGTCTCGAAGACCGGTTCGGATGTGAGCGTGACGATCGGAAAGCCGGAAGTCATCATCAACGGTGAGTCGCGGCCGCTCGACGTTCCGCCGGAGATCTATCAGGGATCGGTCGTCGTACCGGTGCGCGTCATCTCCGAAGGGATGGGGGCGTACGTGCAGTGGGTTCCCGACCGGCGCGTCGTCGTGATCCGGTACGTGACGGCCGCGGCGCCGACGCCGCCACCGACTGCACCGCCGACGTTGCCGCCGCCGCCGACCGCGCCGCCGACGCTGCCGCCGACGCCGAAGCCCAAGCCGCGGTACGATGATCACTTCATCGTCGGTGACTACATCTTCGCGCCGACGGTGTGGAACGAGTTCTCGCCCGGCAACGCCCGCATGGGGGCGTCAGGGGCGTTCCGCGCGGGAACCGAGTTCACTGTGAGCCCCGGTTTGACGTTCATGCTGGAAGCCACCGGTTCGCAGTACCAGTACAACCACTACGGTACGCTCGACGGCACCGTGCCGCGCAACTTCACGTGCGGCCCCGCGCTCTCCGGCCAGTCGGGATGCGTCACGACGATCGGCGGGACCTCGTCGGTCTACGTCCCCTCGACCCTCTTGCTCGACCGCGACATCGACGGCCGATTCGGGTTCAAGGTCGCAAACCCGCGCATCTACATCGCCGCCGCCTATCTGTGGCGCAACGGCAACTACGGGTACCCGCAGCAGCACGGCTTCGGGTTCGGGGTCGAGAAGCTGCCCGATTACGATCAGAAGTTTACGTTCTTCGGCAGCTATTACTACTACCCGAACGTGAAGGGCGCGTACTCCGATCCGACGACGGGAATCGGCTATGACCCCACCTACAACGTGCAGCGCGGCGAGATCGGAGTGAGTTTCAAGGTCGTCCCGCTAGGCGCTGAGAGCGGGGTCAACTTCGAGATCGGTGGGATCGCCGATCGCGGCAATGTGAAGCAGGCGTTCCCGACCGGCTTCCGGCACTACAGCGGCTTCGCCGGTCTCGGGGTGAATTTCTAGCCCCAGGCCGGAGCGATGCAGCAAGACCCCGGTGAGATGCTCGCCGGGGTCTATTGCTGCGCGGCGGCCGAGAGCGGCGACATCGCGACGTCGACGGACATCGTGCTCGCGCCGCCGGCGCCTTTGAAGACGCCGCGCACGGGGCTGACGTCGCGGTAGTCGCGGCCGACCGCGATGCGCACGAAGTCGTCGCCGATCCACGTGTCGTTGGTCGGATCGACGCCGACCCAGCCGTGCGGCCCGAGATACGCTTCGCACCACGCGTGCGAGGCTTCCGCGCCGAGCACCTCGCCGCCGCCCGAGGCGTGGACGTAGCCGCTCACGTAGCGCGCCGGGATCCCGGCGCGGCGGCAGAGCGCGACCAGCACGTGCGCGAAATCCTGACAGACGCCGCGCCGCAGCGCGATCGACTCGTCGACGGTGGTGTGCACCGCCGTCGCTTCGGTATCGTAGACGAACCCGCGATGGATCATCGCCGCCGCGTCGCGATACCACGCGACCGCGTCGTCGTCGGCCGAAGGCGTGCCCACCTCGGTCGCCAGCGCGTCGAGCGCAGGGGTGAAGCGCACGTACGCGCTCTCGTGCAGAAAGTCGTACAGCTCGTCGCGCGCGGGATCCTGGTCGATCAGCACGCGCGGGAGCGGCGAGGGTGCCTGTACATCGCCGCGCGCCGTGACGACGTATGAACGCGCGACGATCTCGAGCGTATCGTGCTCGGGGAGGACCTCGAAGTGCTGCACGTCGTTTCCGAAGCGGTCGGTGTAGGAGAAGAGCCGCGCGCGCGGCGTCACCTCGAGGCTGAAGCTCGTGCAGTACTGCGTGAGGTCGCTGCGCGGCTGCAGGTGCAGCACGGTGTGGCTCTCGTGGACGGGGCCCGGATACCGATACGTCGTGCGATGGAAGATGGTGAAGCGCATTTAGTGTCCTGTCTCGGGAGCTCTCACGCGAAATCTCACTCGGCTTTCCGCCCGGCTCTTCGTCGCTCTTCTGTCACAGCGCTACGACGTTGCTCGCTTATCGCTCCTCGATCCGAACGAAAATCCTTCGCGATCTTCCGCACGGAACTCCCGAGGCAGGACACTACGCGACGGGTACTCGCGGGAAGTAGCTGGTCGTGACAGCCTCGCCGATCTCGTCGAGCCAGCGCGTCGCGCGCGCGGCGAAGGTGTGTGGACCCTCCTGCAGCACGTCTCCGACGGCGAGGTAGTCGAGCTGCGAGGCGACCCGTCCCGCGGCGCGTTCGGCAGCGTTCGAGAACGTGTGCGCCGGGGTCCCGGAGAGCCGGTGCAGCGCGTGGTCAACCTCGTGGACGCAGAAGCGGATCGAGCGCGGGAAGACGTCGCTCAGCGCGATGAACGCGAGCGCCTCCTGCGGGTCGGACGACTGCCGGCCGGCGCGCGCGAACGGCTCGCTCGCGCAGCACGCTTGCAGGAGGTGCTGCCAGCGCGTCCCGTCCTCGCCGTCGCCGTCGGCGGCGCGCAGGATGCGGGCCGTCATCGACGCGCGTTCGAGGTAGCGGCCGACGATCAGGAACTGCCAGGCGTCGTCATGTGCCAGCGTCGCATCGCAGATCCCGGCGAACGCCTGCGCGGTGTCGCGCACGCTGCGCAGGAACGACGAGGCGCCGTCGGGGCCGAGCGCGCGCGGTGACTGCGCCTCGACGAAAAGGTAGAGCCCGTTGATGCACTCCCAGACCTCGGTCGTCAGCTCGGCGCGCACGCCGACGGCGTTGCGCCGCGCGATGCGCACGCACGCCGCGATCGAACGTCCGTCGTCGGCGCCGAAGACGATTCGTTCGATCGCCTCGGCTGCGTACGAGGGGACCGGCGGCTCCGGCGGCGGGAGCGCCGCGACGGCGTAGATCCCATCCCAGCGCCGCGCGACCGCTTCGCGGCCGCCGCCGCCGCGGTCGATGCTGTGCGCGGCGGTGACGTCGAGCAGGCGCGCGAGCGCCTCGGCGCGCTCGACGTTGCGCGCGATCCAGAAGAGCGACTCGGCGACGCGGCTGAGCATCAGTCGATCACCCAGGTGTCCTTCGAGCCGCCGCCCTGCGAGCTGTTCACGACCAGCGACCCTCTCGTGAGCGCGACGCGGGTGAGCGCGGCGGGCGGAACGACGACCTCGTTGCCGTCGTAGAGCGCGAACGGGCGCAGGTCGATGTGGCGCGGTTCGATCGTGTCCTCGACGACGGTGGGGTGCGCCGAGAGCGAGACGACCGGCTGCGCGATGAACTCGCGCGGCATCGCGCGGATCGCGTCGGCGAATTCCGCGCGCTCCGCCGCGGTGCTCATCGGTCCGATCAGCATCCCGTAGCCGCCCGACTCGCCGGTCCGCTTCACGACGAGCGTGTCGAGGTTGGCCAGGACGTGCGCGCGCTGCACGTCGTCGCTGCAGTCGAAGGTCGGGACGTTCTGGAGGATCGGTTCCTCACCCAGGTAGTAGCGGATGAACGCGGGGACGTACGGGTAGACCGCCTTGTCGTCGGCGACGCCGGTGCCGACCGCGTTCGCGAGCGTGACGTTCCCCGCGCGGTAGGCGTCGAAGAGGCCGGGGACGCCGAGGGTCGAGTCGGGCCGGAAGTAGAGCGGATCGATGAAGCCGTCGTCGACACGCCGGTAGATCACGTCGATGCGCCGCAGGCCGCGGGTGGTCTTCGCGAACACGAAGTTGTCGCGCACCAGAAGATCGGAGCCCTCGACGAGCTCGACGCCCATCCTACGCGCGAGCAGCGTGTGCTCGAAGTAGGCGCTGTTGTAGATCCCGGGCGTGAGGATGACGACCGTCGGATCGGAGACCCCGGGCGGCGCGGAGGCGAGCAGCGTCGCGAGCAGGCGGTTCGGGTAGTCGTCGACGGGCCGCGGGTCGTAGTGCTCGAACAGACGCGGGAACGAACGGCGCAGCGCGTCGCGGTTCTCCAGCACGTACGAGATCCCCGAGGGGGTGCGCACGTTGTCCTCAAGGACGAGATACGTCCCTTCAGCGTCGCGCACCAGGTCGATCCCCGAGACGTGGACGTACACGTCGCGCGGCGGCCGTACGCCGATCGCCTCGCGCTCGTAGTGTGCCGACGACCAGACCAAGTCGCGCGGGACGATCCCGTCGCGCATCGCCTTGCCCTCGCCGTAGACATCGGCGAGGAACGCGTTGAGCGCGCGCACGCGCTGCGCGATCCCGCGCGCGATGCGGTCCCACTCCGCGCCCGGGACGATCCGCGGCATGAGGTCGAACGGCAGGATGCGCTCGGTCCCGCGCGCGTCGGCGTACACCGTGAAGGTGACGCCGCGGTGGAGCAGGAGACTGTTGAGCGTCGTGATGCGGTGGCGCACGTCCGACCAGGGGATTGCGGCAAGCGTCCGCGCGAGCCCGGTATAGTGCGCGCGCGGCGTGCCGTCCGGTTCGGCGAACTCGTCGAATGCCGCAGCCGGTGCGTATCCGTCGATCAGCGTGCGCATGAGGAAAGCGTTTCCTGGAACGGTGACGGGCTCTTCCGGCCAGATGGCCAACCGGACGCGGCGCAACCGCGTACTTCGCGCGCGCGATCGCGATCTTCGCGATGCGCATCGTCTTCAACAATGAGAATGCCGCCGCGTTCGGCGAGGGACCGAGGCCGACCGCCGAGCCTACGCCGCGGCCGACGTGATCGTCGGTTTCGGGCGCATCGGGAAGGCGATCGCGCAACGCGCCAAGGCGTTTGAGATGCAGGTGCACGTCGCCAACCGAAGCGCGGTCGCGACCTCGCCGCTGGTCGACCGCGCGTTCGGGCTCGACGAGCTTCCCGCGTTCTGGGGGACGGTCGACTACGTCGTCTCTTTGCTCCCGTTGAGCGAAGAGACGCGCGGGATCGTCGACGCCGCCGCATTCGCCACGATGAAGCGCACGGCGGTGCTGGTGAACGTCGGCCGCGGCCCCACCGTCGACGAGCGCGCGCTCTACGACGCGTTGGTGACGGGACAGATCGCGGGAGCTGCGATCGACACGTGGTACGTCTACCCGACGGCGGGCGACCTCTGGCCGCACCCGGCGACGTTGCCGTTCCGAAGCTAGCAGGCGATCGCCGCCAACATCGAGCGCCTCCTCGCCGGCGAGCCTTGCGTGGACGTCGTGCCGGCCAAGGGCTCGGCGGTCGCGACGGTCTGAACCTTGCTGCCGAAACGCTCGTCGTGATACACTTCCGGGGTTCTCCCGGCGGCTGAACAGCCCCGGGGATTCCCGCTGCCCGGCCGTTGCGCCGGGCCGCCGGCCCCGCCGGCGTCCAGAGAGGGCACCATGGCAGTCACCGATTACGAAGTCACGTACATCCTCAAGCCGTCGCTCGAAGAGACCGAGGTCGACGAGAAGGCCGCCGCGATCGCGGAGAACGTCCGCGGCAAGGGCGGCGAGGTTCTTGGCGAAGTCGAGAAGCTGGGCAAGCGTCGTCTCGCCTACGAGATCGACGATGTGCGCGAAGGTTACTACGTCGTCATGAAGTTCCGGACGAAGGTCGAGGAGCAGAAGGAGCTCGAGCGCCAGATGCGTCTGAACGACGACATCCTGCGCGCCCTCTTCATCCGCACCGACGACTAGCACGTTGGGGTGACACCCGGTTGGCACAGCCGCCGGGTATGATCCCTCCCTCAGGTCGAAAATAGTCCGTCAGGAGTCAGCCGTGGCAGGTTCGTTCAACAGAATTACGCTCGTCGGGAATCTCACCCGCGACCCCGAGATCCGCTACGTCGGGTCGGGCGCCGCCGTGACCAAGTTCACCCTCGCGGTGAACCGCCGGTCGAAGCAGCAGGAAGAGACCGACTACATCGATTGCGTCGCCTGGGACAAGCTCGCCGAGACCTGCAACACGTACCTGAAGAAGGGGATGTCGTGCCTGGTCGACGGCCGGCTCTCCATCCGCAACTACGACGACAAGGACGGCAACAAGCGTAAGGCCACCGAAGTCGTCGTGAACACGATGCAGATGCTGGATCGTCCCAGCGGCGGCGGTCCGCGTGAAGGCGGCGGCAGCTATGAGCGCCCGCGCGCAGCAGCCCCGGCCGGCGGCGGCGGCGGC
>DATJHK010000011.1:0-34091 GCA_035493875.1 Candidatus Limnocylindria bacterium
CGAAGAGGGCGCGATAGTTGGCGATCGTCAGGGTCTGACCCTGGCACAGAAGCCAGTTCGCCGGCGCGGACGCGCCGTCGAAGCGTCTCGCCTCGCCGATGATCGGGCTCGCGAGGACGCTCTGCGGGATCGCGTCCGCCACGGTGGGGACGAGGCGCACCGCTCCGCTCGGAGGATGGGTTTGCGCGACCGCGGACGTGCGCGGTAGGGCACTCTGGCCGGTGCGCCCACCGCAGCCCGCGAGGATCGCCGCAGCGCCGGTGCTCAGAAATCGTACGCGTCTCAACGTGATACCCTCATCGACGGCAAAGCTCAGTTCTGCGTCGGAAAGAGGCCGGTGAGCGCGATGCAGAAGTTGAGTGTGAGAAACGGCTGCCGGTTCTCGTGCGCCTGCCCGCCGCCGATCGTCGAGACCATCAGCGAGGACATCGTGACCATCGAGCCGCTACCCGCCGAATACATCTGAATCGGCGATGGGTTCGCCGGATACGCGTTCGTCGGATTTGCGGCAGTCGCGTCGCCGATGACCGGGTCGGCATGGGCGAGATGGGTGTGCGGGGGCATCTCGGGGATGCTGAGCAGGTGGCTTTCTTCGCCACCGTGTTGGCCGAGGATATACCCCGTTCCCGGGTGCATCGCGACCCGTCCTTGCAGATTCGGTAGTCCGAACGTCGTCTGGCCGTTGCCGCCGTAGGTCGTTCCGAGCAGTGCGAACAGCGGCTGATACGTGTTGATCGGGAGCAGCTGCCCGTTACACATCGCCCAGTTCTTCGGCGCGAAGTTGAACGAGAAGATCCTGATCTCGCTGAGAAACTGTGTCGACATCGCGTCCTTCTTCGGCGGTCGCTAGCTGCGCGCGGGGAAGACGCCCTGCATCGCGATGCAGTAGTTCATCACGAGATACGGCATCAGGTTGTTGTGGCCGGCGCCGGTGCCCATGACGCCGACCATGCTGGGATTCATCGTTACGCTCCCCGTCGTCGAGAAGACGAGGTTCCCGGTGGAGAAGACCTGCACCGCGCCGTTCGGATTCGTCGCTACCGCGTTGCGGTGGTCGTAATCCGCCTCGACGGTGTGCGTGTGGAGTGGAAGCTCGTTCGTCAGGAGGATCACGCTCGTTTCGCCCCCGGACTGGCCGAGGCTGAACGTCCCCAGCGGACTCGTTCCGTACTGCGTCGTGTGGATCGGCACCGCGCCTTGCAGATTCGGCAGCCCGAACGTCGATGTGCCGTTGCCGCCATAGTACACGCCGACCAGCGAGAAGAGTGCGGTGTTCTGCGAGATCGGGAGCAGCTGACCGTTGCACAACGCCCAGCCCACCGGCGCGAAGTTGAACGGAAAGATGCGGATCTCGGCTACGAAAGGATTTGCCATGGCCTACGTGGTGCTCGGGACGACGCCGAAGAGCGCGATGATGTAGGTGATCGTGAGATACGGCTGCATGTTGTCATGAGGCAGACCGCCGCCTTGCGTGGAGAGCATCGCCGCGTTCATTCCGTGAAACACCGGCGGATCGGGGGTGTTGGGTCCGTTCGGGACCGTGTAGAGCAGCTTGGGCGAGGCGTCGGCGAAGTACGCGTTCGTCGGATCGCTCGTCGTCGCGGTGCCGGAGTCGGCGACGATCGGGTGCGAGTGCAACGGCATCTGGTTCACGGAGAGCGCGACGCTCGTGACCCCGCCGTTCTGCGCGAGCGCGTACGTCGACGTCCCATTGCTCCCCATATGGATCGGAACGCGCGCCGCGAGACTCGGCAGCGCGAACGTCGACTGTCCGTCACCGCCGTACGTCGTGCCGATCAGGGTGTATAGCGGCTGGTAGTCCGAGATCGGCAACAGCTGGCCGTCGCACGTCATCCATCCCGCGGGCGCGAAACTTCCGGCGAACATGCGGATCTCGCCGATGTACGGTTGTGACATTACTCCTCGTCGCTCGCTAGGGCTTGTACGCGACGCCGAACGGCGTCTTCGCGGTGGCCTGGAATCCGGTTTGGGACGGGGCGGCGGCGAACGCGTTGCCCGTCGTGTCGTCGTAGCCTGCCGGCACGGTGAGCGTGCTGACGTCGAAGATGTAGAGCCCCTGCTTCCCGGTCGCCTGCGTAGTGAGCGCGATCAGCAGCTTCGTGTTGCTCAGCCACGTCATCGCCGTGATCTTCTCCGTACCGCTCGGCCCGGACGCCCACGTGCCCGTGTCGTAGATGTAGTTGCCGCCGTTCGAGGCGGTGGTGCCGTTGAACGGGATCGGGCCGCCGACGGCGTTGCGCGCCGACGTGTTGTCGTAGACCTGGACCTGAAAATCGGGGGACAGACCGACCTGCGCGACCGCGACGTGGCCGTCGGGCGACGTCGCGACGGCGTAGTACTGGAAGCCGTTGCTGATCGTCTTGACCTTCGCGACCGGTGCGACGGTGTAGAAATCCAGGCTGTAGGTCCATACCGACCCGTTGGCGATCACGAGCTGGCTGTTCGTCGCGTCCCAGGCGAGGGCCGTGGGGTCGTCGATCGTGGGGTCCGTGATGTCGGTTTCGGCGCCGCTCGGGCTGAGCAGCGCGATCTTCGAGGAACCCGTCCCGTGCGGTGCCTGGGGCGTTCCCGTCGTGAGCGCGGCGGCGTACGTGCCGGCCGGCAGCCCGGGGACCGCGATCACCGCGTTGTCGCCGAGCGCGTGGGTGGGGTTAGCGATGTCGCGCGTCGCCGAGGCGGCGTAGTTGCCGCTCGTGTTCAAGTACTCGGCGAGGTTGTACGGAGCGGCGGCGGGATTGTTCGCGAGCGCGACGCTCTCGTCGCGCGAGTCGTAGGCGATCGACTGCGGGTCGTCGACGTCGGTCTCCACGGTCGTCGCCGTGTTGGCCCCGGTTGCGATCGCGCCGACGGGGATGCACGCAAGGCTTCCGGTTCCCCCCGACCCGCCGGCACCGTTGGCGATCAGCAGATCACCGTGGTCGTTGAAGAGCGCGGCCTGCGGCCCGTTGACGTCGGGGATCCCCTCGTTCGTCGAGTTGGTGACGGCGAGCGTCGGCGTCGAGTAGGCGGCGAACGTGTCGCTCGCGCCCAGCGCCACGGTGTAGAAGTCGATCTCGCCGCTCGAGGCCGTCGTCTGTTCGACGACGGCGAGGAAGCTCGACGGGGGCGCGGCCCCGCTGCTGAACGTGAACGACTTGCTTGTGCTGAAGGAGAGCCCGTCGGAGCCGCTCGGCGGCGCCGCGGAGACGTTGACCGTGCCGCTGACGCCGGCGGCGCTCGGCGTGAGCGTGAAGGTTTGCGCGCTCTGGTTGACGCTGATGCCGATCGTACCGCCGGTGACGCCGCTGGTCGTCACCGACAGCTGTGGCAGCCCCGGCGCCGTGATCGTCTTCCCGGCGAGGTCGGTGTACGAGGCGCTGAACGTGACCGCCGTCGTCCCGACCGTCCCGAAGGAGGCGCCGACCGCGCCTGCCGAGCACGAGCCGCTGGCGCTGACCGCCATCGTGGAGACGTTCCCGTCGAGCGTCACCGCGTAGGTGTTGGCAGCACCCTGTGACGTCGTCAGCGTCGCGATCTGCTGCGAGAGTTTGTTGCCGGTCCCGCCGGTGGTGTCCCACGAGGTAATCGTCACGGTGTTGTCGCCGACCGGCAACTGGAAGACCGCGGTGCACTTGTAGTTGCCCGTGTTGGACGGGTCGGTGCCGCACTGTCCCGGGGTGGTCGGGTTGCCGGTGAGGTTCGCGAAGTTCGCGACCTGCATCGCCTTGAGGCTCGCCGGGACGTTGGCGTAGATGTCGGTCCCGGTCTGGTGGTTTTTCGTGTCGGTGACGGTGAGGCTGACCGACTTCGTCGCCGAGGAGATGTATTGCGGCTTGCGCGCCGTTGAAGAACTCGTCGGCTTCGGGATCGAGAACGTGAACGTCCCCGACGCCGACTGCACCGTCGCCCCGCCGCCTGGGCTCGTCGCGCCGGTCGAGGCCGCGGGGATCGTCCCATGCGAACCACCGCCGCCGCACGCCGTCAGCGCGAGGCCGGCGGCCAGGACGTACGCGAGCGTGTTCAGGGCGTGGAACCGTTGCATGCAGTCCTTGTCCTCGTCGTCCGTCCCGGCGGACGCCGTCGTCGGCGAGCGGGCAATGCGGAAAGCCGTGCGCTTCTTAGGCGCAGCAAGCTTTGCGGCTGGCGACGTGTACGACGAGCAAACGTACCCTCCTTGGCAATTCCTTAGGAACGAGCGATCGCCGGCTGGCCCTTTAAGGAAGAAATGGGGCGGACGAACGCATTCTTAACATCCACCGGTCCGCGTCGCCAGATAGCCGCCCAGCGTAGCGCTGCTCGATGCGCGCCCGACGGACGGAGCCGGGCTCGATCGTCGCGAATCCTGACGGGTCATGCCTACGGACCGGATCGACATCCGCCACGTCGCGACGCTCGCGCGGCTGGCCCTCACGGAGGACGAGATCGCGACCTACGGGGCGCAGCTCGGCAACCTGATGACCCACGTCGACGCGCTCGCGAACCTCGACACCGCCGAGGTCCCCGCGACGGCACAAGTCGTCCCGTCCCGCAACGTGCAGCGCGCCGACGTGCTGCGCCCCGAGACGAGTCTGACGCGCGAGGCGGCGCTGCAGAACGCCCCCGACACCGTCGTCGGCTACTTCCGCGTTCCGCGCATCATCGGCGAGGAAGGCTAGCGATGGACCCGATCAAGGACACGGCCGTCTCGATCGCGCGCGCGGTCAACGCCAAGGAAGCCGCCGCCGCCGAGATCGCCGAGGCGCTGATCCCGCACGTCTCCCGGGTCGATGCACAGCTCGGCGCCTACCTGCAGCTCACCCCCGAGCTGATGCGCGAGCACGCCCGCCGCGTCGACGAGCGCGTCCGCGCCGGGGAGACGCTCCCGCTCGCCGGCGTCCCGGTCGCGATCAAGGACAACATGTGCCTGACGGGGACGCGCACGACGGCGGGCTCGAAGATCCTCGAGCACTTCGTCGCCCCGTACACGGCGACGGCCGTCCAGCGGCTCCTCGCCGCCGGTGCGCTCCCGATCGGGAAGACGAACCTCGATGAGTTCGCGATGGGCTCGTCCTGCGAGAACTCGGCGCTCGGCGTCACGCGCAACCCCTACGACCTCGACCGCGTCCCGGGCGGCTCGTCGGGTGGGAGCGCGGCCGCGGTCGGCGGTTTCGAGGCGACGCTCTCGCTGGGGAGCGACACCGGCGGGTCGATCCGCGAGCCCGCCGCGTTCTGCAACATCGTCGGCTTCAAGCCGACCTACGGCCGCGTCTCGCGCTACGGGCTGATCGCGTTCGCCTCCTCGCTCGACCAGATCGGGCCGTTCGCCCGCACCGTCGAGGACGCGGCGCTCACGTACGACGTGATCGGCGGCCACGACCCCCTCGACGCGACGAGCGTCGACCGCCCGCTCGAGCCGACCGCGCACGCGCTGCGCGAGGACCTGCGCGGCGTGCGCGTCGGGATCGTCAAGGAGTTCGGCCTCGGGCAACTCGACGCGAACGTGCGCGCCTGCTACGAAGCGGCGTACGCCGATCTCGAGAAGCTCGGCGCCGAGCTGGTCGAGGTGGAGCTGCCGACGGCCGAGTACGGCCTGGCGACGTACTACCTGGTCGCGCCGGCCGAATGCTCGTCGAACCTTGCGCGCTTCGACGGCGTGCGCTACGGGCTGCGCGTCGACGGCGCCGACGTCGGCGAAATGTACGAGAAGACGCGCGCCGCGGGCTTCGGCCCCGAGGTCAAGCGCCGCATCCTCATCGGCACCTACGCGCTCTCGTCGGGCTACTACGACGCGTACTACCTCAAGGCGCAGAAGGCGCGCACGAAGATCGCCGAGGACTTCGCCCGTGCGTTCGCGCGCTGCGACGTGATCGCCTCGCCCGCCGCGTCGACGCCGGCGTTCGGCTTCAACGCCAAGAGCGATCCGGTCTCGATGTACCTGATGGACTACTACACGATCCCGGTCTCGCTCGCCGGTCTGCCGTCGCTCAGCGTCCCCTGCGGCGCGGTCGTCCCCGAAGGCGGGACGCGCCCGATGCCGCTGGGCCTCCAGCTCGCGACGCCCCTCTTCACCGAACGCTCGCTGCTCGGGATCGCGCACGCGTACGAACGCGCGACGCGCCACGCCGAGAAGCTCTCCCCCGTCGAGATCGCCGCCGCATGAGCACCATCGCACCTGAGGACATCACCGTGACCCCCGAACTCCTCGAGAAATACGAGGCGGTCATCGGGATCGAGTGCCACGTCGAGCTGAAGACCGAGTCGAAGATGTTCTGCGGCTGCCCGAACGCGTTCGGCGGCGAGCCGAACACGAAGGTCTGCCCGGTCTGCCTCGCGCTCCCCGGCGCGCTCCCTGTGCCGAACGCGGCGGCGATCGACCACATGATCCGCGCTGGCCTGGCGTTCGGGGCGACGATCCCGCCGCACTCGAAGTTCGACCGGAAGAACTACTTCTATCCGGACATGCCCAAGAACTATCAGATCTCGCAGTACGACATGCCGCTCACGCAGGGCGGCGTGGTGCGCTACTGGCTCGAGGACGGGACGCGCGGCGAGTGCCGTCTCACGCGCATCCACCTCGAAGAGGACACGGGCAAGTCCACGCACGCGAGCGCCGACGGCCGGCTGGCGGGCGCGACCTCGTCGCTGGTCGACTTCAACCGCGCCGGCGTCCCGCTGATGGAGTGCGTCGGTGAGCCCGACATCCGCAGCGCCGACGAGGCGGTCGCGTTCCTCGAGACGCTCGCGCGCACGTTCCGCCAGCTCGGCGTGAGCGACGTGAAGATGGAGGAAGGCTCGCTCCGCTGCGACGCCAACGTCTCGATCCGCCTGCGCGGCGCGACCGAGTACGGCACGAAAGCCGAGATCAAGAACATGAACTCGTTCCGCAGCGTGCGCCGCGCGATCGAGAGCGAGATCGCGCGCCAGATCCGCGTCGTCGAGAGCGGCGGCCGCGTGATCCAGGAGACGCGCGGCTGGGACGAGGCCGCGGGGACGACGCACAGCCAGCGCTCCAAAGAACAGGCGCACGACTACCGCTACTTCCCCGATCCCGACCTCGTGCCGATCGACGTGACGGCGGAGACCGTCGCGGCCGTGAAAGCGACGCTCCCGGTCACGCCGTACGAGCACTACGTCCGCTACGTCGACGAGTACGGGATCGACACGAAGCGCGCGACGCAGCTGGTCGACGACGCGCCGCTCGCGGCGTGGTTCGACCGCGCCGTCGAAGCGTCCGGGAACGGACAGGCGACGGTCGCGTTCGTGCTCGGCGACCTCTCGCGCCTCGCGAACGAGTCGGGGACGCACGTCGCCGAGGGTAAGGTGACGCCCGAGGCGCTCGCCGAGCTAGTCGCGCTCACGACATCGAACGCGATCAACTCGAAAGCCGCGAAGCAGGTCCTCGAGACGCTCTGGAACGAGGGCGGATCGGCGAAGGCGATCGTCGAGCGCGAAGGGCTCGCGCAGGTCAGCGACCGCGGCGCGATCGAGAAGATCGTCGACGAGGTCCTCGCCGCGAACCCGAAGGTCGTCGCCGACTACCAGGCCGGGAAACTCAACGTGATGGGCTTCCTCACCGGTGCGGTGATGAAAGCCTCGCGCGGCAAGGCGAATCCCTCGCTGGCGCAAGAGCTGCTGAAGGAGAAGCTTGGCGCTTGATGCGGCGGTCGCTTCGACGAGCTCAGCGTGACGAGGCGCTTCGACAAGCTCAGCGTGACACGGTTGCGGAGTCGATGTCAGGGATCCCAATGAGCTCTTGCTCGTCATGCTGAGCGTGTCGAAGCATGGGCCTGAGATGACGGAGCATCCCTTGATCGACGAGCGTGCGCTGGAGGTCCTCGACTTCCCGCGCATCCGCGAGCGGTACGCCGGACAGACGCACGCGCCGCGCTCGTACGCGCGTGCGCTCGCCGCCGAACCGACGGCGGACTTCGAAGTCGTGCGGACGCTGGTCGGCGAGACCGCCGAGATGCGGGCGCTCGCGCGTGCCGGGTTCTCAATGACGCGGATCGACGACGTCGACGAGGCGGTCGCGACGGCGGCGCGCGGCGTCGCGCTTCCGGCGCGCGAGCTGCGCGCGATCGCCGATGCGCTCGCCGCAACGGCGGCGGCGGTGCGCGGGATCCGCGAGGCGGAGGCCGAGGTGCCGCTGCTCCTCGCGCGCAGCAGCCCGTTCCGTGCGCTCCCGCAGGTCGTCACGCGCGTCACCGACGCGATCGACGAGCGCGGCAACGTTCTCGACCGCGCCTCGGCGGCGCTGGGTCGGATCCGGCGCGGGATCACGCAGGCGCAGGACGACGCGCGCGACCGCGCCGCGGCGATCGTGCGCTCGTCGCGCTACGCGCAGGCGATCCAGGACGCGATCGTCACGGTCCGCGACGGCCGCTTCGTCGTCCCGGTGAAGGCCGAGTTCCAAGGCCAGATCCCCGGGATCGTCCACGACAGCAGCTCGACGGGGCAGACGCTCTTCGTCGAGCCGCTCGAGACCCTCGAGGCGAACAACCGTCTGCGCGCGCTGCAGGCGCAAGAAGCGGCGGAGGTCGCGCGCATCCTCGCCGAGCTCTCGACGCTCGTCGGCGGCGAGGCGGCGCAGATCGCCGTGAACGTCGCGATCTACGTCGAGCTCGATCTCGCCGCGGCGCGCGCGCGGATCGCCGAGCAGATGAGCGCGGTCGCGCCGGAATTGGTCGACGATCCGGTCGTCGTGCTGCACGACGGACGCCATCCGCTGCTCGACGAGCGCGCCGTCCCGCAATCGGTGCGGCTCGACGACGAGACGCGGATGCTGATCGTCTCCGGCCCGAACATGGGCGGGAAGACCGTCGCACTCAAGCTCGTCGGCCTCGCGGTGACGATGACGGCCTGCGGGATGCACGTCCCCGCCGTTGAGGCGCGGATCGGCCGCTTCACGCGCGTCTGCACCGACATCGGCGACGAGCAGTCGATCGCGCAGAACGCCTCGACGTTCTCGGCGCACCTGCGGCGGCTCGCGGAGATCGTCGCCGCCGCCGACGACCGCACCCTGATCCTGATCGACGAGATCGGGAGCGGGACCGAGCCGAACGCCGGCGCAGCGCTCGCCGTCGCCGTGCTGGAACGCTTCCTCGAGCGCGGCGCGCGCGTCGTCGCGACGACGCACGCGACCGAGCTGAAGCTCTTCGGCGCCGATCACCCGCACGTCGCGAACGCCAGCGTCCGCTTCGACCCCGAGACGTACGAGCCGACGTATCAGCTCGACGTCGGTTCGCCCGGCCAGTCGCTCGCGTTCGCGCTCGCGCGCCGGATGCGTCTCGACCCCGAGGTCGTCACGCGCGCCGAGACGCTGCTCTCGACGCAGGAGCGCGACTACGAGCGCGCGCTGGCAGAGGTCACCGAGGAACGGATCCGCGCGACCCGCGAGCGCGAAGAGCTGAGCCGCGAGCGCGGCCACCTGCGCGCGCTCGAGGACAACGTGCGCCGCCGCGTCGAGGCGCTCGAACGCGAGCGCCGCGAGCTGGCGAAGCAGGCCGATGCGAAGCTCGCCGAGGCGCTGCGCACGTTCACCGCCGAGCTGGAGCGGCGCGCCGCCGAACGCGACGAGCGCGGCGCGCGCGCGCCGCGCGTCACCGCGGGCCAAGCCGACCTCCTGGCGCGCACGCTCGACCAGATGCACCGCGATCTCGGCCTCGAGGCGCGGCCGTCGCGCCCGCGCGACGGCGAGGCGCCGCAGCCGATCGGGAAAGGCGACCGCGTCCACGTCGGCTCGTGGGACCAGGACGGGACGGTCCTCGAGGACCTGGGCCAGAGCGCGCTCGTCCAGATCGGCGCGATGCGGATGACGGTGCCGAAGAGCGATCTGCGCCGTCGCGGCGGCCCGGCGATCGCGCGCGAGCGCCCCGCGGCCTCGCCGACGTTGGAGGCGGCCAGCAAGGCGCAGACCGAGATCGACGTGCGCGGGAAGCGCTTCGTCGACGCCGAGCCGTTGGTGGAGCGCTGGATCGACGATGCGATCCTGCTCGGGCATTCGCCGCTTCGCCTCATCCACGGCAAGGGTACCGGCCTGCTCGGCAAAGGGCTGCAGCAGTACCTCAAGGCGCACCCGTTCGTGCAGAACGTCCGCTACGGCCACGCGGACGAGGGAGGCGGCGGCGTGACGGTCTTTGAACTGCGCTCGCCGACGGCATGAGCACGACACGTACGGCGCGCGAGCGCGCGGAATTCCTGACCGACGGCTGCGATCACGTCGAGAGCCTGAGCGAGCTGACGGCGCGCATCGAGCAAGGGCGTCCGCTGCGCGTCTACCTCGGGCTCGACCCGACCTCGCCCGATCTGCACATCGGGCACGCCGTCGTGCTGCGCCTCCTGCAGCGCTTCGTCGAGGACGGACACGACGTCATCCTGCTCATCGGCGACTTCACGGCGCGAATCGGCGACCCGAGCGGCCGCAACGTGCTGCGCCCCGCGCTCGGCGACGAGCAGATCGAGGCCAACATGCGCACCTACGCGGCGCAGGCGGGGAAGGTGCTCGACATGAGCCGCGTGACGCTGCGCTACAACAGCGAGTGGCTCTCGAAGCTCACGTTCAACGACGTCTACAAGCTGCTTTCGCTCACGACCGTCGCGCAGATGCTCGAGCGCAACGATTTCAAGCAGCGCTACGAGGGCGGCACGCCGATCGCCCTGCACGAGTTCGTCTATCCGGTCGCCGTCGCGTACGACTCGGTGGCGCTGAACGTCGACGTCGAGCTGGGCGGTTCCGACCAGCTCTTCAACCTGCTCATCAGCCGCCCGTACCAACAGCACTTCGGCCAGCAGCCGGAGATCTGCATCACCGTCCCGCTGCTCGAGGGGATCGACGGCGAGAAGAAGATGTCCAAGTCGCTCGGCAACCACATCGGGTTGACCGACGCGCCGAACGACATGTTCGGCAAGACGATGCGGATCCCGGACCAGCTCCTCCCGCGCTACGCGCGCTTGGCGGTCTGGTGGCCGGCGGCGGAGGTGGAGGCGTTCGCGGCCGGGCTCGCCTCGGGCGAACGCGCGCCGATGGACGAGAAAAAGCGTATCGCCGAGGACCTGGTCGCGTTGTATCATGGAAGGGACGCCGCCCGCGCGGCGCGCGACTGGTTCGAGCGGACGATCCAGCGCGGCGAGATCCCGGCCGAGATGCCCGAGCTGGCGCAGGGCGGCCGGGAGAAGGTCACCGACCTGCTCGTCGCGGCGAAGTTCGCCGACTCCAAGCGCGCGGCGCAGCGCCTGATCGCCGAGGGCGGGGTCAAGATCGACGGCGCCGTCGTCACCGATCCCGCCGCCCGCTGGGCCGAGAACGGCCCCGCGGTCCTGCAGGTCGGCTCACGCAAGTTCGTTCGCGTCGTCCCCTGAAGTCCGGAGGTTTTCCAGTACATCATGGCAGCGATCACGTACACGCCGTCCGGGGCGATCGACGGCCCGACCTTCACCTGCAAGCGTTGCAAGCGCGTCCACCCCTACCCGAAGGATCACGGCGCGCCCGTGCGCTGCGAGTGCGGCTGGTGGTACACGAACCTCGGCCACGGCCGGTTCGCCGAGGAGTTCCGCCCGCGGATCGGCGGCGCCAAGACGTCGGGCCCCGAAGCCGCCGCCGGTCCAGCCGCCGAACACCACTGACCCTAGCCTAGCCGCGTCGCGAGAGCGCGGACGTCCTCCGCGCTCAGCACGTATGTCTCGCCGCAGAAGTCGCATTTCGCTTCGGTCTGCGGCTGCTCGCGCGCGATCTTCGCGAGCTCGTCCTTGCCCAGGCCCATCAGTGCGGTCTCGACCTTCTCGCGCGTGCACCGGCAGTCGAACCGCGCGCCGAAGCTCTCGAAGACCTTGAGATCGAGCGCGCCGGCGACGGCGTGGAGCAGCGCTTCCGGATCGGCGCCGCCGGCGATCTGCGCGGTGACCGGGGCCATCGCGCTCGCGGCCTGCTCGAGCGCGACGATCGTCCCTTCGTCGGCGCCCGGCATGATCTGCGCGATCACGCCGCCCGCGGCGCGGATCCCCTGCGGATCGGCGAGCACGCCGAGCGCAACGACGCTCGGGATCTGCTGCGAGTTCGCCAGGTACGCAGCGACGTCGTCGCCGATCTCCCCCGAGACCAGCTCCGTGATCCCGCTGTAGGGCTGGCCGACCTCGTAGCTCTTGGTGACCTGCAGGTTGCCGCGGCCGACGACGCGGGCGACGTCGAACTTGCCGCGGCCGTTGAGCGGGACGTCGGCGTGGCCGTTGCGCGCGTAGGCGCGCGCGCCGACGAGGTGGTCGCCGGCACTCCACGCGTCGGCGGTGATCCCGCCGATCGGGCCGTCGCCGACGATTTGCAGCGTCAATCGCTCGCGGCCCCCGAGCGAGGCGCCGAACAGCGCGGCGGCGGTAAGCAGACGGCCGACGGCCGCGCTCGCGGTCGGTGCGAGATCGTGGCGCTCACGCCCTTCGCGCACCAACTCCGTTGTGATCCCGGCCACGAGCGACACCGTGCCGCGCGCGGCTGAAGCGGTAACGATCCGATCCATGTTCTATCGATAACCGTTCGCGGCTTTTTGGCGTTGCGGCGCGTGTTCCGGCGGCCGAAGCAAGGAAGGAGCGCGGCGCGTGCGAGCGTATCCTCCCCTCGAACGAGCGGCACCGCGGAACGTATCGGAGCCGCTTCGGTACGACGTTCCCTCGAGGTATGCGAAAGAGTGACCAAAGCCGATATCGTCGATTCCTTGGCCAGCGAGCACGAGCTATCGAAGCGGCAAGCGGGTGAGATCGTCGACTTGATCCTCACCGAGATCACGGCCGCGCTCAAGTCGGGCGACAAAGTTCAGCTCATCCCGTTCGGCAGCTTCGTCGTGCGCGAGCGCAAGGCGCGCACCGGTCGCAACCCGCAGACGGGCGAGACGCTGAAGATCGCCGCGCGCAAAGTCCCCGCATTCACGCCGGGCAAGGGCCTCAAGGACGCGGTCGGCGGTCCGAAGCGTGCCTCGGCCGGCGGCAAGAAGAAGACCGCGCGCAAGCGCTGAGCGTCCGCTGACGACGCGACGCTTCGACAAGCTCAGCATGACGAAAACGGGCTCCCGCGATCACTGCGAGAGCCCGTTTTCGTTGTTGATGGTCGGGCAGACAGGATTTGAACCTGCGACCCCCAGTCCCCCAGACTGATGCGCTACCAAGCTGCGCTACTGCCCGTTGCATCCCCCGCGCGTAGCGCGGGGGTGCAATCGGGCAGTTTGTTTTAAAGGCGCTCCGGCCCTGCCTGCGCGCCCCCCATCGCGTAGCGATGGGGCCCCCGGCTGTGCGCGCGCTCGCGATGTCGGCGGGGCAGGATTCCCCGGGGGCGCGCGCCTCTCACCGGTATCGTGCTGCGGGCGTTGCCCGTGGTTCCTGAGGCGCGGTGCGTGGCGGACTTTGTCGCTTGCGTGCGCAATCTCGTGCGCTTCGTATGATGGGCGGATTGGCGTGAAGGCTACCTTGTTTGCGGACGGCGGGTCGCGGGGGAATCCGGGGCCGGCGGCGAGCGGGGCGGTGTTGTTCGGGGAGGACGGAAGCGTCCTGCGGGAGATCGGCTCGTTTCTGGGCGTGGCGACGAATAATGTTGCGGAGTGGACGGCGTTGCTCGAGGGGCTTGCGGCGGCGTTGGAGCTTGGGGTGGACGAGTTGGCGGTGCGGATGGATAGTGAGCTGGTCGTCAAGCAGCTGTCCGGTGCGTACCGGGTCAAGCATCCGGGGCTCATCCCGCTGCATGCGCAGGCGAAGGGGCTCTTGCGGAAGTTCAAGCGCGTCGAGGTCAAGCACGTGCCGCGCAAGGAGAACGCGGCGGCCGACGCCGTCGTCAACGCGGTCCTCGATGCCCATCGCTGACACTTCCCGGGCCGCCGGCGCGTTGTAGAGGGGAGATGCGCCGTTTTCCCACCACGCTGGTCATCCTGGTGGTCGCCCTCGTCGGCGTGATCGCCGGGTGGCGCATGTTCTGGCCCGGCGAGTCCCAGCGGTTCGCCCAGGTCGATGCCGTGCGCAACCAGCGCTCGGAGATCCACCTCGTGGAGACGGTCCAGCACGCGAAGGGGCCGATCGCGCGCGAAGAGCTGCGGCTCGACAACGTCAACGGGAAGTCCGTCGCGTCGTACAACCTCGAGAACCGCAAAGGCTACGTCGCGCACTTCGAGGAGCCGCTGCAGGGCTACGACGTGACGTTCGCGTTCGATCTGCTCGTGCGCGACGGGATCTGGGAGTTGCGCACCCCCGATCACTTCCACGGCAACACCAACGAGATCTACACGATCTCGATCGCGCAGACGGCCGGAACGCGCTCGGGCTCGCACCGCTTCGCGTTCGCCGACCCGCACTACCTCGCGACGACGGCGGGACGCCAATACGAGATCCATCTCGACAAGAACAAGCCGGTCCCCAGCGAGTCCGATCTGCTGCAGCTCAGCTCGACCTCGACCGCCGATCCGCGCTATCAGAAGATCGTCGACGACTTCGCGAGCTTCGGACCGCCGCGCTTCAAGCGGACCGTCGCGAAGGCGCGCAGCGAACTCCTCCACACCTGATCACGCGTAGCGGCGGCCGTTGAGCACGATGAACCCGCCGACGTGGTGGTTCGCGGGGTCGTGATGCGTCCAGTGCACGATCGGCGGGCGCCCGGGATCGTGGACGAGCTCTCCCTGCACCGTGACGCGGTCGCCCGGCGCGACCGGGACGCGCGGCGCCAGATCGACGTTGTCGATGATCCGCACCGTCGATCCGTCGTCGCGCCGGCAGTCGAATTGCTCGTGCTCCGCGTGCGTGCGGGAGCCGACGAAGTAGCTGGGCGGCGTGGTGACCGTCGCGTCGAACCGTACTTCCATCGTGGTTGACCCTCCGCGCCGCGATCACGCGCGGGAAGGCCCGTGACGAGGGGGCGCCGTAGGGCGAGACGACGTGATGGTGCTGCTCGCCACGGCGTTCTTGTCGCTGGGGCTCGTCAATCTCGACTTTTCGCGCGGCTGGTGGCGCGGACAGCTCCGGCGGCTCGCCGTGGGGGTCCCGATCGTCGTGGTGTTCGTCTACCTGACGATGCCGCCGCTGGTCTTCCCGCAGGCGATCGCGCTACTTCTCATCACGCTCGTCCCGAACGCCGTCTACACCGCGGCGGGCGCGGCGCGCACGATGGTGATCTCGCGGCGCATCGTCTCGATCCGCCGCACACCGGTGTGGCCGCTGCTCGCCGCGGTCGGCGCGATCGGCCTGTTCACGCTGGCGCTCGCGGTCGCTCCGATCGTCGACGCGAGCGGTCTGCGCGAGCTCGTGCGGGCGACGACGTCGAGCGCACCGGCCCCGGCGGCCGATCCGCGTCACGTCCGCGTCGTCCCCGAGGAGTCGGCGATCTTCGCCGGTGAGAAAGTCCTCGGCCAGCTCGGCGCCTACTACCGCGTCGGCACCTACACCGTGCAGTCGGAGAACGGCCGGCTCGTGTGGGTCGCGCCGCTCGACTTCCAAGGGCCGCTGCAGTGGCTCGCGCGCGGCACCTCGCCGGGCGTCGTGATCGTCGACGCGGAGAACCCCGACGCCCCGGCCGAGCTGCGCCGGCGCGCGCCGCTGCGCTACGTCCCCTCGGCGCTGCTGAACGCGAACCTCCTGCGCCACGTGTGGATGCGCTACGGGACGGAGATGCTGCTCGAGGCGACCCTGCAGGTGGACGCGCAGGGCGATCCGCGCTACCTCGTCACGCTGGGGCGCCCGACGATCGGCTGGACGGGGGATCGCGTCACCGCGGTCGTCATCGTCGATCCCGCGACCGGGGCGATGGAGCGGATCCCGCGCGCGCGCTTCGACTCGCTCCCTGCGTGGGTAAGCCGCGTCTATCCGCCCGAGCTGGTTCTCCAGTACAACGACTGGTTCGGCCGTTATGTCCACGGTTGGTGGAACGCGCAGACGACCAAGCTCGACGTGCATCTCCCGGCGCGCGAGGACGTCTTCGGCATCCTGCTCGCCGATGGGCGGTTCGTATGGTTCGTCGACCACACATCACCGAATGCGACCGACGCCTCGATGACGGGATTTACCTATACCGACAGCCGAACCGGCGCGCTGACCTACTACACCTCGACCGGCGGGGAGTACAACTCGGGCGGGGCGCAGCAGGCGGTCGCGGGGAATCCCATCGTTAAGCAAGGTCGCTTGATCCCCACCCAACCGGTGCTCTATGCGCTCTTCGGACAGAACACGTGGGTCGTGCCCGCGGTCGCCGACAACGGAAAGTTCCAGACGCTCGCGCTGGTGCAGGCGGCGGGCGGACACGTGGTGGTCGGCAACAGCGCCGCGTCCTCGCCGGCCGACGATGCCTTCGCTTCGTTCCGCGCCTATCTGGGCGACCGCGCCGCCGGCGGGAGTGGGACGAGGGTGAGCGGGACGATCGATCGCTTCGCCAACGCCGGGGGGCGCGTGTATTTCACGCTGCGCGAGCGGCGCGGCGTCTTCACGGTCGTCGACCCGTCGGAGCCCGATCTGCTGCTCGCCCGTCCGGGCGATCGCGTGAGCTTCGAGGCGACCGCTGACGAGACGGGGACGCTGCTCGTGCGCGACTTCCGCGACAGGTCGATCGCGCGGTGAAGGCCCTGCAGACCGAGCGCGTCGCGCTGCAGCCGGTCGACGTGCGCAACGCCCGCGAGTTGTGGGAAGTGCTCAACGCACCGGACCTGCGCAAGTTCCAGGATATCCCGCGCGTGCGCGCCGAGGAGTTCGAGCGGCAGGTGCGCACGCGGCCGAAGTCGCTTCGCCCGGGCGTGATCGGGCGCTTCGAGTGGCTGCTGCGCGCGCACGACGGCGGCGCCGCGATCGGCTGGATCTCGCTGCGCGTCAACGACCGCACGCCGCGCGTCGGCGAGGTGGGCTACAGTCTGCTTCAGGAGGCGCGCGGGAAAGGCTATGCGACAGAGGCGCTGCGCGCGGTGATCGATGAGGCCTTCATCGCGGCCGAGCTGGACGAGGTGCAAGCCTGCATCGTCCCGGACAACGCCGCCTCGCGCAAGGTGCTCGACCGCACCGGGTTCCGTGAGGAACGTCTGTTGCGCAGCGGCGCCGTCATCCGCGGCCGGCACGTCGACGTGCTGTTGTTCACGATCGCGCGCGGGAGTTGGGACCGCGCGCGCCGCGCCGCGCCCGCGCGCGCGACGCAGCCGTGACGATCGAGCTGTTCGACGCCTCCGACGCGCAGCGCGCGAGCGAGGCGTTCGCCGTGCGGCTCGCGGTGTTCGTCGAGGAGCAGCGCATCCCGCACGACGAGGAGTTCGACGAGCACGACCGCGCCGGCGGCGAGGCGGTGCACGCGCTCGCGCGCGACGACGACGGCAGCGTCCTGGGCACCGGGCGGTATTACGCCTCGGCCCCGGGGACCGCCCAGATCGGCCGGCTGGCCGTGCGCGCGCAGGCGCGCGGCCGCGGCGTCGGGCGCGCGCTGCTCGACGCGCTCGTCGCCGAGGCGCGACGCTGCGGCTTCGCGCGCGCGTCCCTCAACGCGCAGGACCACGCGGTCGGCTTCTATGAGAAGGCCGGCTTCGTGTCGTTCGGCGCGACGATGATCGAGTGCGCGATCGTCCACCAGCCGATGGAGCGCGACCTCTTCTAGTCGGAGTCCCCCAGGCCGCAGAGGTCGATCGCGAGCGTCGTGATCCCTTCGAGCTTCGCCGCCGGCAGCTCGCCGTCGAGCGCCGAGTCGCGCCCGAGCGCGACGACGAGCGCGACGAGCGCGTAGGCGGCGAAACGCGGCGCGACCGTCTGCGTTACGCCCGCGGCGCGCAGGCGCTCGAGGTAGGCGGTCACCGCGTCGACGGCGGCGTCGACCGCGGTGCGCCGCGCCCCCAAGACGGCGTCGTCGGCGTTGGAGTAGACGTGCCAGGCGCGCACGACCCCGCGCTCGCGCAACGTCGCCTCCGCAGCGGAGCGGATCCAGCCGGCGAGCCGCTCGCACTCCTCGGCGCGCGTCCCCGGCGGCTGCGCGAACGTCTGCGCGACCTCCCCGAGCGAGGGACCGTGACGCAGAAGCGCCTCGCGCACCGCGTGCGCGCGATCGGTGAAGTAGCGGTAGAACGTGCCGTACGCGACGCCCGCCTCGCGCGCGATCGAGCCGGCCGAGAGCGACTCCGCATCGTGGTCGGCGAGGAGCCGCGCCACCGCGTCGAGCAGGCGGTCACGGGAGCTGCGTTTCGCGGGGCGCTCCGGCAACCCGGCTTCGGCCGGGTCGACCCGCCCCAGATACGTCCAGCGGCCGCGGACGCGGCGCGTCTCGGGGTCGCGAAAGCTCTCGACCCGATAGCGATAGGCACGTCCGCTGACCCTCTTGATGACCTCGTACGCCAAGCTGACACCCCCTTCGGTTCGGAGCGCGACTTAGACGAGGCGGACGGCGCTTGCTTCCAAAGCCGGCCAAGTTTCCTGAGACTTTACGTTTGCAACAGTGCTGACAGGCGATTCTCAGGAAAGCAAACCGCGCCGAAACGCGGTGACTGCGGCGTGCGCTCGGTCGGATGCGGAGAGCTTCTCGAGGATGTCCCGGACGTGCCCTTTCACCGTCCCGAGGCCCAGGTGCAGGCGTTCGGCGATCTCGGCGTTGCCGACGCCGTCGGCGACGAGCCGTAGCACGTCGAGCTCGCGCGGGGTGAGCGGCGAGTCCGCCGGGGGAGCCGCGACGCCGGAGAAGCGGCGCAGCACGACGTGCGCGATCCGCGGGTCGAAGTATGCCCCGCCGGCGGCGACCGTGCGCACCGCGTCGACGACGAGCGCCGCGTCGGACGATTTCACGCAGTAGGCATCGGCCCCGGCGGCCAGCGCGGCGAGCACCTCTTCGTCGAGCTCGTGCATCGTCAGCACGAGCACGCGCGTCGTGCCCTGCGCCTTGATCGCGCGGGTGAGCGCGATCCCGTCCTGACCCGGCAGACCGATGTCGACGATCGCGACGTCGGGCTGCTCGCGCGCCACGAGCGCTTCGCCCGCGATCCCGTCGCCGGCCTCGCCCGCGACCTCGATCCCCGCGCTCGCGAGCGCGGTGCGCAGCCCGGCGCGGGTCAGCGTGTGGTCCTCGACCAGCACGACGCGCAGCGCGGTCATGCCGATGCCCGGGGGAGTGTGAGGGTGAAGATCGAGCCGCGCGGCATGTTGGGTTCGTAGCGCACGCTTCCGCCCAGCTCCTCGGCGATGCGGCGGACGATGTAGAGCCCCAGGCCCGTCCCGCCGCCGGCCCGCGTCGCCGCCCCGGCCATGCGCTGGAAGAGCGCGCCGCGCAGCGTTTCGTCGACCCCGAAGCCGTCGTCGGCGACGACGACGTCGAGTACGCCGTCCCGCGGCGAGATCCGCAGCGCGACGGTGCCTTCGGCTGGGGTGTGCTCGAGCGCGTTGGCGACCAGGTTTGCGACGGCGCGGCGCAGGTCGCGCCGGTCGCCGCGGGTCGTCGCCGAGTCGTCGGCGTGCACGGTCAGATGCACGTTGCGCACGTCCGCGAGCGCCTGCAGCTCGGCGCCGATCTGGCGCACGAGCGCGGTCAAATCGATCGGCTCGCGCTCGACGGTGCGTTCGCCCGACTCGAAGCGTGCGACGACGAGAAGCGTTTCGGCGAGGCGTTGCAGGTCGTCGACCGCGACGACGCTCCCCGTCAGCACCTCGCGGTATTGCGCGGGCAGTTCGCCGTACGCGCCGTCGGCGGCTTGGCGCAGCGTCATCGCGAGCGCGGCGAGGGGCGTGCGCAAATCGTGCGAGAGCGCGTAGACGATGTCGCGGATCACCTCGCCGCGCTCGGCGAGCGCGTCGTTGCGCTCCGCGAGCTGCGAGAAGAGCCGCGCCTGCGCGAGCGCGGCGGTCGAGGCGCGCGCATACGCGCGCGCGATCGCGCGTGTCCCGTTCTCGAACGCGCCCGAGCCGTTCGCGCCGACGAGCAGGACGCCGAAGCCGTATTCCCGTTCGACCAGCGGAAGCGCGAGCGCCGCGCGCGCGCCGATCCCGTCGACGACGAGGCCCCCGACCGCGTCGTCGGCGTCGATGCGCACGATGTCGCCGCCGTCCAAGCAGCGGCGCACGAGCGAGCCCAGCTCCGGGGCGAGCGGCGTGTCGTCGACGGCGACCTCCGCGCTGCCGCGCCGTGCGAGGAGTCGTCCGTCGGCCCGTTCGGCGGCGATCCATCGCGCGGAGTCCGCATCGAAGAGTGCGAGCGCCTCACGTGCGATCGCACGCAGTACGAGGTCGAACGAGAGCGAGGCGCGGATGCGGTCGATCGCGGCCGCCAGCATCGCTTCACGGCGTGCGCGCGCTTCCTGTGCGGCAAGGCGGCCGACCCGCTGCGCGCGTTCCTGGATGCTCGTGCCGAGATAGCCGACCAGAATGATGGAGAGCGCCGCGAGGACACGGTTCGCCAAGCCGATCGAGTCCCAGCGTCCCGCGGCGGCGAGCCCGTTGAGGTATCCGGCGGCAACGTTGGCGAGCAGCGCGAGTACGACGAGCAGGGTCGTCAGCCGCCGGCTCGCCGCGAAGGCGGAGAGCGCGATCGGCACGTCGAGCAGGATCGCTACGACGAGCGCTTGCGGGGTGAGGGCATCCAGCACGAACGCAAGCGCCAGGATCGCGAAGCACAGGACCGGGATCCATCGCGCGCGCACGGGGCGCGGTTCCCGGGGCGGACGCGGCCGTCCTTCGCACGAAGGCCGCTCACGTGGATCGTCCGAGCGCGCAGTCATTGCTGGCCGAGCTGGGTCTCGAGCCGCGCCTGACGATCTATCTCGCGGGTGCGCCGGGTGCCGGGAAGACGCACCGTCTGCTCAGCGATGCGATCGCGCAGCTGCGCGCCGGCCGCCGCGTCGCGATCGGCTGGATCGAGACGAAGGACCGGCCCGATCTCGACGAGCTCGCCACGCGTCTCCCGCGCATCCCGCCGCGCCGCTTCGGCGGCTTCGAAGACTTCGATCTGGAGGCGGCGCTCGCGAGCGACTACGAGACGATCGTCCTGGACGAGCTCGCGCACGGAAATCCCGACGGCGCCCCGCACGCCAAGCGCTGGCAGGACGCGCTCGCGTTGCGCGAGGCGGGCAAGTCGGTCCTCGGCGCGTTCAACGCGCAGCATCTCGAGACGGTCGCGCCGGTCGCCGAACGGATTTTGAACTTTCCGATCCGCGAGATCGTCCCGATCTCGTTCCTCAAGCGCGCCGACACGGTGATCGCGCTCGACGTCGCGCCCTCGGTGCTCGAGGCGCGGCTGCGCGGCGGGCGCATCGTGCCGGCCGAGGATGTCGATCGCGCCGCCGCCGGCGCGTTCAAGCCGCAGAATCTGGAGCTGCTGCGCGCGCTGCTGCTGCGCACCGTCGACGAGCTGACCGTGCCGATCATCGCGCCGGCGCGCACGTCGAGCGCGCTCGCGATCGTCCTGCCGGGGATCGACGCGGAACCGTATCTGCGGCGGATCGCCGGCCTGGCCGAGGCGGTCGACCTTGCGCTCGAGACGGCGGCGATCGGTTCGGTCGACGACGAGGCGTTCACGGAGGCGCGGCTCGCGACGGACGCCTCGCGCATCGACGTTCCGCCGCGGTTGGAGCGCGGCGAGATCGACCAGGTTCGCGCGACGCTGGTGAGCGTGCCGAACGGGGAGCTGGCCGCGAAGATCCTCGACCGTCCCGTCGACCGCGACGTCTACGTCGTCGACCCGTCGCGGCCGCCGATCGTGCGCGCGCTCGACGGTGCGCGCCATCCGTACGGCCACGTCTTCGGCGACCGGCTGAAGATCGGCTACGGAACGCTGACGATCTATCTCGGCTCGGTCGCGGGGAGCGGCAAGACGTACGCGATGCTCGACCGCGCGCAGCAACTGCGCGCGGAAGGGGTCGACGTCGTCGCGGCGTTGGTGGAGACGCACGGCCGCGCCGAGACCGAAGCGAAGCTCGAAGGGCTCGAACGGCTCGCGCGGCTGCCGAACGGCGAGCTCGACCGACTCACGCTCCTCGAGCGCCGACCGCAGTACGCGCTGATCGACGAGCTGGCGCACACCAACGCCGCCGACAGCTCGTTCGTGAAGCGCTACGACGACGTGCTGAACATCCTGCGCGCTGGGATCAACGTGATGACGACGCTCAACGTGCAGCATCTCGAAGGCTTGGGCGACGCGGTCGAACGGCTGACCGGGACGCGTGTGCGCGAGACCGTCCCCGATGCGATCCTCGAGGTCGCCGACGAATTGGTGTTCATCGACGTCTCCCCCGAGGTCATCCGGCAGCGCCTGCGAGAGGGGAAGATCTACCCGTCCTCGCGGGTCGACGCGGCGCTGGCGAACTTCTTTCGCACCGAGAATCTCGCCGCGCTGCGCGAGCTGGCCGTGCGCGAGGTGGTGCACGCGCGTTCGCAGCGCCGTCACGCCCGGCCGTTCGACCGCATCGTGCTCGGCGTCAAGCCGCGCGAGCGCGACGTCGCGCTCGTGGAGCGGATGGGACGGCTCGCCGGACGGCTGGACGTCGATCTGCGCGTCGTGACGGTCCTGCGCCCCGGTGAGGACACGCCGCAGCCGGCGCACGATGCGCTCCTGCGTGCGACGCGCGCCGCGAAGGGCGTCTTCCTCGCCGACCGCGCCGAGGATCCCGTCGCGCGGCTCGTCGCGATCGCCGGCCCGAGCGACGTGCTCGTGGTCGAGTCGCCGCGGCGCGGGCGCCGCCTCTTCGGCGGCTCGTCGTTCGCGCTGCGGCTGCTCCGCGCCGGCGCTCGCGAGTTGCTGGTCTTGGCCCCGAAGAGCGCCGGAACACCGGCGCCCCGCGAGGCGATTGACGGATAGCGCTTAGAGCAAATAGCTCAGGCCGGCGCCGACGTAGCGGCGCTGCACGCTCGGGCCGCCGTAGATCGGCGTGATCCCGTTGGAGACGCCGTAGTTGATGTCGAGCTGCGCGTTCCCGATGTCCTTCATGAGCGCCGTATCGAACCAGGTGTGTCCCGGCGTGTCGGGTCCCTCACCGTTCGTCTGGCGGTAGCCCTCGACGAGGAGCGTCCACGAGGCGGGCATCGAGTAGCTGAAGTCGACCGACGGCACCATCGAGATGTAGCGCGTGCTGCCGAGCGTGCCGGCGGCGGCGAGGCTGTCGTAGCCGAACGTCGCGCCGTAGCCGAACTTACTGCTGAGGGCCCCCTGCACGTTCGCGTTGACGATGTACGTGCCGGTGTTTGCGCTGCCCAAGCCGTTGGGATTCGTCAGCGGGTTCGTCCCCGTCGAGCCCGTGACGATCGTGTTGAAGCCGTAGGCGACGGTCGGCGTCGAGTAGATCTGCCAGCGCAGCCCCGCGCCGACGTCGGAGAGGGCCGTCACGCCCGAGGAGCGCAGCGTCGTCGGCGGGATCACGTCGAATTCGACGTTTTTCAGGCTGGTGCCGATGCGGATCGTCGCGTTCGGACCCGATTGGTAGGTGTACGATCCGCCGTTGCCGACGACGACCGTCTGCGACTGCCAGCCGGTCTCGATCAACACCTGATTCGACTTGACGACGCACGCGGCGGTCGTCTGCGAGGGGCGGCTGACGATCGAGGAGAGTCCGCTGGAGCAGATGTCCGTCGGGGCCGACGTCGCCGTCGTGGACGACGACGACGGCGACGTGGACGGAGCGGTCGGCGCGGCTTGGGCGAGCGCGACGCTCGGGATACCGACGAGCGCCGCGACGAGAAGGGGACGGATCACTTGGTGGTTGGGGCTCCTTGCGCGTCGAGCGCGCGATTGAGATCCAGGACGTTCACGTAGGGCTCGCCCAGGATCCCGAGTTGGCGCGGGACGATGTGCGCCGCGACGATCGCGCGCACGGCGTCCTGCGAAAGCCCGCGCGCCTTGGCGACGCGCGGCACTTGATAATAGGCCGCTGCCGGAGAGATCGCGGGATCGATCCCGCTCCCGCTGGAGCTGACCAGATCGGCCGGGATCGGGCCGGTCGCGTCGGGATTTTCCTTGCGCAGCGCGTCGACCGCGGCTTTCGTGCTGTCGATCAGCTTCTTCGAGGTCGGGCCGAAGTTCGTGCCGCCCGTGGAGGTCGGATCGTAGCCTTTCCCGGCCGCCGACGGACGCGGGTGAAAATAGCCGGGCTTGCTGAAGTTCTGGCCGACGAGCTCCGATCCGATCACCGCCCCGTTGGAGACGATGAGCGAGCCGTTGGCCTGGTGCGGAAAGAGCACCAGCGAGATCCCCCACACCGCGAGCGGGTAGATGAACCCGAGCGCGATCACCGTGATGACGGTGTAGACGACCGACGTCAGCAGATGGCGCAGGGAGTTGTCGCGCGCCTCGGGCGCCGGCGACGTGGTGGTGGTCATGAATGCCCTCCGGTGAGGTGGAGCGCAACGAGGATCAGGTCGATGATCTTGATGCCGACGAACGGCACGACGAGCCCACCCAGGCCGTAGATCAGGACGTTCTCGCGCAGGACGGCGTTTGCGCCGCGGGGACGGTAGCTCACGCCGCGCAGCGCGAGCGGGATCAGCGCGATGATGATCAGCGCATTGAAGATGATCGCCGAGAGGATCGCGCTCTGCGGCGTGGCGAGGTGCATGATGTTGAGCGCGCCCATCGCGGGATAGGTCGTCATGAACATCGCCGGGAGGATCGCGAAGTACTTCGCGACGTCGTTGGCGATCGAGAACGTCGTGAGCGCGCCGCGCGTCATGAGCAGCTGCTTGCCGACCTCGACGACCTCGATCAGCTTGGTCGGATCCGAGTCGAGATCGACCATGTTGCCCGCCTCTTTGGCGGCCTGCGTCCCGCTGTTCATCGCGACGCCGACGTCGGCTTGCGCGAGCGCCGGGGCGTCGTTGGTGCCGTCGCCCGTCATCGCGACGAGCCGGCCCGAAGCCTGCTCGCGCTTGATCAGCGCCATCTTCGTCTCGGGGGTCGCCTCGGCGAGGAAGTCGTCGACGCCGGCTTCGCGCGCGATCGCGCTGGCGGTGAGCGGGTTGTCGCCGGTGATCATGACCGTGCGAATCCCCATCGCGCGCAGACGGTCGAACCGCTCGCGCATGTTCGGCTTGAGGATGTCGCGCAGGTAGATCACGCCGAGGACGCGACGTTCGTCCGCGAGCAACAGCGGGGTGCCGCCGGCACGCGCGATCCGTTCGACCTCACCGGCGAGCGCCATCGTCGCGGCGCCGCCGCTCCTTTCGCTGACCCACGCGCGGACGGCGTCCGGCGCGCCCTTGCGCACCGCGTTGCCGTTGCTCAGGTCCAGACCGCTCATGCGCGTGTAGGCGCTGAACGGCACGAACGTCGCACCGTCGGGGAGCTTCCCGTTCGTGCTCGGGTCGATCCCGGCGAGCGGTCCACAGAGGGTGACGATCGAGCGCCCTTCCGGCGTCTCGTCGGCGAGCGAGGCGTAGTACGCCGCACGGTAGGCGTCGGCGGCGTTGATCCCGGGGGCGAGGACGACCTCGGTCGCCTGACGGTTCCCGAGCGTGATCGTGCCGGTCTTGTCGAGCAGCAGCGTGTCGACGTCGCCCGCCGCCTCGACGGCGCGGCCGCTCATCGCGAGCACGTTGCGCTGCAGGACGCGGTCCATCCCCGCGATCCCGATCGCCGAGAGCAGCCCGCCGATCGTGGTCGGGATCAGACAGACGAGCAGCGCGATCAGGACGACGACGCTGGGCACGGCGCCCGCGTAGAGCGAGAACGGCCCGAGGGTCGCGACGGCGATGATGAAGATGACCGTCAGGCCCGAGAGCAGGATCGAGAGCGCGATCTCGTTCGGCGTCTTCTGGCGCTTCGCACCTTCGACGAGCGAGATCATGCGGTCGAGGAACGACTCGCCGGGATTCGTGCCGACGACGAAGACGATCCGGTCGGAGAGGACGCGCGTCCCGCCCGTCACCGAGCTGCGGTCGCCGCCCGACTCACGGATGACGGGAGCCGATTCGCCGGTGATCGCCGACTCGTCGACGGTCGCGGCGCCTTCGACGATCTCGCCGTCGGCGGCGATGATCTCGCCGGCCTCCACGACGATCCGGTCGCCCTTACGCAGCTGCGAGGAGACGATCTTTTCCTCGCGCCCGTCGGCATTGATCCGGCGGGCGTAGGTGTCGGATTTGGTGCGGCGCAGGAACTCCGCCTGCGCCTTGCCCCGGCCTTCGGCGACCGCTTCGGCGAAGTTCGCGAACAGCACCGTGAACCACAGCCAGATCGAGATCGCGACGTCGAAGCCGGCCTGGCCGTGCGCCGCGTCGCGGAAGGCGTAGAGGATCGAGACGAAGGCGCCGACCTCGACGATGAACATGACCGGATTGCGGAGCTGAACGCGCGGGTCCAGCTTGACGAACGACTCGCGGATCGCGGGGCCGATGATCGCTCCGTCGAACAACGAGCGTGAACGCGGGCTTACCATTTAGAACTGCTTTCCTTGCAGCATGAGCAGGTGCTCGACGATCGGACCGAGCGCGTCGGCCGGGAAGAACGTCAGGGCGCCGACGATGATGATCGTCCCGAGCAGCAGGACGACGAAGATCGGCGAGGTGGTCGTGAACGTCCCGCTCGTCGCGGCGACGGACTGCTTGCGCACCAGCGCGCCGGCGAGCGCGAGGATCGGGATCATGATCGCGATGCGCCCGAAGAGCATCACGATCCCCATCGAGATGTTCCAGTACGTGTTCGATCCTAGACCTGCGAACGCGCTGCCGTTGTTGTTCACGCCGGAGGTGTAGGCGTACAGGATCTCGCTGAAGCCGTGCGGTCCGGCGTTGTTGAGCGTCGCGGTGCCCGCGGGCAGCACGGAGGCGATCCCGGCGGGGACGAGGGCGAAGAACGGCACGACCAGCGCGGCGAGGATCGCGAGCTGGACCTCGCGGCGCTCGATCTTCTTGCCGAGAAACTCCGGAGTCCGTCCGACCATCAGTCCGGCGATGAACACGGTGAGGATCACGAACGCGATCATCCCGTAGAAGCCGCTGCCGACGCCGCCGAAGACGATCTCCCCGAGCTGCATGTTGGCGATCGGGACGAGGCCGCCGAGCGCCGTGAACGAGTCGTGCATCGCGTTGACCGCGCCGCACGACGTGTCGGTCGTCATCGTCGCGAAGAGCGCCGAGGCCGCGATCCCGAAGCGGGTCTCCTTGCCTTCCATGTTGCCGCCGCCGACGCCGATCGCGTGCATGATCGGGTTTCCCGCCGCTTCGGCGCCGTACGCGACGACGAACCCGACGACGAACAGCGTCGTCATCGCGGCGAAGATCGCCCAGCCTTGCCGCTGGTTGCGGACCATCCGGCCGTAGGCGTACGTCAGCGCGCCGCCGATGAGGAAGATGAACCACAGCTCGACCGCGTTGCTCGCGCCGGTCGGGTTCTCGAACGGCGAGGCGGAGTTGGCGTTGACGAAGCCGCCGCCGTTGGTGCCGAGTTCCTTGATCGACTCCATCGAGGCCATCGGCCCCTGCGGGATCGACTGTGCGGCGCCTTCGACGGTCTTGACCGTCGTGTAGTCGCTGAAGTTCTGCGGAACGCCCTGCCACGCGAGGAACAGCGCGCCGACCAGCGAGATCGGGAGCAGCACGTAGAGGACCGCGCGGGTGAGATCGACCCAGAAGTTGCCGATCGTCGTCTTCCCGACGCGCGCGATCCCGCGCATGAGCGCGAACGCGATCGCGATCCCGGTCCCGGCGGAGACGAACATGTGCCATGCCAGCCCGGCCATCTGCGAGAGGTAGCTCATCGTCGACTCGCCGGAGTAGAACTGCCAGTTCGTGTTCGTCATGAAGGAGACGGCGGTGTTCCAGGCGAGGTCCGGAGCCAGGTTGCCGAAGTGCTGCGGATTGAGCGGCAGATACGCTTGCGTGCGCAGCAGGACGTAGAGGTAGACGAGGCTGACCAGGCTGAACGCCACGACGGCGAACGCGTAGCCCTTCCAGGTCATCTCGCGAGCCGGATCGATCCGGCACAAACGGTACAGCGCGCGTTCGATCGGCCCGACGATCGGCGTGAGCCAGGTGCGTTCGCCTTCGAACGCGAGCGCCATGTGGGTACCGAGCGGTTTGACGCACAGCCACACGAGCGCGAAAACGAGGGCGGCTTGCAGCCACCCGACGACGGTCATTGCAGGGACGCTCCGTTCAGAAGTGCTCGGGGCGCAACATCGCGTACGTGCAGTACGCGAACGCCGCGACGGCGAGCACGAGGCCGATCAGCAGATCGAGGCTCATAGCCGATTCAGTCCGACGACGTAGCGGTCGAGCAGCCAAAACGACACGACGCTCAGGAGGATCAGCGCCGCCTCGAGGACGAGGGGATTCATGCTGCGATCCTACGTCTGTGACCGGGCAGGCGGGAGCCGCCCTTCGGACGATCCTTTCGGATCGGACCGCCGCTTCAGCGCATGCGACGGAAGAAGTGTTCGGTCTGCTCGAGTTCCTGGTACGCGCGCTGGTGCGGCGTGTAGGCCAGCGTCTCTTTGGCCGAGAGTCCGAGGAAGCCGAGCCGGACGAGGCTTTCGAAGATCACCTGGTGCGCACGGTATGCGAGGCCGCGGTTGTAGTGGCCCAGCACGTTGCGCGCGACGACGAGGTGGAATTCGTTGAACGAACCGTCGGTCGTCAGATTGTGCCGCGCGAAGACGATCTGCTCGCGCAGCCCCGCGTCGTAGAACGCCTGCCCGCGTTCTCTTCGCACGTAGCCGGAGAAGCGCTTGACGCCCCCCGCCTCGCGATACCGGTGTTCGTACTCCTCGAGCAGCTCGACGGCGAAGGCACCGGTCTTCGCGCGATCGACCGCCGCATCCCCGGCGTCGGTGGAGTAGATCCGGGTGCGATGGTACAGCTCCGCCTCGCGCAGCAGGATCGCGAGCGCGTAGGCGTCGTCGCCCGAGCCGATCACCCAGATCCGCACGTGCGGGAAGGTCCGCAGCCGCGGCAGCACGCGCTCGCGGAAATCGCGGAAGAACTGCGGGTCGCGGAACGGCGAGGTCGCGTTGTAGATCATCCCGTCGATGAACCGCTGCATCGCGCCGGGATCGTGCAGTAGGCGCTCGAGGAGTCCGGTCGTCGTCGACGTTCCCTCCGCGCGGGCGCGCTCGGCGATGCGGCGCTTGAGCGTCGCGGGCGCGTACTCGCGGAAGTCGTAGCCGCTCACGCGGTACACCGCCTCGAGCAGGAGGTGCAGCTCGAGCTCGGGGATCCCGGGGGAGGCCGGTCCGGCTCCGCTGCCTTCCATCGGAGTGGAGCCTGAGTTGCGTTCCGCGATCACGCCGCCACGTTCAGCCAGACGCGGATGAGTGCGATCACCTGATCGATGTCGACGGGCTTGGAGATGTACTCCGAGGCGCCTGCCGCCAGACACTGCTCGCGATCGCCCTTCATCGCCTTCGCGGTGAGGGCGATGATCGGGAGCTGCTTCCATTCCTCGCGTGCGCGAATCCGGCGGATCGTCTCGTAGCCGTCCATCTCCGGCATCATGATGTCCATCAGGACCACGTCGATCTCGGGATGCGCCGAGAGGAGCTCGATCGCCTCCGCGCCGGACTCCGCGGTCAAGACCTTCATCTGATACTCTTCGAGCGCGATCCGCAGCGCGTAGATGTTGCGGGTGTCGTCGTCGGTGATGAGGATCGTGCGGTTCTCGAGCGAGTCGGAGGTATTCGCCGGGGTCGCCGGCCGTTTGACGTCCGGCAGACGCGCCTCCACCTGATTGAGGAAGTAGGCCGTCTCCTCGATCAGGCGCTCGGGCGACATCGCGTCCTTGACGATCACCGATTCGGAGAGCCGCCGCAGCGAGACGTCCTCGTGCTCGGTCAGCTCGCGGCCGGTGTAGACGATGACCGGGACGCGGACGTGGGCGGGGTGCACCTTGACCCGTTCGATCAGGGTGAGCCCGTCCATGTCGGGGAGGCCGAGGTCGACGATGACGCAGTCGAACTTCGCCTCGTCGAGCGCGTGCAGCGCCTGCTGCCCGGTCGAGACGGCGGTGACGGTGACCTCGCCGGACTCGATCAGGTTCGCCATCGCCGAGAGCTGGGTGACGTCGTCCTCGACGACGAGCACGTTGCGCGACGAGGCGTCGGCGAAGCCGAGCAGATTGTCGAAGGCCTGCATGAGCGCGTCCTCGCTCGCCGGCTTCTTGAGATGCGCGAACGCCCCCGAGTCCAGCGCCCGCTGCCACTGCTCCTCGCCGGAGATCACGTGGACCGGGACCGCCTTGGTCGAGGGATCGCGTTTGAGTTGCTCGAGCAGCGACCAGCCGTCGACGTCGGGGAGGCCGATGTCGAGCGTGATCGCATCCGGGACGAAGCGCCGTGCGAGCGCGAGCCCGTCGCTGCCGCTCTGCGCGATCAGCCCCTTGAAACCGCGCTCGCGCGCCAGCCCGAGCAGAATGCGCGCGAAGGTCGCGTCGTCCTCGACGATCAGCACGACGCGGTCCTGCGGGCGGATCTCGGCGCGGTCGTCCTCGTGCTCGCCGATCGGGAACGGCGGTGCGCCGGCGCGGCGCAGCACCGGCGGCGCGTCCTCGTCGTCGACCGGCCGCGCCGGCACCGGCACGGCGTAAAGCTCCGAGGTCGCCGCTCCGCGCGCCGACCGCTGCAGCGGGTGGAAGAAGACGAACGTCGAGCCGAGACCCGGCTCGGAGTCGACGGCCATGTCGCCGCCGAGCAGCCCCGCGATCTCGCGCGAGATCGCGAGGCCCAGGCCCGTCCCGCCGTACTTGCGCGCCGTCGACATGTCGGCTTGCTGGAAGGCCTCGAAGATGACGTTGTGCTTGTCGCCCGGGATCCCGATCCCCGTGTCGCGCACCTCGAACGCGACGCACGGGACGTCGTCGCCGTCGATCATCCGCAGCACGCGGTGCAGACGCAGCTCGACCGAACCGTGCGCCGTGAACTTGAACGCATTCGAGAGCAGGTTCTTGAGGATCTGCATCAAGCGCGTCTGATCGGTCTCGAGGACACCCGGCACGTCGCCGTCGACGGTGATCGCAAAGGTCAGACCGCGCTCCTGCGCGACGCCGCGGAACGTCCGCTCGACGTCCTCGCAGATGTCGCTGATGCGGTGCTGGGCGATGTCGACCGAGGTCGTCCCCGACTCGATCTTCGAGAGGTCGAGGATGTCGTTGATCAGCGTGAGCAGGTCGGTCCCGGAGCGCCGGATCGTTTGCGCCATCTCGACCTGACGGCCGGTGAGGTTCTGTTCCTTGTTGTCGCTGAGCTGCTTGGAGAGGATCAGCAGCGAGTTGAGCGGGGTGCGCAGCTCGTGCGACATGTTGGCCAGGAACTGCGACTTGTACTTCGAGGTGAGCGCGAGCTGCTCGGCCTTCTGCTCGAGCGCGCGGCGCGCTTCGTCGATCTCGCGCGTGCGCTTCTCGACTTCCTCGTTCTGCGCCGCCAGGAGCCGCGCTTTCTCTTCCAGTTCCTCGTTGGTCTGTTGGAGCTCGTCCTGTTGCGACTGCAGCTCGACGGTCAGCGACTGCGACTGCTTGAGGAGTTCCTCGGTGCGCATGTTCGCGGCGATCGTGTTGAGGACGATCCCGATCGACTGCGTGAGCTGGTCGAGGAAGAGCAGATGGTTCTCGCTGAACGCCTCGAACGAGCCCAGCTCGAGCACCGCCTTGATGTCGCCCTCGAAGAGCACCGGGAGGACGACGACGTTGAGCGGCTGCGCCTGTCCCGTCCCCGACGTGACCTGGAGGTACTCCGGGGGCGCGTTCGTGATCAGGATGCGCCGCTTCTCGGCGACGCACTGGCCGACGAGCCCTTCGCCGACGCCGAACTGCAGCGGACCCTTCCGGCGCGGCGCGGCGTAGCCCGCCGTGAAGCGCATCATCGGCGCGTCGTCGAGCGGCTCGTTGAGGTAGAAGATCCCGACCGAGGCGTTCACCAGCGGCGCCAGCTCGCTCATGATGAGCTTGGCGACGGTCTTGATGTCCTTCTGGCCCTGGAGCATCCCGGAGAAGCCGGCGAGGTTGGTCTTGAGCCAGTCCTGCTCTTGGTTCTTGCGCGTCGTGTCGCGCAAGTTCCGGATCATCTCGTTGACGTTCTCGGTGAGCTGCCCGACCTCGCCCTGCGCGCCCACCTCGATCGTGCGCGAGAGATCGCCCTTGGTGACGGCGGTGGCGACCTCGCCGATCGCGCGGATCTGCGAGGTGAGCTGCGCGGCGAGCTGGTTGACCGAGTCGGTCAGGTCGCGCCACAGCCCCGCCGCGCCCGGAACCTCGGCCTGGCCGCCGAGCTTTCCTTCGAAGCCGACCTCGCGCGCGACCGAGGTGACCTGGTCGGCGAAGATCGCCAGCGTGTCGATCATCCCGTTGATCGTGTCGCCGAGCTCGGCGATCTCGCCCTTCGCGTCGAGGACGAGCTTGCGCTTGAGGTCGCCGTTCGCGACGCCGGTGACGACCTTCGCGATCCCGCGGACCTGGTTCGTCAGGTTGCCGGCCATCCGGTTCACGGAGTCGGTGAGGTCTTTCCACGTGCCGGCGACGCCGGGGACCTGCGCCTGACCGCCGAGGATCCCCTCGGAGCCGACTTCGCGCGCGACGCGCGTGACCTCGCCGGCGAACGCGTTGAGCTGGTCGACCATCGTGTTGATCGTGTCCTTCAGCTCCAGCATCTCGCCGCGCACGTCGACGGTGACCTTCTTCGAGAGGTCGCCGTTCGCGACGGCGGTCGTCACCTTCGCGATGTTGCGCACCTGGTTCGTCAGATTCGCCGCCATCGAGTTGACCGAGTCGGTGAGGTCCTTCCAGGTCCCCGCGACGCCTTGCACCTGCGCCTGTCCGCCGAGCGTCCCTTCGGAGCCGACCTCGCGCGCGACGCGCGTCACCTCGCCGGCGAACGCGTTGAGCTGATCGACCATCGTGTTGACGGTCCCTTTCAGCTCGAGGATCTCGCCGCGCGCGTCGACGGTGATCTTCTTCGAGAGGTCGCCGCGCGCGACGGCGGTCGTGACGTCGGCGATGTTGCGGACCTGCGCGGTCAGCGAGCTCGCCATCGAGTTGACCGAGTCGGTGAGATCCTTCCACGTCCCGCCCACGCCGGGGACGATCGCCTGGCCGCCGAGCTTTCCGTCGGTGCCGACCTCGCGCGCGACGCGCGTGACCTCGGCGGCGAAGGCGTTGAGCTGGTCGACCATCGTGTTGACCGTCGCCTTGAGCTCGAGCATCTCGCCCTTGACGTCGACCGTGATCTTGCGCGAGAGGTCGCCGCGCGCCACGGCGGTGGTGACTTCGGCGATGTTGCGGACCTGCGTGGTGAGGTTCGCGGCCAAGAGGTTGACGTTGTCGGTCAGATCCTTCCAGGTGCCAGCGACGCCGGGCACCTCGGCCTGGCCGCCAAGCTTGCCTTCGGTGCCGACCTCGCGCGCCACGCGCGTCACCTCGCCGGCAAAGCCGTTGAGCTGGTCCACCATGGTGTTGATGGTGTTCTTCAGCTCGAGGATCTCCCCCTTCACGTCCACCGTGATCTTGCGCGAGAGGTCGCCGCGCGCCACGGCCGTGGTCACCTCGGCGATGTTGCGGACCTGGGCGGTCAGATTGCCGGCCATCGAGTTCACGCTGTCGGTGAGGTCCTTCCAGGTGCCTGCGACGCCCGGCACGTTGGCCTGGCCGCCAAGCCGGCCTTCGGTGCCGACCTCGCGCGCAACGCGCGTCACCTCACCGGCGAACCGGTTGAGCTGATCGACCATGGTGTTAAGCGTTTCCTTGAGCTGCAGGATTTCGCCGCGCACGTCCACGGTGATCTTGCGCGAAAGATCGCCGCCGGCGATCGCGGTTGCGACCTCGGCGATGTTGCGGACCTGCGCGGTGAGGTTACCGGCCATCGAATTGACGCTGTCGGTCAAATCCTTCCAGGTGCCGGCCACGCCAGGCACTTCGGCCTGGCCGCCGAGCTTGCCGTCGGTGCCGACTTCGCGCGCCACGCGGGTCACTTCGCCGGCGAACGCGTTGAGCTGGTCGACCATGGTGTTGAGCGTTTCCTTCAACTGCAGGATTTCGCCCGACACATTCACCGTGATCTTTTTCGAAAGATCGCCCTTGGCAACCGCGGTCGCCACTTCGGCGATGTTGCGGACCTGGCCAGTCAGATTGCTGGCCATGGAGTTGACGCTATCGGTCAAATCCTTCCATGTGCCGGCGACGCCACGCACCAGAGCCTGGCCGCCCAATTTGCCCTCGGTACCGACCTCGCGCGCCACGCGCGTCACTT
>DATJHK010000012.1:0-32866 GCA_035493875.1 Candidatus Limnocylindria bacterium
GATTGGCAGGGCCGCCACAAGCAGTGGTTCCTGGGCAAGTCGTTCGACACGTTCTGCCCGATGGGGCCGTGGATCGTCACCGCCGACGAGGTCGACGTCGGCGATCTGCGACTGCGCACCTGGGTCAACGACGAGCTGCGCCAGGACGCGAGCACGCGCGACCTGATCTTCGACGTCCCGACCCTGATCGAGACGATCTCGGCGGGGATCACGCTCTGCCCGGGCGACGTGATCGCGACGGGCACCCCGGTCGGCGTCGGCCTGGGCTTCAAGCCGCCCAAGTACCTGCGGCCCGGCGACCGTGTGCGCATCGAGATCTCGTCGATCGGGACGCTGACCAACCCCGTCGCCTGATGCGCAACCCCGGGTAAACGCCGGCGCGGTTACAGAGGCGTACCGCACGCGCCGGAGAGGGAGCACGCATGCACGCGATCGTCGTCGAGCAGTTTGGGGACGCCTCGGTCCTGCAATGGAAGGAACAGCCGGACCCGACCCCGGGTCCCGGTGAGCTGACGATCCGCGTCACCGCCAGCGGCGTCAACTTCGCCGACATCCAGCGCCGCCGCGGCGGCTACCGCGGCGCACCGCCGCCGTTCACCCCCGGACTCGACTGCGCCGGGACGGTCGCGGCGGTCGGCGCCGGCGTCGAGGGCTTCAAAGTCGGCCAGCGCGTCGCCGCGTTTCCCGAGGGCGGCGGCTACACCGAGATCGCCGTCGCGCGCCCCGTGCTCACGTACGCGCTCCCCGACGGCGTCTCCGACGAGGACGGCGCATCGGTCACGATGCTCGTGACCGCGTACAACCTGCTCACGATGGCCGGGAAGCTCGAGCGCGGCGAGAGCGTGCTGATCCATTCCGCGGCCGGCGGCGTCGGCTCGATCGCGGTGCAAATGGCGCGCGAGCTCGGTGCGGGCACGATCATCGCGACCGCCGGCGGCGCGGAGAAGACGAAGCTCGCGCGCGAGTACGGAGCGGACGTCGTGATCGACTACCGCGCCGAACCGATCGCGGAGAAGGTGCTCGCCGCGACCGGCGGCCGCGGCGTCGACGTCGTGCTCGACGCGGTCGCCGGCGAGACCACGGCGCAGTCGATCCCGGCGCTCGCCGAATACGGCCGCTATTGCATCTACGGGATGGCCTCGGGCCAGCCCGGGATGTTTCCGTCCAACGTGCTGCACACCGGGAACCGCTCCGCGCTCGGCTACACGACCGGCGGCTATCGCGCGTCGCGCCCCGAGGTGCTGCGCCCCGGCGTCGAAGCGGCGTTCGCGCTCGTAGCGCAAGGCAAAGTAACGGTGCACGTCGGCGCGCGCTACGCGCTGCGCGACGCCGCCGAGGCGCATCGGCACGTCGAGTCACGCGCCAGTCATGGAAAGGTCGTTCTGACGCCGTAGGCGAGCGCATCGTATCGCGCGCGGTCGCCGTTTCCGCGCGGAGCAATGTACGGAACGAGAAAGAATCCACCATCTAGTTGACTTGTGGCGGATACCACGTGCCGCGTATCCTTGGCACGTCCGGACGTAGCTGCATTTTTCTTCGAAAGGTGTCGGGTTCTTTGACGAAGCTCCAGCCGGCCGCCGCTGCGCGTGCGCTTGCGTTGTCGGGGGCGTTGGTTCTCGCATTCGCGAGCTTCCTTCACCCCACCGCCGCCGTCGGTGCCGGCACATCCAACACAACACAAGCAGCCGTCGCGGGCACGCAGCCGGCGACCCATGAGACGCTCTCCCTTGCCGCGATGTCTCAGGACCCCGGGCAGTGGGTGATGCCGAGCCAGAACTACGCGGCGACGCGGCACAGCAATCTCGATCAGATCACCGCCGACAACGTCGCAAACCTCAAGGTCGCCTGGTCGATGTCGACCGGCGCGAGCCGAGGCCACGAAGGGCAGCCGCTCGTCGTCGGCAACACGATGTACTTCCAGAGCTCGTACCCGAATCACGTCTACGCGGTCGATCTCGCGGATTACCACATCAAGTGGGAGTACACGCCGAACCAGGACTCGTTCGCGGTCTCCGTTGCGTGCTGCGACCTCGTCAACCGCGGCGTCGCCTACGGCGAGGGCAAGATCATCGTCGACGCGCTCGACGGGACCGTTCTCGCGCTGAACGCCGCCACCGGGAAGCCGGAATGGACGGCGCACAACGCCGATCCGGAACGCGGGCAGACGCTCACCTCGGCGCCGCTCATCGTCAAGAACCGCGTCATCGTCGGCGTCTCGGGCGGCGAGTACGGCGTGCGCGGCTATCTGAGCGCGTTCGATCTCGCGACGGGCAAACGCGTCTGGCGCGCCTACAGCGAGGGGCCTGACAGCGACGTGCTGATCGGCGCCGGCTTCCACGGTCCGCGCAACCAGGGCGTGAGCACGTGGCACAACGAGCAGTGGAAGGTCGGCGGCGGGACGACGTGGGGCTGGTACACCTACGATCCCAAGCTGGATCTGCTCTACTACGGCACGGGGAACCCCGGCACGTGGAACCCGAGCCAGCGCCCAGGTCAGAACAAGTGGTCGATGACGATCTTCGCGCGCCGTCCGGAGACCGGTCAGGCCGTGTGGGCGCGTCAGCTCACGCCGCACGACGAATGGGACTACGACGCGGTGAACGAGTCGATTCTCGTCGACGTGCAGCACGGCGGGCAGACGATCCCGGCGCTCGTGCACTTCGACCGCAACGGCTTCGCGTACGAGATCGACCGCCGCAACGGCAACCTGCTCCTCGCCTCGAAGTTCGATCCGGACGTCAACTGGGCGACCGGGATCGACATGAAGACGGGCTTCCCGATCGTCAACCCGACGAAGGAGACGCGCGCGGGCGCCAACGTGAAGAACATCTGCCCGGCGGCGATGGGCAGCAAGGACCAGCAGCCCGCCTCCTACGATCCGCAGACCGGCTACTTCATCGTCCCCACCAACCACAATTGCATGGACTACCAGGCGTTCGCCGTGAAGTACAAGGGCGGATTTCCGTACGTCGGCGCGATCGTGAAGATGTATCCGGGTCCCGGCGGCAATCGCGGCAGCGTGATGGCGTGGGATCCCTCGAGCGGGAAGATCGTCTGGAGCGATCCGGAGCGCTTCACCGTGTGGAGCGGGACGCTCAACACCGCCGGCGGCGTGACGTTCTACGGCACGATGGACGGCTGGTTCAAAGCGATCGACACGAAGACCGGCAAGCTCCTCTGGAAGACGCGCGTCCCCTCAGGGATCGTCGGGAACCCGATCACCTACACGCACGACGGGAAGCAGTACGTTGCGGTGCTCTGCGGCGTCGGCGGCTGGGCCGGCTTGGGCTTGGCCTCCGGACTCACGAACCCGACGGCGGGGCTCGGCGCGGTCAACGCCGCGATGGATCTGGGGAACTACACGACCCTCGGCGGCGACCTGATGGTCTTCTCGCTGTAATCAATCTTCCGCCGCGCCGCGACCGCCTCGCCGGAACCTCGCTGCGCACGCAAACCGCATCGGCACCGCGCGTGTTCACAACGCTCGGTGCCGCCGCGGCACCAGCTTCAAAGGACAGCAACACAGCAACATGAGCACCACGACCGCCCCGAAGGTGATCCCGCTCGTCAGCTCCGGGACCGCCGGCCCGCTCGGCGCGCTCCATCTCCCGCGCCTGTGGGCGAAGCTCACGCTCGGTAATGCCGGCGCGCTCGCCGACGGCTACGATCATTGCGGCGCCGGGTTCGATCAGATGACCATCACCGCGCTCGGCCTCGAGCGCGACGCCGTCCTCGCGTACGTGCAGAGCGCGAAGCCGACCTACATGCAGTTCGAGGAGTGGATCCTCGCGCAGAACGGCGGCTCGATCTCGGCCGACCGTATCGAGAAGCACAACGCGGCGATCCGCGGCTACAACCACGCCGACGCGCTCGCGACCTCGATGCGCAGCGCCGCCGGCGTCAAGGACGCGTCGGTCAAGGACGCCGTCACGCTGAACACGATCGAGGACCTCGACGAGCTGCACTCGCAGGTGAACGGCCGCTAAGGCGGATCAGCCCTCGAGCGCGACGGCATAGAGCTCGGCGACGTGCAGCGCGCGTCGCCGAGCGCCGTGCGCGATCTGGTGCTTGCAGCTCATCCCGTCGGCGACGACGAGCGTCGCCGCGTCGGCCGCGCGGACCGCGGGGAGCAGATCGCGCTCCGCCATCCGCATCGAGATCTCGTAGTGCTCGGCCTCGTAGCCGAACGTCCCCGCCATCCCGCAGCAGGACGATTCGATCACGCTCGCCTCGAGCGCCGGGATCGCGCGCAGCGCGCGCACCACGGCGGGCATCGCGCCGAACGCCTTCTGATGACAGTGGCCGTGGACGACGGCGCGCGCCGCGAGCGGCCGCAGCGGCGGCGCCCAGCGACCCGCGTCGAGCTCGCGCACGACGAACTCCTCGAACAGCAACGCTTGCGCGGCGACCGTGCGCGCGTCCTCACCGGGGACGAGCACCAGAAACTCGTCGCGCAGCGAGAGCAGGCACGATGGTTCGAGGCCAACGATCGGGACGCCGCGTTGCGCGTACGGGAGCAGCGCAGCGATCGTGCGGCGGGCTTCGGCGCGCGCGTCCTCGACCATCCCCGCGCCCAGGTACGTGCGCCCGCAGCAGAGCGGACGCGACTCGCCGCGCGCGGCGGCGTAGCGCACCGCGTAGCCGGCCGCGCGCAGCACGCGCTCGGCCGCGCGCGCGACGTCGGCTTCGAAGTAGCGGTTGAACGTGTCGACCCAGAGCACCACCTCGCCGTTCGGCGCGCTCGCGTCCGTCGCGCGCTCGCGGAACGGGCGTGCGTGCCAGCGCGGGAGCGGACGGCTCGCGGTGAACCCGCTCGCGCGCTCAGCGAGTTTCGCCAGGCCAGGGATGCGGTCGCGCAGGTTCGCGAGCACGCGCAGCGGCCCGGCGCGGTGCGCAACACGCGGGAGCGCGGCGACGAGCCGGTTGCGCAGCGGCGTGCCGTGCGCCTTGCGGTAGTGCGCGAGAAACTCGATCTTCATCCGCGCCATGTCGACGCCGGTCGGGCACTCGCGGCGGCACGCCTTGCACGAGACGCACAGGTCCAGCGCGCCGTACAGCTCCTCCGAGGTCAGGGCGTCGGCGCCGAGCTGCCCGCTGAGCGCGAGGCGCAGCGCGTTCGCGCGCCCGCGCGTGACATGGTGCTCGTCGTCGGTCGCGCGGTACGACGGGCACATCGCCCCGGAGGCGGCCTTGCGGCACTCGCCGTTGTTGTTGCACATCTCGACGGCGCCCGAGAGCCCGCCCCACTCCGACCAGTCCAGCACCGTGTCGAGCGGGATCGGCGCGTAGTCCGGCGCGTAGCGGAAGAGGCTGCGGTCGTCCATCTTCGGCGCGTCGACGATCTTGCCGGGATTGAGCAAGCCTGCAGGATCGAACGCCGCCTTGATCTCGCCGAACGCGGCGACGATCCGCGACCCGAACATCTCGGCGTGGAACTCCGAGCGCACGATCCCGTCGCCGTGCTCGCCGGAGTGCGCGCCGCCGTACTCGCGCACGAGCGCGAACGCCTCTTCGGCGATCGCACGGAGCTTGCCGACGTCCTCGCCGCGCTTGACGTTGAGGACCGGCCGCACGTGCAGACAGCCGACTGAAGCGTGCGCGTACCACGTCCCGCTGGTGCCGTGGTTCGCGAAGACCTGCGAGAGCCGTTCGGTGTAGGCGGCGAGGTGCTCGAGCGGGACGGCGCAGTCCTCGATGATCGAGACCGGCTTCGCGTCGCCGCGCATCGAGGTCATGATGTTGAGCCCCTGCGAGCGCACGCCCCACATCTCGGCTTGCTGCGCCGCATCGGTCAGCTTCACGACCGCACGGGGGAAGCCGAGCTCCGCCATCGTCTCTTCGAGCGCGTCGAGCCGCTCGGCGAGCGTGACGGGATCGTCGCCGGCGAACTCGACGAGCAGCAGCGAGCCCGGCTCGCCCACGACGTATTTCGCGAGGATCGGCGCGAACGCGGGGATCTCGCGTCCCAGTTCGATCATCGTGCGGTCGACCAGCTCGACAGCGACCGGGTCGAGCGTCACCAGCCGCTGCGTCGAGCGCATCGCGTCGGCAAAGCCCGGGAAGTGGCAGATCCCGAGCGTCTTGTGCGCGGGGAGCGGCTGCAGGGCCAGGTCGATCGCGGTGAAGTACGCGAGCGTCCCTTCCGATCCGACGAGGAGCCGCGCCATGTTGTGCGCGTCCTGGCGGATCGTGTGCAGGCCGTAGCCGCCCACGTGGCGCTGCACTTTCGGGATGCGGGCGTCGATCTCGGCCGCCTCGCGCGCGGCGATCGCGCGCACGCGCGCGACTAGCTCGCGGTACCGCGGGGGCTCGACGCCTTCGAGCGCGCCGACCTCGCCGAAGTACGCGTGCGTCCCGTCGGCGAGGACCGCATCGATCCCGACGACGTTGTCGGCCATGATCCCGTAGCGGATCGAGCGCGCGCCCGAGCTGTTGTTCGCCGTCATCCCGCCGATCGTCGCCCGGCTCGCCGTCGAGGGATCGATCGGGAAGAACAGGCCGTGCCGGCGCAGCTCGCGGTTGAGCGTCTCGAGCACGATCCCAGGCTGCACGCGCGCCCGCCGTGCTTGCGTGTCGAGCGAGACGATCGAGCGCAGATACTTGCTGACGTCGACGATCAGGCCGCGATTGACGGTCTGGCCGCACTGCGAGGTGCCGCCGCCGCGCGGCGTGACGGGGACGCCGTGCTCACGCGCGATCGCGAGCGTCGCCTCGACGTCCTCCGCCGTGCGCGGCACGACGACGCCGAGCGGCATGATCTGGTAGATCGACGCGTCGGTCGCGTACATCCCGCGCGTCGTGCGATCGAAGAAGACCTCGCCGCGCACGGCCGTGCGCAAGCGCGCTTCGAGCCGCGCGCTGGGAACCTGAACGTCGCCACGAAACTCGGTCACGCCGCCTCCCGAGGAAGATGGAGACGAGTTTCTTGTACGTTCCTCTCGCTGTTGCCTAGTCGGCCGCGGCCGCCGCGGCTGGGGCGCGCTTCGGTGCGGGCGCCGGCGAGAACGCGTTCACGACGAGCGCGACGACGATCAGCGCCATCCCGGTCAGCTCGGTGACCGAGGGAATCTCGCGCAGCTGCAGCGCGGCGGCGAGGACGCCGACGACCGGGGTCGCGAGCGAGGCGATCCCGGCGACGCCGGCCGGGAGGCGTGAGAGGATGAAGGCCCACAGCACCCAGCCGAGCGACTGCGAGACGACGCCGATGAAGCCGAACGCGGCGAACGTCTCGGGGGCCCAGCGAATGTGCTCGGGCAGGATCGCCGCGACGATGAGGAGCGGGATCACGCCCCAGATCATCTGCCACGTCGTGAGCGGGAGCAGCTCGACCTTGTGGCGCTGGCGCACGATCTTCGTCCATACCGCGCTGAGCGCCCACACCATCCCGGTCAGCACAGCGAGCAGGTCGGCGATGATGGTGTGCGGATCGAGCGGCGAGACGACGAAGCCCAGGCCGACCGCCGCGAGCAGCAGCGCGAGCCAGCGCGCGCCGGCGATCTTCTCGCCGAGCACGGGCCACGCGAACAGCACGATCCAGAACGGCATCGTGTAGGCGAGCACCGCGGTCTTTCCGGCGCCGCCGACGGTCACGGCGAGCGCCGCGAACGCCGAGAACAGCGTCGTCTGCAAGAGCCCGAGGATCAGCGTCGGGACGAACGGGGTCGGGCGCAGGTTCCCGCGAATCGCGAGCACGACGACCAGGACGATCGCGCCGAGCAGCGGGCGTCCCATGGCGACCAGGAACGGCGAAGCGTTCTCGGCCGCGACTTTCATCATGACCCAGGTGTAGCCCCACACCAGGGCCAGGGTGGCAAGCGCGACGTACGCCTCACCTTGCCCGCGACGTTCGCGTTCGACCATATCACCGTTCGACCGCATCACGCGCCGCAAGGTTGCTCTCGCCCCGAATTGCCTAGGCGTCGAGACGACCGGCTGCTGTCGATCGCATCATCGTTCATGTTGAAATGCGCGCACCCGCGATCCTGTGGTATGGTTCCGCGCATTATGCCGAGTTGGAACTGTTCATGACGCCGAAACGCTTGTCGCTGCTCGTCGTCTTCTACGCGATCGTCGTCATCTGCACGGGCGGCTTTTCGCGCATCGCCTCCGCCGCGCAAGGCGTCGCGTGCAGACTTCCGTACGATGTGATGTGCGCAAAGCCGGGTGGTGCGCATGCCGATCCGGACCTGGTCCACGACGCCGCGGTCGACGATGCGACCGAGCAGACGATGCTCACCGCGATCGCGCGGCAGATGCCGGCGCCGGGCGCACCGTCGATCATCACCCTCGGCAAACTCGAGATGTTCGACAAGAATCTTTCCTTCAACGGAACCGTCGCGTGCGTGACCTGTCACGCGCCGGGAGCCGGATTCCGTGAAGGCTCCTCGCTGCTGAACGCGACGCTGGTCGCACATCCGGGCGCGGTCGCGATCCCTGCGATGCACGGCGACCACCCGAACAATCGTCTGGGGCCCCGCTACACGATGAGCTACGGCTACGCGCCGTTCCGTCCGGTGCTCCACTACGACGAGCAGCGCAAGGACTTCGTCGGCGGCAACTTTTGGGATCTGCGCGCGACCGGTCAGCAGACCGGTAATCCCGCGGCCGATCAGGCCGAGGGGCCGCCGATGAACCCGGTCGAGATGGCGAACAGCGACACCGCGTGCGTCGTCTACAAGCTCTCGCAGCGCCCGTACCGCAACCTCTTCGAGCGCGTCTGGGGCGCCAACGCGTTCGCGATCCGCTGGCCGTCCGACGTGCAGAGCGTCTGCTCCAAGCCCGGCCCGGCGCCGCAGGCCGATCCGTACCCGGTGCACCTGAGCGCGGCGGACCGCCGTCTCTCCGACACGACGTTCGCCCACTACGCCGAAGCGATCGCGGGTTACGAAGCTTCGCCCGAGGTCAGCGCGTTCAGCTCGAAGTTCGACGCGGTGATGGCCGGGAAGGCGAAGTTCACGCCGCAGGAGCAGGCCGGTTTCGCGCTCTTCAACGGCCAGGCGCTCTGCATCACCTGCCACAGCGACGCGGCCAATCCGTCGGGAACGGTCAAGATCGGCGGCACCGTGATCGCGTCCTCGACGAAGACGATCTTCGCCGACGGCCGTGCCGAGAACATCGGCGTGCCGAAGAACACCGACAACCCGTATCTCGACGAGAACGTGCCCGACCAGCACGGCTTCGTCGCGAACCCGGACGGGAAGGCCTTTTCCGACACCGGCGTCGCCGGCTTCCTGACCGACAAGACGCAGAACACCAATGCGCAGTGGGCCGCGCTCGCGCCGCAGTACGCCGGCAAGTTCGAGACGCCGACGCTGCGCAACGTCGCGCAGGCGCCCCGCGCCGGATTCACGCGCGCGTACATGCACAACGGCGTGTTCCACAGCCTGAAGGAAGTGGTGCACTTCTACAACACCCGCGACGTGCTGCCGCGCTGCTCGCTGCACGCGCCGGGTGAGGGCGTGACGTGCTGGCCGGCGCCGGAGTTCCCCGCGACGATGAACCGCACGATCGGCAACCTGCACCTCACCGACGCGCAGGAGAACGATCTGGTCGCGTTCCTCGAGACGCTGACCGACGGCTACACGCCCACGCCGTAGCGCGCGGGTCTACCTGGGCAAGGCGAGGTGCGCGTCGACGGAGCGGCGGTACCTCGCGAACGCCTCGGCGTAGGTCGCCGAGAGCGATGAATCGGGGGCCGTCGGCGCATCGAAGCCGGCGGCCTTCGCCGCTTCGGCGGCGTCGGCGATCACGCCGACCGCTTGCGCGGCGAGGAGCGCCGCGCCGAACGCGGAGGCCTCCTGCTGATGCGGCTGCGTCGCGGGCAGGCCGAAGACGTCGGCGAGGAGCCGGCGCACGAGCGGCGCCTTCGTCAGCCCGCCGGTGAGCAGCAGCCGCTGCGCGTCGCCGGCCAGCTCGCGCACGACCGCGTACACCGCGAAGACGCCGAAGACGACGCTCTCGAACGCGGCGCGCACGATCGTCGCGCGCCCGTGCGAGAGATCGAGTCCCTCGAACGCGCCGCGCAGCGTGCTGTTCCAGTACGGTGCGCGCTCACCGGCGAAGAACGGGAGGACCACGAGCCCGTCGGCGCCCGGCGCGACGTTCGCCGCGAGCGCGGCGGCGCGCGCGAAACGGTCCGGCGGCGGAAGCTCGTCGAGGAGCAGCGCGAAGATCCAGTCCAGCGACGCGCCCGCGGCGCTCGTCGGGCCGCCGACGACGTAGCGCGTGTCGTCGGCGCAGTAGCAGAAGGTGCGCCCCCGCGCATCCAGCTTCGGTTCCGTGCTGAGCACGCGCACGGCACCCGAGGTCCCGAGCGTGAGCGCGACGTCGCCGGGCGTGCTCGCGCCGACGCCGATGTTCGCGAGCGCTCCGTCGGAGGACGCGAGCACGACCGCCGTCCCGTCGCCCAGGCCCAGCTCGCGCGCGATCGCCGGCCGAAACGCGCGCAGCGCCGTCGACGGCTTCGCCGGGCGTGAAAGCCGTTCGGCGTCGACGCCGGCGAGTTCGAGTGCGCGCGCGCTCCAATCGCGCGTGCGCAGGTCGAGCATCCCGCTCGCCGAGGCGATCCCGTGATCGACCAGCCATTCCCCCGTCCAGCGGAAGACGACCAGCTCCTTGAGCCCGACGAAGCGGCGCGTCTTCGCGAAGAGCGCAGGGTCGTGCCGGGCGAGCCAGCGGAGCTTCGCGACGGGAAGCATCGGATGGGTCGGCGCGCCGGTCGCGGCGTAGAGCGCCGCGGCGGTCCCGTCGGCGCGCCAGCCGTCGACGATCGCGTGCGCGCGGCGGTCCATCCAGGTGATGACGCGCGAGAGCGGCTCGCCCTGGTCGTCGACGCAGAGTACGCCGTGCATCGCGCTCGAGAAACCGATCGCGACGACCTCGCTGCCGCGCAGCCGCACGTCGGCGAGCACGCGCTCGAGGACGCGCATCGTCGCCAGGTAGACGACGTCGGCGTCCTGCTCGACGAACTCAGGGTGCGGCGTCTCGAGTCCGTAGAACTCTGAGCCGCTCGCGATCTCGCGCCCGGCCGTCGTCACGGCAAGGACCTTGACCGCGCTGGTCCCCAGATCGATCCCGACGACGGCGTCCACGTCAGGTGGGGTCGGGGATCGGCTCGATGCGGCCCAGGATCACGGTGTAGCCGACGATCCCGACGATCAGCACGGCGGCGGCGGCGATGAAGGCGTTGGTGAACGAGCCCGTCCCGGCGACGATGAACCCGGTGATCCCCGGGGCGAGCACCACCATGACGTTCCCGAAGAAGTTCATGACGCCGCCGACCGAACCGACGCTCCCGCGCGGCGCGATCAGCGAGGGGATCGACCACGCGATCGGCGCCGTCACCGCGAGACCCGTGAGCGAGATCGTGATCCAGACGATCGCGACGTTCGGGTTCGTCGTCGTGACCGCGCCGATGATCGCCAGGCCCAGCAGCATCCCGATCGTGATGATCGCCTTGCGTACGCGGTTCGCGTCCATCCCGCGCGCGATGAGGTGGTCGACGAGCCAGCCCCCGACGATCAGGTCCGCGATCGCGGCGACGATCCACGGCACGGTCGCGTACGTCCCGCTGCGCAGCACCGTCATGTGGTAGGTCTGCACGAGGTACGACGGAAGCCACGTGAGGATGAGGTAGAACGCGTAGTCGTACGCGGCGAAGCCTATCGTCAGCCCCCACAGCTTGCGCTGGCGCAAGAGATAGCCCAGCGCCGCGCCGACGTTCGCCGCCGCGGTCTGCCCTTCGGGCTGCGCGCCGCCCTCGGTGATGTACTTTCGCTCCGCGTACGTCAGCCGCTTGTCGTCCGACGGGTTGCGATAGAAGATCCAGAACGCGACGAAGAAGCCGAAGCTCAGGATCGCGGTGACGACGAACGTCATGCGCCAACCGTACAGGGTGAGGATCAGCGCGACGAAGGGGACGCCGATCCCGGTCGCGAGCTTCGCGGCGGAGTCGAAGATCGCGGTCGCGAGGCCCCGCTCCTTCGTCGGGAACCAGTACCCCGTCGCCTTGGAGTTGATCGGAAACGTCGGCGCTTCGCCGATCCCGAGCAGGAGGCGCGTCGCGAAGATCATCCCGAGGCCGCTCGAGACGGCGGTGAGCGCCGACGCGATGCTCCACAGCAGGGCCGAGATCCGGCCGACCATCACCACGCCGAAGCGGTCGAGGATCACGCCGATCGGGATCTGCAGCAACGCGTACGTGTAGCCGTAGGCGCCGAGCAGGATCCCGAAGCCGGCGTCGTTGATCCCGAACTCGCTGCGCAACGCCGGACCGGCCACGGTCAAATTGACGCGGTCGAAGTAATTGATCAAGACGCCGATCCCGAGCAGGACGGCGATGCCCCAGCGCAAGTTGGTAACTCGTTCCGCCGGTGCGATGATGCTGCGTTGCACGTTCTTCCCTCCGAGCGAGCACGAGTACGTCGTCCGACGCGGCCTGGCCCGCTAAGAACCATCGCCTCGTATGCCGAATCCTTCGGCCGATGAAACGTACGCCGGCGTGGGTCTTCGTGGCCGCAGCGATGGTCCAATTCGCGGGCTTGGGCCTGTGCGTGTGGGCGATGGAACGCCACCTTTCCGACGCCGACGACGGCACGCCGCGCCCGGCGCTCGCTCCTCCGCCGAGCGCTCCGACGGCGAGCGTCCCACCGCTCGCGCCGCCCGCCGCACCGGCCGCGGCGGTCGCGGAGCTCCCGCCGTTCGTCGCCCAGGCCGCCGGCGTCGGCACGGAGATCCTGCAGGGGGCGACCGGCGGCCGTTCGGTGCTGTTCGCCTGCTATCCGAACGGGACGATGCGCTTCGTGGACGTCGACGGCAGCTGCTACGAGGGCCAGGCGGAGAACGGCCGGACCCGGCTGCGCGAGATCGGCGGGATGCGCGCCTTCACCGTGCGGCTCGGCGGCGCGTCCGACGGCCGGCGCGAGGCGACGTTCACGGGCGGCCGGCACGACGACGCAACCATCGCGCTGGAACGAAGCGTCGCACGGAGCAACGTATGAACGTGCTCGACCGGCTCGATACCACGCTCCGCGTCGTCGGCGGCGCCACCCTGGAAGGGAGCGTCGAGGTGCAGGGCGCCAAGAACGCGGCGCTGCCGATCATGGCGGCGTCCTTGATGGCGCGCGGCAAGGTGACGCTGCACCGCGTCCCGCGCATCACCGACGTCTCGGTGATGTGGTCGCTGCTCGAGGCGCTCGGTGCTCGGCTCTCGCTGGAGGGCCGCAACACGATCACGATCGATCCGGCGAACGTCAACCGCCACCGCGCGCCGTACGCCTTGGTCCGCAAGCTCGCCGCCTCGTTCGACCTGTGCGGACCGCTCCTCGGCCGCTTCGGCCGCGCCGAGGTCCCGCTCCCGGGCGGCTGCGTCCTCGGGACGCGCGCGACCGACATGCACGAGCAGGCGTTCCGCGCGCTCGACGCGGAGGTCGCCGTCGCCCACGGCTACCTGATCGCCAGCGCCCGCGCCGGCCGTCTGCGCGGCGGCGAGATCGAGTTCCGCACCCCGTCGGTCGGCGCGACGAAGAACGCGATGCTCGCCGCGGTCACCGCCGACGGTGAGACGATCATCCGCAACGCCGCGATGGAACCCGAGGTCGTCGACCTCGCGAACTTCCTGATCGCGATGGGCGCGAAGATCGCGGGGATGGGCGGCGACACGATCCGCATCACCGGCGTGCGCGAGCTGCACGGCGTCGAGTACGAGATCATCCCCGACCGCATCGGCACCGGGACGCTGCTGATCGCCGGGGCGATCACGCGCGGCGACGTCACCGTGAAGAGGACGCGTCCCGACGATCTGGCCGCGCTGCAGCTCGCGTTGAGCGAGTGCGGCGTCGTCGTCACCAGCGGCGGGGACTGGATCCGCGCGCAAGCGCACACGGTGAAGGGCGGCACCGACATCGTCACCGCTCCGCATCCCGGTTTTCCGACCGATCTGCAGCCGCAGATGCTCTCGTTCCTGTGCACCGCGCCGGGACACAGCGTCGTCGAGGAGTCGATCTTCAACGCGCGCTTCTCGTACGTGAACGAGCTGGTGCGCATGGGTGCCGACGTGCGCGTCGCGATGGACAACAACACCGCGCTCGTCAAAGGCGTCGAGCAGCTCTCCGGCGCGCCGGTCGAAGCGCCCGACATCCGCGCCGGCGCGGCGCTCGTCCTCGCCGGCCTCGCCGGCGGCGGCGAGACCGAGATCATCGGCCTGGAATACATCGACCGCGGCTACGAACGGCTGGAGGAGACGCTCTCCGCGCTCGGCGCGCAGGTGCAGCGTTCCAGCGGGATCATCCCCTTCAACGAACCGACCGGAGCGTTCGAGACCTCCGTCTACCCCAGCGTCTGACTCGAGTCGAGAGACGTGAGAATTACGTCGCCGGGTATGACGCCGCGCGAGTGCATCGCTTCCGCGATTGCCAGGACTTCCGAGGCCTCGCGAGTCCCGGTTCGTAGGAGCTCGTTTAGTACGCCGGTTGTCGTTGTGACGGAAATCCCACGATTTGCTGCGGCACGCAGCGCCTTTCCATCACGCGTCACAAAAACGAGCCGTCGATAGTAGCAGATAGCGATTGTTTGCGCTTCGCCCCGGTGATGCTCACCAAGACGCAACGTGAGGTCATCGGTGAGTTGATACTCGTCGGTGTCGAGGTCGTCGACCGTCGTTACCCAAGCTGTTCCGGCAACCACACAGGGATCTGGTAAGCCATTTCGCTTCCCTTTGCCGAGTTCGACATGCCGAACATGCTCCGCGACATGTGCACGCGGTCCGAAAGCATCGATCAGAACATCGATCGCTCCCGCATGACAGAAGTCCAGAAGAACGTTCGCGTCGAAGGCGCCGTCAAACACCGTCCTCGACGCTCACACCCGAGTTCGCACGGCGCAACAAGTCTTCGTCGTCCGAAACGGCTGGAAGCATTTCCTGCGCTTCGTTTGGCGAGATGTCCAGCGCTTCCCTCGCAGCATCGAAGGTGATTGCTCCACTCGTATAGAGCGTGATCACGGCATCGACGAACTGTTGGGGCAAGCTGGTTCTTGAAACGTCCCTTCGATCCGGCGGATCGGAGTCGAGGAACGAGGCGTAGAATTTAGGGTCGTACGTCTCTTCGAGATGGCGGCGGAAAGGCGAGTCGATGATGCGGAGTGCGTGAAGCCGAACGACCATCGCTCTTCCGCTCACCAGGTAGTATGCCGCGAGTTCTGCAACGTCGCTCGCTTCATGGACGCGGGGTGCAGTGCGAAGACCGCTGGCGGGCATCAACAGCTCAGCCGCGAAGGCGTTCGCCTCGATTTCGGATGGATCACCGTTGAGCTCGAAGACGTTCTGATCGACACGTTGGCGATGCGCGAGCGTGTGATGGCCCAATTCGTGAGCCATCGTGAAACGCCGTCGCGTCCAAATCGGCTTCGCGTTCAGGTAGATAAATCCGCGGCGGATATGGTCGTCGTATGCGTATGCGCCGTCCAGCTCACCCGAAAGCGACCGTTCCACCAGGACGAGGTCTTCGCGATTGCGGATCAGCGTTCGAAGGTCGGGGATGGGTGCATCGCCTATGCCGAGCTCGGCGCGCAGTGCGCGCGCAGCGGCATCTCCCGCGCTACCGAGCAAGGCGGCTCAAGAGACGAATGCGCGATAGCGCCGGCGAAAGTCGCGAAACCACTGCATGTCGCTGGAACTCTCGACTGCCGCATTTTCAGCGCGAAGCGAGACGCTGAACAAATCGGGATAGATCAGCGCGTCGAGCGGAACTTTGAGGAACTCCGCCAAGCGGCGTAGTTCCGAAACCGTGATTCGACGCTCGCCGGCTTCGAGCCGCGAAACCTGCGCTTTGCTCGACACGCCTAAGATCGGCATCAAATCCTCCTGGCGAAGGTTGCGTGCTTTACGAATCTCGGCGATGCGGGCGCCGATCTGTCCCGGAGTTTCATGCATCTGGCGGCACCTGTCGCCGCGATACTATCAACTTGTTGCGTTTTTCGCAACTTTAAGGCCGGTCTGTGTCATTTGGGTGGCACTCTCGGCGCTCGCCGTGCCGCCCTTTACCTCTACCGCTTAGCAGAGAGATTGCCAATGCGGTATCCGGCTGCCCCGAGTGCAGGCCAGCGTTTAGCGACGGCCGCGGCCGCCTCCGCCGCGGAAACCGCCGCCGCCGGAGAAGCCGCGGAAGCCGCTCGAGCCGGCCTGGCGGGCGGAGAAGTCACGGTTCATCGAGCTCAGGTTCGAGCTCGACATCGACGACGGCCGCTGCTGCGCTGCAGCGTTCTGGCGCTCGACGCCGCTCGTCTGTGCGTTGCCGGCGGCGAGGCGCTCCGATGACGACGTCGTCGTCGGGCGTTCGACGTTCGACCAGGTGTTGCCGCCGGTGTTCTTCTGCCACGTGCCGTCCTGGTTGCGATAGACGTTGCCGTCGTGGCCGGCATAGACGTCGCCGCTCGCGCTCTTCCCGACGCTCGTCGTTCCGTGCTGTGTCGCGACGCCCGCCATCTGGCCGTTCGAGGTCGATGCGTGCCCCATCACCGCGCTGCCGTTGCGCGTCGTCACGGCGCTCTTCCCCCACGAGCCGTACGGATCGCTGCCTTGCACCGTTCGACCGGCGACGCCGTAGCGCGGGTTGTAGAACGAGCCGGCCGCGCGGCTCCCGTTCGGTCCGTAGGCCTCCGCGCCGCGCGCGTACGTTCCGGTCGTCGGATTGTATTGCGCGCGCGCCGAGGCGCCGCCGTACGGACCGTACACCGACGCGCTGCGGCCGTAGGCGCCGGTCGTCGGGTTGTAGTACGAACCGCCGGTCCAAGTCGTCGCGTACGGATAGTACGCGCCTCCGTAATACCAGCCCGGATAGTACCAGCCGGTGCCGTACATCCAGGCGCCGTCGTACCAGTATCCGCCGAGGTATCCGGCGGTGAACCCGACGAGCACCGCTGCTGCGGCGGCTTCCTCCGCCGCGGTGTTCGGCTCGGGCGTCGCGGGCGGCGCCGTCTGCACCGTGCCGTCGGCGTTGTAGATCCGCACGAACGTGACCGAATAGAGCGGCGAGCTCGGCGGGATCGTGTAGATGACGGGCGGCACGTAGTGCGCCACGCTCCACGGGCCGGTCGGTGACGATGCGATGAACCACACGCCGCTCCGGCACGCGAAGTATTCGGCGTCGTTCACCTTGATGACGCTGTCCGGCGTGTTCACCGCGTACTGGAGCGACGTCCCTTCGATCACCGCGAACTGGGGCGCACCGGGCCCATAGGCGATCGTGATCGTTGCGGTCTTCGGATCGACGGTGGCGATCTCGGGGACTTGCGTCGATGCACCCACGTATTGCGCGACCGGCGTGCCGGGCACGGAGACCAGCACGCGTCCGCGCGGGCTGTTCGGCGGGATCTTCTTGAAGTCGGCCGGCAGCGCGTTCCCCGCGTACGTCCACGGGCCGTTCAGCGAGGCGGCGCGGAACCAGCGTCCGGACAGGAGCACGTACCACTCCTTCGTCGGCTGATACGAGAAGAGATCGGTCTGCGTGTTCTCGACGTACTTCAGCTGCGTGGGCGGGAGCGGCGCGAGCTTCGGTGTACCGTCGATCGCGATGAGCTCGGCGGGGACGGTGCTGACGAAGACCTGCGGTACCTGCGCGGCGGTCGGAGCCGGTGCGTTCAGGTACTTGCGAACTTCGGTCCAGTTGTCGTTGTCGGGGATCTTCGCGAAGCTCGCCGGCGCGGTCGCGGGAACCCACGGACCTTGTGCGGACGACGCCGCGATCCAATGGTCCGAGTCGAGCAGGTAGTAGCGAGAGCCGTCGGCGATCACGGCCCAGTTCGTGTTGACCGCGAACTTCAGGTCGGTCCCTTCGATCGGCGTCAAGATCGGATCGTGATCGAAGACGACTAGGATCGCGCGCTTTTGGCTCGTGAAGACTTTGGGCGGGTCATTCCGCAGTGGTGCGCTCTTGGGCAGCGCGCTCTCCGCGTTGAGGCTCGCGAGCACGGTGGCGAGCGGCACGGTATTGTCGCGGGGCTGGATCGCGCTGCGCGCGGCTTGGTCGAGCTGGCTCGAGACCGTCGCGCTTTGGCCGGGCCAGCGCGTCGCGGTGATGCGCGTGTTGGTCAGCGTCACCGTGCCCTCTTGGAAGTTCGCGCTCGTGTACGTCGTGAACGTCGCGGTGCCGTAGATCGGGGTCGCCGAGCCGCCGCGCGTTACCGCGAGCGCGACGATCCCGTTGAGCACGGTCTTGTTCGGCCAGTCCTTGACCTGCGGTTGGTAGACGACGACTTTGGCATCGCCTTGCTGAAAGGTCTTCGGCCAGGACGGTGCCGACACGGCGCCGGCCGGCACCGTCGCCGCGACCACGAGCACGAAGACGAACGCGAGCGCAATCTTCCTCATGCGCAGAGCCTAGGGCAAGCGCGCGGGACCGGCTATCCGAAAACGGCAAACGGCGCTCGGAGGCGAGGAACGGCGACAGGACAAGCAGGCGTCCGGCGACGAGCTTACCGACCGCTGAGGAATCCGCGCCCCCGGGCCGAACCATCCTGAGCCGTTTCCACACAACGGCGCCGTCGCGCGTTTGGCGCGGACGGCGTCAGCCGGGAGTCTGTGTCATCGATATCGGGATCGATCTGGGTACCGCCAACGTCCTCGTCTATGTAAAGGGCAAGGGCATCGTCTTACGCGAGCCGTCCGTCGTCGCCAAGGACGTGCGCACGAACAAGACCCTCGCCGTCGGCGAAGAGGCGCGGCAGATGCTCGGGAAGACGCCGAGCAACATCCAGGCGATCCGTCCGTTGCGCGACGGGGTCATCGCGGACTTCGAAGTCACCGAAGCGATGCTGGGCTACTTCATCAAGAAGGTGACGCGGCAGCGATCCTTCCTCTCCACGCTCTTCCGGCCCAAGCCCTCGGTCGTCATCTGCGTGCCGGCCGAGATCACCTCGGTCGAGGAGCGCGCGGTTCGCGACGCCGCCAAGCTCGCCGGCGCGAAGTCGGTCCACATCATCGAGGAGCCGATGGCCGCCGCGATCGGCGCCGGGCTTCCGATCGACGGGCCCTCCGGAAACATGGTCGTCGACATCGGCGGCGGCACGACCGACGTGGCGGTGATCTCCCTGGGCGGGATCGTCGTCTCGCAGTCGATCCGCGTTGCGGGAAACAAGCTCGACGAGGCGATCATCCGGCACATCCGCCGCGTCTACAACCTGATGATCGGCGAGCGCACGGCCGAGGAGATCAAGATCAAGATCGGCTCGGCCTACCGGCTCGAGCAGGAACTGGCGATGGAGATCCGCGGCCGCGACCTGATCAACGGCCTCCCGAAGACCGTGAAGATCACCTCGGAGGAGGTGCGCGAGGCGCTCTCGGAGCCGGTGCAGGCGATCGTCGAAGCGGTCAAGGCCGTGCTCGAGAAGACCCCGCCCGAGCTGGCGGCCGACATCATCGACCGCGGCGTGATCCTGACCGGCGGCGGGGCGCTTCTGCGCGGGCTCGACACGCTGCTCGGGGAGGTCACCGGGATCCCGGTCATCGTCGCGGAAGACCCCATGTCGTGCGTTGCGATCGGCACCGGCCAGCGTGTCGGCTATTCCGGCAACCACGCGCTCTGAGCGCATCGTTCGCACGCTCCGGGGGGTCGTAGGAGAACCATGATTCCGCGCGCTCGACGTCTCGGCCCGGCCCTCGCAGCCTTCGTCGCGCTCGGCTGCGGCACGGCGGCGTTTGCCGCCCCGTCCCGGCCGGCGCCGGCGTCGCCCTCGCCGAGCGCTGCGCCGACCGCGCCCGCGCTCCCGGCCGGAGCACAGTCGACGACGATCAACGGGACGCGCATCGAGACCGATCTGACCAACTGGAACCAGCAGACCGGCGATTTCTCGATGCCGCATCGCGTGCGTTTCGTGCGCCCCGGCACCGACGGGATCGCCGACCGCGCCACCGGCAACTCGAAGAACGGGACGATCACGCTCTACGGTCACGTCGTCGTGCACGATGCCGGCGGCGCGACGCAGTCGCTCTCCGGCGGCGCCCCGACCGCCGGCGCGGCGGCGACGCTGACCTGCGACACGCTGGCGATCGACTCGAAGGGGAAGGTCTACACGGCGACCGGGAACGTCCACTTCTCGCAGGCCGGACGCACCGGGAGCGCCGACCGCGGCACGCTCGATCGCAACAGCAACGTGCTGCACCTCGAGGGGAACGTCATCCTCAACGACGCCGGCTCCGCGATGACCGGGAGCAGCGTCAACGACAACCTGACGACGAAGGTCGTCGACATGCAGGGCTCGCCGCTGATCCTCAAGCAGATGTCGCCGGGTGCGGCGGTCGCCGATCAGGTCGAGACCGACGAGGCGCACTACAACCAGAACTCCGGCGACTTCACGATGCCGCACAAGGCGAAGTTCTCGCGCCCGGGGACCGACGCGACGGGCGATCACGCCAACGGCAACACGAAACGCGGCACGCTCACCCTCGAAGGCAACGTCGTCGTTCACGACAACGGCAACGCGCCGGAGGGGAACAGCGAGGACGCGTACTCCAAGGGCGGACCCTCGACGATGAACTGCGACAAGCTCGACGTCGACGCGAAATCGAAGCTCTACACCGCCTCCGGAAACGTGAAGTTCGAACAGGGAACGCGCAAGGGGAGCGCCGACTTCGGCGTGCTCGATCGCACGAACGAGACGCTCCACCTGAACGGGAAGGTGCACCTCGCCGACGGCGCGTCGACGATGGCGGGCGACAACGTCGAGTACAACCTCGCGACGAAGGACGTGGTCGCGCGCGGCGCGCCGATCATCATCACGCAGCCGATCCCCTCGCACGAGCCGCGCCCCGCCTCCCCGACGCCGAAGGCGAAGTCGAAGAAGTTCCGGCTTCCGATTTGATTCGATGATCGGGCTGTTCGATACGGGCGGCGGGAGCGGGACGGTTCGCGAGCCGCTCGCCTCGCGCATGCGCCCGCGCTCGCTCGAGGAGTTCGTCGGTCAGGAGCAGATCGTCGGGCCGGGCCGCGCGTTGCGCCGCGCGATCGAATCGGACCAGGTCCCCTCGATGATCCTATGGGGTCCACCGGGGACCGGGAAGACGACGCTCGCGCAGATCATCGCGCACCAGACCGGTGCGCATTTCGCCGCGCTCTCCGCCGTCAGCGCCGGCGTCGCCGACCTGCGCCGCGTCGTCGCCGACGCGCAGAAGCTTCGCGCCGCGGGACGCCGCACCGTCCTCTTCATCGACGAGATCCATCGCTTCAACAAGGCGCAGCAGGACGCCGTGCTGCCGTACGTCGAGGACGGAACCGTCACGCTGATCGGCGCGACGACGGAGAATCCGTCGTTCGAGGTCAACTCCGCGCTGCTCTCGCGCTCGCGCGTCTTCGTGCTGCGCGCGCTCGGCGACGACGACGTGCGCGCGCTGATCGAGCGGGCGCTGAGCGATCCCGAGCGGGGTTTGGGCGGGCAGCACGTGACGATGACCGACGAGGCGCTCGAGGCGCTCGTCAACCTCGCCAACGGCGATGCGCGCTCCGCGCTCGGGACGCTGGAGTTCGCCGCGTCGGCGGCGCCGCAGCGCGACGGCGTGCGCGAGATCGACGTCAAGACGATCGGCGACGCGCTGCAGCGCCGCGCGACCGGATACGACAAGGGCGGCGACGCGCACTACGATACGATCAGCGCGTTCATCAAGACGATTCGCGGCAGCGATCCCGACGCGGCGGTCTACTGGCTGGCGCGGATGATCGACGCCGGCGAGGACCCGTTGTTCATCGCGCGGCGCCTCGTGATCCTCGCGAGCGAGGACGTGGGTCTGGCCGATCCGCAGGCCCTGCCGCTCGCGATCGCGGCGCAGCAGGCCGTGCATTTCGTCGGGATGCCGGAGGGCTATTATCCGCTCGCGCACGCGGTGCTGTACCTCGCGACCGCGCCGAAGTCGAACGCCGTCGGGCGCGCGTACGGCGCAGCGCTCGCCGACGTCCAGGAGACGCGCAACGATCCGATCCCGCTGCATCTGCGCAACGCGCCGACCAAGCTGATGAAGACGCTCGGCTACGGCGAGGGCTATCGCTACGCGCACGACGACTACGCGGCGATGGGCGCCCAAGGCGACCTCCCGCCCGCCGTCGTCCTGCAGTCGAATCTCCCCGAGGCGCTCGGGAAGCGTGCCTACTTCCAACCCGGCAAACAAGGCGACGAGGCCCGGCTGCGCGCCTGGATCGATGCGCGCCGCCGCAGCGCAGGAGAGCCCCCGCCGGACCCGTTCGGCGAGGATGATCTCTAAGGCGCCGCGCCCGCCTCACCCGCAGGGGGAAGCGGATCGATGGAACGTCCGCGGCGCCCTCGCGGTTCTATGAGCGATGAAGTCCAAGACCGGGGTGGCAGCGCTCGCTTTCATACTGCTCGGCGCGGGAGGGCTCCCGGCCGATCCGAGCGCCGCGTTCTCGACCGCGCGTGACGCCTGGCCCGTCGCCTCGTACCCGCGCTATGCCACCTACGCCACGGTCATCACGTTCCGCATCGGATCGCAGGGGATACAGCGGACGTGGCGGACCGTCGAGGACCTGCAGCGGCGCGTCGTGCACGCCGATTCCTTCAGCAACGAAGAAGAAGCGCATCCGTACGTTCCGCACGGGATCAACGTCGGGATGGGCGGGGTCACCTCGAGCCGTGATCAGGGCGGCAGCTCGCTGCCCTCCGGGATCCAGCAGCCCGATGCGAAGTTGCCGCCGGGTGCGATCATGAACAACGATCCGTCGGCCGATCCGTTCGGGATGCTGACCTTCGCGGTCAACCAGGACTGGGGGATCTCGCGCCGGGCGCCGCAGATCAGCACCAGCACCGACGCAACCGACGTCGGCGGCCCGGAACCGGCGCTGCCCCGGATCGGCGGCACCGGCGCCGAGGCGAAGATCTACACCGTCACCTCGCTCGGGACGACGACGGAGAACGGCGTCGCGCTCGTCCACCTCGGCCTGCAGCCGCTGAAGGATCCGAAGCGCTACCGCCTGCGCGAGCTGTGGCTCGACCCGACCACGCAGCTCCCGGTCCACGCGATCGTGCAAGGCATCGCCAACCACGACCCGCTCGACACGGTGAAGTGGCGCGTCGACTACAAGATACTCGACGGCGTTCCGTATATCGACAAGGAGACCGCGCTCGAGCCGATCTCGACTGAGAACGGCGAGGCGGACGACGTGACGATCACCTTCACCGATCTCAAGACGATGCATTTGCCGACCGCGGCGGCGCAGGTGGGGCTCACCGCGGATCAGGGGACGACCGACCCGTAGCGAACCCTCGCGGCGGGAAAATGGAGATGAGATGAGCCGCATCTACCTCGATCACGCCGCGACGACGACGGTCCGTCCCGAGGTCCTCGAAGCGATGCTGCCCCTCTTGGGGGCCGGCTACAACCCGAGCTCGATCCACGCCGAAGGTCGGGCGGCGCGCGCCGCCCTCGACGCCGCGCGCGCGACCGTCGCGCGCATCCTCGGCGCGGCGCCGCGCGAGATCGTCTTCACCGGGAGCGGCACGGAGGCCGACGTGCTGGCGGTCGTCGGCGCCGCCCGCGCGCGGGCCGAACGCGGACGGCACGTCGTCACGACGGCGATCGAGCATCACGCCGTCCTGCACGCGGTCGACCTCCTCGAGGCGGAGGGCTGGGAGGTCACCCGGCTGCCGGTCGACGAGCGCGGCTTGGTCGATCCTGCGGCCTTCGCCGCGGCGCTCTCCCCGCGGACCACGCTCGCCAGCGTCATGCTGGCGAACAACGAGATCGGCGTCGTGCAGCCGGTCGCCGAGCTGGCGCGCGTCGCACGCACCGCGGGCGTCCTCTTTCACACCGACGCGGTCCAGGCGGCGGGGTGGCTGCCGCTCGACGTCGACGCGCTGGGCGTCGACCTGCTCTCGCTCTCGTCGCACAAGTTCTCCGGCCCCAAGGGGGTCGGCGTCCTGTACGTCCGGCGGGGGACGCCCCTGGCGGCGCAGATCGTCGGCGGCGGCCAGGAGCACGGGCTGCGCTCGGGGACGGAGAACCTCGCCGGGATCGCCGGGTGCGCTCGCGCGCTCGAGCTCGCCGAGGCGGAGCGCGCCGCGGCCGTCGCCCGCGTCGCGGCGCTGCGCGACTGCCTCGAACGCGGGATCCTCGCGCTGATCCCCGACGTCCTCGTCAACGGCGCGGGCGCCCCGCGCCTGCCGAACAACCTGTCCGCGGCGTTCGCCGACGTCCCGTCGGACGCGTTGCTGATCCGCTTGGATTTGGAGGGCATCGCCGCCTCGGCGGGAAGCGCGTGCGCCGCCGGTTCCCTCGAACCCAGCCACGTCGCGGCCGCCATCGGTCTCGCACCGCGGTACCGGCTTGGGGTGATCCGGTTTTCCTTGGGGCGCACGACGACCCAAGCGGAGGTCGACGACGTGCTGCGTCGCTTACCTGCCGTCCTGGAAGGCATTCGTGCGCCTGCGACCGTTACATGAGGCTTCTATGTGGGAAAGGGCCGACCGTGGCTCGAGCGAGCACGCGGAGGATCGGGTTTGAGTTCGGGTTTCGACTGGGCAATCGTGCTGGATATCGGCGTCGGTCTGGGTGTGCTGCTCATCGGCGTGGGGATCTTCGTGGTATGCTCGGCGCTGGCTCGGCTCTTCGCGCGGCTGAACGGGACGCTCGATGAGGTCGATCGTCAGATCGCCGCGCTCTCGGCCCCCGTGGTCGAGACGCTCGGCCACGTCGGCGGGATCGCCGACAGTGCCGACACGACCGTCGCGCGCCTCGGGGCCGTGGTCAATACGCTCGAAAGCGTTGCCGGGAGCGTCGGCGGCACGGCCAAACTGGCGTCGGACGCGGTTGCGCCCGCGCTGGTCAACGTCGGCGCGACGCTCACCGGGATCACCGCCGGCGTTCGCCGGCTGGTCACCGGGCGGCGTGCGACGAGCCCCGACGGCGAGACGGCCGGTGGCTGAACGCGGCGGGCCGGGCTTTCTGGCCGGCTTCGCGATCGGCGCGCTCGCCGGCGCGGCGCTTGCGATGGTCCTCGCCCCGCAGTCGGGCGAGGACACCCGCGATCTGCTCTACGCGAAAGCGCGCGAGGCCGGGGAACGCGCGCGCGACAGCGCCGAGGACGCGGGTGATCTGCTGGCGCGGGGCCGGCGGATCGTCGCGGAGGCCCGAGCGCGCATCGACGGTGCCCTCGCGGAAGGCAAGGAAGCCGCGGAGCGTCAGCGCAGCACTCTCGAGAACGAAAGCTAGGAGATACGGTGGATATCAAAGTCAACGTCCGTGAGTCCGAGGGCGACGCGTACGTCGTCGACCTCACCGGCGAGATCGATGTCTATACCTCACCGAAAGTCAAGGATGCGATCACCGAGCTGATCGATCAGGAGCACTACAACCTGGTCATCAACCTCGAGAAGGTGCGGTACATCGACTCGACGGGGCTGGGCGTCCTGATCGGCGGCCTCAAGCGCGTGCGCGAGCACGGCGGTTCGGTGAACCTGGTCTGCACGAACCCCCAGATCAAAAAGATCTTCGACATCACAGGTCTGGTGAAGATCTTCGGGATCTTCGACGACGAGCAGAGCGCGATGAAGGCGCTCGTGTGATGAACCCCGCGACCCGCACGCTCGAAGTGTCTTCGCACGGGACCGTCGAGTTGAAGATCCCCGGCCGCGCGGAATGGGTCGCCGTCGCCCGGCTTGCCGTCGCCGCCGTCGCCAGCCGCCTGCGCTTCTCGGTCGACGAGATCGAGGACATCAAGCTGGCCATCGCCGAGGCGTGCACCAATTCCATCCAGGCGTCCGGCGGTGAAGACGCCGGTGTGATCGAGATCGTGTGCGACGCGCTCGAGGACGAGCTGCGCGTCAAAGTGCGCGATCACTCTCCCGCACTCCACCTGGAGTCGACGCCCCGTCCGATCGTCGAGGGACGTACGGAAGAGCTGGGTGTGTTCCTCATCCGCGCCCTCATGGATACGGTAGAATATGCGTCGGATCCGCGCAACGGGACGGAACTCCTGATGACGAAGCGCGTTATCGGATAACATGAGCTCCTCGGTTCCTCACGTCGACGAGGAACGTTGGGACCGCAATCGCGCGCGGCAGGCATTCGCTCGGTTCGCCGAGCTCCGGGCTGACCGCACCCTCGATGCAGGACCCGACCATTCGGGCGTCAGCGAGTTCGATCGCTTGCGCAACGAACTCGTCGTCGCGCACCTCAACCTGGTGCGTTACCTCGCGGTCAAGTTCGCCAATCGCGGCGAGGCGCTCGACGACCTGATTCAGGTCGGTACGGTGGGCCTGCTCAAGGCGATCGATCGCTTCGACCTCGAGCGCGGCGTCGAGTTCACGACGTACGCCACCCCGACGATCGTCGGCGAGATCAAGCGCTATTTCCGCGACAAGGGCTGGGCGGTCAAGGTGCCGCGCCGGCTGCAAGAGCTGAACCTGAGCGTCAACCGCGCGATCGAGAAGCTGACGGTCAAGCTGGGGCATTCCCCGACCGTCGCCGAGCTAGCGTCGCACCTCGGCGCATCCGAGGAAGACATCCTCGAAGCGCAGGAGCTCGGCCAAGCGTACAACCTGCTCTCGCTCGACACCGAGTTGAACGGCGAGGGCGACAAGAAGTCGCAGACGCTGGCGGACTACGTCGGCCAGAACGACGCGGGCCTCGAGCTGCTCGAAGACCGCGCGAATCTGGAACGCGCTTTCCAGGTCCTCACCGGCCGCGAGCGCGTGATCCTCTACCTGCGCTTCTACGAGAGCGTCTCGCAGACCGAGATCGCCAAGCGCCTCAACGTCTCGCAGATGCACGTCTCGCGCCTGCAGCAGAAGGCGCTCGAGAAGCTCAAGAACTTCCTGCAAGAGAAGTAGCCCCCGCCCCCGGGCGGACCGGCCATCCTCGACGTGGCCCCGCCATCCTGAGCTTGTCGAAGGAGGCGGTGGGGCGTGAGGGCGTTCGCCACGAACCTGTGGCGTCGGCCATGACGTCCCAAGAGCTCCGGCAAGCCTTCGTCGACTACTTCGTGCGGAACGGGCACCTCCAGGTGCCGTCCGCCTCCCTCATCCCCGACGAGATGAGCACCACGCTGTTCACGATCGCGGGGATGGAGCAGTTCGTCCCCGTCTTCCTGGGCGAGGCGCCGGCGCCGGCGCCGCGGGCCGTCACGGTGCAGCGCTGCCTGCGCGTCGCGGGGGCGAAGTCCGACATCGAGAACGTCGGGCGGACCGGGCGGCACGGGACGTTCCTCGAGATGCTCGGCAACTTCTCGTTCGGCGACTACTACAAGGCCGAGGCGATCCGCTTCGCTTGGGAGTTCGTCACGGGCGTCATGAAGCTCGACCCCGCGAAGCTCTACGTCACCGTCCACGTCTCCGACGACGAGGCCCAGCGGCTCTGGGAGACCGAGATCGGCCTGGATCCCTCGCACATCTCACGCTGCGATGAGGACAATTTCTGGACGATGGGGCCGACCGGCCCGTGCGGTCCGTGCACCGAGATCTTCTACGACACCGGCGCGGAGAACGCGCTCGGCCCCGACGACGACGGGCCGAACAAGGGCAACCGCTTCGTCGAGATCTGGAACGTCGTCTTCCAGCAGTACAATCGCGGCGCCGACGGCAAGCTCACCGAGCTGCCGCGCAAGGCGATCGACACCGGCGCGGGTCTGGAGCGCATGCTCGCCGTCGCCAACGGCAAGGTCTCGATGTACGAGACCGACCTCTTCACCGACATCGTCGCCGCGCAGCCGCCCGTCGGGCAGACCTCGCTCTCGCCGGCCGAGCAGCTCGTGCGCCGGCGGATCATCGCCGACCACGCGCGCGCAGCGACGTTCCTGATCGCCGACGGCGTCTATCCCTCGAACACCGAGCGCGGCTTCGTGCTGCGCTTCCTGATCCGGCGCGCGATCCGCAACGGCCGGCTCCTCGGCTACCCGCGCGAGTTCATGCCGGAGCTCGCCGCGGCGGTCGTCACCTCGCTCGAGAGCGGCTATCCGGAACTGCGCGCGCGCCTGGGCGACGTGCAGAACGCGCTGCGCCAGGAAGAAGCGGGCTTCATGCGCACGCTCGACCGCGGCACGGAGCTCCTCGAGCAGCTGATCGACGAGGCGCTCAAGAGCGGAACGAACTGCATCGCCGGCGAGGATGCGTTCACGCTGCACGATACGTACGGATTTCCGTTCGAGTTGACGCGTGAGATCGCGAGCGAGCGCAGCGTCCAAGTCGACACCCTGGGTTTCGAGCAGAAGATGAACGAGCAGCGCGAGCGCGCGCGCGCCGACGCCGCCGCGAAGCGCGCCGTCGTCAGCGTGAGCGATCTCCCGTCGCTCGCCTCGACGTTCGAGGGCTACGGCGGCCTCGATGCCGACGGCAACGTGCACGGGATCCTCGTTGGGGGCAAGCCGGTCGACGAGATCGCGGCGGGTGCCGAAGCGCAGCTGCTGCTCGACCGCACCTCGTTCTACGCCGAGAAGGGCGGTCAGGTCGGCGACCACGGCCGCATCACGACGCACGACGGTGCCGTCTTCGATGTGACCGACACGCAGTACGTCGGCGAGGCGATCGCGCATCACGGACGGCTCGTCGACGGGACGCTCGCGGTCGGCGACGCGGTGCGAACCAGCGTCTACCCGGAGTGGCGTGAGGAGATCCGGCGCCACCACACCTCGGCGCACCTGTTGCAGCGCGCGCTCAAGGACGTCCTCGGCGAGGACGTCGGCCAAGCTGGCTCGTGGGTCGGGGTCGATCGCATGCGCTTCGACTTCCGCAGCCCGGTCGGCGCGCTGACCGCGGAGCAGAAGCGCGCCGTGACGCAACGCGTCAACGCGCTCATCCGCGAGGACCACCACCTCGTCACGCGCGAGCTGCCGATCGAGGAGGCGAAGGCGACCGGCGCGATCACGATGGCCGGCGAGAAGTACGGCGACGTCGTGCGCGTCGTGCAGGCCGGCCCGTCGGTCGAGTTCTGCGGCGGGACGCACTCGCACACGACCGGCGAGCTGGGCCTGTTCGTGCTGCTGTCCGAATCGTCGATCGGGAGCGGCGTGCGGCGGATCGAAGCGATCGTTTCGAAGGCCGCGGAGCGCTACGTCGAGCAGCAGCAGGACACGCTCGCGGCGCTCGCCGAGCAGCTCTCCACGAAGCCCGAAGAGCTGGTCGACCGCGTCGAACGTCTGCAGAGCGACGTGCGCGATCTGCAGAAGGCGATGGCGCAGGTCAAGGCGCAGCTCGCCGCCGCCGACGCGGCGGCGTACGTCGAGCGCGCCGAAGAGCTGGGCGGCAAGACGGTCGTCGCGGCCGTGGTGCGCGAGGCGAACGCCGAGGCGGTGCGCGCGCTCGCGAACGCGATTCGCTCGCGGCTGCGTTCCGGCGTGATCGCGCTGGTCGGCGTCGACGGCGACACCGCGACGTTGTTCGTGAGCGCCAGCGACGACGCGGTGAAGGCCGGCGCGCACGCGGGCAACCTCGTCAAGCTCGCCGCGCCGCTCGTCGGCGGGAAGGGCGGCGGCGCGCCGGCGCAGGCGCAGGGCGGCGGCAAGGATCCCTCCGGCGCAGAGAAGGCGCTCGCGGCGATCCGCGAGGCGCTCACCGCGACCGTCGCCGCGTGATCGCGCTTCTCGCCGCCGCGGCGCTCGCGCTCAGCCCCGATGCGGTGCTCACGAAGTACCGGGCCGCGCTCAAAGCCGTGCGCGAGCCGCGGGTCTTCACCGTTGAGTACACGCTCGAGCAGACGGGGACGCGCACGCTGGAGCAGACGCACCGGATCTTCCGCAGCGGCGGGGACGAACGCGACGAGATCATCGAGGTGAACGGGACGCGCACGACGCATCCGCAGGTGCGGATCTTTCGCGGGCGCCGCTATCGCTACACGGTCAGCAGCCTCGCGCCGCGCGCCGCGGCGTACGACTTCACGTTCGTCGGCACCCGCCGCGACGGCCGCCACGTCGACTACGTCTACGACCTGACGGCGAAGCGCCCACAGGCGTTCACCCTCACCCGGATCACGATCGACGGCGTCACGTTCCTCCCCGCTGCATTGATCTTCGTGACGCGCGATCACGACGGGCGCGGCGAGATTCACTTCGCGAAAGCCGAGAAGTGGTGGGTCGCCACCACTGCGTCGGCTTCCGCGAGCGAGCCCGGTGGGACCGCGCACGAACGCCTGACGTTCAGCGCCTGGCGTTTTCCGCCGTCGCTCCCCGCCGGTACGTTCGGCGCGCGACCGCATCCGACGCCTCAAGCGCTCCTGCCGTAACGCACGAACCGCCGCGCCACGCGGCGGCGTATCCCGGGCATGAAGACGTTGATCGCCGCGGCGCTGCTCGCCGCTGCCACGCCGTCGCCCGCGCCGGGGCCGGCCGGACCGACGGTGCACATCCGTGACGACCGTTTCGTTCCGGCGACGCTGACGGTTCGCGTCGGTGAGAGCGTGACGTTCGTCAACGACGACGACGACGCGCACACCGCGACCGCCGACGACAACGCGTGGGATTCCGAAGGGCTCAATCAAGGGCAGCGTTGGACGCACGTGTTCGGCACGGCGGGGAACGTCGCATACCACTGCACGGTGCACCCGACGATGCATGGGACGATCGTCGTGCGGAGCGCGTCATGAGGCGCGGCGACTTCGTACGGCACGTCGCGTGGACGGGTGCCGGGATCGCCTGGGTGCTCGGCCCCGACGGGGTGCTGCGCGCCGCCGACGCGGCGCCGGGGCAGTTCTCGTTCGTACAGATCAGCGACAGCCACATCGGCTACATGGGGCCGGCAAACACCGACGTGCGCGCGACGCTGCAAGACGCCGTCACCGCGATCAACGCTCTGCCCGTGCAGCCGGCGTTCGTGATCCACACCGGCGACGTGTCGCACTTGAGCAAGCAGACGGAGTTCGACGACGCGCGCCAGATCCTGAGCACGCTGCGCGCGCCGCTCCTGACGATCCCCGGCGAGCACGACGTCATCGGCGCGGAAGGGCCGAAGCGTTTCGCCGCGATGTTCGCGCGCAAGGACGCCGCCGGGCGCGGCTGGTCGTCGTGGGATCAGGGCGGCGTGCATTTCGTCGCGCTGATCAACGTCGGCGAGGGCGAGACGATGGGGCAGCTCGGCGACGAACAGATCACCTGGCTCGAGCACGACCTCGCGGGGCGCAAGCCGGAGACGCCGATCGTCGTGTTCGGCCACGTCCCGCTCTTCGCGGTCGCGCCGGAATGGGGGTGGACGACGAAGGACGGCACGCGCGCGCTCGCGACCTTACGGCGGTTCGCCGCGGTGACGGTGCTGAACGGCCACATCCACCAGATCGTCGAGCACCGCGAGGGCGCGATTCGCTTCGCAACCGCGCGGGCGACCGCGTGGCCGCAGGCAGCGCCGGGGACCGCGGGAGCGAAGCCGGGTCCGCTCGCCGTCGCGCCGGGATCGCTGCTCGGGGTCCTCGGGTATCGGACCGTCGAGCTGGCGGGCACCCCGGTATGGCACGATCGGACGCTAGCGGAAACCTGATCGGCGGCGAAGCGCAGTCCGTGGCGTTCGACGGACTCGCGTTCGAACGGGCGTATCGCGCGCACGCCGACCGGCTGCGGGCCGTGGCTTTCCACGTGCTGCACGACCGCGAGGCGGCCCAGGACGCCGTCCACGCGGCGCTCACGCGGGTCTGGAGCGCCGGGGCGTACCGGCCCGAGCGCGGCGAGCTGCTCCCGTTCCTGATCGCATGCGTCCGGCGCGAGGCGATCGACGTCGCGCGCGGCACCTCGCGCCGTCGCGCGCGCGAGCTGCGCGTCGTCCCGAACACGGTTGCGCCCGACGAGCTGGCGACGATCGACCCGGTCGAGGCGCAGCGCCTGCGGCAGGCGCTCGACACGTTGCCGCCGCCGCAGCGCGAGATCATCGTGCGCGCTTACTACGCGCAGTGCACCCTGGCCGAGATCGCCGCCGAGAGCGGCGTCCCGCTCGGCACCGTCAAGAGCCGGCTTTCGGCGGCGCTGCGCCGTCTGCACACCGCGCTCACCGGAGGATCGTAACCTGCAGCACCTCGACGAGGACGCCGACCTCTACGCGCTCGGCCTCATCGATCCCGACCGCTTCGCGGAGATCGAAGCGCACCTCGTGGTGTGCTCGCCGTGCCGTGCGCGCGTCGTCGCCGCCGAGGAGACCGCCGCGTCGCTCTCCGCCGCGCTTCCGCCGGTGAGCGCCGGAGCCCGACCGGCGCGGCGACCGTGGGGGACGCTGGTCGCGACGGCGGCGGCGGTGGTGTTCGCAGTAGCTGCAGCGATCGAAGGGATGGCGGCTCACGGTGCGTCGACGCAGCTCGCGCAGCACGACGCGGCCCTCCTCGCGCTCGCCGGCTCGCATTTCGAGCACGTCTCGCTGACGCCCGTCGCGCCCTTGCGTCCCGCGATCGTCGCCAAGGCGATCTACGCGCGCGACGGTGCCTGGTACTACATGGTGGCGGAGAACGCCGGGCCGAACGCGCACGTCGTCGTGCGCACGCAAGACGGCCTCCACGACGCAGGCGCACTAGGCCCGACCTCACCCGCGACGCTATTCGTGCGCAACCCCGGCCGCGTCCAGGAATTCCAAATCGTCTCCGGCGGCAACGTCATCGCCCGCGCCGTTCCAACGTATTGATTGGCCCCGCGACGCTGAGCGTAACGAAAACGTGTAAACGTAAGGCAATAGCAGAGACAACCCCTGTCACGCTGAGCCTGTCGAAGCGTCACCGCATCGCGCCACGCGACAACCCCTGTCACGCTGAGCCTGTCGAAGCGTCACCGCATCGCGACAAGCTCATTGGTGCACCATAGAGTCGGCAGGCGCGGATGAACGCGTCGCGCTAACCCTGGTCAACCCGCTATGACGGCCTAACAAGCTGGCTGCGCGACAGCCCGCATGAGACACGCCGCGTAGCGGGTGCCGGAGG
>DATJHK010000013.1:0-90409 GCA_035493875.1 Candidatus Limnocylindria bacterium
GCCTCCATCTGCTTCCGGGTCGGAGACCCACAGACTTATGCGCTACTGCACTGTTCAGTTTTCAAGGAGCAGACGCTTCCGCCCGGCCCTCTTTGGACCAGATCTTCGACCGAACCGTAGTGGCCAGGCGTCAGAGTCAACTCAGGTAGATTACCACCATTGGCAATAGCATGTCAATGGGTCTGGGAGAGATTCTCGAGTGCTCTTCACACGAGCTTGCGCGAGATCGCTTTCGCCTGGACGAAGAGCAGCAAGTAGTCGTAACCTCCCGCCTTCGAGTCGGTCCCGCTCATGTTGAAGCCGCCGAACGGTTGCCCGCCGACCAAGGCACCAGTGCACTTCCGGTTCAGGTAGAGGTTACCGACGAAGAACTCGTCCTCGGCACGCCGCAGGCGCTCCTCGCTGCGCGAGTAGACCGCACCGGTCAGCCCGAACTCGGTGCCGTTCGCGATCGCGAGGGCGTCGTCGTAGTCGCGGGCCCGGATCACGGCGAGGACCGGCCCGAAGATCTCCTCTTGGGCGATGCGCGCCCGCGGGTCGACGTCGGCGAAGACCGTCGGCTCGACGAAGTAGCCCTCGCCGGCCGCGCGGCCGCCGCCGGTGAGGAGCCGCCCCTCGCCCTTGCCGATCTCGACGTAGCCGAGGATCTTCTCGACCGCCTTCGCGTTGACGACCGGCCCGAGGAACGTGCCGTACCGCGCGGGGTCACCGACGCTGAGCGCGCGGGCCGCCGGGACCAGGCGCTCGAGGAACGCGTCGTAGACCTTCGCGTCGACGATAGCGCGCGAGCACGCCGAGCACTTCTGCCCGCCGAACCCGTAGGCGGAGGCGACGACGCCCTGCACCGCGGCGTCGAGGTCGGCGTCGTCGGCGACGACGATCGCGTCCTTCCCGCCCATCTCGGCGATCACGCGCTTGATCCAGCGCTGCCCCGGCGGGGTCTTCGCGGCGAGCTCGTTGATCCGCAGCCCCACCGCCTTCGAGCCGGTAAAGGAGACGAAGCGGGTGCGCGGGTCGGTGACGAGCGCCTCGCCGACCGTCGTGCCCTCGCCTGGGACGAAGTTCAGCACGCCCGGCGGGAGGCCGAGCTCGTGCATGAGGTCGACGAAGCGCGCGGCGATCACGGCGGCGTCGGGCGAGGGCTTGAGGCAGACGGTGTTGCCGGTGACGATCGCCGCCGCCGACATCCCGGCCATGATCGCGAACGCGAAGTTCCAGGGCGGGATCACCGCCCCCACGCCGAGCGGGAGATAGACGAGGGCGTTCCGCTCGCCGGCGACCGGCGTGAGCGGGGGCGGGCTCGCCAGGCGCAGCGCCTCGCGCGCGTAGTATTCGAGGAAGTCGATCGCCTCGGCGGTATCGGCGTCGGCCTCGACCCACGACTTGCCGACCTCCAGGATCAGCAGCGCGTTCCAGTCGTCGCGCGTCGCGCGGATCCGCTCCGCCGCCCGGAAGAGGAACGCGGCGCGCTCGCCCACGGCGGTCTTCTTCCACGTCGCGAAGGCGGCGGTCGCCGCGTCCAGCGCGCGGGAGACCAACTCGGGGGTCGCTTCGTCGACTTCGCCGACGATCTGGTCCGGGAAGGCCGGGTTCCGTGAGGGCGTCGTGCGGACGCCGTGAAGGCGCTCGCCCCCGATGACCACCGGGCAGCGGACGCCGACGACGGTTCGCGCGCGTTCCAGCGCGGCCTCGAGCGACACGCGGTCGGCGGCGGCGGAGAAGTCACGAATCGTCTCGTTTCGGAACGGAGCGAGGGCGGGAGCTGCTGCGGCGGTCATATGAGAACAGGCTCCGCGCCCGCTCCCTCCGGTCCCTGCCGCAACCCGGTACCCCCAAACTCGTAGCGGGCGCGGAGACGGGATGCGAGAATCACCCCAACCATGGTCTACGACATCGCTGTTGTCGGCGGAGGCATCGTCGGCCTCGCCACCACGCGCGAGCTGCTGCTCCGCCACCCCAACCTCCGCGTCGCGAACGTCGAGAAAGAGGACGTCTGGAGCAAACACCAGACGGGCCACAACAGCGGCGTGATCCACTCGGGGATCTACTACAAGCCCGGCTCGTTCAAGGCCAAGCTGTGCACCGAAGGCCGCAAGCTGGCATGGGAGTACTGCGATGCGAAGGGCATCGAGTACAAGAACGTCGGCAAGCTGATCGTCGCCACCGAGGAGTCGGAGCTGGGTCGGCTCCAGGACCTCTGGGAGCGCGGCCACCAGAACGGCGTCGAAGGGCTCGAGATGCTCGACGCCGCGCAGATCGCCGAGCGCGAACCGTACTGCCGCGGGATCAAGGCGATCTTCTCGCCGGTCACCGGGATCGTCGACTGGGGCCGCGTCGCGCGCAGCTACGGCGACGACGCCAAGGAGATGGGCGCCGACATGTACCTCGGGCACGAGGTCACGGGGATCGAGCGCCGCGACGGGATCACCGTGCTGCGCACGCTCAAGGGCGAGATCCACGCGAAGTACGTCGTCACCTGCGGCGGGCTGCACAGCGACAAGCTCGCGAAGATGACCGGCGGCGACCGCGATCCGAAGATCGTGCCGTTCCGCGGCGACTACCTGATCCTCAAGCCCGAGAAGGCGTACCTCGTCAAGGGCAACATCTATCCGGTCCCCGACCCGCAGTTCCCGTTCCTGGGCGTGCATTTCACGCCGCGCATGGACGGTTCGATCTGGCTCGGGCCGAACGCCGTCCCCGCCTTCGCGCGCGAGGGCTACTCGTTCTTCACGATCGACCCCAAGCAGCTCTGGGACATGGCGACGTATCCCGGCGTCTACAAGCTGCTCGCCAAGTACTGGCAGGTCGAGGCCGGCGAGGTCTATCGCGACCTGGTGCGCAAGGCGTACGTCGAAGCGCTGCAGCGCTACATCCCCGAGTTGCAGGTCGAGGACACGCTCCCGGGACCGTCGGGCGTGCGCGCGCAGACGATGACCGCCGACGGCACGCTCGTCGACGACTTCGTCTTCGACGGCTCCGACGGCATCGTCCACGTGCGTAACGCGCCTTCACCCGCCGCAACGTCGTCGCTCGCGATCGGCAAGTACATCGCCGACGAGTCGGAGAAGCGCTTCGACCTGAGCAAGACCTCGGTCGCGGTCTAGCGTTATGGCGAGTCCGGATTTCGTCGAGGTCGAGTGGCTCGCCGCTCACCTCGGCGATCCGCGCGTGCGTATCGTCGACGCGCGCAGCGTGCCGCACGGCGGTACCGTGCAGATGGCTTCCGGCCGCGAGCAATTCGCGGCCGGTCACCTTCCCGGCGCCGTGCACCTCGACTACGGCGACGATCTGAGCGATCCGGCGACGCCGTACGCGACGCGTGTCGCGCCCGCGGAGCGTTTCGCGCAGATCATGGGGGCCCACGGGATCGGCGATGACGCGATCGTCGTCGCGTACGATGCCGGGACGATCCCGTTCGCGGCGCGGATCGTGTGGATGCTGCGCTACTACGGCCATGCCGAAGCGTACGTCCTCGCCGGCGGGCTCCCGGCGTGGGTCGCCGCGGGGCGGACGCTCTCGACCGACGCGCCGGCGATCGTGCCGGCGACCTTCATCCCGCATGAGCATCCCGCGCTGCGCGCCTCGCGCGACGAGGTGCTGGCGATCGCCGAAGGACACGGCGACGGACAACTCCTCGAGACGCAGCGCGACCAGACCTACGCGCAGCGCGACCGCGACATCGCGGGCGCGGTGCGGATCAGCGGCAACCTGCTGCTCGAAGACGCGCGCGGCGGCCGCGTCGCCGAACCGGCCACGCTCGAGCGGCTCGTGCGCGACGCGCAACTCGATCCCGCGCGGCGCACCATCGTCTCGTGCGGCAGCGGCGTCTCGGCGTCGGGCGCGTGGCTCGCGCTGCGCTCCGCCGGCTTCACCGATGTCGCCGTCTACGACGGCTCATGGATGGAGTGGGAGCACCTCGGGCTCCCCACGGTTCCGAAACCCGCTGCGGGCTAAGCGGCGCCGCTGAGCGGCTGCGCCGCGGCGCGATTGCGGCCCTCGGACTTGGCCCGGTAGAGCGCGGCGTCCGCCGCCTCGACAAGTCGGTCCGAGGTCAGCGCGTGGCTCGGCACGCAGACGGAGACGCCTAAGCTCATCGTGACGTACTCGGCGACGTCCGAGCTCGCGTGCGGGAGCTGCAGCGCGCGAACCGATTCCAGCGCGCGCGCCGCGACCTCCATCGCGCCGGCGACCGGCATGTCGGCGAGCAAGATCGCGAACTCCTCGCCGCCGAAGCGGGCGACGACGTCGGTCGTGCGCCGCGCGGTCTGCAGCAGCGCCTTCGCAACCGCTTGCAGGCACGCATCGCCGCTCTGGTGGCCGTACGTGTCGTTGTAGCGCTTGAAGAAGTCGACGTCGCCAAGGATCAGCGCGAGCGGACGCGCGTCGCGCATCCCGCGCTGCCACTCGCGCTCGAGCGCGGTGTCGAACGAGCGCCGGTTGGGGATCCCCGTCAGCCCGTCGAGCGAGGAGAGCTTGACCAGCGTGCGGTTCACGTCTTGCAGCTGCTTGCCGACCTCGCGCAGGCGCTGCTGCATATCGGTGATGCGCCGCATCGCGCTGAGCTTCGCGCGCAGCACGACCGGGCTGACGGGCTTGGTCATGTAGTCGTCGCCGCCCGCTTCGAGCCCCTTGGCGACGTCCTCGTCCGCGACGCGGCCGCTCAGGAAGATGATGGGGATCCAATGGCCCTCGTCGTCGCTGCGCCGCATCTCGCGCGCGACGGCGTAGCCGTTCATCTCCGGCATCTCGACGTCGAGCAGCACCAGATCCGGCGGGTCGCCGCGATACAGCTCCAGCGCGCGCGCGCCGTCCGGTGCCTGCACGACGGGGTGGCCCATCTCGTGCAGGTACGACGCGGTCAGCTCGCGCGCGATGCGGGAGTCGTCGACCAGCAGGATCTTCATCCGGTCGAAGTCTAGGCGTCGGGGCGCGCGAAGGCAACCGTCTCGTTCGCCTCGCGGTGGTTCGTCCAGAACCGCTCGCCGTCGAAGGCGAGGGAGCGTGCCGAAAACGGGATGCGCGCGATGTCTTCAGCGCGCGGCGTCGCGCCGCGCGCGTCGACGCGCGTGAGCCAGAAGCCCGCCGCGCCGTCGTTTTCGGTGCAGACGAGATAGAAGCGGCCGTCGACGATGACCTGCCCCGCGATCTCGTGCGGAACCTCGATGACGCTCCCGACCGCGCCGTTCTCGTCCAACGAATAGATGCGCTTCGTGTACCACTGGCTCATGTAGAGCCGCTCGCCGTCATAGCCGAGGTAGGAACCGGTGTCGTCCGGTGCCTTGATCGCTCCCTCGTGCTTGAACCCGTGCCCGGGGACGAAGCGATAGATCACGCGGTCGTCGTCGGGCGCGAGCGCGCACAGCACGCGCAGCTCGTCGCCGACGACCGTCATCCCGTAGGGCTTCCCCGGTGCGACGGCTTCCTCGCGCGCGACCCAGCTCGTCGGGTCGATCGAGAACACCTGATTGGTCTCCCGCGACCCCACCCACAGGGATGTCCCGTCGAAGGCGAGGGCTTGGGGTTGCGGTGCGGGCGCGGGAAGGCGCAGCAATTCACGGACGTTCTCCACGGCTGCTCGCTTCGCGGGCCGAGAGCGCGTCCCCCGCGGTGCGCGCGCGGTACGGCTGGTCGCTCTGCTCTCAGCAGGCCTCTTCCACGTCGATCGCGCAGGCGCACGCCGCGCGCCGTGCGCATCGCGGCGAGATCGCGGCGCGGAACGAGCGCCGGGGCCGCGGAGCGCGTGCGCATCAGCACCTCGCGTCCGAACGCGCAGCACGACTCGCCGTAGAACACCGTGTGCGCCGCCGGATCGGCGACGACGTGCCACGTGTCCTTGCCGACCTCGAAGCCGTACGTCGCGCCGTCGCCCGGACCACCGGTTTCGAACGCCGCGTCGGGTTCGACCGGATAGCCGACGAGCCGATCGCGGTCGTGCACGATCTTCACGACGGTCGCGAAACGGACGTTACACCCCAAGATACGCCTTCTTCACCTGCGGGTCGTCGAGCAGCTGCGCCGACGGACCAGCGAGCGTGACACGGCCCGTCTCCAAAACGTACGCGCGCGAGCTGATCTCGAGCGCGGTCTGGACATCCTGCTCGACGATCAGGATCGAGACGCCCGTTTCGTGGATCCGCTGCAGCACCTCGAGCAGCGCGTCGACGAGCACCGGGGCGAGGCCGAGCGACATCTCGTCGATCAGCAGCACCTTCGGGCGCGCCATCAGCGCGCGCGCGATCGCGACCTGCTGCTGCTCGCCGCCCGAGAGGCGGCCGGCGAGGTAGTCGTAGCGTTCGCGCAGGCGGGGGAGGATCGTGAGGATGCGTTCGAGGTCCTCGCGCACGTCGCCGTCGCGGCGCAGGTACGCGCCCATCAGCAGATTCTCTTCAACGGTGAGCGAGCCGAAGAGCCGCCGTCCCTGCGGCACCTGGATCACCCCGGCGCGCACGACGCGGTCGGGCTCCTGGCCGGTCAGCGCGGTCTCGCCGAAACGCACCAGGCCTCCCCAGGTCGGGACGATCCCGCTGATCGCACCGAGCAGCGTCGACTTCCCCGCGCCGTTCGAGCCGATCAGCGCCACGATCTCGCCCGGATCGATCCGCAGCTCGACGTCCCAGAGGACTTGTGTGTCGCCGTATCCCGCGCTCAGGTTCTCGACGACCAGGTCACCCTGAGCTTGTCGAAGGGCGCTCACGCGTGCGCCTCCGGCGGCTGCACGCGCAGCGCCTCCTCGCGTTCGCTTGCGATCAGCGCGAGCTGCTCCTGGCGCTTCACCCAGCGCGAGCCGAGGTACGCTTCGATCACCAGCGGCGAGGCGAGCACGTCGCTCGGCGCGCCTTGCGCGATCTTCTTCCCCTCCGCGAGCACGACGATCGTCGTCGAGATCGAGACGATCGCCTTCATCAGGTGCTCGACGACGATGAGCGTCACGCCGCGCGCGTTGACCGTGCGCAGCAGCTCGAGCGCCTCGTCGACCTCCGTCGCGTTCAGCCCAGCCATCACTTCGTCGAGCAGCAGGATCTCGGGATCGAGCGCGAGCGCTTTCGCGACCTCGAGGCGCTTGCGGTCGGGGATCGTCAGATCGCTCGCCGCGCGCCCCGCGACGCGCGTGAGCGCGACGACCTCGAGCAGCTCGTCGGCGCGCTCGAACGACGCGCGCGTCGAGCGGCGCGTCCCTTCGCGGCCGTACATCGCGCCGACCGCGACGTTCTCGCGCACGGTGAGGTTCGCGAACGGCTTGACGACCTGGAACGTCCGCGCGATCCCCAGGCGGCAGACGCGGTGGGTCGGGACGTCTGCGATCCGCGTACCGGCGTAGCGCACCTCGCCGGTCGTCGGCTTGTAGACCCCGCTGATCACGTTCATCAGCGTCGTCTTCCCGCTCCCGTTCGGGCCGATCAGGCCGACGACCGATCCTGGCTCGACCTCGAAGCTCACGTCGGTGAGCGCCCACAGGCCGCCGAAACGCATCCCGATGCCGTCGATCGCGAGCACCCCGCTCACGCGCGGTACCCCGCCAGGCTCTTGAGCCACGTCCGCGCGCCGCCGCGCAAGCCGAACAGCCAGACCAGACCACGCGGCAGCAGCAGGACGACCAGCACGATGATCGCCCCGAAGAACAGCGTGTGGATCTTGAGGAACGTGCGTTGCAGTATCTCGTTCAGGCCGGCGAGGAGCAGCGCGCCGATGAACGGGCCGGCGACGGTCCCGATCCCGCCCAGGATCGCCATCACGATCGGGAAGACGTTCGAATCGATCGAGAACGCGATCGAGGGATCGAGAAAGCCGTTCGCCGGCGCGAAGACCGCGCCGGCAGCGCCGGCGAACGCCGCGCTGATCGCCCACGCGGTCACCTTGTAGCGCGTCGCGGCGATCCCGAGCACCGCCGCCGCCTCCTCGTTCTCGCGGATCGCGACGAAGGCGTACCCAAGCTTCGAGCGCGCGATCGCGTAGGTCGCGAGCATCGCGCCGAGCGCGACGAGCCACATCGCGTAGTAGTAGAGTGAGAAGTGCGCCTGATCGACCTGCTTGAGCGCGAGGCCGCCGGTCCCGCCGAACGCGTCGAGGTTGGCGACGATGTCGGCGACGGCGAGCGCGATCCCGAGCGTCGCGATCCCGAAGTAGTGCCCGCGCAGCCGCAGCACCGGCAGCCCGACGAGCGCCGCGAACGCCGCGTTGACGACGCAGGCGACCGCGACGTCGGCGAAGAGGTTGTTGACGCCGTGGGCGCCCAGGAGCGCCGAGCAGTACGCGCCCAAACCGAAGAACACGACGTTGCCGAACGAGACGTAGCCGGTATAGCCGCCGATCAGATTCCAGCCGTAGCTCATCGCCGCGTACATCAGGATGTTGCGGAAGATGATCTCGACGTACCCGTTGTGCGCGAGCGGAACGGCGAGCAACACCGCCATGATCGCGAGCACGACGGCGAACGCGATGGGGTTCCCGGTGATCCCGCCCAGCCCCACGCGACGCAGCGTCGCGGCAGTCACGCGGTCGCTTTCCCCATGATCCCGCGCGGGCGCACGATCAGCACGACGAGGAGCACGATCAGCGCGACCGCGTCTTGCAGCCCCGAGCCGCTGATGTGCTGCGAGCCGATCGTCACGTCGAGCTGCGTCGCGAACGACTCGACGATTCCGTACGTCAACCCGCCGACGAGCGCACCTTCGACCGAGCCGAGCCCGCCCAGGACGCAGACGACGAACGCCTTGATCAGGAACGGGTCGCCCATCGACGGGTTGATCGAGTATGAGAGGCTGAGCAGCGTCCCGGCGACGCCGGCGAGGCCGGCGCCCAGACCGAAGACGATCGCGTAGATCTGCGCGACCCGCACGCCGGAGAGCTGCGCGGCGCCGATGTCCATCGCGGTCGCGCGGATCGCGCGGCCCATCTTCGAGCGCGTCAGCCAGACCTGCATCACGCCGGTGATCGCGAGCGCGGCGATCAGCGTGAACAGCTTCGTCCACGGGATGGTCACGCCGTCGAGGGTGAAGTTCGCGCCGGAGTACGCCGTCGTCACACCGACCGTGTCGGAGGTCCACACGAGCAGCGCGATGTTCACCAGGAGCAACGAGAGCCCGAACGTGAGCAGGAACGTCGTGAGCACCGGGGCGCGCGCGACCCAGTTGATGACGTAGCGCCCGAGCAGGTACCCGAGCACGAACAGCGCCGCGAACGAGATCGGGATCGATAGGAACGGGTCGAGGTGGAAGCTCGTGAACAGCTGATACGTCACGTAGGCGCCGAGCATGATGAACGCGCCGTACGCGAGGTTGATGATGTTCATGATCCCCCACACCAGGGAGAAGCCGAGCGCGACCAAGCCAAGGATCCCGCCGGCGAGGATCCCGTTGACGAGGTCCTGGGCGATGAGGTGCATCAGTCAGCCGCGCCCTTCAGCGCTGCCCCCACGGGGGCGCGGGGTACTTCGGCGACGTTTCGGCCAGGCCGCTCGGCCAGACCGTCGTGAGCCGGCCGTTGATGATCTGGTTCACGACCATCGGCTTGTACACGTTCAAGCCGCGCTTGTCGAACTTGAGGATCCCGTAGAACGTCGTCACGTCGAGGTTGGCGAGCGCGTCGCGCACCTTCTCCGGATCGAGCGTCCCGGCGCGCTCGAGCGCGTACTGGAACGCCAGGCACGTCGCGCTCGACTCGGCGTTGTGGTAGTCGGGACGATGGTGGTAGACGGCCTGGAACGCCTTCGCATACTCCGGCGCCGTCTGGTAGAACCCCGGAGCGCCCTGGTACTTCACGACATCCGACCACTGCGCGCCGCCGAAGACGTCGTTCGCGTCCTTGCCGAGCGTGTTGGTGAAGTCGGGGGTGTCCGGGCCGACGGAGTAGCCGTAGGCCTTCGCCATCACGTTCTGCTCCTTGAGCCCCTTCTGCACCAGGAGCGCGTCCTGCAGATGCCCGGCGTTGAGGATGACATCGGGATTCGTCGCCTTGAGCGCGGAGATGATCGACGAGACGTCGGTCGCGGTGTCGGGATACTTGTTGTTGTAGACGACCTTCATCCCGTGCGCGGTCGCCCAGTCGGCGGCGCCCTGCGCGACCTCCTGTGAGAAGGCGTCGCTCGCCGCGGTGATCGCGACGGTCTGCGCGGCGGGCTTCTGCGCCTTCGCCATCGCCAGCACGCCTTCGAGGTAGCGGCGCGCCGGCGAGAGGACGGCGAACGTGTAGCGGAAGCCCTGGTTGAAGATCTTCTCGGCCGCGCCGTTCCCCTCGACCATCGGGATCTTCTTGCGCTCGACCATCTGCGCGACGGTGAACGCCGTCCCCGAACCGTACGGGCCGAGGATGAAGTTGACGTGATCCTGGTCGATCAAGCGTTCGGCGAGCTGCGCCGCCGTGTCGTTCTTCGACTCGTCGTCGTAGTACTTGATGTCGACCTTGTAGGACTTGCCGGCGACCTTGATCCCGCCGTGGGCGTTGACGTAGTTCTTCCAGAACTCGTAGCCCTCTTGGGTGAGCTTGCCTTCCTTTGCAAGCGAACCCGTGAGCGAGACCGGCGACCCGAAGACGATCGTGTCACCGGCCGCGGAGACCGGAGCGGACGGCGAAATCAGCGCTACGAGTAGCGCCAGAGCGCCGAGCGCCGCAATGGGGCGGAGCTGCATCGAAACATGACCTCCGGCGGAACAAAGCTGCCCCTAGATGAGTCCACGCCCCGCGCCTTTCCTGCCTCTTCAGTCCAAGCGACGCCTTTTCACGAAAAAAAGACCGAACGCGCGCCGCGGTCAGTCACGCGGACCGAGCGCCGCACGGAGCTTCTCGACGTACGCGCCGGCCGCGCGCGCCGCCTCGGCACCGGTGCGCCCGGCGTACGCGTCGATCAGCGCGCTCCCGACGATCACGCCGTCGGCGACGGCGCCGATCGCGGCGACGTGGGCCGGGGTCGAGATCCCGAAGCCGACGGTCAGCGGCGTGTGGGTGACGGGCCGCAGGCGCGCCACGGCGGCCGAGGCCCAGGCGACGTCCGGTTCCCGCCGAGCACCGGTCACGCCGAGGCGCGAGACCAGGTACACGAAGCCGGTCGACGCGGCGGCGATCCGTTCCGCGCGTGGCTGCGGCGTCGTCGGCGCGATCAGCAGCGGGATCTCCAGGCCGTGCGCGCGCAATGGCGGCGCGAACGCGTCCAGCTCCTCGATCGGGACGTCCGGGACGATCGCGCCGAGCGCGCCGGCCTGCGCCGCCTCGCGCGCGAAGCGCTCCGCGCCGTAGCGGTCGATCGGGTTGACGTACGTGAAGAACACGATCGGCGCGCAGCCGCGCGCCTTCGCCTCGGCGGCGATCCCGAGCGCGTCGGCCATGCGCGTCCCGCCGTTCAGGGCGCGCTGCGCCGCGGCGGCGATCGTCGGCCCGTCGGCGAGCGGATCGCCGTAGGGGATCCCCAGTTCGATCAGGTCGATCCCGGCGGCCGTGATCGCTTCGAGGACCGCGAGCGTCGTCTCGCGATCCGGATCGCCGGCGACGACGTAGGCGATCAGCGCCGCGCGCCGCTCGGCTTGCGCGCGCGCGAAGACCGCGCCGATCCCGCCCGCCGCGATCACAGCGCCACCTGCCCTTCGCGCGCCGCGATGCTGCGCACGTCCTTGTCCCCGCGTCCGCTCAGGTTGACCAAGACGAGTCCGCTCGGACCGCGCTCGACCGCGAGCTTGCGCGCGAACGCGATCGCGTGCGCGCTCTCGAGCGCCGGCACGATCCCTTCGCGCAGCGCGGTGTGGTGGAACGCCGCGACGGCCTCGTCGTCGTCGGCAGCGACGTAGCGCGCACGGCCGCTCTCGCTCAGGTAGGCGTGTTCCGGACCGACGCCGGGGTAGTCCAGACCGGCGCTCACCGAGTGCGTGTCGCGCACCTGGCCTTCCTCGTCCTGCAGCACGAAGCTGCGCGAACCGTGCAGGATCCCGACGGTCCCCGCGTTGATCGACGCGGCCGTGTCGATCGCATGGACACCGTGGCCCGCGGCCTCGACGCCCCATAGCTGCACCTCGGGGTCGTCGACGAAGCCGCGGAAGATCCCCATCGCGTTCGAGCCGCCGCCGACGCAGGCGACGACGTCGGAGGGTAGGCGCCCGTAGCGCTCGAGCACCTGCGCGCGCGCCTCGACGCCGATCACCTTCTGGAACTCGCGCACCAGATACGGATACGGGTGCGCGCCGACGACGGAGCCGATCACGTAGAACGTGTCCTCGACGCGCGCGGCCCATTCACGGAACGCCTCGTTCGTCGCATCCTTGAGCGTGCGCGTCCCGCTCTCGACGGAGTGCACCTGCGCGCCGAGCAGCCGCATCAGGTAGACGTTCAGCGCCTGGCGCTCGACGTCGACCGCGCCCATGTAGACGTCGACCGGCAAGCCGAGCTTCGCGCCGATCGTCGCGGTCGCGACGCCGTGCTGGCCGGCGCCGGTCTCGGCGATCAGCCGCGTCTTGCCCATGCGCTTCGCGAGCAGCGCCTGCCCGACGGTGTTGTTGATCTTGTGGGCGCCGGTGTGGTTGGTGTCCTCGCGCTTGAAGATGATCGGCGCGTGCGGACCGTCGACGAGCCGCTCCGCGTGATAGATCGGCGATGGCCGCCCGACGTAGTCGCGCAGCAGCCCCTCGTACTCGGACCAGAAGCCCGGATCGGCGAACGCCTCCCGCATCGCGCGGTCGAGTTGCGTGAGCGCCTCGATCAGGACCTCAGGGACGAAGACGCCGCCGAAACGGCCGAAATAGCCGTTGGCGTCGGGGAGCGTCTGCTGGTGCGTATCGATCATCGTCTTTCCGGAGATGGGAGCGCGAGGGGAACTCACGGTTCCAGACGCGGGAGCGGGTGTCCTGACGGGACCGGCAGAGCGTCAGCTCGGTCGCCCGTCCTTCTGCAAGATGAAGGTCGTCGGCGATACTTCACCACGTACGGGGCCGGTACCGCGTCGTCGAGCAGGTGCACGGCGATGTCGGCCGCTGACGGATGCCGGGCGGGCGAACCGCGATCATGCCGTCACGTCCATGTCCGCTTCGCGCACCGCGCAGACGAACGCGCGGATCTTCTCGGCGTCCTTGACGCCGTTGGTCTCGACGCCGCTGCGCACGTCGACGGCGTAGGGGCGCGCGGCGCGCACGCACGCGGCGACGTTCTGCGGCGTGAGGCCGCCGCTGATCACGATGCGCCGGTCACCCGCGAGCTCGCGCGCGAGCTTCCAGGGAAACGTCAGCCCCGTTCCGCCGCTGCGGCCGTTCGCGCGCGCGGTATCGAAGAGCCACGTCGCGTGCTCGAACGGGCGCGCGACGCGAGCGAACTCCTCGGGGGTCGGCGGTTTGTCCAGGCGCACGTGATACGCCTTGAGATACGGTCCGGCGGCGAACGCCTCACACGCGTCGGCAGGCTCGTCGCCGTGGAACTGCGGGATCGCGCCGACCTTGAGCGCTTCGTCGACGAGCGGCGAGGGCGGGTCGACGAAGACCGCGACGAGCGAGACCAGCGCGGGGACCGTCTGCGCGATCTCGTGGAGCTGCTCGATGCTGGCGCGCGCGGGCGATTCCTCGGCCAGGATCACGCCGACGGCATCCGCTCCGGAGTCGATCGCCAGCGCGGCCTCGTGCGCGCTCCGGCAGCCGCAGATCTTGACCCGGGTGCGCAACGATCGGCTTCGCTAGACCGGAACCGCCGCGCCCTTGAGGGCGCGGATCGCCTCGCCCTTGTCGTCGGAGCGCATCAGCGATTCACCGACGAGGACGCCGCGCGCACCGTGCGCGACGAGCCGGCGCACGTCGTCCTGCGAGCGCACCCCGCTCTCGCTGATCACGACGACGGTCGACGGAACGAGCGGGAGCAGCTCCTCGGTGACGGCCAGATCGGTCTCGAACGTGCGCAGGTTGCGGTTGTTGATCCCGAGCAGCGTCGCCCCGAGCGCGAGCGCGCGGCGCAGCTCTTCTTCGGTGTGCACTTCGACGAGCACGTCGAGATCGTAGCGGCGCGCTTCCTCGAACATCTCGGAGAGGCGTGCATCGGAGAGCCCCGCGACGATCGCGAGGATCGCGTCGGCGCCGTACGCCGCCGACTGCACGACCTCGTAGCGCGTGCTCAGGAAATCCTTGCGCAGGATCGGGAGCCGCGCCGCGTTGCGTGCGACATCGAGGTACGCGAGATCGCCTAGGAAATGGTCGCTCTCGGTGAGCACGCTGACCGCGTCGGCGCCGGCCGCTTCGTAGTCGCGCGCGATCTCCGCCGGATCGAGGTGCGGGACGATGATCCCGACCGACGGCGAGGCGCGCTTGATCTCGGCGATGATCGCCGGCCCGTGCGCATTCGCGAGCGCGGCCCGGAAGCGCCGGCGCTCGATCCGCCGCGCCTCCGCGCGGACACGAAGTTCCTCGAGCGGTTCACGCGCCTCGTCGGCCGCGCGAACGACCGCTTTCGCCGCGTAGAGCTTCTCGAGCATGTCGGTCATACGTTCACCTCGGCCCCGCTCGTGCGGAGCGCGTCGAGCGCGGCGCGAGCACGGCCGGTCTCAACCGCCGTGTGCGCGCGCGCCATGCCGTCGTCGATGTCGACCGCCTCACCCGCGACGACGAGCGCGAGTGCGGCGTTGAGGGAAACCAGATCGGCGCGCGGGCTCCGTTCGCCCTCCAGGATCGCGACGAGCGCCTCGGCGTTCGCCTCTGCCGTTCCGCCGCGAATCTCGGCGCGCGTGGCGCGCACGCCGTAGCGCGCGGGGTCGAGCGTCCAACGGCGCACGCCCTCGCGGTCGAACTGCACGACGCGCGTCGGCGCCTCGCCCGAGATCTCGTCCAGACCGTCCTCGCCGGAGATCACCGCGCCGGCGTCGGCGCCGAGCGCGCGTAGCGCCTGCGCGATGCGTTCGACGTAGTCCGGCCGTGCGACCCCGATCAGCTGGCGGTTCGCACCGGCCGGATTCGTCAGCGGTCCGAGCAAGTTGAAGATCGTTCGCACGCCAAGCTCACGCCGTATCGGTGCGACCGCGCGCATCGCCGGATGGTGGCGCTGCGCGAACAAGAAACAGATGTTGCCCTCGCGCAGCACGCGCGAGGATACCTCGGGGTCGCGGTCGATCGGGACGCCGAGCGCTTCGAGGACGTCGGCGCTCCCGCACTGGCTCGACGCGGCGCGGTTCCCGTGCTTGGCGACCGGGACGCCGCATCCGGCGACGACGAACGCCGCCGCAGTCGAGATGTTGATCGTGTTGGCGCCGTCGCCGCCCGTGCCGACGATGTCGAGCACCAGAGGGAGGCCGTGTTCGACGCGGACGCTCCGTTCGCGCATCGCGCGCGCCGCGCCGACGATCTCGTCGACCGCCTCGCCTTTCGCGGCGAGCGCCGCGAGCAGCGCGGCGGCTCGCACCGGCGAGAGGGTCTCGTCCATGATCGCACCGACCGTCTGCGCCATCTCCCCCGCGCCAAGATCCTCACCTGCGAGAACCCGGCGCAGAAGACTGGGATAGTCGGTGCTCATCGTTGTCGATCCATCGTGATCACCGTATACTGCGCACGACGTTATCGGCGAGCGCGCGACCTTCGACGGTGAGCACCGATTCGGGGTGGAACTGCACGCCGGAGATCGGAAGCTCGCGGTGCTCGAGCCCTTGGATCACGCCGTCCTCGCTCGCCGCGGTCGCGCGCAGCTCGGCCGGGAAGCCGTCGTGGTCGACGCACAGCGAGTGGTAGCGCGTCGCGTGGAACGGTGAGGGGACACCGGCGAACACGCCTTTTCCGTCGTGCGTGATCTCGGAGGTCTTGCCGTGCATCATCCGCGGCGCGTGCACAACGCGACCGCCGAACACCTCACCGATCGCCTGCAGCCCCAGACACACGCCGAAGAGCGGCTTGCGCTCGCGCGCCGCTTCGCGCACGATCGCGAGCGTCCGCCCCGCATCCTCGGGCCGTCCCGGCCCCGGACCGACGACGATCGCGTCGTACTGCCTCGTCACGCCGTCGGCGAGCCGAGCGTCGTCGTTCCGGATGACGTCCACCTCGACGCCGTCGATCCCGGCGAACAGATGGGCGAGATTCCACGTGAACGAGTCGTAGTTGTCGACCAGGAGCAGCTTTTTCACGGCTCGATCCCCAACACGGCGCGGACGATCCCGGTTTTCGCGAAGACCTCGGCGTACTCGGTCTTCGGGACGCTGTCGGCGACGATCCCGGCCGAGGCCTGCCAGTAGGCGCGGCCGTTCGCGCACGCGACCGAACGCAGGATGATGCACGAGTCCAGGTCGCCGTCGAAGTCGATGTGCGCGACGCTTCCGGCGTAGAAGCCGCGCGCGACCGGCTCGAGCTGGTCGATCAGCTGCATCGCGCGGATCTTCGGCGTCCCCGTCACCGTGCCGGCCGGGAACGACGCGGCGAACAGATCGAGCGCGTCGCGGTCGTCACGCAGCTCGCCGACGACGTTCGAGACGATGTGCATGACGTGCGAGTAGCGCTCGATCACCATCAGCTCGTCGACGCGCACCGTCCCGGTGCGGCAGACCGCACCCAAATCGTTGCGCGCGAGGTCGACGAGCATCACGTGCTCGGCGCGTTCCTTCGGATCGGCGAGCAGCTCGTCGGCGACGCGCTGGTCGACCTCGGGATCCGCGGCGCGCGGACGCGTCCCCGCGAGCGGGCGGATGCGCGCCGTGCTGCCGTCGAGCCGCACCAGGAACTCCGGCGAGGCGCCGAAGACCGCGCGGCCGTCGTGCTCGACGAAGAACATGTACGGTGAGGGATTGCGCGCCCGGATCTGCCGGTAGAAGTCGAACGCCGTCCCCGCGAGCTGGCACGAGAAGCGAATCCCGACCTGCAGCTGATAGGCCTCGCCGTCGCGGATGTACTCCTGCGCCTGCGCGACGCGCGCGAGGAACGTCGCCTCATCCATCGAGGCCGAGACGGGGCCGTCGGCGCGCACCGCACCCGGGACGGTCGGCCGCTGGTCGAGCAGACGGGCAACGTACGCGTCGAGCCGCGCTTCGACGCCGGCACGCTCGTCCTCGCCGCGCGCGAAGCCGATCAGCGTGACGCGGTGGGTGAAGTGGTCGAACACGAGCCACGTCCCCGGGATGACGATCAGCGCGTCGCCGAACCGCACGTCGGCGGGCGGTGCCTCGCCAACGTGCTCCATCGCACGCGCCGCGTCGTAGCTGAACAGGCAGACCGCACCGCCGGGGAACGGCAGGTCGCCGCGGTCGAGGCGGTAGCGGCCGATCGCCGCCCGGATCTTCGCGAGCATCTGGGGATCGCGGTCGATCCCGAACGCCTCGAGGTAGTCCAACCCGACGAACGAGTAGCGGCTGATCCGCTCGGTCCCCTCGACCGACTCCAGCAGACACGAACGCCCCGGCTGGGCCAGGGCGAGGTAGGCGGAGATCGGCGTGATGCTGTCCGCGATGAACGATCGCGTGATCGAGGTGAGACTGAGCGGTTCGTCCGCGGTTGCGGTAAGCATACGTTCGTAACGCCATTTTGTAGCGCATCCCCCGGCCCCTGGCAAGCCAGAGAGCCGGGCGCAAGCGGCTACGACGTTACTTGACGAGCTCCAGGATCGAGAGCTCGGCTGCGTCGCCGGGGCGGACGCGGCTCTTCGTGATCCGCGTGTAGCCGCCGGTGCGGTCCTTGAGCGTCGGCGCGATCTGCTCGACGAGCTTCTTCGCGACGGCTTCTTCGGTGAGGTACGAAGCGACGAGACGCCGCGAATGCAGGTCGCCGCGGCGGGCCTGCGTGATGAGGCGGTCGACGACCTTGGAGATCTCCTTGGCCTTGGTCGACGTGGTCTCGATCTTCTCGTGCTTGAAGAACGAGGTCGCGAGGTTGCGGAGCAGCGCCTTGCGGTGTCCGTCCGTGCGCGAGAGGCGCTTGTTGGCGACTTGGTGCGGCATGGTTCCTTACTCTTGTGGCGCTGTTAGGCTTGGCGGAGCGAGAGGCCCCGGTCCTCGAGGACCTGCTTGATCTCGTCGAGCGACTTCTTGCCGAAGTTGCGCATCTTGATGATCTCGTCTTCCGTCATGTCGAGCAGCTCGGAGACCTTCGAGATCCCCGCGCGCTTGAGGCAGTTGAACGAGCGGACCGAGAGGTTGAGCGTCTCGACCGGGACGTCCCATTCGCTCGCCGGCGCCGTCGCAACCGGCTTCTCTTCGGTCGAGAACCCGATGAAGAGGCGCAGCTGATCGGTGAGGATCTCCGAGGCCTCGGAGAGCGCGTCGTCGGGCGAGATCGAACCGTTGGTCTCGATCTCCAGCGTGAGACGGTCGTAGTCGACCGACTGGCCGACGCGCGTGTCGTCGACACTGAAGTTGACCTTGCGGATCGGCGAGAAGATCGAGTCCATCGGGATCAGCCCGATCATGTGCTCGATGTTGCGCTGGCGGTCGGCGGTGACGTAGCCGCGCGACTTCTCGACGCCGATCTCCATCGAGAGCTTGGCGTCTTTCTTCGTCAGCGTCGCGATGTGGTAGTTCGGCTGCAGGATCTCGACATCGGCGTCGGGCGCGATGTCGCCCGCCGTCACGTCCTTGGCGCCGCTCACGTTGAGCGAGAGCACCTTCGGATCGTCGCTGTTGAGCTTGAGCGGCAGACCCTTGAGGTTCAGCAGCAGGTCGACGGTGTCTTCGACGACGCCGTTGATCGTGGAGAACTCGTGCAGGACGCCGTCGATCTTCACGTACGTGACGGCGGCGCCGGGGATCGACGAGAGCAGGACGCGCCGCAGCGCGTTGCCCAGCGTGATGCCGAAGCCGCGCTCGAGCGGCTCGATCACGAACTTGGCGTAGTTCTCGCGACGCTCGCGAACTTCGATCTGCGCGCCGGTCGGCGCTTCGAGGACGGTCATGACGGTGATTCTTGATCCTTACTCCGTTTACGTTATCCGCCTCACCCTTCGACAAGCTCAGGGTGACACGATCGGACGCCTAACGGTGACTAGGGGAGGACGTGTTGGGCTCTCGCCCGAGCGATAAGCGGTGGTCGAGCGCGAGGCGCCGGAGGGCGAAGCGTACTACGGTACGCGAGTCCTCCGGCAACGACGCGATCGGCCATCGATTACCGCGAGTAGTACTCGACGATGAGCTGTTCGTCGACCGGGGTGTCGATCTGCTCGCGGCTCGGGAGCGTGAGCACCTTCGCCGAGAGATCGGTCTCGCTGAACTCGAGCCACTCGGGGTGGCGGCGGTTCTTCGCGGTCTCGGCGTTCGCTTGGAAGAGCACCGAGGACTTCGAGCGGTCGGCGATCGTCAGCACGTCGCCGGGCTTGACGATGATCGAGGGGACGTTCACGATCCGGCCGTTGAGGCGGAAGTGGCGATGCGTCACCAGCTGGCGCGCCTGCGAGCGGCTCTGCGCGAGGTTGAGGCGGTACACCACGTTGTCGAGGCGGCGTTCGCACAGCTCGAGGAACTTCGCGCCCGTCTTGCCCTTGACGCGCTGCGCTTCGCGGAAGTAGTTCGCGAACTGCGTCTCGAGCACGCCGTAGTAGCGGCGCATCTTCTGCTTCTCGCGGAGCTGGCGGCCGTACTCGGAGATCTTCTGACGCGTCTTGGTGTTCTGCGTCTTCTGACCCGGCGCGGTGCCGCGGCGCTCGACGGCGCACTTCTTCGAAAGGCAGCGGTCGCCCTTAAGGAAGAGCTTGATCTTCTCGCCGGTCTTCGACGTGGCGGTCTCGCGCCGGCACAGGCGGCAGACGGCTTCGGTGTAGCGGGACATCTTTTCTCTATAACTCCCTTACACTCGGCGGCGCTTCGGCGGGCGGCAGCCGTTGTGCGGGATCGGCGTGACGTCTTTGATGAGCGTGATCTCGAGCCCGGCGGCCTGCAGCGAACGAATCGCGGCCTCACGGCCGGCGCCCGGTCCCTTGACGTAGACCTCGGCGGTCTTCATCCCGTGCTCCATCGCCTTGCGCGCGACCGCTTCGGCGGCCATCTGCGCGGCGAACGGGGTCGACTTCTTCGAGCCCTTGAAGCCGAGGTTTCCGGCGGAGGCCCACGCGATCGTCGATCCCGTGTTGTCGGTGATCGTCACAATCGTGTTGTTGAACGACGAGTGGATGTGCGCGACGCCCGACCCGACGTTCTTGAACTCGCGCTTCTTGCGCGTCTTCGTCTGCTTTTTGGCGGCCAAAAGAGAACTCGCTCCTGGAAGTTTATCCTGCCCGGCGCGGCCGGGTGTCGTCGCCTCGACCGGCACGCGGGCGCACCGCCCGTCGTCCGACCTTTCGTCACCCCGCTCGGCGAGAGCGGGGAAGCGCGCGAACGCGCGTGACTCTCCGGCGGAGAGACAACGACCTACTTTACCATGGGCGGAGGTCTGGTGCAAGGGACGGAACCAGGGGCGCCGTGCCTTCCCGCCGCCTGATCGTCTGGACCCTGGTCGCCTTCGCCGCGCTCGCCGTCATGGCGGCCGTCCGGGCGCGCGACTGGAGCTACGGGGCCGACACCGGGACGTTCGTTCAGATCATCGTCGATGCGTTCGGCGGGATGCGCGACGGGGTCGAGCACGGGACCCACTACCGCTTCCACTGGTCGCCGACGCTGATGCTGCTCTGGCCCTTCCTGGCCGCGACGCACAGCCTGTGGGTCCTGCAGGCGATCCTCGCCGCCGTGACGGTCGCCTGTGCACCGCTCGTGGCGGCGATCGCCCGCCCGCGCCTGGGCGAGAAGCTGGCCGAGCGCTGCGGGTACGTGGCGCTGGTCTACCCGCCGCTCGTCGCGGTGGGCTTCGGCGAGTTCCGGGACCTCGGGCTGCTGACGCCGCTCGCCCTGGCCTGGTGGCTGGCGCTCGAACGCCGGGCGTGGCGCTGGCTGGCGGTGTGCGCCCTGCTGCTGGCCGGCCTGCGCGAGGACGTCTGCCTCGAGCTGGCGATCGTCGGCTTGGTGATCGCCCTCGACGGCTGGCGGCGGGGCGACCGCCCGCGGCTGCTGGCGGGCGCGGGCTCGGCGGCGGTCGCCCTCGTCTCGGACGCGATTTACGTGTTCGCCGTGCTCCCGCACGTCGGTCCGTGGCCGCCCTCGCACTTCTACGACTACCCGTTCGCCCACGGGCCGGGCGCGCTGCTCCTCGCCCCCGTGCTGCACCCGCTGGCGTTCATCGCGGCGATCGCAACCGTCGGGCGGCTGACGTATTTGCTCGAGGCGTTCATCCCGCTCGCGCTCGTCCCGTTCCGCTCACGCCTCCTCTGGCTCGCGCTCCCCGGCTTCGCGATCGTGCTGCTCGCGAACTCGGGGCTCGTCTGGCGGATGGGGATGCACTACGCCGCGCTCTGGATCCCCTGGACGCTGATCGCCTTCGTCGCGGGCGTCGGGACGCTGCGGATGCCGAAGCGCTGGGCGACTGCGGCGTTCGCACTCTCGGCGATCGTGCTGGTCGCGTTCAGCCCGCTCCATCCCGCCCACTACCTCGTCCCGTCCTACCACGCGATCGACGACGCGCGCGCCGCGCTCGCCTGCGTCCCGGCGGACGCGACCGTCGCTACCCACGACGAGTGGTACACCGCGGTCGCCGCGCGACGCCCCGGGGCAACGGTGCTCGGGCTCGACCCGCCGGCGACCGACTATCTCGTGATCGCCGACGACTATCCGAACCAAGTCTTCGCGACGACGGTCCTACCCGTCGTACGGGACCGCGTGCGGCGCGGCGAGTACCGCGTCGTCTGCCGGCGCGGCGCCGTGACGGCGTACGCGCGCGTCCCCCACTGATCCCATTCGCGAGGAGAGACGGTTTGATCGCTTACTTCGGCACCGGCATGTTGGGCGCGGGCTTCGTGCGCAAGCTCCTGGAACGCGGCGAGACGGTCCACGTCTGGAACCGCACCCACGAGAAGGCGCGCGTCCTCGAAGCCGACGGCGCGAAGGCGTTCGAGAACCCGGCCGACGCCGTGAAAGGCGCCGAGCAGCTGCACATCACGCTGAGCGACGACGCCTCGGTCGACGCGGTGCTCGAGCCGCTCGCCGGCGTCATCGACAAGACGACGCTGATCTTCGACCACACGACGACCGCGCCGACGCCGACCGGCGAGCGCATCGCGCGCTGGAAAGAGCGCGGCGTGACCTTCGTGCACACGCCGGTCTTCATGGGCCCGGCCGCCGCGCGCGAGGCGAGCGGACTGATGCTGCTCTCGGGTGATCCGGCGCTGCGCGCACGCGTCAAGCCGCTGCTCGCGCCGATGACCGGGAAGGTCGCGGAGTTCGGCGACGACCCGACGCGCGCGACGGCGTTCAAGCTGCTCGGCAACATGATGCTCGTCTTCATCGTCAGCGGCCTGGCCGACGGCTATCGCTTCGCCTCCTCGCTCGGAATCTCGCCCGAAGAAGCGCACACGCTGTTCGGCGAGTTCATGCCGACCGGCGCGATCAACTTCCGCGGCAAGGCGATGGCGCAGGGCAACTTCACGCCGCAGTGGGAGCTGGCGATGGCGCGCAAGGACGTGCGGCTGATGCTCGAAGAGGCCGGCCGCAACGGCGAGTCGCTCTCGGTGCTCCCGCAGATCGCCGCATTCTTCGACACGTACGTGAAGGCGGGGCACGGCAACGAGGACGTCGGCGTCGTCGCGCTGGCGAAGCCGTGAACCCGCTCTACCTCACCGAGGACGACGTCGTCGCGACGCTCGGCGTGCAGGACGCGCTGCGGCTGCTCGACGACGCCGCCCGCGCGCGCGCCGAGGGCCGCGCGGAGAACAAGCCGCGTCAGCGCGTGCGCGCGAAGCAGTCGGTGCTCCAAGTGCTCCCGGCGGCGTACGGCGAGCGGCTCGGGCACAAGTCGTACCTTGTCGCGCCGGCGCCGCGCGGCGCGCGTTTCCTCTACCTGCTCTTCGCGGCGAGCGGCGAGCTGCTCGCGCTCTTCGAGGCCGACGCGCTCGGGCAGATCCGCACCGGCGCGGCGTCGGGTCTGGCGACGAAGCTCCTCGCGCGCGAGGACGCGCGCACGCTCGCCGTCATCGGCACCGGCTGGCAGGCGCGCACGCAGCTCGAAGCGGTCTGCGACGTGCGGCCGATCGAGCGCGTGCGCGTTTACGGACGCGACGCGGCGCGCCTGCGCGCGTTCTGCACGGAGATGAGCGCGCGCGTCGGGATCCCGGTCGAACCGGCGGCCAGCGGACGCGAGGCCGTCGAAGGGGCCGACGTCGTCTGCACGATCACGAACGCATCGACGCCGGTGCTCGAGGGCGCGTGGCTCACGCCGGGCGCGCATGTCAACGCCGCCGGGTCAAATCGCTCCAATGCGCAAGAGATCGACGTCGCCGCCGTCACGCGCGCAGCCGTCGTCGCGGTCGAGGATCTCGATCAGGCGAAGGTCGAGTCCGGCGACCTGCTGCACGCCGCGCTCAGCGGGCGCTGGTCGTGGGATCGTGCCGCCCTGCTCAGCGACCTCGTCGCCGGGAAGGTCCGCGGCCGCACGTCACCCGACGAGATCACGCTCTTCGAATCGCTCGGCATCGGCCTGTGGGATCTCGCCGTCGCCTCGCACGTCTACGACGCGTGCGTCGCAGCCGGGCGCGGCTCGCGCCTGCCTATCCCAAGCTAACCCCGCCTATGTATCACGGTGACGTTGAGGCAGGACCGGGTGTACAAACCGCGTCGTCGGCGGCGTGCGCGGCGTGCTGGTCGCGGTCGAAGCACCAATCCGGGACGCCGGCGGGGAACGCGTAGCCGCCGAAGTCGATGCGGCCTTCCCCCGTGTAGTGCAGAAACGCGACGTGGACGCCGCCGGCCGCGTGGCCGTAGCTCAAGAGCCACGCGCCGCCGACGTCGGCATAGTCGGCGTCGAACGGCGCCTCACGATGGAACGGGCCCCGCCGCACCTCGACAACGCCGTCGAGCCTGCGCACGTCGGCGGTGTCGCGGTCGACCCACAGGTCGCGTAAGGGGCCGCTCATCCCCGCCGCGGGGCGCAGGGAAAGATGCCAGCACGGGTGTCCGTCGACGTTCTCGCTACCGACTAGCGTCACGTCGTAGAGCGGGTGCGTCGTCGCCACGACGCGGCCGATCACCGGCGGCGCCGGCAACGGCGCTTCGGAGGGCGGCGCGAACGGCGACTCGACCTCGCTCGCGCCGCTGTGCAATGCCAACCCGAACGTCGAGTCGGGGACCAGCCGCGGTGAGGTGATCCGCACCGCGCCCTGCCGCGCGCCGTCACGGAACGCGCGCACGAACGCGAGACGATCGCGCGTGCGCAAGACGATCTCGTCGCGCTCGACGGTCACCCGCCGGTTCACGCGCAAATGCATCATCGTCGTATAGCGGATGTAGGGCGGCACGATGCGCGCGCGCCAGACGGCCCGCGCGCGAGCGTAGATCTCCGCGGCGGTGGGGGGCTGTTGCTGCTGCTGCGCCTGCACCACACCGGTGCCGAGGGCTACCGCCGCGACGCCGCCGAGCGCGGCGCAGAACCGCGCGAGGACCCGCGTTCCGTTCGCTGCCATGTCCCTTGAACGCGACGAGACCCGGTCGGGTTCGACCGGGTCTCGCTGGCGGGTTACTTCTTGGTCGCCTTCTTCTTGCCGGCGACGGTGCGCTTGGGACCCTTCCGGGTGCGCGCGTTCGTCTTCGTGCGCTGGCCGCGAACCGGGAGGCCGCGACGGTGGCGCAGGCCGCGGTAGCAGCCGATGTCGGTCAGGCGCTTGATGTTCGAGGCGATCTCACGGCGCAGGTCGCCCTCGACCTTCAGCTCGTCGATCACCTCGCGCAGACGCTGCTCGTCCTCGCTGGTGAGATCCTTGACCCGCACGTCCGGGCTGACGCCGGTCTGCGCGAGGATCTTCTTGGCGGTCGGGAGACCGATCCCGAAGATGTAGGTGAGACCGATCTCGATGCGCTTGTCGCGCGGCAGATCGATGCCGGAGATACGAGCCATTACCCCTGTACCTGCTTGTGCTTCGGATTGACGGCGCAGATCACGCGGACTTTGCCTTCGCGGCGGATGATCTTGCACGCGTCGCAAATGCGCTTGACGCTCGGACGTACTTTCATGATGCTTCTCGTCGTTTCAAATGGTGGTGCGGCCGTGCGTCTTACGCGGCCAGATCTCCGGCGGGGCGGTAGCGAGCAGCGTCCTCGTGCTCGCCGACGTCCCGGAGGGTCAGGATCTTGGGACCCTGGTCCGTGACCGCGATGGTGTGCTCGAAGTGCGCGGCTAGTTTACCATCCTCGGTCACAACCGTCCAGCCGTCGTCCAGGGTTTCGACCTCGAAGGTCCCCTCGGTGATCATCGGCTCGACCGCCAGGACGAGCCCGGCGCGGAGCTGCGGCCCCTGGCCGCGGACGCCGTAGTTGGGAACCTGCGGGTCTTCGTGCATCTTACGGCCGACGCCGTGGCCGACCAGGGCGCGCACGACCCCGTACCCGTGCGACTCGGCGTGCTGCTGGACGGCGAACCCGATGTCGCCGACGTGCTTGCCGACCGTCATCTCGGCGATCCCGAGCATCAGGCACTCCTGGGTCACCTTCATCAGCCGCTTCGCCGCCTCGCTGACCTCGCCGATCGCGACCGTCACGGCCGAGTCGGAGACGTAGCCCTCGAGGGTCGTCCCGATGTCGATCGAGAGGAGATCGCCGCTGTGGAGGACGCGATCGCCCGGCATCCCGTGGACGACCTCGTCATTGACCGACGCGCAGATCGAGGACGGGTAGCCGTTGTAGCCGATGAACGTCGGAACGCCGCCCATCGACCGAATCGACTCCTCGGCGAGCTTGTCGAGCTGACCGGTCGTCATACCGGGCTTCGCCGCGGCCATCAGCAGCTTCAGCGTCTTCGCGGTGATCTTCCCGCTGCGGCGCATGACTTCGATCTCGCGCTGCGACTTGATGCTGATCATGCGCTCGCCCTACCGCCGCCGTCGTTCTGGATCATGTCGACGAGCTGCTTGGTCACCGCGTCGATCGGCGCGAGCGCGTCGACCTTCACGAGCCGCGGATCGGCAGGGTTGTCGTAGTAGCCGATGAGCGGCGTCGTGAGCTGCTCGTACTCGGCCAGACGCTTGCGGATCGTCGTTTCCTTGTCGTCGTCGCGCTGGACCAGCGGCTCGCCGGTGACGTCGTCGATCCCGGCGACCTTCGGCGGCGCGTACCGCTCGTGGTAGACCCGTCCCGAGGGGAGGTGCGTCCAGCGCCCGGTGAGCCGGTCGATGAGCACGTCCTGATCGACGTCGAACAACACGGCGACAGCCGAGCGGTGCTTGCGGCCGAGCAGGTCGTCGAGCGCCTGCGCCTGCGGCACCGTGCGGGGGAAGCCATCGAGGATGACGTTCCCGCCCTGCTCGAGCTCCGCGTCCATCATCCGAATGATGAGGTCGTCGGGGACGAGCTTGCCGTCGTCCATGTAGCCCTTGGCCTCAACCCCGAGCGGCGTCCCCTGGCGCACGTTCGCGCGCAGGATGTCGCCGGTCGAGATCTGCCGGAAGCCGAACCGCTCCTGCAGGGCCTTCGCCTGCGTGCCTTTGCCGGCACCGGGAGGGCCCAGAAAAATGAGGTTCACCGGTTGATGAAGCCTCGGTAGTCACGCATCGCCAGGCGCGCTTCGATCTGGGTGATCGAGTCGAGCGCGACGCCGACCACGATCAGCAGCGAGGTCGAGCCGATGTAGAGCGAGGTGATCCCGGTGCTGTTCTGCAGCGAGGGGATGACGGCGAGCAGCCCAAGGTAGATCGCGGCGGCCGTCGTGATCCGCATCAGGATCTTGTTGATGTAGTCGACCGTCGGCTGCCCCGGACGGATCCCCGGGATGAACGAGCCCGACTTCTTGAGGTTCTCGGCGATGTCTTTGGTGTTGACGACGATCGCGGAGTAGAAGAACGTGAAGACGACGACCAGCAAGAAGTAGACGACGTTGTACGGGATCGAGCGCGGGCCGAAGTACGTCTGCAGGAAGAAGTTCAGGTTGCCGGCCCAGCCCTGGCCTTGGCCGTTGGAGCCGCCGAACCAGGAGAGAGCCTGCTGCGGCAGGAGCAGGATCGAGATCGCGAAGATGATCGAGATGACGCCGGCGTTGTTGAGGCGCAGCGGGATGTAGCTCGAACGCCCGGCGTACATCTTGCGACCGACGACGCGGCGCGCTTGCTGAACCGGGATGCGGCGCTGCCCCTGGTACATGAACACGATCGAGACGATCGTGAAGAGCGCGATCACGACCCAGATGAAGAGGCCCAGCCAGTTCACGCCGCCCTTGCTGGCGAGTGAGAACGTCTGGCCGAGCTGCGTCGGGAAGCGCAGCACGATCCCGACGAAGATCAGCAGCGAGATCCCGTTGCCGATCCCCTTGTCGGTGATCTGCTCGCCGAGCCACATCAGGAAGAGCGTCCCGGAGACGAACGCGATCACCGCGTAGACGATGAAGAGCGCGCTGTGGTCGTAGAAGACCCCGCCGCGGCTCATCGCGATCGCCATCGAGGTCGCCTGGATGGTGCCCAGGACGATCGTCAGCCAGCGCGTGTAGCGGCTGATCGTCTTGCGACCCTCCTCGCCGCCCTTTTTCGCCATCTCCTCGAGCTGCGGGACCACCACGGTCATCAGCTGCATGATGATCGACGCGTTGATGTACGGCGTGATCCCCATGGCGATGATCGAGAGGTGCTGCAGCGCGCCGCCCGAGAGGAAGCCGAGGAACTGGTAGAACGCGCCCGAGGAGATGAGCTGGTTCCACTGCGCCTCGTTCACGTTCGGAAGCTGAACGTGAATCATGAACACGAAGACGGCGAACGCGAAGAACACGAACCCGATCCGCTTGCGGATGTCGGGGACGGTCAGGGCGTTGCGGAGGGTGTTCAGCACGGTAGTGCTACTGCGACTCCGCTTCGTCCAGGAACGTTGCGCCGGCGGCCGCCAGCGCTTCGCGCGCCGACGCCGAGAACAGCACGTCGCGGAACTTCAGGCCGCTCGGCAGCGTGCCGCCGGTCTTCTTCGCGGTGCCGCCCAGGATCTTGACGCCGTCCTTGGTGTTCTTGAGCTTGCCCTGCGCTTTGAGCGTCTGCGGGGTCACCTCGACCGACGTGTCCCAGCCGGCCAGGTCCGCCAGGTTGAGGACCGCCAGCTCGGTGCGGAAGTGCCCGATGTCGCGCGACTTCTGCGAGACGCCCTTGCGCTGCGGAAGACGGCGGGCCCAGGGGGTCTGGCCGCCTTCGAACGCCGGCCCCTTGCCGCCGCCCGAACGGACCGTCTGACCCTTGCCGCCTTCGCCGCCGGTCTTGACCATGCCGGAGCCGTGCCCGCGGCCGATGCGTACGCGCTTGGGCCGGGACTTCGGGTTCGGCTTGAGGGTCGCGAGCGAGAAGCCCGCGTTAGCCTGTGCTGAGCTTGTCGAAGTATCAGCCATCGTTATACGAACAGTTCCTGGACCGTCTTGCCGCGCAGCTGCGCGACCTTGTCGGCCGTCTTGAGCGACTTGAGCGCCTCGAACGTCGCGAGCACGACGTTGATGGGATTGTTGGTCCCCAGCGACTTGGTGACGATGTCGTGGATCCCGGCCAGCTCGAGGACCGCTCGCATCGCGCCGCCCGCGATCACGCCCGTCCCGGCCGAGGCCGGCTTGAGCAGCACGTGACCGGAGCCCGCGGTGACGTTGACCTGGTGGGGGATCGTCTTCTCGACCATCGGCACCGTGATCAGCGACTTGCGCGCCTGCTCGACGCCCTTACGGATCGCCTCGGGGACTTCGCCGGCCTTGCCGATCGCGAAGCCGACGCGGCCCTTCTTGTCGCCCACGACGACGAGCGCCGAGAAGCTGAAGCGCTTACCGCCCTTGACGACCTTCGCCACGCGGTTGATGCGGACGACGGTCTCTTCGAAGCCCTGGTTGTCGCGATCGCGACCGCCTCTGTTGTACATCCCTTAGAACTCCAGACCGGCTTCGCGCGCGGCTTGTGCCAGCGCGGCGACGCGACCGTGATACTTCAAGCCCGAGGTGTCGAAGACGACCGAGTCGATCCCCGCCGCTTTGGCGCGCTGGGCGATCGTCGTGCCGATCTTTTGCGCCGCCTCGACGTTCGTGCGCGAGCCGAGGCCGTCCGCGACGGACCCCTCGCGCGTCGACGCGGCGACGAGCGTGTGGCCCTTCGCGTCGTCGACGACGAAGGCGTAGGTGTGGTGGAGGCTGCGGAAGATCTGCAGCCGCGGCCGCTCGGCCGTCCCCGCGACCTTCTTGCGAAGGCGCGTGTGGCGCTTGAGCCGCTGCGTGGTGCGTGAGACCGGCATTACTTCTTACCAGCTTTCCCGGCCTTACCGAGCTTCTTGCGCACGACCTCGCCGTCGTAGCGGATCCCCTTGCCCTTGTACGGCTCGGGCGGGCGCAGGTTGCGGATCTCCGCCGCGACCTGGCCGACGCGCTGTTTGTCGATCCCGTCGACGTGGACCGTGTTGGTCCCCTCGACCGAGAACGTGATCCCTTCCGGCGCCGGATAGGTGACCGGGTGCGAATAGCCGAGTGAGAAGTTCAGGTCGTTGCCGGCCTTGTTCACGCGGTAGCCGACGCCTTGCAGCGTGAGCGACTTGCGGAAGCCCTTGGTGACGCCCGCGATCATGTTGGCGACCAGCGTGCGGGTCAGGCCGTGCGCCGACTTGCCCGACTTGTCGTCGTTCTTGCGCGTCACCAGCACGGTGCCGCCCTCGAGGGTGATCTCGACGACCGGCAGGATGTGCTGCTGCAGCGTGCCCTTGGGGCCTTTGACGACGACGTTCGAGTCGCCGAGCGTCACGTCGACGCCGGACGGAACCGGAACGGGAAGCTTACCAATACGAGACATGTTGGACTACCACACGTACGCGAGGACTTCACCGCCGAAGCCTTCGCGCTTGGCGCGCTTGCCCGACATGATGCCCTTCGAGGTCGACATGATGACCAGACCCAGCCCGCCCAGGACGCGCGGGATCTCGGTCTTCGAGGTGTAGACGCGCAGACCGGGACGGCTGATGCGGCGGAGGCCCGTGATGACCTTCTCCCGCTCCGGGCCGTACTTGAGCGTGATGCGGAGGGTGCCTTGCGGACCTTCCTTCAGCTCTTCCAGACCGGTGATGAAGCCTTCGTCGAGCAGGATCTGCGCGACGGCCTTCTTCATCTTCGACGCCGGGATGTCGCAGGTCTGATGGTTCGCGGTGTTCGCGTTGCGGATCCGCGTGAGCAGGTCCGCGATCGGATCGGTGACGACGCCCATCGCTTACCAGCTCGCCTTCGTCACGCCGGGGATGAAGCCGCGGTGCGCGTTCTCACGCAGGCAGATCCGGCACATGCCGAACTTGCGGTAGTACGCGCGCGGACGCCCGCACACTTTGCAGCGGTTGTGCGAGCGCACGCTGAACTTCGGCGTGCGCTTCGCCTTCTCGATCATCGAGGTCTTGGCCATTATCGCGTCGCTCCGGCGGTGCCCGCAGGCTTCTGCAGCGGCAGCCCCATCTGGGTGAGGAACTCGGTCGCTTCTTCGTCGTTCTTGGCGCTCGTCACGATGACGATGTCCATACCGCGCGCTTTGTCGACCTTGTCGAACTCGATCTCCGGGAACACCAGCTGCTCGCGCAGACCGAGATTGTAGTTGCCGCGCCCGTCGAACGACTTGCGGTTGAGCCCGCGGAAGTCGCGAATACGCGGCAGGACGATGTTGAACAGCTTGTCGAGGAAGACGTACATCCGCTCGCCGCGCAGCGTCACCTTGGCGCCGATGTTCATCCCTTCGCGGAGCTTGAACGCCGCGATCGATTTCTTCGCCTTGGTGATGACCGGCTTCTGGCCGGAGATCGTGCGCAGCTCGTTGACGGCCGCGTCGAGCGCCTTCGAGGTCTGGATCGCGTCGCCGACGGACATGTTGATGACGACCTTCTCCAGCTTCGGGACCTGCATCGGGTTCTTGTAGTTGAACCGCTCCTGCAGCTTGGCCCGAACCTCGTTCTGGTACTTCTCTTTGAGACGTGCAGCCATCGTAACTATGCCTTACCTGGGACGAGCAGCTGCTCGCCGGACTTGACGCTGACGCGGACCGTCGTGCCGTCGGCCTGACGGACGCGGCGCACGCGGGTCGGCTTGTCGGTCTTCGGATCGACGACCATCAGCGCGCTCAGCGGGATCGGCTTCTCTTTCTCGATGATGCCGCCGCCCTGGTTCTGACCGGCCTGGCCGGGCTTGGTGTGGCGCTTGACCACGTTCAGCCCCTCGACCGTCGCCATGCCGTCCTTCGGGAAGACCGCCTTGACGATGCCGCGCTTCCCCTTCTCCTTGCCGCGCCGTAGGACGACCGTGTCGCCCTTGACGACGTTCGCCTTGGAGACGGCCATCTTGTTCACCGGGACGCCCATTTAGAGCACCTCCGGCGCCAGCGAGGCGATCTTGAGGAAGCCGCGGTCGCGCAGCTCGCGGCAGACGGGCCCGAACACGCGCGTGCCGCGCGGGTCGAGGTTGTCCTTGTCGCCCTTGATGATCACGCAGGCGTTCTCGTCGAACTTGATGACCGAGCCGTCGGGACGGCGCAGCGGCGCGCTGGTGCGGACCACGACCGCCTTGACGACTTGGCCCTTCTTGACCGCGGCGCCGGGGATCGCGCTCTTGACCGTGCCGACGATGACGTCGCCGACGTGCGCGTAGGGATGGCGCGACCCGCCGCTGATGTGGATGCACAGCAGCTCGCGCGCGCCGGAGTTGTCGGCCACCTTGAGCCGCGTCTCTTGCTGAATCACTTCGCGCGCTCCAGGATCTCGACCAGACGCCAGCGCTTGTCGCGCGACATCGGGCGGCACTCTTGGATACGAACCAGATCGCCGGTCTTCGCGTCGTTCAGCTCGTCGTGCGCCTTGAAGCGCGTCGACTGGCGGACGACCTTCTTGTAGACCGGGTGCGGCACGCGGGTCTCCGTCACGACGACGATGGTCTTGTCCATCTTGTCGCTCGTGACGCGGCCCTGTTTGATGCGGCGTCGGTTGACGCGTTCGATGGTGTTAGGCTGCTCCATGACGTGCCTCGAGCTTGTCCTGAGCTGGACGAAGGGCGATCCGCTTCTCGGAGATCGCGGTCTGAATCTGGGCGTACGTGCGGCGGACGAGCTTCACGCGTGAGAAGTCGCTGAGGTGTCCGGTGCGCAGGGCGAAGCGAAGGTTGAAGAGCTCTTCCTTCGTCTCTTTGGCGCGGGTCTCGAGCTCCGCGAGGGTCAGCTCGCGGAGCGCGCGCAGGTCGGTGCGCTTCATTAGGACGCCACCTCGGCTTCTTGCTCGGCGCGGGTTACGACCTTGACCGCGATCGGCAGCTTCTGCGCCGCCAGCCGCAGCGCTTCGCGCGCGACCGACTCCGGCACGCCGGCGATCTCGAACAGGACGCGTCCCGGGCGCACGACGGCGACCCAGAACTCGGGGTTGCCCTTACCGGAGCCCATGCGGACCTCGGCGGGCTTCTTCGTCACCGACTTGTCGGGGAAGATCTTGATCCAGACCTTACCGCCGCGCTTGATGTGACGGGTCATCGCGATACGCGCCGCCTCGATCTGCCGGTTGGTCATCCAGACCGGCTCGAGCGCCTGCAGGCCGTACTCGCCGAACGTCAGCGTGTTGCCGACCAGCGCCTTGCCGCGCATGCGGCCGCGGTGCTGGCGGCGCCATTTCACTCGCTTCGGAGTAAGCATCGGTTACTGACCCTCGTTCTGCGTGGACTCGGAGACGTTGGAGCGCTCCGCCGCATCGATCGTGTGCTGCGTCTCGGCCGGCACGACGGAGGTCTCCGTCGTCACGCCGTGACCGTGCTGGGCGTTCGGATCGTGCGTCACCGCGCCGGCATGCGGCGCGTCCGGCTTGTTGCCGGCGGCCGAAGGCGCGCCTTCGGTCACCGACTCGAGCGATTGGCCGTCGGCCTGCGCGACGTGCAGCGCTTCGGTCGTGTCCAGACCCGGAGCGTTCCGTTCCTGGCCCGGGGTGCGCGGACCGCGTCCGCCGCCGCCGCCTTCACCGCCGCGACCACGGCCGCCGCGCGTCCCGCGACGGTTGTCGCGGAAGCGAGCCGCCTCGCCGCCCTGGCCGCGCGCGCCCGCGCCGTCGCGCTCGCCGCGCGGCTGATCGGGGAGCACCTCGCCCTTGTAGATCCAGACCTTCACGCCGATGCGGCCGAAGGTCGTGAACGCCTCGACGTGCGCGTAGTCGATGTCGGCGCGCAGCGTATGCAGCGGGACTTTGCCGTCGTGGTTGCGTTCGGTGCGCGCGATCTCCGCGCCGCCGAGGCGGCCCGAGACCTGGACCTTCACGCCGCGCGCGCCGGCCTTCATCGTGCGCATGATCGCCTGCTTCATGGCGCGGCGGAACGCGATGCGCTTCTCGAGCTGGTCGACGATGTTCTGGCCGACCAGACGGGAATCGAGCTCGGGCACCTTGATCTCGACGACGTTGACCTGGACTTGCTTCCCGGTCAGCTTCTCGAGGTTGCGGCGGATCTCGTCGATCCCGACGCCGCGCTTGCCGATGATGATACCCGGCTTGCCGGTGTTGATGATGACGCGAGCCTGGTTGGCGCGGCGCTCGATCTCGACGCGCGAGATCGCGGCGGCGCGGGTCATCCGGCCGAAGTACTTCCGGATCGCGACGTCTTCGTGCAGCCAGCTGACATAGTTCTTCTTCTCGAACCAGCGGCTGTCCCAAGTCCGGGTGATGCCCAGGCGCAGGCCGACGGGATGGATCTTCTGTCCCATATTACTCCGAGGCCCCCGCGGCGGCAGCGGCCGTCTTCTTCTTACGGCGCGACGCGGCCGGCTTGGCCGACGCGGCGCGATTCTGACGCTGCTCGCGCGTCGAAAGACCGATCGCCGCGCCCGAGCGCTGCTTCGGCTGGTGTTTGGGCGGCTGCGGACCGACCGCGATCGTGACGTGCGAGAGGCGCTTGCGCTTGAACGCGGCACGGCCTTGCGCACGTGGGTCGAGGCGCTTGGTGAACCCGCCGCCCGGGCCACCGTCGACGGTGATGCGCGTGACGAACAAGCCGTCCGAGCTCATGTCGTGGTTGTTCTCGGCGTTGGCGACGGCCGAACGCAGAAGCTTTTCGATCGGCTCGGCGGCGAAAACGCCGGCGAACTTGAGCAGGACCAGCGCTTCGCGCACGGTCTTGCCGCGGATCGCATCCGCAACGCGGCGCAGCTTGCGCGGGCCGATGCGGGCGAACTTCAGGTGGGCGACCGCTTCGTTGCGGACGACCGGGATGGCGGCGCTCATCTACTTCACCGCCGCCTTGTCGCCGCCGTGGCCCTTGTAGACCCGCGTCGGCGAGAACTCGCCCAGCTTGTGCCCGACCATGTTCTCGGTGATGAAGACCGGGATGTGGGCCTTCCCGTTGTGGACCGAGATCGTGTGGCCGACCATCGACGGGATGATCGTCGAAGCACGCGACCAGGTCTTGATGACCCGCTTCTCGCGCGTCGAGTTCATCTTCTCGACCTTGGCGATGAGGTGGTCCGCGACGAACGGACCCTTTTTGAGTGAACGACCCATCTTACTTGCTCTTCCGCTTGCGGACGATCATGTTCGCGGTCCGCTTGTTGCGGCGCGTCTTCTTGCCCATCGTCATCTGACCCCAAGGCGTCGTCGGCGGGCGACCCGAGGTCGAGCGCGCCTCACCACCGCCGTGCGGGTGGTCGACGGGGTTCATCGCGATACCGCGCACCGACGGGCGCTTCCCGAGGTGGCGCTGGCGACCGGCCTTGCCGATCACTTCGTTCTCGTGGTCGAGGTTGCCGAGCTGACCGATCGTGGCGCGGCAGACGACCAGGATGCGACGCACTTCACCCGACGGCATGCGGACCTGGGCATAGTCGCCCTCCTTCGCCATCAGCTGCGCGGCGCCGCCGGCGGCGCGCACGAGCTTGCCGCCCTCGCCGGGCTGCAGCTCGATGTTGTGGATCACCGTACCGAGCGGGATGTTCGTGAGCGGGAGGGCGTTGCCGGTCTTGATGTCAGCCCCGGGGCCGGACTCGACGACGTCGCCGACCTTGAGCAGCGCGGGCGCCAGGATGTAACGCTTCTCGCCGTCGCGGTAGTGCAGCAGCGCCAGGCGCGTCGTGCGGTTGGGATCGTACTCGATCGCCGCGACCTTCGCCGGGATGCCGTCCTTGGTGCGCTTGAAGTCGACGATGCGGTACTGCTTGCGGTACCCGCCGCCCTTGTGGCGCGTCGTGATGTGGCCGTTGTTGTTACGCCCCGAGTGCTTCTTGCGCACCTCGATGAGCGAGCGCTCCGGCGCCTTCTTCGTGATCTCGCTGAAGTCGGCGGTGGTGATGAAGCGGCGCGCGGCGCTGGTCGGCTTATACTTTTTGACAGCCATCGCTTATTGCTCGAAGTAGTTGACGCCGCCCAGTTCGATCTTCTGACCGGGGGCGATGGTGACGATGGCCTTCTTCCAGTCCGACTGCATGCCGGTGGAGCGGCGGCCGCGGCGCGCGAAGTTCTTGCGCTTCCCGCCGACGTTGACGGTGTTGACGCTCAGCACGGTCACGCCGAAGATCTCGGCGACGGCGTGCTTGATCTGCGTCTTGGTCGCGTGCGGGTTGACCTCGAAGGTGTACTGCTGGGTCGCGGTCCCGATCATCGACTTCTCGGTGATCAGCGGAGCGACGATGATGTCGCGGGCTTCCACTACTTCGACTCCTGCGTGTACTTGCCGGTGAGGGCGTCGTGCGCGGCCGCCGTGAGAACCAGCCGGGTGTAGCCGACCACGTCCTTCACGTCGAGCTCGCCCGTGTGCGTGACGGCGACCCGCTCGAGGTTCGCGCCGGCGCGGCGCAGCGAGGTGCCGACCGAGGCCAGCTCGTCGACCGCGAACACGACCAGCGTGCGCGTCCCGGTCTTGGCGGCCTTGGGCGAACCGAAGAGCAGCGTCGCGAACGCCTTGGTCTTGGCGACGTCGAGGCTCGTGGTATCGAGCACGGTCACGCCGCCGTTCTGGAACTTGTCGGAGAGCGCGGCGACCATCGCGGCGCGACGCTCCTTCTTGTTCAGCGCGGAGACGTACGAGCGCGGCTGCGGGCCGAACACGACGCCGCCGTGCGCCCACTGCGGCGAACGGGTCGAACCCTGACGGGCGCGGCCGGTCCCCTTCTGCTTCCAGGGCTTCTTGCCGCCGCCGCGGACTTCGTCGCGCTTCTTGGTCTTGTGCGTCCCGGAGCGCGGGTTCGCGAGCTCGCGGAAGACGGCGCGGAAGACCGCGTTGGCCTTCGCCGAGACGTCGCCGCTGAACGGCGCGGGGGTCGGCAGGTCGCGCACGACCTTGCCCTGCGCGTCGATGACCTGTGCCATTACGCGCTCACCTTCGCCTTGACGGACTGCTGCACGATCACGAGGCCGTTCTTCGGGCCCGGGACAGGACCACGGACCAGCAGCAGATTGCGCTCGGCGTCCGCACGGACGACCTCGAGGTTCTGGTGCGTCACGCGGTCGACGCCGTAGTGACCCGGGCGGCGCGAGCCGCGGTGGGTGTGACCGGAGTTGGTGTCGCCGTTCGAAGCCGGCTGACGGTGGATCATCGAGCCGTGGCTCGCGCCGCCGCCGCTGAAGTTCCAGCGCTTGATGCCGCCGGAGAAGCCGTGGCCCTTCGAGACGCCGACGACGTCGACGCGGTCACCCGAGGCGAAGCCCTCGACGGTCACGGTCGCGCCGAGCTCGACGCCGTCGATCCCTTGGCGGAACTCGCGGATCGTGCGCTTGGGTGCGACGCCGGCTTTCTTGTAATGGCCCTGCATGGGCTTGGTCAGGCGCGAGGGCTTGATGTCGCCGAACGCCAGCGCGACGGCCTCGTAGCCGTCGGTGTCTTTCGTCTTCTTCTGAATCACGGTACACGGGCCAGCTTGGATCACGGTGACCGGAACGCTCCGGCCGTCCTCCGTGAACACGCTGGTCATCCCGACCTTCCGGCCGATGATGTTCTTCACGTTGATCGATCCCCTTGGGATATCCACGGATCCTGGCGTATCATTTACACCTTCCGCCGCGAACGCCAAACGGCGCCCGCGACGCGGACCACAACCGCCATAGTCTACTAGAGTCGTGCAAGGGCGTCAAGGCCGAGGCCCGCGGCGAACCACGGGCCCCGGCGTTTCGGCCGCGAAGCTACGCGGGAACGGCTTCGCGGTCGGCTCGGCCCCAGGCCCGGTGCCGCGCGATCGCGCCGAGGAACGGCTGGGCGAGCGCGTCGGCGGAGGCGGCGACGACCAGCCCCTCGGCCTCGCGCCCAATCCCGGCCGCGTCGAGCAGCTCGGCGGCGTCCTCGGCGAGGGCGATCGCCTTGCCGTGCTTGTAGGCCTCGGCGAGGAAGTGCACCGCCTCACCCGAGCTCGCCAGCCGCCGCGCCGCCTCCCGCCCGCCGGGGACGTAGACGGCGTCGAAGACGACCGAGGGCATCGTGACCAGCGGGTGCTCGACGGCGATCGCGCCGCCCCGGCCCTCGAGGTTCCCGAGGCGCGGCCCGAGGACGGCCGCGTGCGCCCCGGCGCGCTCGAGCGCCCCGCGCACCACGGCGATCGAGCCCGCGTCCGAGCCCTCGGCGGCCAGGATCGCGACCCGGCGCGAGACGACGGTGTCCTTCACCGTCCCGGCCATGCTCAGCGCCGGCGAGGCCTTCGTGCGGCCGTTCGTCTTCGGCGGGGAGGCGGGCGCGCGCAGCCCCAGGTTCGCGGCGACCTGGCCGGCGAGCTGCCCGTCGACGTTTGCGAGTATCGCGACCTCGCGCTCGCGGATCGCCGGCGTCTTCACCTTGGCCAGCTCGAACGAGAAGGCTGCGACGATGTGCTCGCGCTCGGGCGGCGACATGCTGTTCCAGAACAGGGTCGCCTGCGTGAAGTGGTCCTTGAACGACTCGGCGCGGACGCGCCGCTTGTCGCCCTGCAGTCCCTCGAGGTAGCTGGCGAAGCCGCCGCGTTCGACCGGGACCTCCTTGGGCCAGCCGCCGTCGAGCGAGTTCGGGTCGTACGAGGTCTTGCCGACCGGGATCTCCATCTGGTGCATCCCGTCGCGCTGGCCGTTGTGGTAGGGGCAGCGCGGCCGGTTGATCGGAAGCTGGTGGAAGTTCGGTCCGCCCAGACGTGAGAGCTGCGTGTCGAGGTACGAGAAGATGCGGCCTTGCAGCAGCGGGTCGTTGCTGAAGTCGATCCCCGGGACGACGTTGGCGACGCAGAACGCGACCTGCTCGGTCTCCGAGAAGAAGTTGTCGGGGTTGCGGTCGAGCACGAGCTTCCCGACGCGCCGCACCGGGACGAGCTCCTCGGGGATGATCTTCGTCGGGTCGAGGATGTCGAAGTCGAACGCGTCGGCTTGCGCGTCGTCGAAGATCTGCAGCCCCAGCTCCCACTCGGGGAACTGTCCCTGCTCGATCGTCTCCCACAGATCGCGGCGGTTGTAGTCGGCATCCTTGCCGGCGAGCTTCTGCGCCTCGTCCCACGCGAGCGAATGGACCCCGAGCAGCGGCTTCCAGTGGAACTTGACGTAGTGCGACTCGCCCTGCGCGTTGACGAGGCGGTAGGTGTGGACGCCGAACCCTTCCATCATGCGCAGACTGCGCGGGATCGCGCGGTCCGACATCAGCCACATCACCATGTGCGTCGCTTCCGGCGTGAGCGAGACGAAGTCCCAGAACGTGTCGTGCGCAGAGGAAGCCTGCGGGATCTCGTCGCGCGGCTCGGGCTTGACGGCGTGCACGAAATCCGGGAACTTGATCGCGTCCTGGATGAAAAAGACCGGCATGTTGTTGCCGACCAGATCGTAGTTGCCTTCGTCGGTGTAGAACTTCACCGCGAAGCCGCGCACGTCGCGCACCGTGTCGGCCGACCCCCGCGAGCCGCCGACGGTGGAAAAGCGTACGAACACCGGGGTCTTGCGGCCCGGATCGCACAGGAACTTCGCGCGCGTGTACTTCTCGAGCGACTCGTACACCTGGAACCAGCCGTGCGCGCCCTCCCCGCGCGCGTGCACGACGCGCTCGGGGATTCGCTCGTGGTCGAAGTGCGTGATCTTCTCGCGGAGGATGAAATCCTCGAGCAGGCTCGGCCCGCGCCCGCCGGCTCGCAGCGAGTTCTGATTGTCGGCGATGCGGACGCCCTGATCGGTGGTCAACTCCGCGTTGGTCGCGTCGACGCGGAACGCGTCGAGATCGGGACGGCGCTCGCCGTCCGTGTTGCCCGCCATAGATGATGATCCTCGTCGTGTCGTCTTGGCTTGCGGGCGTGGTTCGCACACCCGCGGTCTGACGTGCCCGCCGCCGCGCGCGCTCACACACGCTTGCGCGGGCTGCGGGACGACGGGCGTCGCACGCGAAAGCCAGCGGGTCGTGTCGTCCGATCTCGTCGTCGCGCTCGATGCGGTGATCGTCGCGGTCTCCGACGAGGAGCCGCGCGTGCTGCTCCGTTCGCCCGACGAAGCGCTCCCCGCCGGACCGTTCGACCCGCATGCCGACCGCACGCTCGAAGTCGGCCTGCGCCGCTGGGTGACGGAGCAGACGCGCCTGGAGCTGGGACACGTCGAGCAGCTTTACACCTTCGGCGACCGCGACCGCGATCCGCGACGCACCGGCGGCCCGCGGATGCTCTCGATCGCGTACCTGGCGTTCGTCCACGAACGCCCGCCGGCCGGCTCCGACCAGGCGCATTGGCATCCCTGGTACGACTCGTTCCCGTGGGAGGACTGGCGCGAGGGACGCCCGGCACTCGTCGACGACGTGATCCTTCCCGCGGTCGACGCGTGGGTCTGCGCCGGCTCCGGCAACGAGCGGCGCGAGCGCGAACGGCGCGCGCGCCGCTGCACCGGGACGCGCCGTACGGCCTGGAACCCCGAACTGGTCCTGGAACGCTACGAGCTGTTCTGGGAGATCGGCCTGGTCGCCGAAGCGCGCACGCCGGGGCCACGCACGATCGGGACGCCGATGGCGCTCGACCATCGCCGCATCCTCGCGACCGCGATCGGCCGCATCCGCGGCGCGCTGCGCTACCGCCCGCTCGTCTTCGAGCTGCTCGCCCCTCAGTTCACCTTGCTGCACCTGCAGCGCACCGTCGAGGCGCTCGCCGGCGTGCGGCTTCACAAAGGCAACTTCCGGCGGTTGGTGACCGCGGCGAATCTCGTCGAGCCGACCGGCGAGCGCGAGCGCGACACCAACGGCCGCCCGGCGGAACGCTATCGCTTCCGTGCCGACGTCGTCGCCGAGCGCGACATCCTGGGTCTAAGCATCACGCCGAGCGGCTGAACCGGTTCGCCTCAGACGAGGACGGCGCGCAGCAGACGGTCGCGTCGTCCGGAGGGACGAGAGAGGTACCGCTCGCCGAGGTCCGAAGGCTCCCTCGCTCGCATGACCTGGCTCGCGTTCGCGGTCGTCGTTCTCGTGCTGATCTCCGTCGTCCGCGCTCGGCTGCGCGGACGCGTGCGGGGGCAACCCCTCGCGACGGCGACACTCATCGAAGCCCCGCCGCCCCCGCCCGTCGCGCGCCCGCCCGTCGCGCGCCCGCGCGGCGCGCGCGCCCGCAGGCCGGTCCCGGCTCCCGCCCGCGGCGACGCGCATCCCGATCCCCACGCGGCCCTCGCCGCGCGCGAACCGCTCGCGCCGCTGCGCGCACTGGCGGCACGCGCGCCGCGCTCCGCGCTTCACCCGCTCGCACCCAAGGAGGTCGTTCCCCCATGGCGCTCATGACGGTCATCTCGACGCTCGACAACGACGGCCGCGAGGTGATGGGACCGGAGATCCTGATCTATCACTACCCCTCGGCGAACATCGTGAGCGGCTCGCTGCTCACCGTCGAGAGCAATCACTTCTGCATCCTCAAGTCGCGCGGCAGCATCATCAACGTCTACGAGATGGGGCAGTATCCGATCTCGACCGGCGACAAGCCGATCATCGGTTCGGTCGTGCAGGGTTTCTTCAGCGGGCAGAGCCCGTGGCAGTACGAAGCGATCTACATCAACCGCGCCAAGCTCGTCGTGCGCGCGAGCGGGATCGCGCTCTCGGCCGAGATGGCCGAGATGCAGTACGACGTCGACTACTACGTTCACGTCCCCGCGAAGGAAGGCGCGCTCAAGCTCATCCAGCACATGCCCTACTCCGGCCACGCGCTGACGACCGAGCAGCTCAACGCCTACGCGGGCCCCGTCGTCGAGCAGGCGATCAACCAGCTCGTGCAAGTGACGCCGCTCGAGAAGGTCAACGAGCGGATCCACGACCTCACCGAGCTGGTCCGCGGCTCGCTCGGCGAGTTCCTCGACGGCTACGGGATCGCGCTCGACACGGTGAAGGTGCTCGTGCGTCCGCGCGACGAGCGGATGCGCGCGCTGATCGCCCTCAAGGCGTTCGGCTTGGCGGAGCTGGAGGCGGTGCGGTACTACACCGCGATCCTGATGGCCGAGCGCGGCGTGGTGAGCGCGCCGAACATGGCGATCGGGCAGCCCTTCGCGATCGGCTCGGCGCTCCCGACCGTCCCGCTCGACGGCGTCGCGAAGATCTGAGCGGCGTGCTCGAGCCGCACGTCCCGGAAGACGTCGTCAAGGCGGTCCTCGACCCGGAACGGCCGTCGAACGATCCGGTCGTCCGGACCGTCCAGCTCTTGATGAGCGGCTTCGGCTACGACTTCTACGATGCGCGCAACGTCGCGCGCGCGAACGACCTGCTCGTGCGCGCGAAGGCGCGGGAGCTCCTCGCCGAGGCGGCGCGCGCGCTCGCGCGCCTCGAGCACGCGTTCCGCGACGCGTTCGTCCCGCCCGCGACGCGCGAGCAGCCGCTCCCGCCCGCCGACGTGCTGCAGACGCTGCGCAGCACCGCGCGGTTCGTGCAGCGGATCGACGATACGGCGGCGCGGATCGCCGCGCTCGAGACGCCCGCGACCGACGCGATCTGGTTTCGCGTGCGCACCGAGTCGGCGCTGCTCGAGCGGCTCGTCGCGTTCGACGTCGATCTGGTCGTCGCCGCGAACGACCTCGCAGCGACGGTCGCGGCGCTCGACGTCGACGCGCTGCACGGCGGACGCAGCGAACCGCTGGTGCAGGGGATCGCGCGCATCGAGCACGCCCTCGCCGAGCGCGCCGCGCTGCTCACGATCCCGACGCGCTAGGCTAGGGGCGCAGCGTCTCGGCCGCGCTCGATTCCTGCACGCGCAGCGGCGGGCTGACCGGCTTCTCGTATGCGAGCCAGAGATACGCCATCCCGGCCACCGCACCGCCGATGAGCGGCGCGATCCAGAACAGCCACAGCTGCTGCAGCGCCCAGCCGCCGACGAAGACCGCGGGGCCGGTCGCGCGCGCCGGGTTGACCGCGGTGTTGTCGACGGGGATCGAGATGAGGTGGATCAGCGTGAGCGCCAAGCCGATCGCGATCCCGGCGAAGCCCGGCGGGGCGCGGCGGTCGGTCGCGCCGAGGATGACCATGACGAACATGAAGGTCATCACCAGCTCCGAGATCAGCACGGAGCTGAGCGGGTAGCCGCCCGGCGAGTGCTCGCCGAAGCCGTTGCTCGCGAACCCGGCGCTCAGCGTGAAGCCGGGCTTCCCGCTGGCGATGAGGTAGAGGACCGCTGCGGCGACGATCGCGCCGGCGACCTGCGCGACGATGTACGGCAGCAGGTCCGCCGCCGGGAAGCGGCGTGCGACCCACAGGCCGACCGAGACCGCCGGATTGAGATGGGCGCCCGAGATCGGCCCGATCGCGTACACCATCGTCAGCACCGTCAAGCCGAACGCCAGCGCGACACCGGCGAAGCCGATCCCGAGCTGCGGAAACGCGGCGGCCAGCACCGCGCTGCCGCAGCCGCCGAGCACGAGCCAGAACGTTCCGAGGAACTCCGCCGTCACGCGACGCGAGAGGGGCATGGCGCAACCTCCGATCCGGATCGCGATCGGGCCCGAGCCGGCCCGACGTCCCCCAACGATACGCGTGGACCGCGAAGGCTACAAGAGGCCGGACGTCACGAGGGACTGCCCGTCGCCCCCGACCAGCGCCGCGTGCTCTCGTACCAATGCGTCGCGACGGCGACGGAACGAGACGGCAAGGTGCTCGGCGACCGCGTCACCCCGCATCGCATTCGCATCGGCCTCCGTGATCAACGCTTCGAGCACGTCGAAGATGCGCGCGACGGCCGCGGCCTCGAGCAGCGCGCGCAGCTCCTGCGCGCGAAGGAACGACTCTGCTTCCAATCCGGTTCCTCTTCCCGTACGGACGGAACTCCATACTGATGTGTCCGTACAGTTTTCGTTCGGCAGGCACGCCTCGCCGCCGCTGATTCGCCGTTCCCGATCTGCTGGTGCGTTGGTCCCTATCGCGCAGGACGTTCGTCCGGGGACCGGCTCATCGTCGCTGCGAATCCTCACCGCATGAGCACGACGGCGCCGGCCGCGCCCCCGCAGCCGCACGATTTCCTGGGGATCGACACGCTCCTCGCCGACGACGAGCGGCTGATCCGCGACACGGTGCGCGCCTTCGTACGCGACCGCGTGCTGCCGCAGATCGGCGAGTGGTTCGACCGCGGCGTCTTCCCGCGCGAGCTCGCGCGCGAGCTGGGGTCGCTCGGCGTGCTCGGGATGCACCTGCAGGGCTACGGCTGCGCGGGGACGAGCGCGGTGGCGTACGGGTTGGCGTGCTTGGAGCTGGAAGCCGGCGATTCGGGATTCCGGTCGTTCGTCTCGGTGCAAGGCTCGCTCGCGATGTACGCGCTCCGGGCGTTCGGTTCCGAGGAGCAGAAGCTGACTTGGCTTCCCCGCATGGCGTTCGGCGAGGCGATCGGCTGCTTCGGCCTGACCGAGCCGGATTTCGGAAGCGATCCCGCCGGGATGCGCACCGTCGCCCGGCGCTCCGGCAGCGATTACGTGCTGAACGGGACGAAGGCGTGGATCACGAACGGCGGGATCGCCGACGTCGCGATCGTCTGGGCGCGCGTCGATCCCGACGAGGGACCGCGCAGCGGCACGGTGCGCGGCTTCGTCGTGCCGACGACGACGAAGGGCTTCTCGACGCGCACCATCGAGCGCAAGCTCTCGCTTCGCGCATCGGTCACCTCGGAACTGATCCTCGATGACTGCCGTCTCCCGGCCGACGCAATACTGCCCGAGGTCAGCGGCCTGCGCGGACCGCTCTCGTGCTTGAACGAGGCGCGGTACGGGATCGTCTGGGGCGCGCTCGGCGCGGCGCGCTCGTGCTACGAGACGGCGCTCGCGTACGCGAAGACGCGCGTGCAGTTCGAACGCCCGATCGCGGCGTTCCAGCTCACGCAGGAAAAGCTCGTCGATATGATGCTCGAGCTGAACAAAGGGCTGTTGACCGCGCTGCACATCGGCCGGCTCAAGGACGCCGGCCGCGCGCACGCCGCGCACGTCTCGTTCGGAAAACTGAACAACGTGCGCGAGGCGCTCGCGATCTGCCGCCAGGCGCGCACGATCCTGGGAGCGAGCGGGATCACGCTCGAATACCCCGTCATCCGGCACATGAACAATCTCGAGAGCGTGCTGACGTACGAGGGGACGAGCGAGATCCACACCCTGATCTTGGGTCAGGCGCTCACCGGCGAGAGCGCCTTCAGCTAGCGGTTACGTGCGGCCGACGGCGGAGCCGGAGTTGAGCGGGTAGCGTGCGCCGACGGCGCCCTCCGGCGCGACCTCGGAGAGCCGCGTCAGCTGCATCGGCGAGAGCCGCAGCGCGGTCGCGCCGACGTTCTCTTCCAGGTACTTCACGCGCTTGGTCCCCGGGATCGGGATGATGTCCTCGCCTTGCGCGAGGACCCACGCCAGCGCCACCTGCGCGGGCGTCGCGCCGACCTCGCGCGCGATTTCCGCGACGGCGCGCACGATCGCCATGTTCTTGGTGAAGTTCTCGCCCTGGAAACGCGGGACGCTGCGCCGGAAATCGCCGGCGGGGAGCTGCTCGGGATCGGTGATCGCACCGGTGAGGATGCCGCGGCCGACGGGGCTGTACGGGACGAACGCGATCCCGAGCTCGCGCACCGCCGCGAACACCCCGTTCTGCTCGGGCTCGCGCGTGAAGAGCGAATACTCGCTCTGCAGCGCAGCGATCGGCGCGACCGCGGCGGCGCGGCGCACGACGTCGGCGCTCGCCTCGGAGAGGCCGAGATAGCGGACCTTCCCGGCCTTCACCAGCTCGTGCATCGCACCGGCCGTCTCTTCGATCGGCGTCTTCGGATCGACGCGGTGCTGGTAATAGAGGTCGATGTGATCGATGCCCAGGCGTTGGAGCGACGCGTCGCACTGTTGGCGCACGTACGCGGGCGACCCGTCGATGCTGCGCTTCGCCGGATCGGACGGATCGCGCACGATCCCGAACTTCGTCGCGACGAACGCCTTCGCGCGGCGGTCGGCGATCGCCCGGCCGACGAGCACTTCGTTCGCGCCCATCCCGTACATGTCGGCGGTATCGAGCATCGTGACGCCCAGCTCGAGCGCGCGATGGATCGTACGAATCGACTCCGCCCCGTCGGCAACCCCGTAGAACTCCGACATCCCCATGCAGCCCAGGCCCAGCTCGCCGACGAGCGGGCCGCCTTGGCCGAGTTGACGCTGGAGGATTGCGCTTCGCACGATCCGTCGCGTTCGGCCTTCGGCCGACCCGCCCTACCGGCGCAGGACGCGTTCGAGCTTGTCGAAGAGCCCCGTGATCGAACGCTCGTGTGCGTCCTCGAAGCGCTTCCAGAAGAGACGCCCTTCGGTGTCGGAGAGCGTCGCGCTGATCCGGTGGCGCAACAGCACCTTGCGGCCCTGCTGCTCGAGGCTGAACTCGTGCGTCCCGTCGACGCCCGGGACGTCGATGCGCCAGACGATGCGGTGCTCCGGGTCGACCTCGTCGAGCACGGCGTGGATCCCCTGGTGCCACTCCTCGGTGGTGCCGGGGGTGAGCGGTCCGGGGCTGCGCATGAACGGCTGCGAGGCGAACGGCCAGATCGCGTCCTGCGAGGTACCCATCTCGGTCAGGAGCTGAAAGATCCGGCGCGCCGTCCCACTGAACGCGCGTTCGTACGTGACGTCGATCGGCGTCGGCATCCCGCCTGTTTCGCAAGCGACCGAGGGAACACCGCCCGGCGTCCGGCACGGATGCCTTCGCTCGCGGCGCCGCGAAGCGCGAGGCATGGTCGAACGGCTCTTTGGCGACGCACCATGACCGAGACGAAGGAGGGCTTCGCGCCCTTCGCCGACCAGCGCGTCCTGGCCGATCGCATCTACGAGGCGATCAAGGACGCGATCCTCTCGCTGCAGATCCCGCCCGGATCGCCGCTCGTCGAGCGGAATCTCGCGCAGCGCTTCGCGGTCAGCAAGAGCCCGGTCCGCGACGCGCTGCAGCGGCTCGCGGGCGAAGGACTCGTCGAAGTCTTTCCGCACCGCGGGATGGTGGTGCGGACGTTCGACGCGCGCTACGTCGACGAGCTGTACGAGCTGCGCATCGCGCTCGAGGAGCTCGCCGTCCGGTTCGCGACGCCGCGCTTCACCGCGAGCGACGTCGAGGAGGCGCGCCGAATCCTCGACTTGGCGAAAGCGGCGATGGAGCGCGGCGATCCCGTCGAGGTCGCGCGCCTCAACCAGCGCTTCCACCTGCTCTTCAGCGAGCGCAGCGGCAACCGGCCGCTCCACGACACGCTGGTCACCCTGCAGGACCGCGTGCGCCTCATCGGGGTGGTGGGGTGGACGCACGGCGCCCCCATGGACGTCGAGCACGAGGAGCATCTCTCGCTCCTCCAGGCGGTCGCCGAGGGTCGGGCCGAGGACGCGGTCTCGCTTCTGCGCCGGCACATCGATGGGTTCCGGCAAGCCTTCCGCGCGGCATTCATGGAGATGTGATCTCCGGACGAGCCAAGGCGGGGGAGGAAAGTTTCAGCGCAGCCTCACAGTGAGATATCATATCTCATATCTGCGAGGGGCCGATGGAGCTTTTCGGGTCATACGACGTCGTCGTCGCGGGGGCCGGGATCACCGGCGTGGTGGCGGCGGTCGCCGCGGCGCGTTCCGGTGCGCGCACGCTCCTGGTCGAGGGGAGCGGGGTCGTCGGTGGACTGGTAACGGGCGGTCGCCTGACCAAGCCGACCGGCGTCGTGAACGGCGGCATCTTTCGGGAGCTTATCGATCGTGCCGCGGGCTACGGGGGCGCCGACGCCGCGACGCGCAAGACGTACTGGGGCGCGTACACGGGGACGTTCGACGCCGAGGTCATGCAGCGCGTGATCCTCGAGACGATCGCCGAGAGCGGCGCGGAGGTCTTGCTCTTCGCGCAGATCGTCGACGTCGTGCAGGACGCCGGCCGCGTCGCCGGTCTTCGCATCCGCACGAAGAGCGGCGAGAAACTGATCCTCGCCGGATCGACCGTCGACGCGTCGGGTGACGGCGACGTGGCCGTGCTCGCCGGCGCGCGCTTCATGCTGGGCCGCCCAGAGGACGGCTTGACGCAGCCCATCACGTCGTACTTCCGGCTCGTCAACGTCGACTTCCCCGCGTTCGCCGCGGACTGCGCCGCCCACCCCGACGACATGTGGGAGCTGCACCTCCCCGATCGCGGCGGAGCGCGCAACGAGGATTACGTGCTGCGCTTCAACATGACCGGGTTCGTCGAGCGGATCCGATACGCGCAGAGCGACGGCTTCGCCTGGACGGTCCCGAAGGACCACCTGACGATCCGCGCCGGGCTGATCCCCGGCGAGGTGAACGTCAACGCGACGCGCGTTCACGGCAACGCGCTCGACGATCGCGTGCGCAGCCGCGCCGCGATCGAGATCCGCCGGCAAGCCTACGTCACGTTCGACTTCCTCAAGCGCTACGTGCGCGGATTCGAGAACGCGATCTTCCTCGACGTCGCACCCGTCGTCGGCGTGCGGGAGACGCGGCGCATCGCGGGCGACTACGTCCTCACCGAAGGCGACGTGAAGGGCGAGGCGCGATTCGCGGATGCGATCGGCCTGTGCAACGCGCCGATCGACATCCACGAGCCGGGCGGCGACAAAGGCGTGATGATCGGCGTCGGCTCCGGGTACGGAATTCCGTATCGCTGCATGCTGCCGGCCGGCGTCCGCGGGCTGCTGGTCGCCGGGCGCTGCATCTCGGTCGACGCGGTCGCGTTCGGCTCCACGCGCAACACCCCGGCCTGCGCGCTCACCGGCGAAGCCGCCGGCTATGCCGCCACGATCGCCGCCGCGCGCGCCGTCGAGCCGCGCGACGTCCCGCTCGCCGAGATCCAAGCGGCGCTGCGCGGCAACGGCGTCCTGCTCGGCGTCCCCGACGACGACGCCGTCCTCGTCCCCGCCTGAACCTCGTCAACCTCTCTCCGAAAGGAGCTGTTTGATGCCGTGGTATCGCCAGGTCAACGGCGCGCAGTGGCGCGTGCTCATCGCCGCGATGGGAGTCTGGGGGCTCGATGCCGTCGACTTCCTTTTGCTCACGTACGTCCTCGTCGACGTCTCCAAACAGTTCGGCGTCCCCCTCGCGACGGTCTCGCTCCTGCTCCTCGCGACGTACGGCGTACGCTGGATCGGGGGTCTGCTGTTCGGGAGCCTGAGCGACAGCATCGGACGCAAGATCCCCCTGATCCTCGCCCTCGTCTGGTTCACCGGCTGCGCGGCGTTGACCGGGCTTTCGTGGGACTTCGCGTCGATGGTCGCCTTTCGGCTCCTGCTTGGCCTGGGGATGGCGCCCGGCTTTTCGCTCGGCGCGACGCTGATCGCCGAGACGTGGCCGGAGAACATCCGCGCGATCGGCCTGGGCGCGCAGCAGAGCGCGTGGGCGCTCGGTGGGATCGGCGCCTCGCTGGTCTTCGGCCTGCTCTATCCGCACGTGGGATGGCGCGGGCTCTTCTTCGTCGGGATCGTACCGGCGCTCGTGCTCGCCGTCTTCATCGCGTTCTTCGTGCCGGAGTCCGAGCGCTGGCGCAGCGCTGCCTCGCGCAAGCGCGTCGCGGCGGTGCCGGCGCTCGCGCTCTTTCGCCGTCACCCGCGTACGGTGATCGCTCTTGCCTTCACGATGTTCTTCATGTTCTTCAGCGACTGGCCGCTGCTCGGGCTCTTTCCGACCTATCTGCGCTCGCTGCACTTCAGCGCGGGAACCGTCTCCGCGCTCGGCCTTGCATCGAGCGTCGGGCAGGCGCTCGGGTATTTCTCGGCCGGACTCGCCGCCGAACGGCTCGGACGTCGCCGCGCGCTCGCGTCGATGCGCGCGCTGGGCTGCGTAGCGATCGTCGTCCTCGTCGTCACGCTCCGCCTTCCCGTCGTCCCGTACGTCGTCGCGTTCCTCTGCGGGCTGCTCTTCATCGGCGCGGGCGGCGTCTACGGCGCGATCCTCTCCGAGAGCCTTTCGACGGAGGTTCGTGCGAGCGGCGTCGGTTTTCTCTACAACGTCGGCTCGTGCGGCGGCGGACTCGCGCCGTTCGTCGTTCTCTCGAGCCTGAGTGCGCTCGGGATCAGCTTCGGCGCGGGGCTCGCGGGCTGGACGGTCTTCGGTGCGGCGATCGCGATCACGCTCCTCCTGACGTGCACACGCGAGACACGCGGCGCTGCTCTCGATGCTACCGTGATCGAGACCGAGCGCGGCGAGGTCGCCGCGCCCGTCAACACGGCGACCTCGGCGATTCACCCGCCGGCCGCGCCGCTCAGCCGGGACTCGAGCCCGGCATCACGAGCTTGAAGTACGGGAGCGCATCCACCCGCTTGCCGATCGCGGGGTCGTTGACCTCGAAGAGCGAGCTCGCGCGGATCACCGAACCGTCGGTGTTGAAATATGCCTGCCGCGCCGAGGCGGCATCGAGGCCGGGTATCGTGGTCGCCTGCCGGGCGCGCGCCAGCGTTCCGTCGTTGCGGAAACACAGCTGCGTCGCGTGCCGCGCCCCTCGCGCGTCGAGCCGCGCCGAGTGGACCCAGTTGAGGTTTCCGGCCTGCTTCCAGACCTGCACGATCCACACGTGGTCCTTCATCGACTCGACCTGCTGCTTGTGTGCCGCGTCGACGACGGTCCAGCTCGCGGCCTGAATCGCCGCGACCTCCGTCGGCTGCACGGTCTGGATCGCGTTGTGGAAGACCTGGCAGTTCAGGTCGATGCGTTTGACCAGGATGTCCGGCGAAACCATCTGCGAGGGCGTCAGCGGCTTCGTGGTCTGCGCGGCGGCGGGGGCGGCGAGTCCGGCGATACCGATCGCGAGCGCGACGGCTCGCCAAGCAGGGAGACGATTGCATAGAGTCACGCGCGTTTCTCCTTGCGACGGATACGTTACCGACCGATCGTACTACCGTCCCCTGGGGTGGGGCGTATCCCGATCGCGCAAGGCCACGTCGAGCACGAAAAAAGACCCCGTCGGGTGACGGGGTCTTTTGTGGGGTTCGAGGAGCGGAGAGGCGGCTTACGCCTTCAGCTCGATGTCGACGCCGGCGGGGAGATCGAGGTGCATCAGCGCGTCCATCGTCTTCGGCGAGGCCTGAAGGATGTCGATGAGGCGCTTGTGCGTACGCATCTCGAAGTGCTCGCGCGACTTCTTGTCGACGTGCGGGGACCGGTTGACGCAGAACCGGTTGATCTCCGTCGGGAGGGGCACCGGACCGCTGACGAACGCCCCCGTGCGCTTCGCCGTGTCGACGATGCGCTCGGCCGACTGATCGAGTACGCGGTGATCGTACGCCTTGAGGCGGATGCGAATCTTCTGCTTAGCCATGATTCCCTACTTAGGCGGAGACTTCGGTGACGACGCCGGCACCGACGGTGCGGCCGCCCTCGCGGATCGCGAAACGGAGGCCTTCTTCGCACGCGATCGGGGTGATCAGCTCGACGTCCATCGTGATGTTGTCGCCGGGCATGACCATCTCGACGCCTTCCGGCAGCTTGATGGTGCCGGTGACGTCCGTCGTGCGGAAGTAGAACTGGGGACGGTAGTTCGCGAAGAACGGGGTGTGGCGGCCGCCCTCTTCCTTGGAGAGGACGTACACCTCAGCCTTGAACTTCTTGTGCGGTTTGATCGAGCCGGGCTTCGCGAGCACCTGGCCGCGCTCGATGTCGTTGCGCTCCACGCCGCGCAGCAACACGCCGACGTTGTCGCCGGCGATGCCGACGTCGAGCAGCTTGCGGAACATCTCGATGCCGGTGACGACGGTCTTGCGGGTCTCGTCCTGCAGACCGACGATCTCGACTTCCTCGCCGACCTTGACCTGGCCGCGCTCGACGCGACCCGTGCCGACCGTACCGCGGCCGGTGATCGTGAAGACGTCTTCGACCGGCATCAGGAACGGCTTGTCGACCGGGCGCTCCGGCGTCGGGATGTAGTCGTCGACCGCATCCATCAGCTTGAACACGGGATCCGCATCCGGGTCGCCGCGCTTGCCCGAGGACTGCAGAGCCTTGAGGCCCGAGCCGCGGATGATCGGGATCTCGTCACCCGGGAACTCGTAGCTGGAGAGCAGCTCGCGGACTTCCATCTCGACGAGCTCGAGGAGCTCCTCGTCGTCGACCTGGTCGACCTTGTTCAGGAACACCACGATCTTCTGGACGCCGACCTGACGCATCAAGAGGACGTGCTCGCGGGTCTGCGGCATCGGACCGTCGGTCGCCGCGACGACGAGGATCGCCCCGTCCATCTGCGCCGCGCCGGTGATCATGTTCTTGATGTAGTCGGCGTGGCCCGGGCAGTCGACGTGCGCGTAGTGGCGCTTCGCCGTCTCGTACTCCTGGTGCGAGATGGCGATCGTGATGCCGCGCTCCTTCTCCTCGGGCGCGTTGTCGATGTCGTCGACGGCGCGCTTTTGGATGCTCGAGTGCTCGGTCGCGAGGCAGTTGATGATCGCGGCCGTGAGCGTCGTCTTACCGTGATCGACGTGTCCGGTCGTCCCGATGTTGACGTGCGGTTTGCTCCGCTCGAACTTGGCTTTGGCCATGATTCCTTCTTCGTGGTCCTTCTTGCGTTACTGCTGGTGTCGAACGAAGCTACGCGGTCGCGAGCTTCTTGCCGGAGGCCTTGGCGACGATCTCTTCCTCGACGGACTTCGGCGCCTTTTCGTAGTGCGAGAACTCCATGGTGTACGTCGCGCGTCCCTGGGTAGCGCTGCGCAGGTCGGTTGCGTAACCGAACATCTCGCTCAGCGGGACGTTGGCCTTGACGACGACCGCTCCGCCGATCGCTTCGTCCTGCGACTGGATCTGGCCGCGGCGGCGGTTGAGGTCGCCGTTGACCGCACCCATGAAGTCGCGCGGCGCCGTCACCTCGACGGCCATGATCGGCTCGAGGAGGATCGGGCCGGCAGCCCGGTTCGCTTCCTTGAACGCCATCGAACCGGCGATCTTGAACGCCATTTCGCTCGAGTCGACGTCGTGGAACGAGCCGTCGAAGACCGTCGCCTTGAAGTCGAGGACCGGGTAGCCGGCGAGCACGCCGCTCGCGGAGGCTTCACGGATCCCTTCCATGACGGGCTTCTGGTACTCGCGCGGGATGACGCCGCCGACGATCGCCCACTCGAAGACGAAGCCGGAGTTCGCCTCGCCCGGTTCGAGACGCACCCAGACGTCGCCGTACTGGCCCTTGCCGCCCGTCTGCCGGACGAACTTGCCCTGCTTCTCGACCTTCTTGGTGAGCGCTTCTTTGTAGGCGACCTGCGGCTTGCCGACGTTCGCCTCGACCTTGAACTCGCGCTTCAGACGATCGAGGATGATCTCGAGATGGAGCTCGCCCATCCCGCCGATGATCGTCTGCTGCGTCTCCTCGTCGGTGTGCATCCGGAACGTCGGGTCTTCTTGGGCCAGACGCGCCAGCGCGATGCCGAGCTTGTCCTGGTCGCCCTTCGTCTTCGGCTCGATCGCCTGATGGATGACGGGCTCCGGGAACGTGATCGACTCGAGCAGGATCGGGTTCTTCTCGTCGCAGAGCGTGTCGCCGGTGCGCGTGTCGGCCAAGCCGACCGCCGCCGCGATGTCGCCCGCGCCGATCGAATCGATGTCCTCGCGGTGGTTCGCATGCATCCGCAGAATGCGCCCGATGCGCTCCTTGCGGCCGCTGCGCGCGTTGTAGACGTACGAGCCCTTCTCGAGCACGCCCGAATAGACGCGGAAGTACGTCAGGTTGCCGTACGGGTCCGTCGCGATCTTGAATGCGAGCGCCGAGAACGGCTGCTCGTCGCGCGGCTCGCGCGTCATCTCCGTCTCCTCGTCCTTCGGATCGCGGCCGACGATCGGCTTCGCGTCCAAGGGCGAGGGGAGGAAGTCGACGACGGCGTCGAGCAGCGGCTGCACGCCCTTGTTCTTGAACGCCGAGCCGCAGAGCATCGGGAGCACCTTGCCCTGGATCGTCGCCGCGCGCAGCGCCTTCTTGAGGCGCTCCTCGGGGATCTCCTCACCGGCGAAGAACAGTTCGAGCAGCTCGTCGTCCTGCTCGGCGATCGCCTCGATCATCGCCTGGCGCCACGTCTGCGCCGTCGTGAACAGCTCGCCGTCGGCCTCGGTGACCGGGACGTGATCCATCGTCGAACCGAGGTCGTCGGTGTAGACGATCTTGTTCATCGAGAACAGGTCGACGACGCCCAGGAACTGGTCCTCGGCACCGATCGGCACCTGAACCGGGGTCGCCGGCGCGCCCAGGCGCGTGCGAATCTTGTCGACGCAGTTGAAGAAGTCCGCGCCCATGCGGTCCATCTTGTTGACGAAGATGACGCGCGGGACGGCGTACTTGTTGGCCTGGCGCCACACGGTCTCCGACTGCGGCTGCACCGCGGCGACCGAGTCGAAGAGCGCGACGAGACCGTCGAGCACGCGCAGCGAGCGCTCGACCTCGACGGTAAAGTCCACGTGGCCTGGCGTATCAATGATGTTGATCCGCGTGTCGCGCCACGTGCAAGCCGTGGCGGCCGACGTGATCGTGATCCCGCGCTCCTGCTCCTGGACCATCCAGTCCATGGTGGCAGCGCCGTCGTGCACCTCGCCGATCTTGTGGGTTCGGCCGGTGTAGAACAGGATACGTTCCGTCGCCGTCGTCTTGCCGGCGTCGATGTGGGCCGCGATCCCGATGTTACGGGTTCGCTCGAGTGGATATTCGCGCTTCAGAGCCATAGCAATCGAAAAGAGGTTGAGGGCCGCTTACCAGCGGTAGTGGGCGAAGGCCTTGTTGGCTTCGGCCATCTTGTGGGTGTCTTCGCGCTTCTTGATCGAGGCGCCGACGTTGTTGGACGCGTCCATCAGCTCGTTGGCGAGCTTCTCGGTCATCGACTTGCCGGGCCGCTGGCGGGCATAGCCGATCAGCCAGCGCATCGCCATCGCCTGGCGGCGGTCCGGGCGGACCTCCATCGGGACCTGATAGGTCGCACCGCCGACGCGGCGAGGACGGACCTCGACGAGCGGCATCGCGTTCCCGAGCGCCTGCGTGAAGACGTCCATCGGGTCGCGGCCGGTCTTCGTCGCGATCAGCTCGAGCGCGTCGTACGTGATCAGCTCGGCGATCGACTTCTTGCCGCGCAGCATCACCTTGTTGATGAAGCGCGCGAGCACTTTCGAACCGAACTTCGGGTCGGGGAGGATCGGTCGCTTGGGAACCGGGCCCTTACGCGGCATGACGAGGCGTGTCCTTACTTCTTCTTCTGGTTGCGCTTGGCGCCGTACTTCGAGCGGCCTTGCTTGCGGTTCGCGGCGCCCGAGGTGTCGAGCGTCCCGCGGATGATGTGGTAGCGCACGCCGGGGAGATCCTTGACGCGGCCGCCGCGGATCAGGACCACCGAGTGCTCCTGAAGATTGTGGCCGATCCCGGGGATGTAGGCGGTCACTTCCTCGCCGTTGGTGAGGCGGACGCGCGCCACCTTACGAAGCGCCGAGTTCGGCTTCTTCGGGGTGATCGTCTTGACCTGAGTGCAAACGCCGCGACGCTGCGGATTTCCCGCCACCTCGAAGGAGCGGTTGGGCAGGTCGGGGTGGCCCGGCTTGGGTCCGGTCGAAACGACGCGGAACGCCGGGGTCTTCACCTTCTTCTGCTGTTTCTCACGGCCCTTACGGACCAGCTGCGAAATAGTCGGCACTCGGTTCTCCGGAACGCACACGAAAGCGGCCAGACCACGGCGGGTCGGCCGGAACCCTCGAAGCATACCATGACCCGGTGGGGGCGTCAACGCGGCACGCGCCGGTCTGCTTTTGCCGACGGCCGGCCGGGCTCTCCCTCAGGCGAACCGCGCGATCGCGCCGGCGATCTCGTCGGGGCTCTCGACCGGCAGATTGTGCCCCGCGTTGCGCAGCATCACGAAGAGCGCTCCGGCGATCCGCTCCGCGACGTCGCGCTTGGCGCGGGCGGGCGGGACGAGCGGGTCGTTCTCGCCGGCCAGGACGAGCGTCGGGGCGGCGATCCCCTCGAGCCGGTCGGCGAAGTCGGCGGACCGGCCGTGGTCGTACCAGCCGAACCAGGCCTCGTGCTGGCCGATCAGCGCATCCTCGACGATGCGCTCCATCGTCGCCGCCGGGACGTCGCGCGCCATCGCGGCGCGCTGGAAGCGCTCGATCCGGCGGCGCGAGCCGAACGCCTGCTCGGCGAGCGCCCGGTGCTTGGCGTTGACGGCATAGCCCTTTGCCGCTCCGGGGGTGACCAGGATGAGGCGCTCGAGCCCCGCGGGCGCCTCGGCCGCGACGTACTGCGCGACCTTGCCGCCCATCGAGTGCGCAACGACGGTCGCCGGGCCGATCGCCGCGAGCGCGGCGCGTAGGTCGGAGGCGTAGCCCTCGAGATCGTGGCCTTGCAGGGGACGGTCGCTCAGGCCGGCGCCGCGGAAGTCGAGCAGGTGCGCCGTGTAGCGGGCGGGATCGAGCCGCTCGACGACGTCGTACCACATCCGCCGGCCGCTGATCCAGCCGTGCACGAAGAGCAGGGTCCGCGGTCCGTCGCCGCGGCGTTCGAGGGCGAGGGTGACGTCGTCGTTGGCGAGGTACCGAATCACTGCTCCCGGCGCTTGAGCATGATCGCGCTGCGCCCTGCCTGTACGACCTCGTCGCGCTGGTTGCGCAGCTCGAACGCGCGGCCCGCGATCCCGCGCGTTCCGTCGGAGGTCGGGCGCAGATCGGTGATCGTCACGATCGCGCGCACCGTGTCGCCGAGCTTGATCGGCGCCGTGAAGCGCCACTCCTCGAAGCCCAGGTTCGCGATCGCGCTCCCGCTGAACGTGCCGGTGCGGTCGAGCAGCCCGATCGCGATCGCCAGACCGAGCACGCCGTGCGCGAGCCGTTCGCCGTACGGCGAGGCGCGCGCGAACTCCGCGTCGGTGTGGATCGGGTTCCAGTCCCCGGTGAGCTGCGCGAACTGCACGACGTCGGTCTCGGTGATCGTCCGCGCCGGCGTCACGATCCGTTCCCCGACGTGCAGGTCGTCGAAATACTTTGGCAAGGTGCTCACAGGCCGAGCCCCACGGTACGGCCGCCGTCGATCAGGAGCGTCTGACCGGTGACGTAGCTGGCCTCGTCGCTCGCGAAGAACGCGGCGACCGCGGCGATCTCCTCGGGTCGCGCGATGCGGCCGAGCGGGATCGCCGCGACCGCCTTCTCGCGGATCTTGTCGGGGACCGCGTCGGTCATCGGCGTCCGCACGAACCCCGGCGCGAGCGCGTTGACGCGGATCCCGCGCTTCCCCAGCTCCAGCGCGAGCGTGCGCGTCAGCGAGACGACCCCGCCCTTCGAGGCGGCGTAGTTCGCCTGGCCGACGTTGCCCAGATACGAACGCGACGAAGTCAGCACGATCGCGCCGCCGTCCTCCATCGCGCGCGCGACGCGCTGCGCGACGATGAACGACCCGGTCAGGTTGACGCGGATGACCTCGTCCCAGGCCTCCAGCGTCATCTTCTCGGCGAGCGCGTCGCGGGTGATCCCGGCGAAATGCGCCAGCACGTCGATCCGGCCGAAGCGCGCCTTCGTCCGCGCGATCGCGTCCTCGACGCTTCGCGCGTCGGTGACGTCGCACGTGAGCGCGAGCCCGTCCGGCGGCGCCTCGGGCTCGCGCACGTCGAGCGCGGCGACGCGTGCGCCCTCCGCCGCGAAGCGCAGCGCGGTCGCGCGCCCGATCCCGCTCGCCGCGCCCGTCACGAGCGCGACGCGCCCGGCCAGCCTCCCTCCGCTCGATTCCATCGCGGCGCCTTCGCTGCGCCGCACGCCGGGCCTATCTGCCCCGCAACTCGACCAGCGCGATCAGCGCCGCGAGCACGCACACCCCCGCCGAGACCAGCATCACGCTGCGGAAGCCGGCGAGATACCCCTCCCGGACCGCGTCGCCGACCGCCTCGCGGTCTTCGGCAGGGACGTCGCCCGGGACGCTTCCCGCATAGAGTTTGGCGCGTTCGACGCGCGCGATCTGCGCGGTACGGGGGCCGACGTGATGCCGTCCGAGACGCGCGTCGAAGCCGCGGTCGAACACCGCGGTGAGCAGGATCCCGAACACGGCGACGGCGAGCAGCCCGGCGCAGCGCGCGACGGCGTTGTTCACCCCCGAGGCGATCCCGCTCTTCTCGGTCGGCACCGCGTCGAAGACCGTCGTCGTGAGCGGCGCGATGAAGAACGCACCGCCGAACCCGAGCAGCAGCACGGCGGGGAAGTACGTCGTCCAGTACGTCCCGCCGATCCCCGGCATCGCGAAGACCGCGAAGGCCGCAGCGGCGAGCAGCGCGCCGGCGACGAGCGGGATGCGCGCGCCGATCTTGCCGACGAGACCTCCGGACCAGCGCGAGAAGACGAACTGCAGGAGCACGAACGGGAGCAGCGCGCCGCCCGCGGCGGTCGGCGTATAGCGCTGCACGTCGATCAGCACGAACGGCAGAAAGTAGAGGCTCCCGCCGAGCGCCGCGTAGAGGAACAGCGTGTAGAGGTTCGCCGCCGAGAACGTGCGCGAACGGAACAGCTCGAGCGGCATCATCGGCGCGGGCGAACGCCGCTCGACGACGACGAACGCCGCCAGCAGCACGATCCCGGCCGCGATCGTGCACCAGGCCAGCGCATCGGGACGGCCGCCCTGCGAACGGATCAGGCCGTACGTCGCGGCGCCCAAGCCCGCGGTCGCAAGCGCGGCGCCCGGCACGTCGAGCCGGCGCGGCGCGTCCTCGTCGCGGCTCTCGGGCACGCGCAGCAGCGCCATCGCGACGACGGCGAGCGCGAGCGGAAGGTTGATCACGAACACGCCGCGCCACGAGGCGTGCTGCGCGAGCCAGCCGCCGATCAGCGGCCCCGCCGCGGACGTGATCGAAGCGAATCCCGACCACGTGCCGATCGCGCGGCCACGCTCGGTCCCCGTGTACGTCGCGCTGATCAGCGCGAGCGACTCCGGCATCGCGAGCGCCGCCCCGATCCCTTGCACGCAGCGCGCCAGCACGAGGACGTCGACGTCGGCCGCGAGCGCGCAGAGGAGCGACGCGAGCGCGAAGATCGCGACGCCGAGCACGAACATCCGCCGCCGCCCGAAGAGATCGCCGAGCGAGCCGCCCAGCAGGATCAGCGAGGCGAGGAAGAGCGCGTACCCTTCGACGACCCACTGCATCTGCGCCGCGTTCGCGTTCAGCTCGCGCTGGATCACGGGGAGCGCGACGTTGACCGCGGTCCCGTCGATGAACGTCATCGCCGATCCGACGATCGCCGCGATCAGGACCCACGTCTTCCCCATCCCCGCCGGTATCGGGTAGGATCGGCGCACACCCCTGCCGTGTCCACGAAAGGCGACGGCCATTCCGAGAGCGACCAGGAAAGCGACGACCGCCAAGCAGCCGGCGAAGAAGGCGCCGCCGATCCGCGTCCCCAAGCGGCCGACACCGCCGGAGCGTATCCCGCGCGTCTTCGAGCACCCGACCCTCGACGACCACCTCGCGGTCGTCTCGCGCGCGGTGATGCAGGCGGGCCTCTCCTGGGCGATGATCGACGCGCATTGGGACGACTACCGCAAGGCGTACGACGACTTCGCGATCACGAAGGTCGCGGACTACGGCGAGAGCGACGTCGAGCGCATCATGCAGACGCCCGGCGTCATCCATTCGCGCGCGAAGATCGAAGCGACGATCCGCAACGCGCGCACGCTGCTCGAGCTCGAGCGGGAGTTCGGCTCGATCCGCGCCTACCAGACCTCGTTCCCCGACTACGACGCAATCCGCAAGGACACGAAAAAACGCTTCGCCTACCTCGGCGATCTCAACACGTACTACTGGCTCTTCCGCACCGGCGCGCCCGTCCCGCCGTTCGACGACTGGCTCAAGGGCCAGGAACGCGACCACCCGCGCATGCGCGAGATGGTGACGCGCGGCCGCGAAGCGGCGAAGAACCGCTAGCTCGGGAGCGTCACGTCGACGCGACCGGATCGGCGCCGATCTCGTCGCCGGCCGCGAAGCGCGTTCGTGAGACGGTGACGTAGAGCTGGTTCATCCCCGCGGCGCCGCAGAACGTCGCGCCGATGCGCTCGACGACCACGTGCGTCAACTCGTCCTGGCGTCGCGATATCGGCCTGGGCAATGCCGCGACCGCGTTGCGAAACGCCTCCTCGATGGAGAACGTCTTGCTGTAGCCGGTCGCCGTGAACCGCGGTGCGTCGGCCCGACCGTTGCCGGCCCGGGCTCGTTCTTCCTCGACGGCGACGCGGAGCGGCACGATCGGCAGCCGATGACACCCGTCCGCGTCGTGCACCTCGACGGTCTTGTGATTCGGCGGGAGTCCGAAGTGCCCTGAAGCCAGACGCGGGAGCTCGACCGGGGGCGCCGGCCCTACATGGTCGGGATCTCGCGCAACCTGCACGCAGTAGCGGGGCGGATAGACCAGCAGCTGCGAGACCGCGATGCGCGCGCGATACGCGGGCGTGGGAAGCACCGCGATCGCCCGGACGATCAGGCGCTCGTCGAACGAGAACGCCTTCAGCGAGCCCGGCTGGACCTTGCAGAGACTCCACTCCATGAGCGCCCTGCGGTTCAGCACGTCTTCCCGCTGAGCTCGTCGCGGTTTGCGGCAAGCGCTCTCTTCGTGGGCGGTGCAGAGAGCATGACGACCTCCGGATCGCGCGTCACACCCGCGTCGCTGAGTCGTATATCGGGCCAGGCCCAGCGTACTACACTGGATGTTCTATAGCCTCCTCCAGGTATAGCTCATTGGAGCTATCGTCGGCGGAGACGCGCGCACCATGCGCGCGCCATCTCCCTCTTCGTCGATCGGAGGCAACCTATGTACCAAGCGCTGATTGCCGCTCTCTTGGCGGCTCTCATGGCAGGCGCGACGACGGTATCACCGAGCGGGATCAACGGGGGCGGCCCCGCCGCCACCCCCAGCGGGGTTAACGGCGGCGGACCCGCGTGACGCAAAGAGGGGGCCGGCAAGCGGCCCCCTCTTCACGTTTGCGGCGGCGCGACGATCCCCAGACGCGAGCACTCCACGATCAGCTCGCCGCGGGAGCGGACCCCCATCGCGTGATAGACCTTGAGCGTTTGATTCCGGATCGTATGAAAGCTGCGTCCGAATTCCGCGGCGATCTGCTTGGAGGACTTGCCCTCGCAGATCGCCAGCATCACGCGGCGTTCTGCCGGCGTCAACGAAGCGACGCCCGTCCTCGCGCGTGTTTCGCGTCGTTCGATCTCCCGGCGGAGCCACGACTTGGGCGCCGACGCCGCCGCGCGACCGGCTCTTCGCAGCCACGTCTCGTCGCCGTCGATATCGTTGGCGAGCAGATCGGTCAGGACTTCGCGGTAGCGATAGCCGAGTCGCGCCCAGATCGCGCCGGCATCCCGCAGCGCCGCGACGGCACTCGACCGGCGCCGGTGAATCGCTTCGAGGACGCCGCGCGCCATCAGCTCGATCGCCTCCACGCGCGCGTCGTCCTCGAAGGAGAGGTTTCCCTGAAGCTTCTTCGTGTGTGAGAGGTACCGCGTCAACGTCGCCGCGGCGGTATGAGGATCGAGGTGATACGCTTCCAACGCGTATTCGAGCAGCGTCATCCGTTCGTCGACGTTCGCCTCGAGCCAGTTCTGACCGGCGAGTTCCGTGCGAGCCAGCGCCAAGTACTCGGCGGCAGCCGAGGTGTTGTTCCGCAACCGGTGATACGTCGCAACGTTCAGCGAAGCGACGGAACGCAGTGCGGGGGTGGCTGCAACGCTTCTTGCTTGCTCGAAATAGGCCAGCGCGTCGAGTGGCCGTCCTGAAAGCATGACGAGCCACCCGATGTTCTGCGTCGCATGGAACACCGGCTCTCTGGCTTCGCCCACCGCGTCACGCGGGAGTTGCTTCTCGAGTTGCGGGAGCATCGGGAGATCGAGCGTCTCCATCGAGAGCGCCGAGACCGCCTGCAGGATGCGCGCGCGGAGCCATTCGTCGCGCTCGCCGCAGGCGGCATACGCCCGCAGCGCTTCGTCGAAATGGCGGATCGCCGCGGAATACCGCTCACGGCCCACCTCGATCCAACCTCGCAGCTGCGCGAAGCAGACGTGATCGAGTCCGCTCGCGCGTGCCGCGAATCGCTCGAGCACGCCTTCCGCCTCGTCGAGCCGGCGCGCGTTCCAGAACGCCAAGGCCAGGTCGTACGCGCTCGCGAGGTCCGCCGTCTCGTCGCGCAGGAGCGGTTCCAGAACGGCTCGCGCTCCCTCGCAGTCGCCGGCGCGCCCGGCTGCCGCGCCGCGCAGCGCCGCCGCGCGCATCGCACCGCCCGGACCGTAGCGCGCAAGCCGCTGCGCGAGAGCTTCGATGACGCCGAGCGCGCTGCGCCGAAGCGCCGCGCGTCCCGCGAGCCAAAGGGCCGGGACGGGTTCACGCAGATCGTCCGCGAACGCCGCCGCCAAACGTTCCGCGAGCGCCAACTCGCCGGCGGCATAGCGCTCGCTCACGACCCGCATGAGCGCCTCGTCGCTTCCCGCGCGTCGTTGCAGCGCTGGACCAGGCTTGCTCATGAGATCTCCGCGATGGGCATCTAGGCACGCGAAGGCGCCGCACGGCGCCGAAACGTGGTTCCGATGAGCTACGTTCGGGCCGTCACGTGCCGAGCCTGCGTCCGTCTTCGGCGCCGACGCCGAGCTAGAGAGCGGTACGGCCCCAAACGGGTAGTGTCTCGGTGAAAGACCTTCACCTTGTTGATTCGCTATTGGGACTACGTCGACCGGGCCGATGGGGTCGCCGTCCTCGGGGCGACAGCGGACGGCCGGGCGCGTGCCAACGAGGAAGGCCGAGAACTCCTCGAGCGCTCGGCCGACGCCTTCCGGCAAGGCTTCGCCGCGGCGGCGAACGAGCGTGTCGTCGTGATGCGAGAGATCGGCGGACGAACGCTCGCCTTCGTCCCGCTCTTCGGCGAGGACGGCCTGGACGGCGTTCTCGCGACCAGCGCAGATCTGCGCGAGCTCCCCGGGCTGCTCCACGAACTGCACTCGCCGGCGCCGGACTTCTCCAACCTGAGCATCGACGCACGCGCCGCGCTCGAACGCGCACGACGTCGCGTCGGCCTGCTCGCCGACGTCGGTCGCGCTCTCAACGGCGCCTGCGAACCTCGGGAGGTCGCCCGCGACCTCGTGCGCCTCCTCGCCGCATGGAGCGGCGGCAGGGCGGTCGTCGAGCTGCGCGACGCCGACGAGCGCGTCGCGGTTGCCGCGCAGCCGCACGAGGGTCGGGTCCTCGTCGCGTCGATCGCCGCCGTGCTCGCGCGGCGCGGTGCGCTCGAACAGGTCGGCGTGCCGGGGCTGCGCGCCGTCGCGCTTTCCGGTCGAGGACGGGCGAGCGGCTTCGTCGCCGTCGTCGTCCCGTCGGCGTACGCCGACGCCGAGGAGGACGATCTGCTGCTCCGGGACATCGCGGAGCGCACGACGACGGCGCTCGAGTACATGCTCGCGCGGCGCCGCGAGCACGACGTCGCCACGGGACTGCACAGCGCGATGCTTCCGATCGTCCTGCCGCGCGTCCCGGGCGTCGCGTTCGACGTCGCATACGCGCCCGCGGACGGCGAGATGCCCGTCGGCGGCGACTGGTACGACGCGTTCCTGCTGCGCGACGGCCGCGTCGCGATCGCGATCGGCGACGTCGCCGAAACCGGCCTCGACGCGGCGATCGTCATGGCGAACGTTCGGCGCACGATCCGCTCGGCTGCGCTCGAGCGCTGCGGCGCCGCCGCGACGCTCGGCCTTGCGAACATCGTCACGTGCCTTGCGGGCTGCCCGATGGTGACGGCCTTCTTCGGGATCCTCGATCCGCTCACGCAGCGCCTCGAATACGCCTGCGCCGGACATCCGCCGCCGATCCTCGTCGACGCGAACGCCGCGCTCACCGTGCTCGCGCTCGACGGTCCCCCGCTCGGCGTCGCCGAGGAGGCGCTGCTCGAGACGCATGCGATCGACCTGCCGGAAACCTCCGCGCTCGTGCTCTACACCGACGGCGTGCTCGAAGCGGGGCACGATCCGATCGGCGGCGAGCGCATCCTGCACGACGCGCTGCGCGCGTGGGCCGCGAGCCGGTTCTCGGAGAGCGCGGAGATGCTGCAGGGACGCATCGTCGGTTCGGAAGCGCGCAGCGACGACGCGGCGATGCTGATCCTCCGGCGGGTGCCGGTCGACGAGCTGGAGCTGGCGTTCCCCGCGACGTTCGCCGACAGCCATCGCGCGCGGCTCGCGGTGCAGCGGTACGCGCGAGACTCGGCGCTCGGCGAGCAGCGGGCCGCGGACTTCACGCTCGCGGTCGCCGAAGCGATGAACAACGCCGCCGAGCACGCGTACGAACGGCACGAGGGGATGGTGCGCGCGCGGGTCCGGATCGCGGCGGGCAGGGCCGTCGCCGTGGTCGAGGACGACGGCCGCTGGCGCGAGCAGAGCACGCCGGATCGCGGACGGGGCATCGCGATGATTCGCGCGCTCGCCGACGAGTGCGACCTCGTCCACGGTGAGCACGGGACGAAGGTCACGCTCGTGATGCATCTGCCCCTCAGCGACGCGGCGGCCTATTCGGCCTGACGGCCGGCGACGCTCAACCGGCCCCGATCTCTGCCGTCGCGGCGTCGATCGCGGCGGCATAGGCGTCGAGCGCCTTCGCGACCGCGGCGATCCCGGCTTGCGCGCCGGCCCAGTCGCGCTGCTCGATCTGCTCGCGGATCGCGGGCATCGTCTTGACGCCGTAGCCGGTGTAGTAGCCAGGTGCGTAGAGCTCGTGCCGGTACCACGGGCGCTTCGGAAGGCCGTCGCCCAGGAGCGCGCGCTCCGTCGCGATCAGCGCGTCGTCGAGCGCGACGCTCCCCGAACCGTGATACGCGGCGAGCTTCTCGTCGTAGGCCGCCGCGCTCGTCTTGAGCTTCGCGACCGCGGTGGTCAACGCGTCGAAATCGAGCGCGGGCACCGAGGCGAGCGACTTGGGCGGGAGCGTCGGCGAGCGGGGGTCCTCGGTGTCGACGAACGAGCCGTCGGCGATCAACGCGTCTTCCGTCTGCGTCTGCTTGCGCTCGGTCTCGAGCAGCTTCTCCACCTGGTCGGCGTACATCGCGACGGTGTTCGCCGACGGGCCGAACTCGTACGGCAGCACGTCGGCGTCGGCGAAGCGCAGCACGAGCCGTCCCGCCGTCTTCGCCAGCGTCACCCCGTACGCGAAGTTCCGCCCGTCCTTGAACCGCGTGTACTCGTCGTACGAATCGAAGATCGAGTGATACGAGCCGCTCGGGTCTTCGCCGCCGTAGCCGAGGTTGAACGACGCGATCCCGCCGTGCTGGATGAACGCCGAGTAGTCGCTCCCGGAGCCGAGCGCACCGATGTGGAACGCCGAGCCGTCGCCCAGATCCGCATTCCCCTGCGCCCCGTCGAAATGGGCGACGCGCAGCTCCGCGAGCTCGCGCGCCTTCACGCTGACGTGGTGCTCCGGATCGGTGACGACGTCGGCGACGCCGCTCATCATCGCCTCGAGAGAATGCGAGCCCTGCACGAACAGGTAGCCCCGGCCGTTGGTGTCGCTGTTGATGTAGACGGCGGCCTTCTTCGTGAGCTCGGGGAGGTGCGTCTCGAGCCACGCGGTCGAGCCGAGCAGCCCGGGCTCCTCACCGTCCCACAGCGCGAACACGACCGTGCGCTTCGGCCGATCGCCGGCCTTCGCCAACACGCCGATCGCCTTCGCTTCGCTCAGGAGCGCGACGGCGCCGGCGATCGGATCCTGCGCGCCGTTCACCCAGCCGTCGTGATGGTTGCCGCGGATCACCCACTCGTCGGGACGCTCGCTCCCCGGCATGCGCGCGATCACGTCGTACGCGGGGCGCAGCTTCCAGTCGAACTTCAGCGCGAGGTGCACGCGCGCGGGGCCCGCGCCCAGGTGGTACGTGAACGGCAGACCGCCGCGCCACGCCGCCGGAGCCACCTGGCCGCCGAGCGCGCGCAGGAACGGTGCCGCGTCGGTGTACGAGATCGGAAGCACCGGGATCTTCGAGAGCGTCGTGATCTGCGAGAGCGGGAGGTGCTTGACGCCCGGAACGGAGCCGACGTTCGGCGAGGACGGGTCGCCGGGATAGACCTCCATCTCCTCCACCGAGCCGCGCTGGGCGCTCGTGGGGTTGCGCATCACCCCGTTCGGGTACGCGTCTCCACCCCAATAGCCGTCGTCGCGCGGATCGGAGTAGATGATGCAGCCGATCGCGCCGTGCTCGGCCGCGACCTTCGGCTTGATCCCGCGCCACGACTGACCGTAGCGCGCGATGACGATCTTGCCGCGCACCGAGATGCCGCGGCGCGCGAGCTCGTCGTAGTCGCGCGGGAGCCCGTAATTGACGTAGACGAGCGGCGCGGTCACGTCGCCGTCGATCGAGTAGGCGTTGAATGTCGGAAGCTGCTCGCGCGTCTCCCACGAGGTGTGGTCCTGCGGCAGCGGCTTCTCTTGCAGCGAGGCGACGAAGCGTTTCGGCCCCGTCAGCTCGAGCACACGTTTCGTCGGCCACGGCATCAGGACGTCGAAACGCTCGATGCGCGTCTGATACCCGAACGAGGTGAACAGCGAGGCGAGGTACTTCGCGTTCTCGGCGTCGTACGGCGAACCGAGATGGTGCGGCCGCGCGGTGAGCCGTTTCATCCACGTGCGCTGATCGTTCGGATCGAGCAGCGCGTCGAAGCGCGTCTCGCGGGCCCGCTGCGCGGCGGACGACGTGTCGGAGAATCCGAGGAGCGCGGTGCTCTGGGCCCGCGCGGGATACGGCAAGGAGCCCGCGGCCAGGAAGGCCGCGAGCGCCGAGGTCATGAGTCGGCGGATCACACGCGCGACGTACGCGCTTGCGTTGCCGGGGTCCCGTCGGTGCGCAGCTTGAACACGAAGGTCGTGCCACCCGGCACACCCTCGGCCAGCGTCAACGTGCCGCCGGCACGTTCGACGGCGCGTTTCGCGATGGGGAGCCCGAGCCCCGAACCCTCGACGTCTCCTCGCATCGTCCCCCGATAGAAGCGATCGAAGATCGCGCCGCGATCGTCGGGCGGGATCCCCGGGCCTTCGTCGGCGACGCGGATCTCGACGCTGCTGTCCGCCGCGCGCGCGGCGATGCGGATCGGCGAGCCCGGCGCGTACTTGATCGCGTTGTCGACGACGTTGGCGATCGCCTCGTGGATCTCTTCACGGTTGCCGATCACCGTCGCGTCGACGGGAAGATCGAGATCGAACCGCACGCCGGGCGCGACGACGCGGCGGGCGTCGACGATGTCGTCGACGAGCGGGCGCAGCGCGAACGGCTCCGCCGGCCGCACGTCCTCGCCTTCCATCCGCGCGAGCAGGACGAGGTTGTCGATGAGGGTGCGCATCCGCGCCCCCTCCGACGCGATCGAGGCGAAGATCCGCCGCGAGCGCTCGTCGCCGGCTTCGGCCTTGCGGCGCAGCAGGTCGATGTAGCCGAGCACGATCGTCAGCGGCGTGCGCAGCTCGTGACCGGCGTCGGCGACGAACTGCCGCATCTGCTGCTCGACCTGACGCCGTTCGTCGAACGCCGCGGCGACCTGCGCGGCGGCGGCGTTGTAGGCCAGCGCGATCGCGTCGAACTCGCTCTTCCCCGCGACGGTGATCGGCTGCGGGGTGAAGTCGCGGGCGGCGAAGCGCTGCAGCGCGTGCGTCACCTCGACCAGCGGCTGCAGCACCTGCGAGGTAATGTAGCGGCCGGTGAACCATGCCAGCGCGCCGGCGCCGAAGCCGACGAGCAGCACGCCGGCGAGCAGCCAGAGCGTGACGGCCTGGACCGCGTCGGGGTTCGGCGCGAAGTACATGTCGCCGTTGAGGAACGAGACGCGCTGCAGATGGCTGCCGAAGACGGTCGCGACCGCGAACCCCAGCCGGCTCCCCTCGAACCGCAGCGAGCGCATGTCGTGCGGGATGATCTTCCCGTCGACCACGGTGACCATCTCGTGCGGCGGCATCGGCCGCGGCGAGGGCAGCGAGAGGTGCGGCCGCGGGGGCTCGCCGGGGCGCATCAGCAGCGGGAACGACGCCTGCGGCGCGCGCCGCAGGAAATCCGGCGGCGGGTGCAGCGGCGCCGAAGCGAGGACGCGCACCCCGGTCCGGTGGTCGCGCGACTCGAACTCGAGCGCGGCGTCCAGGAAGCTCTGATCGCGCGACTTCGCCCGCTCCTGGAACAGCGAGGCCGCGCGGGCGCCGTCGTCGATCCCTTCGTTGACCACGCGCACGTACAGCGAGAGGGCCAGCACGGCGAACGCGGCGACTACGATCGTCGCGACGACCGTCGCCGCCACGACGTACCAAGAGGTCAGCCGCCTCGCAAACGTGCCGAACACGGGGTTACGGGCGCTCCACCCGCGGCCGGTGCTGCTGCGCTCGGTCCATCACCCTAGTCTATTCAGTGCGCCCTGAGCGCATACCCGGCGCCGCGGACGGTGCGGATCAGCTTGGGCTCGAAGCCGGCGTCGATTTTGGCGCGCAGGTAGGAGACGTACGTCTCGACGGCGCCGGGGCCGACGTCGCGGTCGCTTCCCCAGACCAGGTCGAGCAGCTGATCGCGCGTGAAGACGCGTTCCGGGTTGCGCACGAAGGTCAGGAGCAGCGCATACTCGCGGGCCGAAAGGTCGATCCGCTTGTCGCCCCGCCGGACGTCGCGGCGATCGAGGTCGATCGCCAGATCGGCGTACGAGACGATCGTGGGCTGCTCGAGGCGCGGGCGCCGCAGCGCGGACTGGAGCCGCGCGACGAGCTCCGACATCTCGAAGGGCTTGGAGATGTAGTCGTCGGCGCCGCGCCGCAATCCGGTGATCCGGTCGTCCGTGTCGGCCTTCGCGCTGAGCATCAGAATCGGCGCCTCGGTGACGCGGCGCAGCATCGGGAGCAGCTCGAGCCCGTCGACGAACGGCAGCATGACGTCCAGAACGATCGCGTCGGGGCGCCAGTCGCGCACCAGTTGCAGGCCGGCGCGGCCGTCCGGCGCGGTGCGCACCTCGAAGCCGTCCTCGCCGAGACCCAACTCGAGCAGCTCCCGCATGTGACGTTCGTCGTCGATGACGACGACTCGCGGTACCGTGGCCATTACTTTTTCAGACTCCCTCCGCCTTGCTCGAGCTGCGGCGTGCGTACGATGAAGATACCCGGTGACGGGGCGTAGTTCAGGAAACCGCCGCGGCGCTGGCGCCCGCGGCCGGGCGCGCCGCTCGGTTCCGGCGACGGAGCCGCCGACGCCGACGGCGCGGGCGAGGCCTCCGGCTGCCGCGCGACCTGCAAGCCCGGGGGCGCGACGTCGAAGCCGCGCGCCTTCGCCTCGTCCGGCGTCATCACGGTCGCGTACGAGCACGACGAGAGCGCGCGGAACGGCTCCAGCGCGGCGATCAGCTCCGGCGAGGGGGTGAACGTCGGGCGCGGCGCCTGGGTGTTCGGGCCCACGCTCACCTGCTGCTGAAAGCCGCCCGGCGCGCCGCCTTCGCCGCCCTCTCCGCGCGGGCCGCCCATCCGGCCCATCCCCGGTCCCGGGCCACCGCCCGCCGGCCGTTCGTTCTGGGGCCGGCGGCGGAACAGCGAGGACGGGATGTTCGGGCCGAGGGCGAGGTACCAGGACGTCGTCGTGCGGTCGCCATGCGGCGTGACGTCGATCCCGTCGACCGCGGGCAACGTCGTCGCGCCGGCGGCGTAGGCTTTCGCGGCGACGCCGAGCTGCGCGAGGACCTTTTGGGCGATCGGCTGGAGCTCGGCGGTGCACTCGGTGCGCGAGGTCGCCAGCGTGAGCGGGTCGACGCCGTCCGGCGGTGCGACGAAGTGCAGCGTCCCGAAGCCCAGGCCGCGCGGCGCGCTCGGCGCCGGGGTCGCGCTGCTCTGCGCGGCGCGGCTGAAGCCGCCGGCGCGTCGCGCGAAGCCCGCGCCCGCCTGCGCGCCGGTGTTGAACGAGTAGCTCAGCTGGATCGTGCGCGGCGCGAGCGGGTTCGCCGCGACGGGCAGCGAGCCGCCGCCGGCGAGCGGTTCGGGGACGGAGTAGAGCAGCGTCGAGAAGAGCGCGGTCTCCGTATTGAACATGTTCGTCTCGAACAGCGTGAGCTGTCCGATCCCGAGCGGCCGCGAGATCCCCGCGCTGAAGTTCACGTACGGTGCGAGGTGCTGGTTGTTGTTGACCCCGACGTACTGCGCGTTCGCGATCAGCTCGAGCTTGGTCGGCGGGTTGTAGGCGTCGATCGTGAAGTTGCCGCGGTGCATCGGGCGCCCGAAGATCTGCGAGTCGAGCACCAGCGTGCTGCCCGGCACGAGAAACTGCGTATCGGCGCCGGTGTAGATCGACTGGTTCACGGAATACGAAGGGATGACCGTGACGTCGCGCCCGAGTCCCAGACGCGTCGTGATGTCGTAGCCCTGGTAGAGTCGCGAGGTGCCGTTGACGGGCTCCGTGATGTAGACGCTGGGCGTCACCGATCCCACCGGGCAGACCGTCGAGTAGTAGCCGTTGACCGCCGTGACGTAGCCCGGCGGCAAGGTTCCCGGGGCCGAGCCGGCCGGGAGCATCGCGCTGATGAGCTGCCCGGCCTGCGTCTGCCGGTACGCATCCATCGTGAGCTGCCCGTGCGACCACTGATGGGTGAAGTTCAGCTCGTAGTCGATCGCGGACTGCTTCGTCGGCTGGTCTCCGGGGCCGCTGACCATCGCCGTCTCCGCGGCGCAATCGACGCGCGCGCTCTGCGGGTCGCTGTAGCTGCGCTGGATGTTCGATCCCGGCTGCGAGCTGCCGACGGAGACCGAGGCGCTGATCGTGTCGTTGTCGTTCGGGCGCCACGATCCCGAGACGCCGCCGAGGACCGAGGTCCCCGCGCCGGTCGTCGACGCGAGCGACGCGGTCGGTCCGATCGAGAGGCGGTCGTTGACCTTGTACGAGTCGACGATCTGATACGTCCCGGCCGAGACCGCGTTGGTCGCGGGGGTCACGTACGCGCTCGTCCCGGCCGCGACCAGCGGCGTCGAGTGGTTGACCGAAGCGAACGTCGAGCCGTTGAACGTGATCGTGTGCTTGCCCTGGGTGATCGTCGCGGTCGCGGCGACCCCGCGCGTCAGCGCGTTCGTGTCGGCCGAGTACGGCTCGGCCTGCGGGCATGACGGCGTCTGGCCGATGCACTCGTCGATCGTGCGGTCGATGTCGTTCGTGAACCCGAGTTGCGAGGACGTGTAGCCGGTCACCGAGACGGCCGTCTGCCCGATCAGCGACTGGATCGTCCCGTACATGAACTGGTACTTGGTGTTCGCGGTGTTGTTCGGACCGGTACCGCACGGCAGCGCCGCGGTGAACTGCGTGCAGAGCGAGGCGACGCCCTGATTGTTCTGGAGCGCGGTGAACAGGACGTTCGTGTTGTCCGTCAGCTCGTAGCGCAGCTTGACGTAATCGCCGGCGTTCGTCATCTCGCCGCCGTGCTCGTACGTCTGGCCGCTCAGATCCTCATAGTCGCGGAAGGTCAGCGGGTTGTTCCCGCCCCGCTTGGTCGTCATCACCGCGATCCCGAGCTTGCCGATCGAGCCCGTCTCGCCGATCGACCAGTTGTACTTGTCGAACGATCCGTACGAGGCGCCCAGGCGCGACTGCCAGGTCTGCGTCGGCTGCAGCGTCGTGAAGTTGACGCCGCCGCCGAGCGCGCCGGCGCGCGCGCCGAAGCTCGCGCTGGCCCCGGTGAAGAGATCGGTGTTGATCGCGCGCATGTTGGCCGCCGAGCCGGGCGCCGAGAGCGGGATCCCGTCGAGCGTGACGGCGGTCTGCGACTCGTCGTGGCCGTGCAGCGAGATCGTCTGCGGCGAGTTGGGGTCGTTGGAGTCCTGCGTCACGTCGACGCCCGCGACCGTGCTGAGCGCGTCGAGCAGCGAATCGGAGATGCGGCGCACCGCGCTCGTGTCGTCGACGTCGCTGGTCGAGATCGCGACGCGCGCGCGGGTCGTGCCGATCACCCTCAACCCCGTCGAGCTCGTGCTTCCGCCGGAGCTCGACGAGGCGCTCTGCGGCGCGTTCGGCTGCCCGAGATCGACGCTGACGTCGACCTGCTTGTTCCCGAGGACCTCGAACGAACGGGAGGTGACGCCGACGAAGCCGCCCTTGTTCACGCGCACGCGGTAGATCCCGACCGGGACGTCGGTGTACTTGACGATCCCCGTCCGGTTCGTCAGCGCGCTGGCGGTCGTCGGACCCAGCAGGAAGACGCGCGCATTCACCAACGGATGCTTCGCCTCGTCCTGCACCGCGATTTGCACGATCCCGTCCTCGCTGTCCGACTGAGCGACGGCCGGGCCGATGCTCCCGCAGACGAGCGCGAGGACGAGCACGATTGCGGACCAGCTGGTCGCCGCCCTACTCCTCATCAGCGGGATACTTTCATGCCGCGCTGGGCTCTTCCTGAGACCGCGCATGAGACGACGGTTAGTTCGTGGGCCGGCTCTCCGCGATCGCTGCGAGGAACCGGGCACCGAAATCGGCGAGCTTCTTCTCGCCGACCCCGCTGATCCCGCGCAGCTGCGCTGGGGTCGCCGGAAGCTCGCGCGCCATCGCGCGCAGGACCGCGTCGCTGAACACCACGTACGGCGGAACGTCGCGCTCCGCGGCGATCTCGCGGCGCAGCGCCCGCAGGGCCGCGAAGACCTCCCGATCGTACGCCTCGTCCAGCTCGCTGCCGGCCCGCGCCCGCTTCACGAGCGGTGAGGCGACCGCCTCACGGATTGCGATCGTGGTGCGCTCGATCAACGCGCGTTTCCCGGCCTCGGTGAGCGCGACGACGTTGTGGTGCGCCGCGTCCTGCGCGATCAGCCCTAGGCGCAGGAGCTCGTCGCCGAGATGGCGCCAATAGCGGCGGTCGCGATCCTTCCCGATCCCGTACGTCGTGAGCCGATCGTGGAACCAGCGCTCGATCTTCTCCGTCTTCGCGCCGACCAGCACGTCGACGACGTGCGCGATGCCGAAAGCCTGTCCTGAGCTTGTCGAAGGGCCGTATCCGTGCGCTTCGCGCACGCGGTAGACGCACGAGAGCAGCTTCTGCGCGTCGATCGTCGCATCGAACGCGGCCCGCGGCTCCAGGCAGTTGTCGCAGCCGCCGCACTGCTCGTGCGGGTACTCCTCGCCGAAGTACGCCAGGATCTCGCGCCGGCGGCAGAAGTTCGAGTACGCGAAGCGCGTGACGCGCTCGAGCTGGGCGCGGGCCGCGGCCTGCTCGCTCTCCGGCTTCTCGGCGACGAAGCGCTCGTTGCGCGCGACGTCGCCGTAGGTGAAGAACCACGCGCACTCCGCCGGAAGGCCGTCGCGCCCCGCGCGCCCGGTCTCCTGGTAATAGCTCTCGAGGCTGCGCGGGATCTCCCAGTGCACCACGAAGCGCACGTTGGACTTGTCGATCCCCATCCCGAACGCGATCGTCGCGCAGATCACGCGCACGTCGTCGCGGATGAAGCGCTCCTGACGGCGCGCGCGGGTCTCGTTGTCGAGCCCGGCGTGATACGCCAGCGCCGGGATCCCCGCCGCGGCGAGCGCGTCGGCGAGCTTCTCGGTGTTCGCGCGGCTCCCGGCGTAGACGATCCCGGCCTCGTCGTCGGGCCGCGTGCGCAGCCAGCGCACCAGCGCGTCGACCGAGCGCGGCGTGTGCAGGACGCGATAGGTCAGGTTCGGGCGGTCGAACGAGGCGACGTGGACCGCCGGCCGCCGCAGGCCGAGCTGCGCGACGACGTCGTCGCGCACGCGCGACGTCGCCGTCGCGGTGAACGCGCCGAACGGCACCTCGGGGAAGCGCTCGCGCAGCGGCGCGATCCGCCGGTACTCGGGCCGGAAGTCGTGCCCCCACTCGCTGATGCAGTGCGCCTCGTCGACGATGAACCGCGTGACGCCCCAGCGCTCCAGATCGTCGGCGAAGCCTGCCAGCGTGAGCCGCTCGGGGGCCACGTAGAGCAGCTTGTAGGCCCCACGTTCCAAGCCGTCGAGCCGCCGGCGCAGCTCGGGCCACTCCAGCGAGGAGTTCAGCGAGGTCGCGGCGATCCCCGCGGTGTCGAGGGCGTCGACCTGGTCCTTCATCAGGGCGATGAGCGGCGAGACGACGACCGTGAGCCCCTCGCTCAACACGGCGGGGAGCTGGTAGCAGAGCGACTTTCCGCCGCCGGTGGGGAGCAGGGCGAAGACGTCGCGGCCCTCGAGCACGTCCCGGACGATCGCCTCCTGGAACGGGCGGAACGACGGGAACCCGAACCACCGCTCCAGCGCGTCCCGCAGCATCGGCGTCTCGACAGCCATGACCCGCATCGCTTCGCCGTCTGCGACGAGTCGACCGCCCGGCGAGCGGGTCGGCGCCGTTCGGTCAAGCCTTCGTTCGGGTGGCTCCGCCGGTCGGACGGCCGTGGTAGGGTTGCCTCGATGGACGGGAGGATCCCGGCCGGGTTTCCGCTTGCCGGCTCAGACGATCGACGCTTGGTCCGCGCGGCGCTCGCGAACGCGCCGGTCATCCTGATCGCGCTCGATGCCGACGGGATCGTGCGCGTCGCCGAGGGCCGCGATCTGGCCGCCATCGGGCAGACGGCGGCGGCGATGGTCGGCGTGCCGTTCGTCGCGCTCTTCGGCGACGAGACGCCCCTCGCGGCACAGGCGCGTCGCGCGCTCGCCGGGGAGCCGCACACGTCGTACGCGAGCGTCGCCGGCGTCATGCTCGAGACGCGGTGGTCGCCGCTGCGCGACGAGTCCGGCGCGTTGTGCGGCGCCGTCGCGGCGGCGACCGACATCACCGAACGGCGCCGGGCGGAGGTCGCGCTCAAGCACCAGGCGCTCTACGACGCGCTGACGGGCCTCCCCAACCGCAGCTACCTCAACGACCGGCTGAGCGAGACGCTGCGCGCGTGCGAGAGCGGCGCGACGACGTTCTGCCTGGCGCTGATCGACCTCGACCGGTTCAAGGAAGTCAACGACACGCTCGGCCACCACGTCGGCGACGTGCTGCTCAAGAAGGTCGCGGACCGCATCGCGCGCGCGTTGCGCGAGACCGACGTCGCGGCGCGGCTCGGCGGCGACGAGTTCGCGGTGCTCCTTCCGTTCGCCGCGGAGGCCGAAGCGATCGAGGTCGTGCGCCGTCTCTTGACCGTTCTCTCGCGGCCGTACGTCGTCGACGGGCGCACGCTGGAGGTCACCGGCAGCATCGGCCTCGCGTTCTATCCGGAGCACGGCAGCGACGCGGCGATGCTGCTGCGCCACGCCGACGTCGCGATGTACGTCGCCAAGCGCGATCGTCGCGGCCACGCCGTCTACGACGCGGCGCAGGACCGGCACAGCGCGATCCGCTTGACGATGGAAGCCGAGATGCGCACGGCGATCGCGCACGGCAGCTTCGAGCTGCACTATCAGCCGCAGGTATCCGTCGCGACGGGCCGCGTCACGCAGCTGGAGGCGCTCCTGCGCTGGCCCCATCCGACCCTGGGTCTGCTCGCCCCCGACCAGTTCATCGCGATCGCCGAGGAGACCGGGCTCATCGTGCCGCTCACGCAGTGGGTCATCGAGGAGGCGATGCGGCAGATGCAGGCGTGGAACGACGCCGGTCTCTCGCTGGGCGTCGCGGTCAACGTCTCGGCGCGCTCTCTGCAAGACGCGATGCTCCCCGAAACGGTCTGGGCTCGGCTCAAACGGTACGCGGCGGCGCCCTGCCGGCTCACGCTCGAAGTCGCCGAGAGCGTCATCATGACGCAGCGCGAGCAGACGCAAGCGGTGCTCGCGCGTCTCTCGACGCTCGGCGTCGGCCTTTCGATCGACGACTTCGGCACCGGCTACGCGAGTCTGGGCTACCTGCAGCAGCTCCCCGTCAGCGAGCTGAAGATCGACAAGGGCTTCGTGGCCGACCTGGAGACGGCGCGTTCGAAGGACGCCGAGATCGTGCGGCTGATCTGCAATCTCGGCCACCAGCTCGGATTGCGCGTCGTCGCGAAGGGCGTCGAAACCGCCGAGACCTGGGACATGCTCGCCGCACTCGGCTGCGATGCGATGCAGGGCTATTACGTCGGCCGCGCGATGCCGGCCGCCGAGCTCGAACGCTGGCTGCAGGTCGCGCCCTGGAGCGCCGAGCCGCGCGCCCTCGCCACCTTGTCATAAGGGACGAAGGAGCTGGGCACCCGCTCCCGTACGATCGCGGTTCGCGCGTCTCGCTGCGGAGAGGGTGCATGCGGCTTGGCAAGTTTCACCAGCAGTTGGTCGACTGGGCGGAGAGATCGTGCGTCCTCACCGTCACGTTCGCCTCGACCGGCGGGGAGATTCGGTTCGCCGGCGTGCTGCGACCGTATTACAGTCTGCACTCGCTGCGGGGCTGGGCCCTCGTCCCGCCGCAGCAGCACGGCGGCTTCGAGAGCCTCCGGCTGACCGCGCTCAACCTCGAGGCCGCGACGACGCGCCTGGTGCTGGGCGCAGGCTCCGAGCGGCGGCTGCGGTTCGCCTCCGACGGCGAACGCGTCTTCCAGCTCGAACGCGATCAGGTCGTCTTCACGGGGCCGCCGCGGACGACCGGGGGCGGCCGGTATCTCTATGTCGGCGGGCGGCGCCGCCCCGCGCCGGAGCCGTGGATGCTGGGCTAGAGCCAGGAATCGCGCCGCGCTCACGACGGGGCTGCGCGACGCGGACGGTTTTCTTCCGTTCGCGGGCGGGTACCGAACGATCGCGACCTCGCGCGACGCGCGGCGGCCCCGAAGTGCCGCTGCTCCCCGTCGGCTTGCGCTACGAATTTGCACGGCACGCGCAAGATTGAGGCCTGAGTCATGTGTGAGAACGCTCGCTCGGCGGGATAGCTACAAGGAAGTGCGCTCACACCGACCATCACCCGCCGCCGCGGTCCTGACCGCCGTCCCCGAAACCGACCGCACACGCGCGTTCTCGGGAGAGTTGCGCGCACTCATCAAGGCGCCGTACACGCTGCTCGCGCGCTACGACCAGAACGGCACGCAAAGCGAAGCCGTGCTGGCGGAGGATCGCGGCGACGCGCAGCGGCAGAGCGAGTGGCTGCAAGCGGAGCGGCTCTTGCAAGGTCATTCGTCCGCCCCGCTCCCGCGCGTCACCGAACCGACGAGCTCGCTCGACGGACTGCGCGGGCTCGTCGCCGTCTACGGCGTCGACCGCACGATCTTCGGCCTGGCGATCATCGCCCGGCCGCGGCCGTTCTCGGTCGAGGAGCGGCGCGCGCTCGAGGGGACGCTGCGCTCGGGCTCCGAGCTGCTGCGGCGGCTCTCGACGTTCGAAGGCGAGGAGAGCGCGCACGAGCGCGCCGCCTCGCGCGCGATGTCGGCGCATTACGTCGTCTCGCGCGACCTGCAGGTCGAGCTCAAGTGGATCCCGCCCGTCGAGGAGAACGACGTGCTCCACGAGATTCTCGAACTCTCCGAGGGGCTGCCGCCGGTCGTTGCGTCGTCCGTGCGTGCGCTGACGGCGTCGTGGACCGACGATCCCTTCACCTGGGAAGCACGCACCGACGTCCCGCTCCCGTTCATGGTCGTGCGCACCTACCCGCTGCGCGGCACGGCGGAAATGAAGATCGGCGTCGACGTCGAGCGCTTCCGTTCGCGCAACTCGCTCCGCTACGCGCAAGAGAAATTCGGCCTGAGCGCCCGGGAGCTCCAGGTCCTGGTCCTGGTGCTCAAAGGCTTCGGTACCCCGCAGATCGCTTCGTCGCTCGACATCGCCGAGTCGACCGCGCACGACCACGTCAAGCGGATGATGCTCAAGGCACGCGCGCGCAACCGCGTCGAGCTCGCGGCGAAGGCCCTCGGCTGGCGCGGCGCGTAAGCGGTCGCGGTGAGAATTCCGCGCTGGGCTTGGATCGCCGTCTCGCTGACGGCAGCTGCGGTGCTGTTCTGGGCGGCGACGAGCGACGCCGTGTACGAGGCAACCTCGCCCTCGTCGCTCTCGTTCCACGTCTGGCTGCGCAAGGCGTACAGCATCATCGCGTTCGCGCTGATCGGCTACACCTCGGACAAGGCGCTCCCGCCGAGCAAGCGCGGCACGCTGCGCGCGATACTGCTCGTCGCGATGTACTCGGCCGCGATCGAGTACGCGCAGCGGGTGGACGGTTCGCAGGAGGGCCTGCGCTGGAACGTGATCGACGTGCTCTGCGGCGCCGTCGGCGGATGGCTCGGCGCGCAGGCCGACCGCGTCACGCGCTTGCGGCGAGCCTGAACGGGAAGCGGCGGGGCCCGCCGAGCGTGGCGACGGTGAAACCCGCCTCGCACCACGCCCTGCCGCGCAGCGCGCCGCGCGTGTCGATCACGTTGCGCGTGCGGCAGAGCGGGCCGATCGCCGCCGGATCGAGCCGCGCGAACACGTCGTGGTCGACCATCAGCACGATAGCGTCGCAGCCGCGCACCGCTTCTTCCAGCGAGCTGCAGAGCGGACGCGCGTAGCGTTCCGCGATCGGATCGAAGACGCGCGTCTCGTAGCCTTCGCCGCGCAGCAGCTCGTCGACGTGCTCCGTCGGTGACTCGCGCGTGTCGTCGACGTTCGCCTTGAACGACGCGCCGAGCAGCGCGACGCGCGCACCGACGCTCGGCCCGAGCAGCTCGGCGACGTGACGCACGACGATCTCCGGCATCCGCTCGTTGACGCGCCTCGACGTCGCGATCAGCTCGGTGATGAACGGGTTCGCGTTGGCGAGAAAGTGCGGGTCGACGGGGATGCAGTGCCCGCCGACGCCGGGCCCCGGCGCGAGGATGTCGACGCGCGGATGCCGGTTCGCGAGCGCGATCACCTCGTGCACGTCGGTTCCCAGCTCCTCGGAGAGCAGCGCCAGCTCGTTCGCGAACGCGATGTTGACGTCGCGGAACGTGTTCTCGGCGACCTTCGCCACCTCGGCGGTGATCGCATCGGTGAGGTGGATCGCGCCGGTGCAGAACGAGGCGTAGAGCGGCCGCACCGCCTCGGCATCGCCGGGCTTGCGCCCGCCGATCAGCCGCTCGCACTCGCGCAGCTCGCGCACGATCGCACCGACGCTCACGCGCTCGGGGCAGTACGCGATCGCCACCGCATCCAGATCGACGCCCGCCGCGCGCAGCGTGGGGGCGACGACCCGGTCGATCGTCCCCGGGGGAACCGTCGACTCGACCGCGACGACGTCGCCGGCACTGAGCAGCGGCCCGATCTCGCGCAGAGCGCCCTGCAGAAACGAGAGGTCGGGCTTGCGGTCGACCGTCGGCGTCGGGACGCAGATCACATACGCGTCGGCATCGACCGCCGGCACGTCGCGCAACGTCAAGCGGCCGCAGCGCAGCGCTTCCTGTACGATCGCGCGCACCGGTCCTTCCTTGACGCCGTGCGCGCCCTCACGCAGCTCGGCGAGCACGCGCGCATCCACGTCGTATCCGACGACGTCGTGACCACCGAGCGCGATCATGGCGGCGGTCGGCAAGCCGACATATCCGAGGCCGTGAACGCAGACCGTCATCCGCTGCATCGCGGGGTGCGTGATACCCCCATCGCGGCCGCCTCACACGCGCGCGCTTCTTTTCCCAAGATGTACGAGCGTGCATCGGGCCGCCTTCCCGTCGAGGTCCGAAGGCGTCGGAACCTTCGTGCGACAATTGGCGGAACAACAAAGTCCCACGGAGGCGAGGACGCAGCAACGTTTCTTTCTTTCAAGAGACGTACCCGATGCTGCGCCGACGCTTCTCTCCCTGAGCCGACAGAGCGAATCCGAAGGAGTGCACGTGCGATCCCCACAGACCCGACCGAAACGACGTGGCTGGAACTGGCTGCTGCTGCTGCCGTTCCTCGGCCTGCTCTTCCCCGTGACGTATGCGCACGCCGAACCCGCGCTCTTCGGTCTGCCCTTCTTCTACTGGTATCAGTTCGCGTGGGTGATCGGCAGCGCGATCATCACGGGCCTGGTCTTCGCGGTGACCCGATGAGCGGCGGTCTGAACGTCACCGCACTGGCGGTGTTCTGCGCGTTCTTCCTGCTCGTCACCGTGCTGGGCTTCTTCGCCGCCAACTGGCGCCGCGGCGACCTGAGCCAGATCGGCGAATGGGGGTTGGCCGGCCGCCGCTTCGGCACGCTGATCACGTGGTTCCTGATCGGCGGCGACTTCTACACCGCGTACACGGTGATCGCCGTCCCCGCCGCCGTCTTCGGAGCGGGGGCCGCCGGGTTCTTCGCGCTCCCCTACACGATCCTGGTCTACCCGTTCGTCTTCCTGACGATGCCGCGTCTGTGGAACGTCGCCAAGAAGCACGACTTCGTCACGCCGGCCGACTTCGTGCAGGGCCGATACGGAAATCGCACCCTCGCGCTCGTCATCGCGATCACCGGGATCCTCGCCACGCTGCCGTACATCGCGCTGCAGCTCGTCGGGATGCAGGTCGTCATCGGCGCGATGGGCGTCGGTGGGAGCGGTCTGGCCCGTGACCTCCCGCTGATCATCGCCTTCATCATCTTGGCCGCCTACACGTACACGAGCGGGCTGCGCGCGCCGGCGATGATCGCGTTCGTCAAGGACATCATGATCTACCTGACGGTGATCGTCGCCGTCATCGTGATCCCGATGAAGCTCGGCGGGTTCGGCCACATCTTCAGCGCCGCCCAGGCCGCGTTCGACGCGCGCCCCGCGACCGCGCCGAAGGGTGCCGTCATCCTGCCGCCTGGCGGCGCCTGGGCGTTCAGCACGCTCGCGCTCGGGTCGGCGCTCGCCGCGTTCCTCTACCCGCACACGATCACGAGCGTGCTGGCCTCCGCGAAGGGGAACGTCGTGCGGCGCAACGCCGCGCTGCTCCCGGCGTACACGTTCCTGCTCGGCCTGATCGCGCTACTCGGCTTCATGGCGATCGCGGCCGGGATCAAGCCCTCGACGCCGAGCATGGCGATCCCGGCGCTGTTCCTCGCGATGTTCCCCTCCTGGTTCGTCGGCTTCGCCTTCGCGGCGATCGCGATCAGCGCGCTCGTCCCCGCCGCGATCATGTCGATCGCGGCGGCGAACCTCTGGACGCGCAACATCTACAAAGCGTACCTGAATCCCGGCGCGACGCCGCAGCAGGAGTCGCGGCACGCGAAGAACGTCTCGCTGCTGGTGAAGATCTTCGCGCTGGGCTTCATCGTCTTTCTCCCGACGCAGTACGCGATCAACCTGCAGCTGCTCGGCGGCGTGTGGATCCTCCAGACGTTCCCGACCGTCATCTGCGGCTTGTACACCCGCTGGTTCCACCATACCGCACTGACGATCGGCTGGCTGATCGCGATGGCGCTCGGCACGTTCGCCGCGTTCGCGCGCGGCCTGACGGCGCTCTACCCGCTGCATCTCGGCGGCTTCAGCGCCGTGGCGTACATCGCCGTCGAGGCGCTGGTGGTGAACCTCGTCGTCGCCGCGATCCTCACGCCGGTCTTCGACCGCGCCGGGATCAAGCGCGGCCGAGACGTCACCGCCGCCGACCACTACGAGGACCCGCCCGCGCCGGGGACCGTCATCCCGACCACGCCGCTGGGCGAGCCCGCCGCGGTCTAAACGCGGGAATCGGACGCGACGCCGCGGTAGTGGCGAGGATGTCGGCCCTCTCGACCGTCCTCGAAGGCTTGATGCTCCGCTACCGCGAGCGCGTCCCCGACGTCGCACGGATCGTGTCGGCGATGGTCGCCGAGGGGATCGTCCCGGACGCGGGCGCGATCGAGAACGACCACATTGCGTTCCGCACCCTCGGCGTCCCGCACCTGGGCATCGCCTCGCTCGAGAAGATCTTCCTGCGCTACGGATACACGCGGCGCGACCGGTTCGCGTTCGCCGCCAAGAAGATCGACGCGCACTGGTACAGCCCGCCGACCCGGGAGCTGCCGCGCATCTTCATCTCGGAGCTGCGCGTCGGCGAGCTCTCGCCGCTCGCGCAGTCGATCGTTCGCTCCTACAGCGGCGGCGTCGATCGCGATCCCGTCGACGCCGTCGATCTCGACGACGGCGCGGCGGTCGACGCGCTGCTGCACCGCCCGCTCTGGCGGCTTCCGACGTACGCCGACTATCGCCGACTCCTCGAGGAGAGCGAGTACGCCGCCTGGACGATCTACAACCGCTACTACCTCAACCACTTCACGATCTCGGTCCACAATCTGCCGGCGCCGTACGGCTCGCTCGCCGCGTTCGACGCGTTCCTCGAACGCAGCGGGATCCTCCTGAGCGACGCCGGCGGCACGATCAAGACGAGCCCCGACGGACTCTTGCTGCAGAGCTCGACCGTCGCGCAGCTCGTCGATGCGGAGTTCGCCGAGGGCGACCGTCATCCGATCGCCGGCTCATACGTCGAGTTTGCGGAGCGTCGCGTCCTGCCGCAATTCGCCCATCTGCCCGCGGCCGAGATCCGGCACGAACACCGCCGCGACGGATTCGAAACGACCAACGCCGACCGCATCTTCGAGAGCACCTACACGACCCAAACGGCGCGGGCGTCACCCTGAGCTTGTCGAAGGGCGGCGCGCAGCGGCCCGTCCTGAGCCTGTCGAAGGACATCGCGGCGCGTGCGCTTCGACAGGCTCAGCGCGACGGCGCGCTTCGACAAGCTCAGCGTGACATGACGTGACATGATGTGACGTGACATGATGTGACGTGACATGATGTGGCGCGGCGTGATGTGGCGCGCAACGTTAGGCGTCGGTGTCGTTGGGGTCGACTTCCTTGCGTGGGGCGTGCGTGAGGCTGGGACGCACTTCGGCGTTGGTGACTTCGCGTTCCGGGAAGAGGTGGACGAGGACGACGCGGATGAGCCCCGCGATCGGGACCGCGATGATCAGGCCGAGGAACCCGAAGACGTGGCCGCCGATCAGCAGCGCGAAGATCACGGTCAGCGGCGAGACCTTGACGGTGCTGCTCACGATCCGCGGGCCGAGCAGGTGCGCTTCGATCTGGTTGATCGCGACGAACGCGATGATCACGGCGAGCGCGTTCGGCCAGCCGTTCGAGAAGCCGGCGATGAGCGTCGCGGGGATCGCGCCGGCGAACGGGCCGACGTACGGCACCACGTCGGCGAGTCCCGCCCAGGCGCCGATGATCAGCGCGTACGGAACGCGCAGGATCGCCAGCGCGATGATCGCCAGGACGGCGACCGCCAGGGCCACGAGCAGCTGTCCGCGCACGAAGCCGCCGAACACCTCGTCGATCTCCTCGAGCAGCCCGAGCGCCTCGTCGCGCCGCGCCGGCGGCACGATGCGCGCGATGAACCGCTTCGCCGACGCCGACTCCGCGAGCATGTAGATCGAGACGATCGGGATCGCGACGGCAAGGACGAGGACGCCGACGATCGAGAGGATCGCCGGGAAAACGCGCGCGGTGAGCGAGAGCGCGATCCCCTCCAGCTCGCCGGAGATCTGCGCCGGGATCTTCACGACGTAGATCCGCAACGGCACGGGGAGGTGCGCGATGATGGGGTTGTTCGTCGTCGAGAGGTAGCGCTCGACCACCGCGCGCATCGCGGGGAGCGCCTGGACCAGCGCCTGGAACTGCTGCACGATCGTCGGCGCGAAGAGCCACACGAGCCCCGCGATCACCGCCGCGATCCCGACGTAGACGATCGTCAGCGACGCCCACAGCGGCAAGCGCTGGTTGAGGCCGCGCACGAGCGGCAGGACGAGATACGCGACGAGCATCCCGCCGACCGCGATCACCGTCACGTCCCGAATCTCGTTGAGGAAGCCGACGATCCGCTGGAGGATCAGGTAGCCCAGCACGACCGCGCCGAGCACCTTGAACCACGCGTCCGCGCGGCCTCTCCAGCGCGGCTCCGTCACACGCTCTCGCGGACCAACTGCCACAACGTCACGGCGAAGCCGATCGCGGCGAGGACGGCGAGCATCGGATGCAGCACGACGCCGATCAGCAAGGCGGCCGTGCAGATCGCGAGCAGCACCGGCCACGGCGATTCGAGCGAGAACACGCCGATCCGCTCGCCGGCCAGCTCGGCGGGTGTGCGCTCCTCGTCGCCGTCGAGCCGGGTCTTGCCGCGGATCGAGATGAGATACGCCGACACGAACGCGAAGCCGCCGCCGAACAGGCCGAGCAGCACGGTCCCGACCAACTCCTTCGTCGTCGCCCAGTAGATCGCCGCGACGACCAGACCGAAGCTCATCGAGGAGATGAACAATCGCGTCGTGACCGTCATTTCGGCGACTCGTGCGCGTGCTCGGGGTGATGGAGGTCGAAGGCCGGCCGCTTCGAGCGGATCGGCGGGAGCACCTCGAAGTTGAACTCGGGCGGCGGCGAAGACGTCGCCCACTCCAGGGTGAAGCCGCCGCCCCACGGATCGTCGGGGAGCCTCTCGCGCTTGCGCGACGAGACGACGATGTTGCAGACGAACAGCGCGACGGCGATCGTGATCAACAGCGTCCCGACCGACGCGGTGAGGTTGAGCGCGCCCCAGCCCGGGCTCGCCGAGTACGTGAAGACCCGGCGCGGCATCCCCATCATCCCGAGCACGAACATCGGGAAGAACGTCAGGTTGAAGCCGATGAACATCAGCACGGCGTGCAGCCGGCCCAAGCGCTCGTCCAGCTTGACGCCCCAGATCTTCGGAAACCAGAAATAGAGCGCCGCGAAGATCGCGAACATCGAGCCGCCGCCGAGCGTGTAGTGGAAATGGGAGACCAGAAAATAGCTCCCGTTCGCCTGAAAGTCGAGCGGCGGGGAGGCGACGATGATCCCCGTGATCCCGCCGATCAAGAAATTCAGCATGAACCCGATCGCGAAGAGCATCGGCGTCTCGAAGCTGATCGCGCCGCGCCACATCGTGCCGATCCAGTTGAAGAACTTGATCCCCGTCGGCACTGCGATCAGGAACGACATCGCCGAGAAGAACGGGTCGTTCACCGCGCCGGTCGTGAACATGTGGTGCGCCCACACCCCCATCGAGAGACCGGCGATCGCGAACGCGGAAAGCACCAACCCCGTGTACCCGAAGATCGGCTTGCGGGAGAACACCCCGACGACCTCGGCGATCACCCCGAAGAAGGGCAGGATCATGATGTAGACTTCCGGGTGCCCGAAGAACCAGAACAGGTGCATGTAGAGCACCGGGTCGCCGCCGGCGCCGGGATCGAAGAAGTGCGCCCCGGCGTGCCGGTCGAGCAGCAGCATCGCGAACGCCGCCGTCAGCGAGGGGAACGCCATGAGGATCATCAGCGCGGTGGCGATCATCTCCCAGGTGAAGATCGGGACGCGCCACATCGTCATCCCGGGCGCCCGGAAGACCAGCGGCGTCACGAGCAGGTTGATCGCCGTCATGATCCCCGAGATGCTGGTGAGGATGAGGCCGATGAACCACAGATCCTGACCGGTCCCCGCCGAGACGCGCACGTCCGAGAGCGGCGCGAACGCGTACCATCCCGCCGACGCCGCGCCGCCCTGCGTGACGATCCCCGAGAAGACCGTCAGCCCGCCGAGCAGGAAGAGCCAGTACGAGTACGCGTTGAGCCGCGGGAACGCCATGTCGGGCGCGCCGATCTGCAGCGGCACCAGATAGTTCGCAAGGCCGAACCCGAACGGCGCGACGAACAGGAAGATCATCGCGGTGCCGTGGAGCGTGAAGACCTGATCGTAGAGGTGCGGGCCGACGATCGTCTCCTGAGGCTGCGCGAGCTGCAGCCGGATCACGTCGGCGAGAAAGCCGGCGACCCCGAAGAACGCCAGGCTCGTGAGCATGTAGAGGATCCCGATCTTCTTGTGATCGGTCGTCACGAGCCACGCGACGATCCCGTGCTGAACGAGCGCCCGCGGCGGCGCGGTGATCGCGCTCATGCGGCACCGCGTGCGCGCAGCCAGCGCGCGTAGGCGTCGGGCGGTAAGACGCGGACGGTGAAGGTCATGTGTGTGTGGTAGGTCCCGCAGTACTCCGCGCAGCGGCCGGGATAGACGCCCGCGCGCGTGGGGGTGAAGTCGAAGACGTTGACGTCGCCCGGGATCGCCGAGCGTTTGAACAGGAACGCCGGCACCCAGAACGAGTGCACGACGTCGCTCGACGTCAGACGGATCTCCGTCGTGCGGCCGAGCGGGAGCACCAGCTCGGGCGGGGTCGTCGACGTTCCTTCGACCGCGATGTGCTCGCGCGGATAGAGAAAGCGCCACGACCAGCGGAAGCCGATCACCTGCACCACCTCGCCGGCCGGCGTGACGATACTCTCCGTGTGCCGTTCCGCCGGATAGGTCACCGCGAAGAGTCCGCCGACGACGAGGATCGGGATCACGGTCCAGGTCACTTCGAGCGGATTGTTCTTGAAGAACGACGCGGCTTGCACCGTTGCGGGATCGCGGCGCCGAAAGGCGATCGCGGAGAACACGATCAGCCCGGCGACCAGGACGTAGACGACGAGGCCCGCGGTGAGGAAGACCGTCCAGACGCCGTGGAACACGCCTGCCTGCTCCGTCGTATCCGCGGGGATCGCGGCGCAGCCGGTGAGCGGGAGCAGCGTCGCGAGCGTCGCCCAGCGCGCGTGCAGCAGTCGACCTCCTGATCAGCGTGATGCGTTACGTCGTTCGTACCCGCGCAAACCGCGTCTCACCACGCCCGCCCGCGGGTACACGATGCGCACGACATTCGGAGGAGGTGCATGTCGGCACGTATCGGGTATGCCGCCCGCGACGATCGGCTGGCGGTACGCGGACACGCGTTGATCCTGGGCGTCATCCTGTTCTTGGCGTCGGAGCTGATGTTCTTCGCGGCGTGGTTCGCGGCGTATTTCGCGCTACGCGGCCGCACCGAGCAATGGCCGCCACCCGACGTGCACCTCGATGCGCTCGATCCGTCGATCGGCACCGTGGTGCTGGGCACCTCGAGCCTGCTGGTGCTCTTCGCGATCCGAGCGATCCACCGCGATCGCGCCGGGGCGGCGCGCGGCTGGCTGCTCGGCGCGATCGCCTGCGGCATCGCGTTCCTCGCGCTCACGATCCACGACTGGAGCAAGAACTCGTACACGATGGCAAGCCATGCGTACGGCTCGCTGCACTACGGGATCACCGGGTTCCACGCCGCGCACGTGCTCGGGGGCGTCGTCATGCTCACGTATCTCGCCGCCGGCGCGCGCAAGCCCGGCTTCACCGGCGCGAACGCGGCCGGCGCCGAGGCGATCTCCTACTATTGGCACTTCGTCTTCATCGTGTGGCTGGGGATCTGGTCCATGATCTATCTGCTCAAGTGAGCTCACCCGAACGGCGCGGCCAGCGCATCGCCGCGGTATGGTTCCTCGTCTCGATCGCCGGCAGCGTGCTGTTTGCTACGGCGTTTGCGCTCGGCACGAACACCCAGCTCCAGGGGCTCGGCGCCGCGCTCGCGTGCTTGGGCATCGCCGGCGCGCTCGTCACGGCGAGCCGCGTGCTGCTCCCGAAGCTGCAGACCGAAGATCTGCATCCCTCGGAACGCTCACCCGAGGCGGAACGCGAGGACGCTTCGCTGCTGCTCGACGACGGCGTGCAGCAGGTCGTCGGCCGTCGTACCTGGCTGGTGCGGCTCGGCGTCGGCGCGCTCGGCGTGCTCGGGCTCGCGGCGCTCTTCCCGCTGCGCTCGCTCGGGCCGAGCCCGGTGCGCGAGGTCGGCAAGAGCGGCTGGAAGGCCGGCGTGCGGCTCGTGCGCGACGACGGCACGCCCGTGACCACCGACCTGCTCGATGTCGGGAGCGTCGTGACGGCGTTCCCCGAGGGGCACGTCGGGCCCGACCACGAGACGGAGATGGCGAGCGACGCGGTGATGCTGGTGCGCGTCATCGACGGCTCGCTCGAGCTGCCCGCGGCGCGCAAGGACTGGGCCCCGCAAGGATTCGTCGCGTACTCGAAGATCTGCACGCACGCCGGGTGTCCGGTCGCGCTCTACCGTGAGGGCCCGCAGCAGCTGCTGTGCCCCTGCCATCAGTCGACCTTCAACGTCCTCGACGGCGGGAGCGTCGTGTTCGGTCCCGCCGCGCGCCCGCTGCCGCAGCTCCCGCTCGAAGTGGGCGCCGACGGCACGCTGCGGGCGCGCGCCGGGATGTCGGATTTCATCGGGCCGGACGCCTGGGAGCACGCATGATCCGCTCGCTCGTGCGCGCGCTGGACGACCGGCTCGGTGCGGCGCCGTTCCTGCGCTCGGCGCTGCGCAAGGCGTTCCCCGACCACTGGTCGTTCATGCTCGGCGAGCTCGCCGCGTACTGCTTCATCTTCATCCTGCTGAGCGGGACGTACCTCACGTTCTTCTTCCACCCGTCGGACGCGCGCGTCGTCTACCACGGGACCGCGGTCCCCTCGCTCGACGGGCGCACGATGACCGACGCGTACGCCTCGGTGCTGAAGCTCTCGTTCGAGACGCAGGTCGGGCTGCTCATCCGCCAGGCGCATCACTGGTGCGCGCTGGTGTTCGCCGCCGCCGCGATCACGCACATGGGCCGCATCTTCTTCACCGGCGCGTTCCGCAAGCCGCGCGACCTCAACTGGCCGATCGGGCTCACGCTGCTGCTGCTCGTGATGGCCGACGGCTTCACCGGCTACTCGCTCCCCGACGATCAGCTCTCCGGCGCCGGGCTGAAGATCGCGCAGTCGATCGCGCTCTCGATCCCGGTGATCGGCTCGTGGGTGGCGTGGCTCTTCTTCGGCGGGAACATCCCGAGTACGGAGACGACGAACCGGCTCTTCGCGATCCACATCCTCTTCGTTCCGCTTGCGCTGGCGGCGCTGCTCACGCTGCACGTCGCGATCCTCTGGCGCCAGAAGCACACGCAGTTTCCCGGCGAGGGCCGGCGCGAGAACAACGTTAAAGGCTCGCCGCTCTGGCCGACGTACACCGTCAAGTCGCTCGCGCTGATGATGGGGACGTTCGGCGTGCTGCTGCTGCTCGGCGGTTTCGTGCAGATCAACCCGATCTGGCTGTATGGGCCCTACGTTCCGTGGACCGTCTCCTCGCCGGCGCAGCCGGACTGGTACGTCGGCTGGCTCGACGGCGCGCTGCGCGTCGGTCCGCCGCTCGCGATCCACCTCGGGCCGTACACGATCTCGGCGCTCTTCTGGCCCGGCGTCGCGCTCCCGGCGGCGCTCTTCGCGATCCTCTACGCGTGGCCGTGGATCGAGCGCGCGCTGCAGCGCGATCACGCTGAGCACGAGCTGCTGCAATTTCCCTGGCAGAACCCGATGCGCACCGCGTTCGGCGTCGCCGTGCTCACCTTCACCGCGATGCTGCTGCTCGCGGGGAGCGACGACATCCAAGCGCGGATGCTGCGCATCTCGGTGCAGCAATTGGCGTGGTTCTACCGCATCGCCGTCTGGGTGCTTCCGCTCCTCGCCGCGGCGATCGCCGTGCGCATCTGCCGCGAGCTGCAGGCGCGGCACGCCTACGAGGGCGATCATCCCGCGCGCGTCGTCCTCAAGCGCGGCGAGGAGGGAGGCTACGAGGAAGAACGGACGCTGATACCACGATGATCGCGCTCCTGGCCGCGGTGCTCGCGCTCGCCGCTTCACAGACCTCGAAGGGGATGCCGCCGCTGCAGAAAGCGCCCCCCACGCAGCGCGTCGCCGTCGGCGCGGAGCTCTACGCGGAGCACTGTATCTCGTGCCACGGCGCGAACCTGATCGGGACCCCGTCGGGTCCGCCGTTGATCCGCGTCGGCGCGGCGAACGTCGACTTCCAGCTCGCGACGGGGCGGATGCCGCTCGAAGTCCCCGGGACCGAACCGATGCGTGGGCCGCCGTCGTTCTCGCGCGACCAGATCGACGCGATCGTCGCGTACGTCACGACGCACGGCGGCGCGGGTGGTCCGCCGACCCCGACGGTGCAGCCGAGCCGCGATCTCACGCGCGGGCGCGTCGTCTGGGAGGACAACTGCCAGCAGTGCCACGGCGCGACGGGCTACGGCGCGGTGACGGGCTTCGGCTGGATCGCGCCGCCGATCACGCCCGCGACGCCGCAGCAGATCGCGGAAGCGGTGCGCGTCGGCCCGGGGATCATGCCGAAGTTCAACGAGCACGCTCTTCCGCAACGCGATCTCGACGCGCTCGTCGCCTACGCCGACACGTTCCGCCGGCCCGACGACAGCGGCGGCTATTCGATGGTCAGCGCGGGACCCGTCGGCGAAGGGCTCGTCGGCTGGCTGGTGGGGGTCGGCGGCGCCGTCATCGTGATGCTGCTCGTGGGCGAGACGCTCAAGCGCTGACGCGCCGCCGGCGCCAAGCCGGTCCACCACGGCCGACGCCCCAGGAGCTTTCCACTGCCCCGGCCCCGTCACACGCGCTCGCGCCCTGCTCGGGCAGCCGAACACGGTTGCATCCCAGGCGACACGAGAGTTCCCTTGCCACGCTTTATCAGCCGAGACAAACTCGTTCGCGACCCGCGACGATGCAATAGCAGGTCGTAACACGAGCAGGCGCTCCGATTCTGCACCGTGGGAGCGGAGCGAGGGTGCGCTCCGAACCAGTATCGGCAGATGCTCATTCGGTTCGCTCTTGCGGCGATTCTCGCGGCGACATCGGTCGGCGCGATCCCGGCCACCGCGTCCCCTGATTGTTCCGCCTCGGGTGCGAACGTCGTATGCACCCGTCAGGGCGCCGTGCGCGGCGTCGTCGAGGACGGGACGCTCGCGTTCAAGGACATCCCGTACGCGCGTCCGCCGGTCGGCGCGCTGCGCTGGCGGCCGCCGCAGCCGCTCGCGTCATGGCGCGGCGTGCGCGACGGGAGCCGCTTCGGGCCGATCTGCCCGCAGATGGTGGGCAAGACCGTGCAGGGCAGCGAGGACTGCCTCACGTTGAACGTCTGGCGCCCCGTCACGCCGCCCGCGCAGCAGCTTCCCGTGATGATCTTCCTCCACGGCGGCGGGAACTTCCAGCTCTCCGGACAGGGGACGGCCTCGTTCGACCACGTCGCCTACAACGGTCACGCGCTCGTCCCGCACGGCGTCGTGTTCGTCAGCTACAATCTGCGCCTGGGCGCGCTCGGCTTCCTCACGAACCCCGCGCTCGACGCGGAGAATCCGCGGCACATCTCGGGCAACTACGGCAGCCAGGATCAGATCGCGATGCTGCGCTGGGTTCACGACAACATCGCGCAGTTCGGCGGCGATCCGAACCGCATCTTCCTCTTCGGCGACTCGGCGGGCGGCGGGAACATCTGCGCGCTGACGACCTCGCCGCTGGCGAAGGGGCTGATCCACGGCGTCGCGATGCAGAGCAGCGTCCCGAGCGGCTGCGAGCTGACGACGCACGCGCAAGCCGAAGCCCGCAGCGGCGTGACGGT
>DATJHK010000014.1:0-27913 GCA_035493875.1 Candidatus Limnocylindria bacterium
CAGTCGGATCAGATGGCGACGATGTTCTACCAACTGCTCACCAGCAATCTCTAGCTGATTCGGCAGGGATCCCTCCCGGCAGAGCGCGCCGCTCCCACCCGGCGGGTCCGCTTGACGCCGGGCGTACACTTACAGATGGGATTCCTCGTTAGGTGAGGCGTCCACACGCATAGATGCCGCTGCCCGGAAAGGTCGAGAGACCCCGACGTGGTGACCAGGCTCCGCCGAATCAAGGCGGCGCTTAACGCGGCTGAACCCCTCGGGGTTCGATGGCGTGTGGTGCTGAAACTCGACGTTGAGGAGGTGGCGCGACCGCGGTAGCGGTCCCGCTCGCGTCGTCGAACGCCGGACGGGGGAACGACCCGTACCGGCTTTTTCTTTTTGGGGAGGGGGTGACACGACGTGGCGATCATCGCGCCGTTTCACGAGGGATTCGTCTCCGAGTTGGTCGGCCGCCCGGCGTTCGTCGAGCGCGGCGGCGTGCGCGCGACGATCGGCCGGATCGCCGACTTCGTCGTCGAGCACCCCGAGGACACGTTCCCTCGGATCGACGCCGTGATCGTGAAGACGCGCGCCGGCCAGCGCGCCGTCCCCGTCGCCGACCTCGTTTCCCTTGACGCCGAAGGGATGCTCGTCGCCGCCGAGCCGACCGTGGAACGGCCGCCCGACGATGCCGCGCTCTACCTGGTCGAGGACCTGTTCGACAAGCAGATCGTCGACGTCGACGGCCGCAAAGTCGTGCGCATCAACGACATCGAGGTGGCGCGGACCGCCGGCTCCCTGCGGGTCGTCGCCGCCGACATCGGGGTCGGAGGCCTCCTGCGCCGGCTCGGCGCCGCACGCCTCGTCCCCGGCCTGATCGAGCGGATTCCCCGCTCGCTGATCGCGTGGGACAACGTCGCGCCGCTGCACGACCTGAACCCGACCCAGATCCAACTCTCCGTCGCCGAGCACCGCCTCGCGCGGCTGCATCCCTCCGAGCTGGCCGACGTCATCAGCGATCTCTCGGCGCAGGACGCGGCGCGCGTCGTCGGCTCGCTCGACGACGAGACGGCAGCCGACGCGTTCGAGCACCTCGATGCGGACATCCAGCGCTCGATCATCGAGGATCTCGGCACCGAACGCGCCGCCGACATCATCGAAGAAATGGACTCCGACGACGCCGCCGACCTGCTCGGCGAACTCTCGGAGGAGCGTCAGGAAGAGCTGCTCGCCGAGATGGACGCCGAGACGGCGGACGATCTGCGCGAGCTCGTCGCCTACGCCGACGACACGGCCGGCGGCTTGATGACGACCGATTACGTGTGGATCTATCCGCACCGCACCGTCGGGGCGACGATCGAAAAGCTGCGCGAGATCGCTCCCGAGCGCGAATTCATCTACTACCTCTACGTCACCGATCAGGCGGAGAAGCTGCTCGGCGTGCTCTCCCTGCGCACGCTGCTCCTCTCCTCGCCCGAGGCGACGATCCACAGCGTCATGGATCAGGACATCGTGACCGTCAACCCCGACACGAAAGCCGAAGACGTCGCCAGCACGATCGCGCGCTACGATCTCTTGGCCTGCCCGGTGACCGACGAACACGGTACGCTGGTCGGGATCGTGACGGTCGACGACGCGATCGACGCGATCATCCCGCAGCGTCTCAAGAAGAAGCTCCCGCGCTTCACCAAACCGCACCAGCACCGCCGTCTCGAGCAGACGGGTTAGCGGCGCGCCGGTGCGCCGTTCCTGGCGATCGATCCTCGCCTTCTTCGCCGTGCTCGGTCCCGGCTTCGTCACCGCCTCGGCGGGCAACGACGTCGGCGGGATCGCGACGTACTCACAAGCCGGCGCGAAGTTCGGCTACGAGACACTCTGGACGCTCGTCGCGCTGACCGTCTCGCTGATCGTCGTCCAAGAGATGGCCGGCCGGATGGGCGCGGTGACGGGCCAAGGCCTGGCCGGGCTGATCCGGGAGAACTTCGGGCTGCGCACGACGTTTCTCGCGATGCTCGCGCTCTTCTTCATCAACACCGGGATCACGGCGACCGAGTTCGCCGGGATCGGCGCGGCCGCCGAGATCTTCCACGTCTCGCGCTACGTCGCGGTCCCGCTCGCGACGATCGTCGTCTTTCTGCTCGTGCTGCGATTGCCGAACAAGATCGTCGAGCGCATCTTCGTCATCTTCTCGCTGATCTATTTGAGCTACGTCGTCTCGGGCGTACTCGCGCACCCGAATTGGCACGAAGTCGTCGTCGGCTCGTTCGTGCCGCACGTCGAACGCGATCCCGTCTTCCTCGTCACGGTCGTCGGCTTGATCGGCACGACGATCTCGCCGTACATGCAGTTCTTTTTGCAGTCGGCGGTCGTCGACAAGGGCTCGCGTGCCCGCGATCTCCCAGCGATCCGCGCCGACATCATCGTCGGCTCGATCCTGGCGATCGTCCTGGCCGGGTTCATGATCATCGCGAACGGCGCGACGATCTTCCAGGCGACGCAGCTCCACCACGCCGCCCCGATCGACATCGACACCGCGCAGGCGCAGGACTACGCGCGCGCGCTCGAGCCGCTCGCCGGCGAGGCCGCCGCCTTGCTCTTCGCCTTCGGGATCCTGAACGCGGGCGTCTTCACCGCGACCGTGCTGCCGCTCTCGACGGCATATATCGTATGCGAAGCGTTCGGCCTGGAAGCATCGCTCGACCGCCGCTTCCGCGAGGCGGCCGTCTTCTACACGCTCTTCGGCGGCGCGATCGTGCTCGGCGCCGGGCTCGTCCTGCTCGTGCCGAAGGACTCGCTGCTCAAGCTGATCTTCTACGCACAGGTCGTGCAAGGCGTGCTCTTGCCGTTCGAGCTGATCCTGATGCTGCTGATCGTCAACCGCAAACGCGTCATGGGCGACCATGTCAACTCGACGCTCGGCAACGTTATCGGCTGGGGGACCGCCGTCGTGATCGGCGGCCTGGCGCTGGTGTACGTCTGGCAATCCGTCAGCAGCGCAATCTGATTTTGTGCGGATGATCCACCGGCGCGGCGGGAATAAGGCCGCCCGTGGCTTCGGTTCGGATCATTCGCGCGTTACGGGGGCTCGGCACCTCCATCCTCACCGTCGCCGCACTCTCGTCGCTGGTTGCCTCGGCGAGCGCGAAGTCGCAGCCGCAGCCCACGCCCACACCGGTCGTGTTCCCGACGAGACAACCATTTGTGGTGGTGCCGAATCCGCGCCCGCCGAACGATCTGCGGCGGCGCAACTCGGTCGTCATGGACGTCGACTTCGTCGAGCAGGCGCAAGCGTCGGGGAGCGACGGAATCGATATCGTCGGCACGATCCAGCTCATCCTCGACCGCATCGCCGCGCAGACCGCGCCGCTGAACTTCTACGGCACGCCGCGCGCGGTTCTGTGGGTCCCCGTCACGCCCGACAAGGAGTGCCACAACAGCAGCGACGCCGGGATCCTCGAGATCCGCGTCGCGCGCTTCATCGGGCGCACCCGTTCGTGGGTTTTCGTCGGTCAGCAGATCATGGAAGCCGACCTCTCGTTCCGCATCTTCGACTGCGCAGGACGCCAGCTGCTGACCTATCCGACCGACGGTTCGTCGTACGGCGTCGCGCGCTTCGCGCCGTACTTCATCTCCGTCACCGGCACGGCCGGCGCGCTCGCGCTCGCGAACGCGCACGCGAACAACAACAGCCTCGCGGCGACGGTCGGGATCATCAACTCTTACGGGACCCTGCAGGCGAACATCGGCGAGCACGACTCGAACAATGCGCGGCTGCTCGCGCTCTACCGGCTGATCGGCAACATCCCGGGCGACAAGGTCCCGCCGCCGGCTCCCGGCACGGTCGCCTCACTCCTCGAGAGCTGCGCTTTCCGCCTCGACACCGATCACTACATCCGCCTGCACTGCGGCGGCACTTAGCGCTCGGGTCGGGTGAGGCCGGCGATCATCGTCGCGATCGAGGTGCGCACGAGCTGCTCGACGACCTCCGGGGAGCGCGTGTCGATCCCGGCGCGGGAGTCGATGAGGAGCAGCGTCACACCGTGCGCGAGCGACCACGCCGCGACGGCGTCGAGCTGACGGTCTCCGGAACGGATCACCGCGCCGTCGTGCAGCACCGCAAAGGCGTGCTGCACGACGGCGAAGGCGTCGAGCGCCGCACGCTCCAGCTCGGGCAGCCCGTCGTAGCGACGAAGCTCCGGGACCGTGAACATCAGCCGGTAATGCGCCGGCTCCTCGCAGCCGAAGCGCACGTAGGCCTCGCCGATCGCGGCGAGCCGTTCCAGCGGGTCCGCCGCGGCGGCGTCCGCCGCGCGAAGCCGCTCGCACAACGCGCGGAAGCCGATCGTCGCCACCGCCGCGAGCAGCGCGCGCTTGTCCGGGAAGTGCGCGTACGGAGCCGCATGACTCACGCCGACCCGACGGGCGAGGTCGCGCAGGGTGAAGTTCGCCGATCCCTCGACGCGCAGCACCTCGAGCGCCTCGTCGAGCAAGGCGTTGCGAAGGTCGCCGTGATGATAGGGCTTCGGCCGGGTCTCCCCGGCGCCCCCAGGTTGTTGCGATGCTGCCACGTTGCTATCCGGAGAGGAGGAGCGAGCAGCGGCCGGAGAGGCCCCGCTAGGGCGCCGCGCTGCCCGCGGCGGCGGGGTGTTGGACGGCGTACTGGCCGATGCCGAAGGCGATCAGGATCAGGAGCGAGGAAACGACGGTGATGATCAAGGCGAGGCGAGCCTTCCCTTCGCGCCTGCCGACCGCGTTCGCGGCCATGTAGCCGGCCCAGCCGAGAACGGCCAGGGCAGGATGGATCGAGGGCACACGCAACCCTTGGACCATCAGGATTATTCCGATCACCACCTGCAGGGTGACCACATACAGCGTGATGCGGCGACCGGGGCGCTGCCACACGAACAGGACAGCCAGCGCTGCCACGAGGAAAGCAACCCATAAGTGCACGACGAGAAGGTTCACGTCCGACGGATTCGCCGTGACGGACCCGAAGCGCTCCTGACGTTTGCGGAAGCGCTGGCCCGCGTCGCCGCGAGCGGCGGCGGAGCGCAAGCGCTCGCGGCGCATCTCGCGAGCACGATCGACGCCGCGGTTCTCGTCGAGGACACCCAATGGCGGCATCTCGCCGTGGCCGGGACCGGCGAGCGCGGGATCCCGCCCTCGATTCGCGATCTGCTCCCCAAGGACGCCGCCGACGCCGACGAGGGCGTTCGGCTTGCGTCGCCCGCCGATCCCAGCGCCCGCGCCTATCTGGTGCGCGCCGGCGAGGCGCGGCTGGGCTGGCTCGCCGTGTTCCCCAGCGCGGCCCGCGATCTCGAGGACCGCGCCGGGCTGATCCGCCTCACCGCGGCGCAGATCGCGGTCGAGCTCTCGCGCGACACGGGCGGCTCCCGCGGACGCCGCCGCGGCTTCTGGGAGCGTCTCCTGGCGCGGGCCTACGAGGATCCGCTCGAGGCGCGCGACGACGCGCAGGCGCGCGGGATCGCGCTCGCGAGCGGCTACGTCTCGGTCGCGATCGAGCCCGAGGGGCTCGACGAGAGCGTCGCGACGCAGAAGAACGCCGAGATCCGCCGGGTGTGCCTGGACGTGCTGGGCACGCGCACCGGCGAGGTCGTGGTGGTCGAGCGCGGCGGCGGCTTCTTCTTCCTCGTCCCCGCGCCGCTCGAGGTCGACGCGGCGAACGCGCGGACCGCCGCGACGCTGATCCCGCGCGGGATCACCCGCGCCGGGCTCGACGTCAAGGTCGTCGGCGGGGTCGGACGGCATGCCGAGATGCTGCACGTCGCGCGCAGCGTCGACGAGTCGCGGGAGGCCACGACGATCGCACGCCGCATGTTCGGCGGCGGCCGCGTGATGCCGTACGACGATCTGGGGGTCTATCCGCTCCTGCACCGCACCGGCGCGACGCGTGAGGACTGGCGCGCGTTCGCGACGCGGGTCCTCGACCCGCTGCGCTCGTACGACGAGAAGCACCAGACCGAGCTCGTTCGCACGTTGCAGCTCTTCTTCGACGTCGGACAAAACATCAAGGAGGCCGCTGCGCGGCTCAACGTGCACCGCCATACCGTCTTCTACCGGCTGCGCCAGATCGGCGAGATCGGCCGGCTCGACCTCGATTCCCCGCACGATCAGCTCACGGTGCGCGCCGCGCTTGCGGTCGACGCGCTGGCCGATTGATGTTGACGCCCGTGAAAGACGCGGCAGCGGCACGACGCGCGGCGCTCGCAAGCGCGAAGGAACACGCGGTGCGCTGGGTTCGCCTGGCGTTCGTCGACGTGCTGGGGATCGAGAAGAGCGTCACGATCCCCGTCGGTGAGCTGACCTCGGCGCTCGACGGCAAGGTGACCTTCGACGGCGGCTCGATCGACGGGTTCGTCCGCGGCGAAGAGATCGACATGGTGCTGCGTCCCGATCCCGCGACGTTCACGGTGCTGCCGTGGACGAACGACGGGAACGTCGAGGCCCGCATTTTATGCGACATCGCGACCCCCGACGGCACGCCGTTCGAGGGCTGCCCGCGTACGACGCTCAAGCGCGTCCTCGAGGACGCGGGCGACGTCGTGCAGCGCGTGCGCACGGGCCTGGAGGTCGAGTTCTATCTCTTCGCGATCGGACCCGACGGGACGCCGACGACGCGGACGAACGACAGCGGCTCGTACTTCGATTTCTCGCCGAGCGACCGCGGCGACGAGGCGCGCCTGGCGATGAGCGCGGCGCTCGAGACGATGGGGATCGCGGTCTCCAGCGCCCACCACGAGCACGGCTCCGGACAGCACGAGCTGGACCTGGCCGCGACCTCGGTGCTCGCGACCGCCGATCACCTCGTCACCGTCCGCGGCGTCGTGAAGCGAATCGCTGAGCGGCACGGGATGCACGCGACGTTCATGCCCAAGCCGCGCGAAGAGTCGGCCGGAAGCGGGCTGCACGTCTACTTCGGCCTGGGCGAGACGGACGAGGCGGTGCGGCTGCACGCCGTCGCCGGGCTCCTCGAGCATGCCCCGGGCTTCACCGCGATCTGCAATCCGACGGTGAACTCGTACAAGCGGCTCGTCGCCGCCTGGGACGCTCCCGTCTACACCGTGTGGTCGCACCACAGCGCGAACGCGTTGGTGCGCGTGCCGCCCGCGTTCAACGGCGAGCCGCCGCTGCTCGAGGTGCGCAGCCCCGATGCGTCGTGCAATCCGTATCTCGCCCTGGCGGTGCTGGTCGAGGCGCTCGCCGACGGGATCCGCTCGCGCAGCCTCCCCGGCGATCCGTTCACCGGCTCGACGTACGATCTGGGCGAACGGTTCCGCGCGCACCACGGGATCCGCCAGCTCCCCAAGTCCCTGCGGCAGGCGATCACCGCGCTCGACGAGGACGTCGTGATCCGCGGCGCGCTCGGCGACCACATCTACCATGCGTTTCGCGACGCGAAGCTCGCCGAGTACGAGCGCTACCGCAAGGCGGTCCACCCGTGGGAGCACGAAGCGTACCTGCGCATCTTCTAGTCTCCCGACCTCGTTTCACCTCGCATGCAGCGTGACCCGAACGCGGCGCTCCGCGCCCGCGTCGATTACCTGGGCCGGCTCTTGGGCGACGTCCTGCGCAGCCATGCGCGGCCCGGAACCTACGAGCTGGTCGAACGCTTCCGCGGGCTGACCCGGGAGCGCCGGCGCGGGGCCTCGGGTCCGACCCACCGCGAGATCCTCGCGGCGATCGACGCGCTCGCGCCGGCCGCCGCGGTCGACGTGATCCGCGCCTTCGCGCTCTACTTCCAGCTGGTGAATCTCGCCGAGCAGCTGCACCGCGAGCACCGCCGCCGCGAGCGCGCGCTGGGAGGCGAGCCGCCGCCGGTCGGCTCGCTCGAGGCGTTCGCGCCGCTCGTCGAACACGACGAGGCGCTGGGCCTGCTGCACGACCTCGAGATCACCTTCGTCTTCACCGCGCATCCGACAGAAGTCCAGCGGCGCACCGTCGTCAAGAAGATCACGCAGATCGCGGCGACGCTGCGCCGGCTTGACGAGCACGTCAACACGCCGGAAGACGTCGCGGCGATCGAGCGGGCGCTGCGCGCGCACATCGTCCTGCTCTGGCAGAGCAACGAGCTGTACGTCAGCGCGCCGACCGTGCAGGACGAGATCCGCAACCTGATCGCCTGGTTCCGCGAGACGATCGTCGATGAGACCGTCTCGCTCTACGAGCGGTTCGAGGAACGCTGGCGCAACCGCTACGGGAGCGAGGACCGCATCCCGTCGTTCCTGCGCTTCGGCAGCTGGGTCGGCGGCGACCGCGACGGCAATCCCAACGTCACGGCGGAGACGACGCTCCTCGCGCTCGACGCCGCGCGCGAGTTCATCCTCAACCGCTACGCGGAGACGCTCGCCGAGCTGCACGACCTGCTCTCGCAGGACGCGCTGCGCGGCGAGGTCGACGGCGCGTTCCTCGCCGCGCTCGCGTACGACGAGCAGCGTTTTCCGGAGGTCGTCGAGCGGCTCAGCCCGCGGCATCGCAGCGAACCGTACCGCAAGAAGCTCGCCTTCCTCGAGCGGCGGCTCGAGCTGACGCGCGAGCGGAACCCGCGCGGTTACCACGACGCGAGCGAATTCACCGCCGACCTCGCCGCGCTGCACGCGAGCGTCCTCGCGGGGAGCGGCGCCGAGGTCGCGGTACCCGTCGGGCGCCTCCTGCGCGCGCTCGAGGTCTTCGGCTTCCACCTCTACGAGCTGGAGTGGCGTCAACACCGCGCACGGCTGCTGCTCGCCGCCGACGCGCTGCGCGAAAGCCGCGGCGAGCCGCCGTACACCGCGTTCGACGAAGTCGAGCGCCGCGCGTGGCTCGACGAGCAGCTCGCACACCCGCGGCGCGAGCTGCCGGAGACCGGCGCATGGCCGCCGCAGGCGCGCGACGTCGTCGACTCGCTGCGCGCGATGGCGCGCGGCCGCGTGCTCCACGGTGCGCGCGCGATCCGCCACCTCATCGTCTCGGGGACCGAGGACGCCTCCGACGTACTGCTCGTCCTGTGGCTCGCGCGCGAGTGCGGCGCGACCGAAGCCGGGCCGGTGCAGGCGGTCCCGCTGCTGGAGACGATCCCCGCATTGCGCGGCGGCGCCGCCCTCTCGGAAGCGCTGCTGGACTCGAAGGCGTTCGCCGCACACGTCGCCGCGAGCGGCGTCTACGAGGTGATGCTCGGCTATTCCGACTCGAACAAGGCGGGTGGGATCGTCACCGCGGCGTGGGAGGTGTACGACGCGCAGCGGACGATCGGCGAGCTCGCGGAGCGCCGCGGCGTCCCGGTCCGCTTCTTCCACGGCCGCGGCGGCTCGGTCGCGCGCGGTGCGGCCGACCCGCGCACCGCGATCATCGTGCGCCCCGCCGCCGCGCGCACGGGCCGCTTCAAGCAGACCGAACAAGGCGAGACGATCGCGTTCCGCTACGGCCTGCGCTCGCTGGCGCGCCGCAACCTCGAGTTGGCCGTCACCGCGATGTTCGAGTCGCTCGAGACGCGCCCGGTCCCGGTGCGTCCCGGCTGGAACGCGGCGATGACGAGGCTCTCGGAAAGCTCGATGGCGGCGTACGAAGCGTTGATCTCCGACCCGCGCTTCGTCGAATTCTTCGAACGCTGCACGCCGGTCGACGCGATCAGCGCGATGGACATCAGCTCGCGTCCCGCGCGGCGTTCCGGCGCGCGCTCGGTCGAGGACCTGCGCGCGATCCCCTGGACGTTCGCCTGGACGCAGGCGCGCGCGCCGATCAGCGGATGGTACGGTTTCGGCAGCGCCGTGGCCGCGGCGGGCGAGGACGCGACGCTGCGCGAGATGGCGACGGAGTTTCCGTTCTTCACCGTCCTGTTGCGCCGGATCGAGCGCGCGCTCGCGATCTCGGACCTTTCGGTGTTCCGGCTCTACGCCGACACGCTCGTCGAGGACGCCTCGCTGCGCGCGCACTTCGTCGGCCTGATCGAGGCCGAGTACGCGCGCTCCGTCGACGCCGTCTCCTGGCTCACCGGCCACGGCCACGTCCTCGCGAACGATCCGACCCTCGCAACGACGATCGCCCTGCGCAACCCGTACGTCGATCCGATGTCGTACCTGCAGATCCGTCTGCTGCGCGAATACCGCGCCGCCGGCGACGACCCGCGGCTGCTCGAAGCGATCCGCCTGACGATCAACGGGATCGCCGCCGGCTTGCGCGTCACCGGCTAACGAACGCAAACGGACACGCACGCGACACGCACGTGTCACGCTGAGCTTGTCGAAGCGTCCCCCGGGTCACGCTGAGCTTGTCGAAGCGTCCTCCGGTCACGCTGAGCTTGTCGAAGCGTCCTCCGGGTCACGCTGAGCTTGTCGAAGCGTCCTCCGGTCACGCTGAGCTTGTCGAAGCGGGGTGGCACGGTGGCTTCGACAAGCTCAGCCGGCGCGCTGCACGCGCGACGCCCTTCGACAAGCTCAGGGTGACGGGTGCGGTGCGGGTGCGGTGTGGGCGCGTCAGTCCAAGGTGCGGCGCATGAAGATCGTGGCTTGCGGGTTGTCGTTGTAGCGCGGGATGCGTTCGTAGCCGCGGCGCTCGTAGAAGCGGATCGCGGCGTGCAGGTCGTCTTTCGTGTCGAGGTAGACGGCGCGGTAGCCGGCGTCGCGCGCGAACGCTTCGAGCGCGTCCATCAGCGCTTCGGCGAGACCGGCGCCGCGGTGCGCGGGGCGCACGTACAGCCGCTTCACCTCGCAGGCGCCGTCGCCCAGATCCGGGAGCGGGCGCAGCACGACGCAGCCGACGACCTCGCCGGCGGCCTCGGCGAGCCAGAGCGCGCCGGGACCCTCCAAGTACTTGCGGAACGTCGCGGCGTCGTCGCGCACGACGATGTCGAGCGCGCGGTTGTATTCCTCGACGATCGCCCACGCCGCCGTTTCGTCGGCGAGGGTCGCGCGGCGGACGCTCACGCGCCGACGGCGGCGATGCGCGTGGCTGCCGCTTCGCGGCGCAGGATCTCCCAGGCCAGCGCGACGTCCTCGCGCGTCGTGCGCTCGTTCCCGATCGCGATGCGCAGCGCGACGCGCCCGCGCAGCTTCGTCGGCGAGAGGAAGACCTCACCGCTCGCGTTGACCGCTTCGACGATGCGGCTGTTGTGCGCGTCGAGCGCCTCGTCGTCGAGCGTGAGGTCGGGGACGTGCCGGAAGCAGACGACGGAGAGCGGGTGCGGCGCCATCAGCTCCCAGCCGGGCTCCGCGTCGACCCAGCTCGCGAACTCCTGCGCCATCGCGATGTGGCCGCGCAGCCGCTCCTGGATCCCGCTCACGCCGAACGTGCGCAGCGCGAACCAGAGCTTGAGCGCGCGGAAGCGGCGCCCGAGCTGCAGCCCGTAGTCCATGTAGTTGTGGCCGTCGGTCTCCGGGGTCGCGAGGATGTCGAGAACGAGCCGGAACGCGCGCCGCAGCACTTCGGTGTCGCGGATGTAGAGCACCGAGAGGTCGATCGGGACGAAGAGCCACTTGTGCGGGTTGACGACGATCGAGTCGGCGTCGTGCGCCGGGTCGAGCAGCCAGCGGTACTCCGGCAGGATCGCCGCCGGGCCGCCGTACGCCGCGTCGACGTGCAGCCACACGCCGCGCTCGCGCGTCACCGCGCGGATCGCCGCGACGGGATCGGTCGAGGTCGTCGAGGTCGTCCCGACGGTCGCGACCGCGCACATCGGCTTGCGCCCGGCCGCGAGGTCGGCATCGATCGCCGCGGCGAGCGCTTCGGGGCGCATCGCGAAGTTCTCGTCGACCGGGATCTTGACGACGTTCTCCTGACCGATCCCGAGCGCAACCGCGCCCTTCTCGATGTGCGAGTGCGTCTGGTCGGTAATGTAGACGCGCAGCGCCGGGAGATCGCTCCGCCCCGCCATCCCGCGCTGGCGGATCTCCAGGCCGAGCGACTCGCGCGCGGCGGCGAGCGCGGTGAACCCGCCGATCGACGCCGTGTCGTAGACGATCCCGTGGAAGGCCTCCGGCAGCCCGAGCATCTCGCGCAGCCAGCCCAGGGTGACGTCCTCCAGCTCGGTCGCCGCCGGCGCGGTGCGCCAGAGCATCGCGTTGACGTCGAGCGCCGCGGCAAGCGCCTCGGCGAGCACCGTCACCTGCGCCGCGCTGATCCCGAAGTAGGCGAAGAAGCGCGGGTGGTTCCAGTGCGTGATCCCCGGGATCACGAGGTTCTGGAAGTCGGCGAAGATCCGCTCGAACGGCTCACCCTCCGAGGGCGCGCTCGCCGGCAAGGCCCGGATCAAGTCGCCGGACTTGGCCCGCGAGAGGACCGGGTACTGGCGGGGATTGCGGTAGTAGTCGTCGATCCACGCGCCGACGCGTGCGAGGGATTCCTGAAAGTCCACGGTCCCGCCGTGTTGGGCACGAGCGACCGCCGCGCCCTCCCGCGGTGACCCAAGACGTAGACGCCCCCCCGCCGAGCGGCGATAATCCGGACGGGGCACGCGAGAGTGTCCCGGATCCGAGGGGAGTCCGGTTCCCCTCACATAGGAGCCCTATGAAGTACCGTACGCTGCCCAACACCGACGTGACCGTGAGCGAGGTCGGCTTCGGCCTCTGGACCACGTCCACCGGATGGTGGGGGAACATGACGGACGATGCCGCCGTCGGGATGCTGCACGAGGCGCGTGATCTCGGGATCACGTTCTACGACGCGGCCGATACCTACGGCGACGGCCGCAGCGAGGAGCAGCTCGCGCTCGCGTTCGCACAACAACGCGACAAGGTCGTCTACGCGACCAAGTTCGGCTACGACTGGGAGAACTACAGCGGCGAGCGCAAAGGCCAGAACGAGATCCCGCAGGACTTCTCGCCGGCGTTCGTGCGCAAGGCGCTGGAAGGCTCGCTGCGGCGGCTGAAGACCGACTACATCGACGTGTGGCAGATGCACAACGCGCGGATGGAGCAGGTCGAGGACGGCAGCCTCTGCGAGCTGCTGGACCAGTTCAAGGCCGAAGGGAAGATCCGCACCTGGGGGATCGCGCTCGGCCCCGCGATCGGTTGGCTCTGGGAAGGGATCGTCGCCGCGCGCCGCAATGCGCCCGCCGTGCAGATGATCTGGAACATGCTCGAGCCGTTCCCAGGCGACCAGATGGTGCAGGCCGCGCACGAGGCCAAGAGCGACACCGCGTTCTTCATCCGCGTTCCGCACAGCTCGGGGATGCTCGAGGGCAAGTACACCCGCGACACCGTCTTCCCTCCGAGCGATCACCGCAGCCACCGCCCGAAGTCGTGGCTGATCAACGGGATCCAGAAGGTCGAGACGCTGCGCTTCCTCGAGGAGCCGGGCCGCACGCTGGGCCAGGCCGCGATCCAGTGGCTGCTCGCCGAGCCGCGGGTGATGTCGGTGCTCCCGAACATCTACGACCGCGAACAGCTGCACGAGTTCGCCGCCGCACCGGACACGCCGGTCCTCTCGCGCGAAGAGCTGGAGCGCGTCGCCGAGCTGGCGAAGAGCAACTTCGGCGTCGGCCCCGAACAGAACCGCTACAAGGGGACGATGACCCCGCCGCCCGACGCCCAGGTTCCGGTGCACGCCTGATGTCGACGCAGACCGCGCAGCGCGAGACGATCCTCACCACCGCGGCACCGGCGCCGATCGGCCCCTACAGCCAGGCCGTCGCCGCGGGACCCTACGCCTTCTTCTCCGGTCAGGTCGGGCTCGATCCGACGACCAAGAAGCTGGTCGAGGGCGGCGTCGAGGAACAGACGCGTCAGGCGATGGCGAATCTCGCGGCGGTCCTCGCCGCCGCGGGGCTCACCTTCGCCGACGTCGTGAAGACGACGCTCTTCCTCACCGACATGAACGACTTCGCCGCGGTCAACGTGATCTACGGCGAGTCGTTCGAGGGCGGTCCCGTGCCCGCGCGTTCGACGGTCGCCGTCGCGGCGCTCCCGGCCGGCGCGAAGTTCGAGGTCGAGGCGATCGCGCTGCGCCGATAGGCGCGGCGCTCACTTCATCGTCACCTCGAAGCACACGGTGCCCTGCCAGGTGCCGCTGATGCCCTGCGGGACGAGCTGGAACGACGAACCGCCGACCTGATCGGTGAACGACGTCGATCCCGCCGTCCCGCCGGTGAGGACCGAGCCCGCCGTCGAGTCGCCCATCGCGGTCCCCGCGTAGGGCGGCGTCAACGTCGGGCACGTCACGCCGCCGGCGAGCGCGTAGAGCAACCCGTTCGAATCGGTGCCCCACTGGTTCGCCTGACCGCTCGCGCCGTTCGTCGTGTTGACGAGCCCCGTCGCGTTTCCGTTTTCGGTGATCACGAGCGATCCGGGACCGGTCTCGAGCAGCGCGGCGGCGTCGGTCGGCTCCGACGCGCCGCCGGCGACGATGTTGCGGTAGTCGATCTCGTAGAGAACCACCGCGCCCGAGCAGAACCCGCTCGGCGGCGGCGTCTGCATCGTGCAGCCGCTGCTGACGACGGCCTGGCTCTTCGTCAGCACGACGAAGCCCGCGTACAGCTCGTTGTGCGTCTGGTTCTGGTTCGCGGCGCCGTCGGTCGCGACGATCGTCGCGTCGTAGCGCGTATATCCGACGGTGCCCGCCGGTGCGCTGTAGACGGCCCAGAACTCGCCGGTCGTGGTGCTCCTCCTCGGTACGGCGTACGTCACCGAGGCGGTCGACCCGGCGGCGGTCGGCGTCCCCCACGCGCCGTTCGCCGCGCAGCCCGCCGGCGGCGTGTTGGTGCCGTTGTCCGGGCAGAGCTGCACGGTCCATCCGGCGGGCGCGGCAGGCGCGTGCGCGTAGATCGTGATCGTCTTGGTCTGGCTCGTCGTGTTCTGGTACTGGAACTCGTTGGGAACCTCGACCGCGGTCGGCCCTTGCGCGATCGTGTTTCCCGTCCAGGCGCCGGGCGTCGTCCCGCTGTTGTAGATCACCGCGCCCGCCGGGAAGAACGCTCGCGCCGTGAAGTCGTTGAGATTGTTGTCGGCGATGACGCCGTCGTAGGAGCCGGTCGCGGTGGGGTCGCCGTTCGGACCGACGTACATCGCGTTGGTCGTCGACGTGCACTCGCCGCCCGACGCGACGCCGGGAACGTCGGCGGGATTGATCCCCGTGTTCACGATTCCGGCTTGCCCCGGCTGCGCACCGTACGTCGTGGCGCTGGTCGTCGTCGTCCCCGCCGCTCCGCCCGCGGCCGACGTGGTGATTCCGCTGCTGGCGAAGATCGCGCCGCCGCCCCCGCCCCCGCCGGGTCCGTGCTGATTCGGCAAATTCGCTTGTGTCGCCCAGGCCGTCGTCCCGCCCGCGCCGTCGACGTTGGCCGTGATTCCGGTGAGGACGTCCGGCGAGGTGACGACGATCGTTCCGCCGGCGCCTCCGCCGCCGCCGCCGTCGTTCTGCGGCGCGAGGCCCACCGTGCCGTTGGCGTAGAGAGTCGCGGCGGTTCCGGTAGTCGTCGCCAGCCGCAGCATGATGATCCCGCCGCCGACCCCGCCCGAGCTCCCGTACGCGTTGTACGTGTTGTCGTTCGTGCCGTTGTTGTTCACGCCCGCACCACCGCCGCCGCCCATGAACACGCGCGCGATCGACGGCGTTTGCGCGGCGCCGCCGCGGCCGCCGATATCGTGGCCGTTCGTCGCCGAATAATTCGCCGCGGCGTGCACGTGGGTGACCGAGTACTGCGCCGTGTTGCCGTTGTAGCTGCTGGTCCACGGATAGCCGCCGTTGCCGCCGGCTCCGCCGTTCGCGCCGCCGCCGCCGCCGCTGTTCTGATCGTTGGCGGCCGGATCGTCGTCGGTTCCGCCCCCGCCGGCGTTCCCTGGGGCGCCGCGCCCCTGGTCGCCGCTCGGATAGCCGTCGGTTTCCGACGCGATCGCGGTCGGCGCTTTCGGCGTCTGCGGCGCCGTGAAGTTCGTATAGTAGAACACGTTGCCCGGCGTGCCGAGAATCCCCTCACCCTTCGCGCCGAAGGCCGGTGCGCCGGCGCCGTTCATCGACGCGGAGTCGACGTAGTCGTCGTTCAGCACGCCCGCCGGACTCGAGCCCGCAACCGTCACCGCACCGCCGCGAAATCCGTCGCCGTCGGCGTAGACGCTCGCACCGCCCAGATTGAGCGTCGAATTGAGATCGAGCGCGGCGACGCCGCCGGTCTTGCCGTCCCAGTACGCGGCGACGAAGTTGCTCGAAAGCGTCGCGGTCGTGAACTGCGGAACGCGAATGATCTGATACGTCTTCTGCCCGCTCGCGCCGGTCGCTGCGGCCTCGGTATACGTGTTCAGCAGCCCGCCGCCGCTGCCCGCGCCGACGATCGCCGCGACGGTGCCGACGATGCTGCTCACGTACACGTACTCGTAGAGCCCCGCGCTGCCTTGCGAGAGCTGCCCCGAACCGCTCGCCCCGCCCGAGCCGTACGCGGCGCTGTTGTCGGTGTCGAGGCTGCCGTCTTGCATCTGGATGATCAGCAGCTCGTCGCCTGCCGCAACCGCCGTCGCGGCGCCGCCGCCCGCCGTGTCGATCGCACCGAGGTTCACCTCCGTCGCACCGGCGGCGAGCGTCCCGTACGGCGGCTGATAGTACGTGTTGTAGCGTCCGCTCAGCGTTCCGGCCGCGCCGTCCTTGCCGGGATTCGGCACGCACGGCGCGCCTTGCGTCGCGAGCGCCGGCCGCGGCGCGACCAGCGCGGGCGCGGCGAAGGCGATCTGCGCGAACGCGATGACGATGACCAGGAGACGACGCACTACTTTCCCCATCCGAAGACCCGCGAGACGACGCTCGTGACCGTCGCGTACACGCCGCGGCGCGTCGGCGCGGCGGCGAGCGCGGGATCGGCCGAGCCCGTGAAGTTGTAGCCCGCGGCGAGACGCACTTGGTTGCCCAGGCGCCAACCGCCTTCGAGCGCGAACTCCGTCGAGCGCGCGTCGATCCCCGCGGTGTCGAGCCGCCGCAGCTCCGCGCCGATGTCGAACCGCGCACCGAAGCGCTGGTCGATCCGCAATCCGACGAGCGAGGTGTGCGCGGCGTAGAACCCGTCGCCGTCGAGCTTGTACGCGTAGCTGCCGTCGAGCTCGAGCCGCCCCGTCGGGCGATACGCTTCGAGGAACGAGATCGTGTTGGCGTCGGCGTCGCTCGGATCTTCGGTCAGGCGGCGATGGCTGAACTCGAGCAGCGAGGCGCCGCGGTCGTCGTTCTGCGGGCGGAACGCGATCCCGAGGTTCGCCTCGGTGTCCGCGAACGCGCCGGTGCGCGCCGAGTCGACGTCGCCGAGCAGCGAGAGCTCCGGGCCGATCGTCCCGCCGACCGCACCGTGGAGCGCGAAGCCGCCGTACGCCCCGGTCCGGTCCTGGATCGCGGTCGCGGCGTGGAAGCCCGCGGCGCCGTAGTTCAGCGAGAGCCCATACGCGCCGAAACCGCCGCCGTCCGTCGTGTCGGCGCCGCCCGCGCTCTGCACGAAGGCGTCGCCGCTCAGCCGCTTGGAGAACGCGAGCTTCTCCTTCACGCCGAAGGTCTCGTACAGCGTCTGCGCGTCGCCGATCCGCTGCGTGTCGAGCTCGGTCGTCACCGTCGTCGCCTGGCCGACGCTCTGTTCGAGACCGATCGCGGTCGTGCGCGTCGCTCCGCTGGTCGCCGTCGCGCTCGCGAAGCTGTCCTGCGGCGAGGCGCTCCAGAGCGAGCGCACGTAGGCGTGCGTCGTGTCGCGCAGCTTGACGTCGAGCGTCAGCGCGTCTTGCGTCGGCTGCGAGCTGATCGTCCCCGCGCCGCCGCCGAACCCGCCGACGTGGGAGTACTGCACGCGCGCGTTGCGGCTCAGCACGTAATCGACGCCGAGGTGCTCGGTCGTCGTCGAGCCGCCGACCGTCGGCACCACGGGAGTCCCCGGCGCGGGCGTCGCGAACACGACGGTGCCGAGCACCGTCTGCTGCGGCAGCAGCGCGGCCGTCGCGGAGCCGTGCTCGCTGAGCACGTCGATCCCGCCTTCGAGCGTGAGGCGCTGCGTGACCGGCTTGCGCAGCGAGAGCGTCGCGTGGCGCTGCTCGTCGTCGGCGCCGAGGCCGCGATTCGCCTGCCCGTCGTACGCGAGCGTCACCGTGCCGCCGCCGTGCAGCGCGCGCTCCACGGAGGCGCGGTAGTCGAGCAGACCCGGTGTGACCAGGCCCCCGTACGGGTTCGCGAACCCGGCGCTCGTCGCGTCGTAGGAGAGCTGAACCCTCGTGCCGCGTACGGCCGTCGTGAGCGTCCCGCGATACGCCTCGCCGTTGGCGGAGGTCGCCGTGAGGCTGCCGCTCGTCGCGACGCCGCTGGTGCCGACGTGCGAGAGCGACCACGCGCCGCCGGGAAGCGTCCCGCCGAGCTGCTCCTGCAGCATCGAGAAATTCCCGGTGCCGCCGACGTCGTTCACGTACCCGATTCCGAGCGTCGTCCCGCCGCGGCCGAGGTGCAGGTTCGTGCTCGCGCCGGTCGTGCGTCCGTTCGCGGCGCCGCCTTCGTACTGGTACTGCACGACGACGACCTGCGGGTTGAAGTTCGCGTCGTAGGGGAGCGGCACGTTGATGAACCGCAGCATCCCGGAGAGATCGTCGAGCGAGTAGTCGACGTCGCGCTGCAGCGTCGTCTGCGTGACGACCGCGCCGGTGCGGCGATCGAGCGCGACGAGCGTGACGATGTCCGTCCCCGGGACGATGTCCGGCTCGAGCAGCCGTCCGAGGGTTCCCAGGCCCGTCACGGCGAGCACTTCGCGCGCGTACGTCACCGGGTTCTTCGCCTCGAACGCGCTCGCCGCAACCGTACCCGACGCGTTGCCGAGATCGAGCTTCACGCCGCTGACGACCTCGTGGTACTGCGCGGCGCTCGCGGCCTCGCCGAGATCCGCGGTGAAGCGTCCCGCCGTCAGCGCGTCGTGCCCGTCGGCGATGCGCGCGTAGAGCCGCTGATCGGAGATCGCGTCGTCGCGCAGCGAGCTGCCGTCGCCCATCGTTTGAAACGGCCGGTCCTGCGCGTTGCCGGCCGTGACGCCGAGCGACGGCGTCGGCGCGAGCCGGCTCGCCGTGTCGTATGCGAACGTCGCCGACGCGCCGTTCGCGAGCGCACCCGTCCCGAAGAGCGCGATGCGCCCGCGCCGCGAACCGCCGCCGTCGACGTTCCCGTCGCCGTCCTGCGAACCCGGGACCGCGCCGGTTCCCGCGCTCGCCAGACCGACGACCAGCGGCGCGCGCGCGTACGGCGCGACGAAGAACGTCTGCGAGGCGACGAGATCGCCGCACTCCAGATCGACGACGACGTTCCCGGAGACGGTTCCGGGGACCAGCGCGATCTGCGCGGTCCCGCCCGGGCCGAGCGCGAGCTCCGTCGCGGCCTGCGGACCCGCGGTCGGGCTCGGGACCGGGACCGGCGTTGCACCGTTCTGCGCCGGCGCGTTCGCCGCGAGCGCGACGAGATGCGCATCGCCCCGCGACACCCGCGCCCGCAGGGAGGTTCCGGCGGCGGCCGCGTGGCCCCAGCTGTCGAGCGCCTCGATCGTCAGCAGCGCGCGGCTCTTGCCGTCGGCGCGCAGCACGCCGTCGAGATGCGCGCGCAGCGACGCGGGCTTTCCCGCGCCGTACACGATACTGTGGATGCTGGGTCCGCGCAGATCGCCTGCGCCGAGCGCCGTGATCGTGACGTCGTTCGGCCCTTCGTGGAACGCGACGCCGTAGTACGTGTAGGTCGTCACGCCGGTCTTGGTGTCGACGCTGCGCTCGCCCAGCTGCGATGCGGGGACCGGGACACCGTCGACGAGCACTTCGACCCCGGCGCCGAGGATCGTCGAGACGACGACCTTGTCCTCGGCGTGCAGCACTTCGGATTCGGCGGCGGGAGCGACGAGTGCGGCGTGCAGATCGTGCGTCGCCGTGAAGGTCAGATGACGCAGATCGGAGCCGCCGGCCTGCGAGGTGCCGGAGAGTTCCGCGGCCTGCGCCATCGTGACCGCCGGAAGGCTCGTGCCGCCGACGGTCGTGATCGGGCCGATCAGTCCGGTGACGACGAACGCGACGCCGAGCCGGCGCGCGCGGTGGCGTCTGCTCATCGCGGCACCGCCTCGACCGCGAAGTTCACGTCCTGCAGCAGGCCTTCGTCGAGGATCCCGTGCACGAGGCGCAGCGCGCTGCGCTCGTCGTCGTAGCCGTGCGCGCCGAAGAGCCGCAGCCCGGCAGGGAGCGTGGTGGGATCGAGCCGCAGGACGTGCGCGCCCGGGCGAACCGCGGGGAACGAGAAGCGTCCTTGCGCGTCGGTGGTGACCGACTCGCCGTCTTCGAGGACGACGCGCGCCCCCGCGACGCCCTCGTCGCCGCGCACGAAGCGGCCGATCCCGCGGCGATCGACGTAGACGCGTCCCGTGATCGCGCCGTTCTCTCCGAACGGACCGGCCGTCGTGATGACGGTCGCGCTCGCGCCGCCCTTCGCCGCGACGTTCGTCCCCGCGTACGGCGCGGCGACCTGCACCGAGTTCGTCAGCTCCGTTCCGGCCCGCGCGTCGGGCAGCACGACGCAGACGTAGGTCAGCGTGTGCTGCGTCCCCGCCGCGAGCTTGGGCAGCGCGACCGTCATCGTCGCGCCCGCGACGGCCGGGGTCACCGGCGCGCCGTCGAGCTTCGCGGTCCCCGGCGCGTAGGCGAGGCCCGGCGGGAGCGTGTCGACGAGCGAACCGGCGCCGAGATCGCTCCCGGTATTCGCCGAGAAGCCGATCGTGAACGCGACGCGATCGCCGGGCGCGACCGTCGTGCGGTCGGCGACCTTCGTCACCGCGATCGGATGTGCACCGAAGAGCGGCAGATTGCCGAGCAGCCCGAAGACGTGGTCGAGCGTCACGCCGGTGGTCGTGAGCGTGAAGCCCCCTGCGGCCGCCAACGGCTCGCCGTCCTGCGAGACGAGGTCGACGCGGTAGAGCGTCCCCGTCACGTCGGGCGTCACCGTCGCACCGATCGTGCGCTCGAGGTAGTTCGGCGCGTCGATGCGGATCGTGAACTTGAGGATCGTCCGCGACGCCGGGACCGGGATCGCGAAGCCGTACCGGCCGTCGGGACCGGTCTTGAACGGGTTCGCATTGGTCGGGTTGACCGTCGCAGCGGCGGAGAGCGAGGCGAGCGTGAGCGGCCGTCCCGTCGCGGGGTCGAGGAGCGTCACGATCGCGCCGCCGACCGGCATCTTCGCGCCGCCCAAACCGTCGAAAACCTCGTCGGATGTCCCGACGAAGACGCTCGCCGGGGTCGTCCCGATCGGCGCGATCCCGTTCGCGCCGAACGCCGCGACGTTGACGTACGTCGATCCGATCGTCAACGACGAGGAGACCTGTGCCGAGACCGTTACCGTCTCGGGGACGTTCGGCGCGACGGTGCCGAGCGGGACGCGCAGCGTCTGTCCGGTCAGCGTCGCACCGCCGACGGCGCTGCCGTTCAGCTGCACCGTCGTCGGGTCGGGGCGGATCCCGACCGGGAATTGGTCGGTCACGTACGCGCCGGTCGCGGCGGCGTGCCCGTAGTTCTCGAACGCGATCGAGAAGACGACGGTGCTCCCCGGCGTCGCCGTCTCCGAGGAGACGGCGTCGACGGTCTTGGTGATCTGTGAGCCGCTGCCGCCGGGCCCCGCGATCTGCGGAACGCCGCCGGTGACGACCCAGCGCTGGCCGTTGTCCGACTGCAGCCCGTTCGCCGTCCCCTTCGCCGTGGTTCGCGCCGTCAGATCGATCGCAACGTCGCTACCGACGGGGACGTTCGCGAGCGTGAACGTCACGCGCACCTGCATCGTCCCGCCCGGCGCGACGGTCGGCGAGATCGTCGTCCCCAGCGTCACCGGGATGTCGCCGTTCGGATCGGCGAACGCGATCGCCGTGATCGTGCCGGCGCTCACGGTCGCCGCCGTGATCGTGTACGCGTCGGCGACGTTGCCCGTGTTCGTGATCGTGAACGTGCGCGTGACGGGCGCGTTCTGCGCGACCGGGCTCGCCTGCGGGTTCGCCGCGGCTTCCTTCGGCGTCACCACGATCGCGCCGACCGACGCGACCGTGGTGGTCACCGAGTTGGAGATGATCGTCGCGCTCGCCCCCGGACCGGAGTCGTAGGTGACGCGCGCGGCGTTCACGATGACCACCGAACCGCCGGCGCTCCGCGCCGCGGTCGCGATGCCGCCCACCAGGACGGCGACCGCGACGCATGCGGCGAGGGCGAGACGGACAACGGTCATCGTCCTTGCTTAGTGGATCTGAACCGAGAAGGTCAGCGCGCTCGCCGTCGTGCTCGGTAGGAGATACGTCCCCGAACCGTACACGCAGGCGAACGCGGTCGCGGGCGTCCCGGCCGACGGAGCCGTCGTGTTGCCGTTGCTCGACGTTCCGGTCACGGTCAGCGCGCCACCGTTCTGCAGGTAGCTGAACGTGCACTTCGCGTCGCCGGTCGGCACCGCGATCAGGCCGCTCGTGAGCTGTCCCGCGGCGGAGCAGACCGCCGTGCTGATGCAGCCCCAGTTGTTGCGGTTGGCGGTGCCGGTGCTCGAGGCGTTGGAATTAACGCCGTTGACGCCGTCCTCGACGAGCGCGAACGCGGCGATCCCTTGCGTGACCGAGCCCGTGCCGAGCACGCCCATCACGTCGATCCCCGTCGTCGACGCCGTGACGGGGAGCAGGTTGCGGTAGTTGACCGTGTAGCTGATCGTGCATCCCGGGAGCGGCGTCGCGGTCGAACAGCTGCCCGTCCCCAACGTCGGCGTTCCGGAGATCGCCGCGGTCTTCGCGATCGCGACGAACCCGCCGGGATAGACGACGTCGTAGGTCGTGTTGCTCGCGGTCGTCGAGGGATCGTTGACCGACTGCGCTTTGACGGCGAAGCCGATCGGCGCGTTCAGCGTGAGCGTCGTCCCGCTCGCCACCGCGACGCAGGCATAGATCGTCGCCGAGCCGCTCTGGGCGATCGCCGGCGTCGTCGTGATCTGCGTCCCCGCCGCGCACGTCGCGGCGGTGTTGAACGAGACGGTGATCCCCGCTTCGGGTCCGCCGGTGATGTCGGTTCCCGTCAGGGTGAACGTGTCGCTGGCGTTGCCGTTGTTCTGGATCGTGTTCGGGATCGCGAACGTCTGCGCCGCCGTGGTGACGAACGTCGCGTTGTCCGAGCTCTGGCCCGTGTAGCCGACGATCGCCGTGAAGTCGCCGTTGTTGGTGTTCGAGCCGGAGCCGGCGTCGTAGTTCTGCGCCGCGCCGGAGCCGTAGCTGAACGCGCCGGTCGCGGCCGCGTTGGAGAACGGTCCCAGCAGCACCGCGCCGCCGATCCCGTTGACCGGGGTCGAGGTGAAGGTGCCGTCGGTGCAGGTTCCGCCGGTCGTGTAGTTCAGGATCGCGTCGACGTTCGCCGTCGTGTCCGTGTCGGTGTAGCACGCGGGCCCCGGGCCCAGGATGTTCGGCGGGCCGCCCGTCGGGACGGTCCCCGGCGCGTACGGCGCCGGTCCGGCATTGCCCGGGCCGTTGGTGCCGATGATCGAGTTCGCCGTATTCGCGATCCCGGTGACCTGTCCGCCGGGCTGCTTGAGGACGACGGTGAGCGTCCCTTGCGGGGTCGAGACGTTGCCCGGTCCGGTCGAGGTGCCGTGCGCGGCGTTGTTCGAGCCGTACAGGATCGACTGACCGCTGGTCGGGGTGAGGACGAGGATCACGTACGTGATCGGACCGCCCGAGCTCGGCAGCGTGCCGAGACTGCCGTTGTTGTTGATCGACGTCCACGCGGTCGACGCGCCGAGCGTCGTCGCCTGCGTGTAGAAGATCTGGTACGACGCGGCGTTGTAGCCGTTCGCCGGACTCCCGGTGAACGTCGGGACGCTGTTCAGTGCGAGCGGCGTGCCGGCGACCTGCGGGATCTTGTCGGCGATGAGGATACCGCTCGCCGGAAGCCCGGTTCCCAGCGAGCTCAGGCTCGCGGCCTGTGCGTCGCCGTAGCCGCGATCGTTGAAGGTGATCGTCGCGGTGAACGGCGTCGTCGCGTTCGTCGGCTGGCTCATCGACTTGGCCAGATCGAGCAGCGCGTCGGAACGCGCGGTGTCGGTCGCGGTCGCCGTGTCGCTCGCCGTCTGCGCCGAAGCGGCGCCGACGGCCGCGTAGGAGAGCGTCGGCGCGAGCGTGTTCGAATCGGCGGCGGAGCTGCCGGGGTTCACGACCGTCGTGCCGCTGGTATAGACGACGTTGAACTGCACCGAGCCGTTCGGTGCGATCGGATACGCCGTCAGGAAGCCGTTGATGCAGGTCTGCAGCGCGGCGCCGCTGCCCGAGCAGCTCGTGCCCTGCGGTTCGCCGCCGACGCTGGTCATCAGCGTGCCGCCCGGCGCGTACGCGTTCAGCGTCACCGACGTGAACGCGGCGCCCCCGCTGAAGCTGCTCGTGATCGGCGTCGAGGACGGGATCGAGAACGTACCGGTGTTGTTGCCGGAGTTCGTGAACGCGAACTGGTCGGTGACGGTCTGGTTCGGGAAGATCGTCCCCGGATTCGTGACGGTGTGCGAGACGATCGGGACGTTCTGCACCGTCGTCGTGACGGTGTTCGACTGCGCGGTGAACGTGTTGCCGGAGCCGTCGCTGTACTGCGCGGTCGCGGCGTTGGTGATCTGCGTGCCGGCCTGCGTCCCGGCGGCGCTCGCCGGCGCGGGCGGAACGAACGCCAGCGAGGAGAGGACGATCGAGGCGGCCAGCGCGGTGCGCGCGAGGCGCTGTTGCAGCGCCCTCACTTGACGGTCACCGCGTAGCTGTAGTGCGCAGCCGCTCCCGCGCGCAGGGGAGCTGTGCCGACCCAGCGCACCGCGGTGTAGCTCGCCGCCGGCGCGGGAACGACCTTCGTTCCTTGCGCGGTGCGGATCGTCGTGGTCGGCGTCGCGGACCACGTCTTGCCGCCGTCGAGCGAGAACTCGACGTGCGCCGACGCGGCGATCGACGCCGATCCGGTCCGGTATGCGGTACCCGCGGGGATGCGGCCCTGCGGAACGACGTGATAGACGGTCGAGGCTCCGGTGTTCGCGGTGGTGATCTCGTAGCGGATCACCGAACCGGGGACTGCGGCGCGGCTTTCGACCGCGACGTCGCGCTCTATTCCGTCGGCGTCGTGTTCGACGTAGACGCCGCTGAGCGCGACTTCGACCGGCGGTTTCGCCGCTGCGATCGAGGGACGTTCCGCCATCGCGGCGGCAATCGACAAAACGAAAAGACAGCCGACGATGAAGCGTCGCATCCTGCTCTCCCTGACGTGATGCTGTTTCCTCCGGCGCAGCTTGCACGCCGGCAACGCGGGAAACGATAGCACGCACGGGGAGCCTTCGCGAGAGCGCTCGCTCGGTGATGACCGAATCTATACGACCGCCTTACACGGCGCTAACAGAACTGCGTGTCACACCTGAACAGCCCGTCGACGACAGGCGCGCGACGTACGTTCGGAATCTTTACGGTCCGGCCGGAAGAAGCGCGAGCTCGGACTTCGCCGCGTTCACGACGCGCGGTTCCGCCGTCGCGATCGCGAGCCGGTACTGCTCGCGCGCCAGCGCGATCTTCCCTTGCACGTTGTACGTCACGGCGAGCATGTAATGGAGCCGTCCGTTGTCGGGCGAGACGCTGAGCCCCTTGAGATATGCCGCTTCCGCTTGCGGAAAGAGACGCCGTTCGTTGTAATCGTAGCCCAGGTCGATGTAGGCCTCGGGGCGGAACGGATCGGCGGCGATCGCGCGGTTGTAGTAGACGACCGCGGTGCGCCAATCACGCTGCAGATCATAGCAATACCCCGTGTCGACCAAGGCCTCGTTGCCGTCGGGATTGATCTTCAGCGCGCGGTCGAAATAGGGGCGCGCCGAAGCGACGTCTTCCTTCTCCAAGAAGGCCTCGCCCAGATTGACGACCGCGGGATAGTAGGCGGCGTCGACCTTCAGACAGCGCCGCAGGTGCTCCATCGCCGGATCGACCCGGCCCAGGTCGACCAGCACGTTCGCGGCGTCGACCCGCGCCGAGCACGAGTCGGGGCGCAGCCCGACGACGTGCTGGTACGCCTGCAGCGCGAGCTCGTACTGGCGCAGCGTCCGCCGGACCAGACCCAGCTCCGACCAGGGCGCGGGGTCGAGCGGATGCTGGTCCGCGGCCGCCTGCTCGGCAGCGACGAATTGCCCGATGTCGCCGCGGCGCTGGTGCAGCGCGACGAGGCCAAGCGCGCCGCCGTGGCTCGGCAAGCTCTTCTTGAATTCCGAGACGGCCTCGTCGGTTCGGTCCTGTACCGCGAAGAGGGAGCCGAGCCGGTTGTGCGTCTCCTTGTCGTCGGGATGCGCGGCGATGATCTGCCGCCACACCTTCTCGGCGCGCGCGTAGTCCGGCACGCGGAACTCGAGGTCGCCGAGCAGCCGCGCCGCGCCGACGTCCTCCGGATGGGCGGCGAGGTAGCTTTCCAAGCCTGCGATCGCGCCGCGCGTGTCGCCCGCGGCGACCTTCGCGCGCGCCGCGTCGATCGCGGCGGCAGCCTCGGGCAGCGAGCCCCCGGGCGGCCCCGGACTCGTCGGATCGGCGCTCGCGGCGCGAGCGCTCCACAGGACGATGAGGGCGACGACGAGGAGCACGAGACGCGCGAGACGCATGAGCGACGCTCCCTCCGCGGGGACCCGGCCTATCTCTGAGTATAGACCGCGCCGGACTCTCGCTCCAGGGACGATCTTCTGCTCCTCGCGGGACCGCGGGGGATGGAACCTGCGACGTTTCTCGCGGAGTGCCCAAGGAAGGTTTCGACGAAGCCCCCCGAGCTATGGCAACCACCACCACGAACGGCTCGGTCGGCGCCACCCGCGTCGAGTCCGACTCGATGGGGAAGATCAACGTCCCCGCCGACAAGTACTACGGCGCGCAGTCCGCGCGCTCGCTCATCCACTTCGACATCGGCGACGCCTCGACGCCGCGCGACGTGATGCCGCGCGAGATCATCCGTGCGATGGCGGTGCTCAAGAAGGCGGCGGCGCTGGTCAACAACGACCTCGGCAAACTGGACGCCGAGAAGACGAAGCTGATCGCGCAAGCGGCCGACGAGGTGATCGCCGGGAAGCTCGGCGAGCATTTCCCGCTGCGGGTGTGGCAGACGGGCTCCGGCACGCAGACGAACATGAACGTCAACGAGGTCATCTCGAATCGCGCGATCGAGCTGGCCGGCGGCGAGATGGGCTCGAAGAAGCCCGTCCACCCGAACGACCACGTCAACATGTCGCAGTCCTCGAACGATACGTTCCCGACCGCGATGCACATGGCCGCGGCCGAGGCGATGGTCGCGATGATCCCGGCGGTTGAGAAGCTGCGCGACGCGCTCGACGTGAAGGCCAAGCAGTGGGCGAACATCGTCAAGGTCGGCCGCACGCACCTCCAAGACGCGACGCCGCTGACGCTGGGCCAGGAGTTCTCCGGGTACGTCAGCCAGCTCGACCGCGACATCGTCCGCCTGCGCGAGTCGCTCGAGGGCCTGTACGATCTGGCGATCGGCGGGACGGCTGTCGGCACCGGCCTGAACGCGCACCCCGAGTTCGCCGAGCGCGCAGCCAAGAAGATCGCCGAGCTGACGGGACTGCCGTTCCGCTCGCATCCGAACAAGTTTGCCGCGCTCGCCTCGCACGACGAAGTCGTCTACGCCTCGGGCGCGCTCAAGACGCTCGGCGCCTCGCTGATGAAGATCGCGAACGACATCCGCTGGCTGGCATCGGGGCCGCGCGCGGGGATCGGCGAGCTGATCCTCCCCGAGAACGAGCCCGGCAGCTCGATCATGCCCGGCAAGGTGAACCCGACGCAGTCGGAAGCGATGACGATGGTCGTCGCGCAGGTCTTCGGGAACGACGTCGCGATCGCGTTCGGCGGCTCACAGGGCAACTTCGAGCTGAACGTCTTCAACCCCGTGATGATCTACAACTTCCTGCACTCGTGCCGCCTGATCCAAGACGCGTGCACGATGTTCCGCGAGCACGCCGTCGAGGG
>DATJHK010000015.1:0-29434 GCA_035493875.1 Candidatus Limnocylindria bacterium
GCGAGAACGATCGTGCGAGTGGATGAAGGGGAGATCGCAGGTGGCTTCGCGCGCGCGTACGATGCGTGGACTGTCGAAGATCCTGACACGCCAACGATCCGCGCCATCGTCGCTTCAACCGGCCTGCTTCGAGCCCACAGCGTCGCCGTAGAGGTCGTTTTGGAAGACGGGACATGTTGGTCTCGCTCGTTCTCTGCCACGTTCAACGAGTCAACCGCGTGCGTCTTCACGACCCCAAACCCATACATTCTGGGTGTCCGAATCCGCGGAATCGCCTTTGCGGTGGACGTGCTCAATCCTGAGGACTCAGTCGAACTTGACATCACGCCACTAACCTGCGCAACTTCGGACCTTCGTGGCGGCCGCATGTTCCTCGCGAGTGACGATGAAGTCTACGCGTACGACGGTGTTCGGATACTCTGGCGTTCGCGGCGCGTCTCGTTAGACGGTATTCGCGGTCTCACCTATGCCGAGGGGCGAGTACGGGGCTTGGCGACCGCTCCCGGCGTAGATGCCGTGCCGTTCATCATCGATGCGGAGAGCGGAGACGCCGAGGGCGGCTTTCAAGGTTGGGGTGACCTGCGGCCCTTGGGCGACTGACACGCTCGGCCGAAGACTTGGGGTGGCCGGGAAGAGTCAAGGCCGAGTTCTCGCGGATGAACCCCGGCTAGATCGCGACGGCGGGGCCTGAACTCGTCCAGAAAGGTACCTATCGCGGTTTTTGAGCGCTCTAAGACGACGCTGGACATATTTGTAACCCGAGTCGGTACCTACCGTGACGAGGCCGTATGCTCTGCGGACGTTCGTCGAATCGGTTTGCGACGCTCAGGTCTACGGACTCGGAAGCCTCGGTCTTTGTCTCGCCGACGAAAGCGCATTGCAGGTTGCGCGCAGGTGGCGATTCAGGTTCTTCCCTGCGGCGCAGCTTGTGCCCGTAGAATTAGCAAAACTCTCCAATTTCTAAACCGAGGAGGTGGATTCGTGAAACGACTAAGACTCGCGGTGGCGGCGGCTCTTGTCGCTGCCGTCTTCTCGTTGACCAAGGCGTTTGCCATAGCCGGCTCGGCGTCGTCCAACGGCGACACGTCGATTACTGATCGGGCGCAGCAGATATTTCGCTCCGGCGTTAGGGCGGTCGCCGTTCGGGAACCGTTCGCGGTCGTGAACTACGACGCACCGATCGAAGGGCAGCGCGCGACCGGTCAGGCGCTCTTCCGGCATTACGGATTTGGGTGGCAAATGGTCGCACTCGCAATCGGCTCGTTCCGACGATGCGATCTCCTTGCGAACGGCGTCCCGCGTGCGTTCGTCGCATCGCTCTCGGTCAATGCCATGGGGCCACCCCGCTTTCGCCAGCCGCCGTGCGCACCGCCGCAAGCGTTCGTAGCGGCGGTTTCGCCCGATGAGGAAGCGATCCGCTCCCTCAACCAAGATTCCTACACGGTGGCGTACCCGAAGGCCGTCATCGAGAACGATTGGGCCTTGCTGTCATGGTATGGGGCGGGCGGCGGAACGTCGGTCTGGCGGAAGCAAAAGAGGCATTGGCGCCTCCTGACGGGGGGCGGAGGAGCGGTGGATGCGTGCAGCCTCATTCAGCTCGCCGGCACGCCGCCTGACATCGCGCATCGCCTCGTGACGCGACGCTACGGCAACGGCTCACCCTTGGCCCGAATCGGCGACTGTCGGCCAACGCCGCACGACTAGCGGCCTACCGTCGTCGAGGCATAAATGCATGGTACGTAGGCTTTCCCCGCGAATCCCGGCGCGTTCGTGAGCGTCGACGAACGCGCGCCGCGCTCGCTACGAGAGCGCCATCGACGTCAGCTCGGCCAGCGTGGCCATGAGGGCGCGCTGCTCTTCGGAGTAGACGTGCCGGCCGCGGTGCTTGACGCTGAAACCGGCGATGAGGCCGTGGCGCGAGCGCACGCCGACGTGCAGCAGCGAGCCGAGATCGAGCTTCGGATCGCAGAACGTGTCGAGGTACGCGGCGCGCACGGCGGACGAGGTGTAGAGCTGCGGGGTTCCGACGTCACCCGGACCCGAGACGCTCGGATAGAAGACGAACTCGTCGATCTCGGCGGGCGTCATCCCCAGGATCACCATGTCGAACGCCTCGCGATTGCGCTTCCCGAGTCCGCGATCCAACACGTACTGCCAGTCCCACGCGCCTTCGCCCAAGCGGCGCGTGTAGTAGACGAGGTCCGCGTCGTCGACGATCCGCGAGATCTCTTCGCCCACCTTCTCGAGCGCTTCGACCTCGGTCGTCGCGGTCCAGAGCCGCTTCGTCGCGGAGCGGACGACTGCGTAGCCTTCGAGGACCTCCTTCGCGTCCGGGCGCAGCTCGATCCGTCCGAAGCCGGGAAGCGATTGGAACAGCTGCGCGCGCTCGGAGGGGTCGAGCATGAGCACCGTCGCGATCCGTTCGAGGACTTTCGACGAGGTGCGATCCGTCGCGCCCGACTCGAGCATCGCGTACCAGACGCGGCTGATCCCAACCGCTTCGGCCATCTCTTCCTGGGTGACGGGCCGTCCCCACCGCGCCGGAAGGCGCGGGAGGTCGCCGAGGCTGCGGAGGTTGGGATCGAGCCGCTGCCGACGCTCCCGAAGAAGGTCTCGGAGTGGCGTGCCCGCAGTGCTCGTGGTCATCGACGGCCCTTGGGTGTCCGGCATTCAACGGTACAGGCTACCGTATGAAACCGCCGGCTGCTAGCGCCGGATGATCGGCGGCTTCCCTAGTGGCCGAGACGGGGTGCGAACCCCGTTACGAAAGCGCCACCGAGGTCAGCTCGGCCAACGTGCTCATGATGGCACGCTGCTCCTCGGGATAGCTGTGTTGGCCGCGGTGCTTGACGGTGAATCCCGCGATGAGACCGCTGCGAGCTCGGACGCGCACGTGCAGCAACGAGCCGAGATCGAGCTTCGGGTCGCAAAACGTGCCGAGGTACGCGGTGCGCACGGCGGGCGAGACGAAGTGCTGCGGGGTGCCGACGTCGCCCGGGTTGACGACGCTCGGGTAGAAGACGAACTCGTCGATCTCCGCGGGCGTCATCGCGCCGATCACCGATTCGAACGCCTCACGATTGCGGTCCCCGAGGCCGTGATCCAGGACGTAAGGCCACTCCCACGCACCCTTACCCAAGCGGCGCACGTAGAAGACCAGGTCGGCGTCGCCGACGATGCCCGCGATCTCCTCGGCGACCTTTTCGAGCGCCTCGACCTCCGTCGTCGCGGCCCACAACCGCTTCGTGGCAGAGCGAACGACCGAGAAGCCCTCGAGGACCTGCTTCGAATCGGGCCGCAGGTCGATCTGGCCGAAGGCGGGGATCGCCAGCTGGAAGAGCTGCGCGCGCTCGGGGGCGTCGAGCATCAGCACCGCCGCGATGCGATCGAGGACCTTCGCCGAGGTGCGGTTCGTCGCGCCCGATTCGAGCATCGCGTACCAGACGCGGCTGACGCCGATCGCTTCGGCCATCTCTTCCTGCGTCACGGCCCTGCCCCAACGCGAGCGCAGGCGCTCGTGATCGCCGAGGACGCGGATGTTCGGATCGAGCCGTACCCGTCTCTCACGAAGAAAGCCTTTGAGCTGCTCCGCTTCACACGGGAGGCTCGTCGCTACCACCGCCCTCGGTCACTCCACCGTAGACGGTACCCATGCGTTGCCGCACTGCCCTGGCTGACGACTGACGCCTCGGCAGCCTCGTCGAATCAGCTCCGCTTCGTCACCGAGACGGACTGGAAGACGTGCTCCTCGGGATCGGGGGCGTTGCGCGTCGCGGTGAGTACGCCGTTTTCGAACGTGCCGTAGAGGCGCAGCGCCCGCACGCCGTTGCCGATGTCGAGCCAGATGTGGTTCCGGCGGTCGAGCCCGCCGGTCACCGTCTTGAAGCCGCCCGCGTCCTCGTCGCGATAGGTTCCCTGGACGATCCCGGACGGATAGACCGTCAGCGCGAGCAGCCCGTCGTATTCCCCCGCTTCTCGAGGAGAGAAGTATCGCGTCTGCATCGTGTACCGCTGCGGCGCGCCGTCCGTCGTCGTCGCCGCCGACGCCGCGAGCGGGGTGAGGAGCGCCGCTGCGAGCCCCGCGGCCGTCGCCGTGTTGCGGATCGTGTTGGTCATGGCGTGCTCGTCAACCGCTGCTCGCCCGCCGTGCGTTGCGGTTCGGCGTGGCGTCTCATCGGGTGCTCATCCACCGTGCTCGGGTGGCGTTCGAGCGACCCGAGAGCGGGGTAAGCGCATCGACAAGGAGGGATTTGCCGATGGCCACCCGTTCCACCAGCACGCGCCGGAAGACCACCGGCCGCAAGAAGAGCACGACGGTGCGTAAGACGACTACCGCGTCGCGCAAGAAGAGCACCGCGCGCAAGAAGACGGCGACGCCCGCGCGGAAGACGACGGCGGCGTCTTCGCGCAAGAAGGCGCCCGCCGCGCGCAAACGCACGACGACGACGGCGCGCAGAAAGCGCGCATCGACCACGGGCCGCAAGAAGACGTCGTCGCGCAAGTACAGCCCGAGCGCCGGCGCGAGCGTTCGCAAGGAGATGGACGAGTACAAGCGCGGTACGGCGCGCAGCGGCCGCAAGGGCGGAAAAGTGAAGAGCCGCAAGCAGGCGATCGCGATCGGCCTGTCCGAGGCGCGTCGGGCCGGCAAGAAGGTGCCGCCGAACCCGAATCGCCGCGGCCGGAAGAAGGGCGGTTAGAACTCGTAGTCGATCGTGACGGGCGCGTGGTCCGAGAACCGCTCGTCGCGGTAGATCGAGGCCACGCGCACCGCCGGCGCGAGCTCGGGGGTGACGAGCTGATAGTCGATCCGCCAGCCCAGATTGTTCTCCCACGCGCCCTTCCAGCCGGACCACCAGGTGAACTGCTTGGGCGCATGGTTGACGACCCGAAACGCGTCGACCCAGCCGACGCGCTCGAGCACGTCGTCCATCCAGGCGCGCTCCTGCGGGAGGAACCCCGTCACGCCGGCGCAGCGCGCCGGATTGAACACGTCGATCTCGCGATGGGCGATGTTGTAGTCGCCGCAAATGATGAACGGGTGCCCCTCGTTCTTCATGCGCACCAGCTCCGCGATAAAACGGTCGAGGAAATTCTCCTTGACGGCCTGACGGGCCGGTCCGGTGGTGCCTGAGGGAACGTAGAGCGATGCGACGGAGAGGCCGCCTTCGAAATCCATGCGCACGAACCGGCCCTCGGCGTCGATGTCGTCCATCCCCAGGCCCCGCACGATCCGCACCGGCGGCCGGCGCGCGTAGAGCGCGACACCGCTGTAGCCTTTCTTGCGCGCGTCGACGAACGCGGTCGTATAGCGCGTGAGGTCGAGCGCCTCCGGCGGGAGCTGGTGCTCTTGCGCCTTCGTCTCCTGAAGGCAGATCACGTCCGGCTCCTGCGCGTCGACCCAGCGGAAGAAGCCCTTGCGGGCGGCGGCGCGGATGCCGTTGAGGTTACAGGTGATCACGCGTAGACGCATCGGGGGCTGCCCTTACCGGCCGCAGCGCGTCTTGCCTGTCGGTACGGCCGCCCGCCGGATGTCCGGGATGCGCCGGACGGCCAAAGGGAACGCCCGGCGTAGGGCCTTTCGCCCGAGCGGGGTCCCTTCGACGCACTTTCGGCGGCGACGTGTGCGGGATACCGTCGTCTCGTCGGTCGCTGGCAGCGCGCCTGAGAGGTCGTGCCATGTGCGGACGGTGGTTCGTGGCGCTTTGGGTCGGAGCCGCGCTCGTCGGCGTTCCCTGTCTGTGTGCCGCGTCGCCGCCCACGCCGACGTACCGCGACGTCGTGCTTGCCGACCGGCCGATCGCGTACTACCCGCTCGATGAGACGACGGGGAACGTCGCTCACGACGCGTCGGGGCATCATCTCGACGGCCGAATCGGCGAGCACGTGAAGATCGGACAGCCGGGGCTGATCCTCGACGCCGCACGATCGATGGAGTTCTCCGGCGCGAACCGGTCCGCCGCCGCCGAGGACGTGCGGATCCCGGGCGATCCGCGTTTCGTGCGCGCGAAAAACGTGACGATCGAGGCCTGGGCCCTGCCGTACACCATCAACGTCTTCGGCAAGAACAGCGGCGACATCACGATCGCCGCCTACGGGCGCGACGACGCGCCCGATCATCAGCACTGCCGCTACGCGATCGAGCTCGACGCGCACAGCCACCTTTGGCACTTCCCCGCCGTCATCGAAGGGAAAGTCACGGATCCGGTACACGTCACGGGGCTGCACAGCTTCCTGGATTGGCTGCGCTCGCCGTTCGCGGGGCCGGAGCTGCACGCACGCGAGCTGTACACCGCCCCGGGGACCGACGGGAACCCGCCGCGCGTGCAGGCGCTCTATCACCTCGTCGGCACCTACGACGGGGAGACGATGCGGCTGTACATCAACGGCGAGCTGAACAACGAGATGCACGTTCGCGGTGCGATCTCGGGCTACGAACCGAACAGCGGGATGGGGATCGGAGGCGAGTTCGTCGACGTGAATCCCGTCTTTCGCGGCCGGATCGGCGAGGTCGCCGTTTACGACCACGTGCTGACCCCCGAAGAGATCGCGCGGCACTACCGCGTCGGCGTCGCGCAGCGCGCGGCGAGATGAGGACGCCCGCGTTTGCCGCGGCCGGCGCGGCGGCGTGGTGGCGCGAAACGGCGCTGACCGTCGCTCCCGCGGCGGCGCTCGTCCTGCTCGCCCTCGGCGCGCGTCTGGTCGTGCTCGCGGCGATCCCGGCGCCGCTGATCGACATGGACGGCGCGAACTTCGCGCGCACCGGCGAGAACCTTGCGCTCGGCTACGGGTACGTCGGGATCCGGGGGACGTTCAACGCGGTCCACATCTCGCTCTACCCCTTCGCGATCGCGATGCTGATCTGGTGCGGCGCCCACGCGGAGCAAGCCGCGATCGCGATCTCCCTCCTCGCCGGCGCGCTGCTCGTCGTCCCCGTGTACGGCATCGCCTACCGCTTCGCCGGCGCGAGCGCGGCGCTGATCGCCGGAGCGATCGTCGCGGTGCACCCGCTCGCGATCGCGAGCGCGATCCTCCCGCTCGCCGATGCACCGGCACTCACCCTCGCCTGCGCGGGGCTGCTCGCGTTCCTACGCTCGCGCGAACGAACGGCGTGGGCGCTTGCCGCCGGCGCGCTGCTCGGTCTGGCGTACGCGACCCGCGGCGAGGCGATTGCGTACCTGCTCGTCGCCGCGCTCGCGGTCACTGGGACGATGCTCGCGCGCGCCGTGCCGGCGCGCGCGGGGCTCGTTCGGCTTGCCGCCCTGTTCTTCGGCTTCGCCGTGTTCGCGGTGCCGTACGCCCTCACCGTCGCGCGCGCGACGGGGCACCTTCGGCTCGACACCAAGGCCGCGGTGAACTACGCGATCGGAACGCGGATCGCGCACGGGATGTCGTACGACGAGGCCGCGAACGGTCTGGGGCCGCGCCTCGAGGAAGTCGGCGCGGAACTAGGCGGGGGCTTCTACGCGACGCACCCCGGCGCACCCGATCCGCCGCCGCGCGAGCGGCTCGCGTTCGCGGCGCGCGCCGCAGTCCCGCAGGCGCTGCGCCTCGCGCGCGTCTTCGTCTCGCTGCAGTTCGGCACCGGGCTGTTCGTGGCATGCGCCTTGCTCGGTGCGGTGCGTGGGCTGCGCACGCCCGCCCGCCGCGGTCTGTGCGCGATCCTGATCGCGCTGATCGCGCTCGACTTCGCGGCGCTGCTGACGCTGCAGCAGCTCTGGTCGCGCTACGCCGTGTCGTTCGTCCCGCTCTTCGCGATCCTCGCGTCCGAGCCGCTCGCCGCGCTCGCGCGCACGATCGCGGCGCGCACGACGCGCCCGCAGCGAGGCGCGGCGCTCGGCTGCATCGCGCTGGTGATCGTCGCGTTCTTCGCCCTCACGACGCAACGTCTGGCGGCATCGACGCCGGACGGAACCGCCGCGCGTCGCGCCGGGGCGTGGATCGACGCCGACGCGCCGGGCCCGAAGCTCGTCCTCGCGGTCGGCGACGAGGTGGCGTTCTCCGCACGCGCCGACTGGATGCCGCTCCCGTGCGCCGACTCGCGTGCCGCGCTCGCCTATCTTCACGCCAAGCACCCGACGTACGTCGTGCTCGAGCGCTCGCGGGCGCACGCGCGTCCGTATCTGGAGGCCTGGCTGCGCGGCGGGATCCCCGATCCCGACGCGCGCCTGGTCGAGACCGTCGCCCCCGGCAGCCCGCAGGCGATCGCGATCTACGCTTGGCGTTCGCCGTTCGGAGCGATCTCGGCGCCCCTCGCCGCGACCTCGCGCACGCTCGCCGCGGACGACGTCCTCGCGCGCGCCTCGGTCGTCGCGTGGGCCGCGCGAGACACCGTCGCGGACTCCGCTTCGGCGCGCGAAGACGTCGACGTTCTGACCGCTCACAACGGTACGGCACGGCTCGGCTGGAACGACCGCGAACGGATCCTCACGACGGCGAACGTCGCGAGCGGCCGGTTCGGCAAGCTCTTCGAGCTCCCCGTCGACGGGCAGACCTACGCACAGCCGCTCGTCGTGACCGGCGTCGACGTCCCGGGTGCCGGTCGACGCACGCTCCTGCTCGTCGCGACCGAGAACGACAGCGTCTATGCGTTCGACGCGCACAGCGGCGCGGCGCTCTGGCGCCACACCTTCGCCGGGTGCTGCGGCGTGAGCGCCGCGCCGGCCGAGCGGCTGAGCGACGAGCCCTGCGAGTCGGTCTCGCCGGTCGTCGGCGTCTCGTCGACGCCGGTCGTCGATCGCCGCACGCAGACGCTCTACGTCGTCGCGAAGACGATGATGCGCGACCGCGGCGGCGTGAGGTTCGCGAACACGCTGCACGCGCTCTCGCTCCGAACCGGCGCGGACCGGCAGCGTCCCGTCCCGATCACGGCGAGCACGTCGCTCTCGCTGCGCGGGCTCTTCGCGCCCGGCCACGCGTTTCGGCACGGGCTGCGGCGGCTGCTGCCCGGCGGCGACCACGCTGCGCTCGACCCGCGCGCGCAGTACAACCGACCCGGTTTGCTGCTCGCGAACGGTAACGTCTACGTCGCGTTCGGCTCGCACTGCGACGTCCCGCAGTCGCACGGGTGGGTCGTCGCGTTCCGGGCCGCCGATCTTGCGCCGGCCGGCGCGTTCGTGACGACGCGCGACTGGGACGACGAGAGCCTCGGCAGCGTCTGGCAAGCCGGGTTCGGCCTGACGAGCGATCCGGCGGGGAACGTCTACTTCACCACCGGGAACGGGCCGTTCAACGCGCACGAGGGCGGGCGCGACTTCGGCGACTCGCTGCTGAGACTTAGCCCCGATCTGACGCGCGTGCGCGACTACTTCACGCCGTTCACGCAGCGCGAGCTGGCGGCGAACGACGGGGACTTCGGCGGCGGCGGGATGATCGCGCTCCCCGACGGCTCCGGACCGTACCCGCGCCTCGCGGTCGCAAGCAGCAAGGTGCGCGCGATCTTTCTCCTCGATCGCGATCACCTCGGCCGTTACGCCGAGGGCGGTCCCGATCGCGTCCTGCAGATGATCGGCGACGATCGCGACGCGACGCACTGGTGCATCGGGACGTGCGGCGGTCCGGCGTACTACGCCGGTCCGCGCGGCGAGCTGATCTTCAACGTGTGGGCGCTCGACGCGCTGCGCGCCTATCGCCTCACGCGCGGCGCGCGCCCGGAGCTGGTCGAGGTCGCGCACTCGGCCAACACCTTCCCGGGCTCGGGCGGCGCGATCCCGAGTGTCTCCTCGAACGGCGGGCGCGCCGGCACCGGGATCGTCTGGAGTCTCACGCGCCCGAACATCCGCGACGTGCGCACGGTCCCGATCGAGCTCTACGCCTACGACGCCGCCGACGTCTCGCGCGTCCTCTACCGCGGTGCCGTCTCGCTCTGGCCCAACGCGGTCGGCCATCCGTTCCTCACCCCGACGATCGCGGGAGGCCGGGTCTACGTCGGCGGCTACCGCAGCGTCTCGGTCTTCGGCCTGCGTGCTCCCGCACCGCTCGCGCGGGTACGCTGACGCACGGGGTGGAAGCCCGCCCCCCGAGGAGCAGCCAATGGCGCGCAAGACCGCCGCGAACACGGAATCCGGGGTGACGATCCCGCGCGAGCGCGAGGCCGCGGTCGTGCGCCTGGACGGCCGTGAGGTCGCGCTGACGAACCTGCGCAAGCCCTTCTGGCCGCAGCTGGGGATCACCAAGGGGGATCTCCTGCAGTACTACGCCGACGTCGCGCCGCTGCTGGTCCCCTACATGCAAGGGCGCGCCCAGGTGATGAAGCGCTATCCGAACGGCGCGGCGGGCGAGTACTTCTACATGAAGCGCACCCCCGCGAACGCGCCGCCATGGCTGCGCACGTGCTCGATCGAGCACGGCTCGGGGAGCGTGATCGCCTTCCCGATCATCGACGATCTCGCCTCGCTGCTGTGGGTGATCAACCTTGGGTGCATCGATCTGAACGAGTGGTATTCGCGCTGCGACGACGTCGATCGCCCCGATTATCTGCACTTCGATCTCGATCCGGTCGAAGGGACGCCGTTCGCGACCGTTCGCACGGTCGCGCTGCACGTGCGCGATGCGCTCGTCGAGCTCGGGATCACCCCGTACGCGAAGACCTCGGGGTCCTCGGGGATCCACGTCTACGTGCCGATCGAGCGCGGCCCGCGGCAGAAGGAGGTCTGGACGTTCGCCAAGGCGTTCGCGCAGACGATGGAACGCCTCCATCCCGAGACGATCACCGCCGAATACCGCATCGCCAAACGCCCCGCCGGCCGCGTTCTGGTCGACTACAACCAAAACGCCTGGGGGAAAACGCTCGCGTCCGTCTATTCGGTGCGCCCGCGGCCGGAAGCGACGGTTTCGACGCCCGTGAGGTGGGACGAGATCGAAGCGGGGATCGAGGTCGCGGACTTCCGCATCGACAACGTGCGGGAACGTTTCGCACGTATCGGGGATCTGTGGGAACCGTTGAAGCGAAAGACGGGACGCGTGCGCTTGGAGCGACTCCTGGGGACCTCGTCGCGCGCATGATCCCCTTCGGCTATCCTCCCATGGAGATGCGCTCGGTCGCCGAGCTCCCGGACGGACCATCGTGGCAGTACGAGCCGAAGTGGGACGGCTTTCGGTGTCTGGCATTCCGTGACGGGCGCGACGTGACGCTGCAGTCGAAGGCCGGACAGCCGCTTGCGCGCTACTTCCCCGAGATCGTCGCCGCGCTGGGACGCCTTCCGTCGCGACGCTTCGTCCTCGACGGCGAGCTGGTCGTCCCGCAGGCGGGAGCGCTCTCGTTCGACGCGTTGCAGCAGCGCATCCACCCCGCCGCCTCGCGCGTCGCGATGCTCGCGAAGCGCACACCCGCGTGGTACCTGATCTTCGATCTGCTCGACCTCGACGGCGACGATCTGGTCGCGCTGCCGCTGCGCGAGCGGCGCGCGCGTCTGGAACGCTTCGCATCCGCGCTCGACGGCGAGACGCTGCGGCTCTCGCCGGCGACGCGCGAGCGCAGCGTCGTCGACGGCTGGTTCGCGCGCGTCGGCGGCGCGCTCGACGGCGTCGTCGCCAAGCGGCTCGACGCACCGTACGCGAGCGGCACCCGCGACGCCGCCGTGAAAGTGAAGCGCGCGCGCACGGCGGACTGCGTGATCGGCGGTTTCCGCTACGCGAAGAACTCCACGACGCAGGTCGGGAGCCTGCTGCTCGGCCTCTACGACGACGCCGGCGCGCTCGACTACATCGGGTTCTGCAGTGCGTTCTCCAACGACGAGCGCCGCGCGCTCCTCGACCGCCTGCGCCCGCACCTGGGCGAACCGGGCTTCACCGGCGGCGCGCCGGGCGACGCGCCGTCGCGTTGGACGCGCGACGCCGAGCGCGACCGCGCCTACGTGAAGCTCAAGCACGAGCTCGTCCTCGAAGTCGCGTTCGATCAAGTCACCGGCGGGCGCATCCGGCACGGCACGAAACCGGTGCGCTGGCGTCCGGACAAGGCGCCGCGTCAATGCACCCTCGACCAGCTCGCCACGCCCGACCGCGCGATCGCGCTCTTGGAGTGACGTTAATTCTCGCGCACGATCGCGAGAAGGTACAGCTCGAGCTCTCGACGGGTAGCTCTCCGCGTCTTGCGCTTGCCGATCGAAGCCTCATCACTCTCGACCTCGAGCAGTGCGTGGTTGACGTTGAACTTCACAATCTTGAGAGCCATTTCGGGTTGGGGTGCCTCGGCTGCGCTTTGCGGACGATGAGTGAACGTTTCTGGGCCCGATGGCGACCGCTCCGTTGGCCGGCGGTATCAGGTCCCTTCCTTCGTTGCCGTGGGGCATCGGAGGGTTCGAGGATACCAGGTGGACCGCTCGGTGTCTGCCAACTGTGAGTTCACACAACGCCGGGGCCACCGGATCCCGGCACGCCGATCGCGCCGCCGGACGTGGCCGGCGCGTGGAAGACGCGTCGCGAGCGCGACCCCGACCGCGGCGAGGACGAACCCCGCGAGCGCGAGCGGCGTGAACCGGTCGTGCAGCACGAGCGCGGTCATCACCGCCGAGACGGGCGGGATGAGGTAGAACGTCGTGGCGACGCGGTTGACCTCACCATCGCGGATCATCAGGAACAGCAGCAGCATCGTCACGATCGAGTTCACGACGACGAGCCACGCGAGCGCAGCGACGAACGACGACGAAGCGACGACGTGCATCGGCTCCACTCCACGCGCGAGCACAAGCATCACGAGCGCCGCGACGCCCGTCTGCACCGCGGCCCCACTGCGCACGTCGAGTGCGGCGCAGAAGCGTTTCTGATACACCGTCCCCGCCGTGATCCCCGCAAGCCCGACGAGCGCGAGCGCGACGCCCAGAGGCGTCAGATGCATGACGGCCGTCTGCGCGAGTCCCGAGCCGACGACGAGGACGACGCCCGCGAACCCGACGCCGAACCCGACCCACTGCAGCGGCGCAAGAACCTCTGCGAGCAGATACCGTCCGGCGATCGCCGTCGCGATCGGCATCATCCCGACGATCACCGCGATGACCGCGGCGGGCACGCCGACCGTGATCGCGTCGTAGAGCGCCGCAAACTGCACCGCCTGCGAAAGTAATCCCGCGACCGCGAGATGCCCGAGCGCCCGTGGATCCCGCGGCCAAACAGCCCGGCCGGCAACCGCAAGCACAACCAACCCCACTGCCGCCAAGCCGAAACGGAGAGCGAGCAGCGTAAACGGCCCCGTGTCGCGCAATGCGAGCGGCCCGGCGACATACCCCGTACTCCAAAGGAGGACGAACACGAACGGACGCAACGCGGTCGACATCGGCAACAACACCTCTGAAACGGGTTACATCGCGACGCTACCGCCGTTTGACGTAACCTGTCAAGAGGGTTAACATGGCCCCGTGCGCTCCGAAGCGTTCGCCTCTCACCTCGGCTCCCTGGCCCTCAACTTCACGGCAACCGTCCGCCAACGCGGCGGACGCCCCGAAGAGCGCCTCCCCGCGCCCGCCGACCTCGCGCGCTGGCTCCACGAAGCCGACCTCACCCCGCCCGACGCGACCCCGACGCCCGCCGAACACCAAGCCGCCCTGAGGCTCCGCGAAGCGATCTACGCCGCCGCCACAGCCGTCCTCAGCGACACCCCACCCAATCCCGCCGACATCGCGACGATCAACGAAGCCTCGAAGGCGGACCGCCGCATCCCCCAACTCGACCCGACCACCCTCACCAAAACCTACCGGCAGCCCAAAGCCCCGATCGCCGCCGCCCTCGCCACCATCGCGGACGACGCCATCACGGCCCTTACCACCGACCGCGCCCACCTGGCCGTCTGCGAAGACGAAACCTGCGGCGCCCTCATCCGCCTCAACCCGCGAGGTCCCCGCCGCCGCTGGTGCTCGATGGCCGCCTGCGGCAACCGCCACAAAGTGGCCACCTACCGAACCCGTCACTAACCCCGCAAGATCCCCTCATTGCGGGCGCATGCACGGCTGGGGGGAGACGCGTCGAGCGAGCGCTGCTACGCGGCGACGGCCGGCGGCGGGATCGCGGCCAGCTCGGCGGCGAGGTCGGATTCGATCTGGCAGTCCAGGCAGCGGGCTCGAAAGCCGAGCAGCGCCTCACCGGGCTCGTCGTGCTGGTCGCCGCAGTCGGGGCAGAGGTAGGGCTTGTCCATGGGGCCACTCTACGGGCGTGTGGTGCCACCTGGGTGGCACGATACTTTACCGGCATGTCGAGGGACCGGCGGCTTGGATGCCGATATCTTCCACGATGCCGGCGGATCGGTTCGAGCGGGTCTTGGAGATCACGCAGGACATCTTGCGCCTGCGCGAGCTGGACCTCGCGCTGGAGTCGATCGCGCGCGGGGTCGCCGACCTGTTCGGGTTCCGGTACGTCACGATCGTCCTGGCCGCCGCCGGAAACCGCAGCGGGGAGATGACGCGCCGGGTCCTGCTCGGGTACGAGGAACGCGTCGTTCAGACGCGCCGAAACGAGCTGGTCAACAAGGAGGAGCTGCTCGCCCTCCTCGCGCCGCAACACGAAGTCTTCGAGAACGCGTACTACATCCCGGCGGAGCGCGAGTTCTCGTGGGAGCGGGCGATCTTCGCGAGCGAGGCGGCGCGCGACGTCCCGCGGGCCGCGCCCGACGCCTGGCACGAACGCGACGCGCTGTGCCTGGTGCTGCGCGACAGCGAGGGCGAGATGATCGGCTATCTGAGCCCGGACGGCCCGTTCGACGGCCGCATCCCGACGCGCGAGACACTCCGCCAGCTGCAGCTCTTCGTCAACCTCATGGGCCTGGCGCTGGCGAACGCGCAGGCGCACCGCTCCGAGATCGAGCGCAGCCGGCTGCTCGAGGCGAATCAGGCGCGCCTGCGTCACGAGGCGACGCACGACGCGCTGACCGGGCTCCCGAACCGCACGTTCTTCCAAGAGCGGCTCGCCGCGACGCTCGAGCACGCGCGGGCGCGCGCGGATCGCGTCTACGCGGTGCTCTTCGTCGACCTGGACGAGTTCAAGGCGATCAACGACTCGCTCGGGCACATGGCCGGCGACGCGCTGCTGATCGCGGTCGCCGAGCGGATGCGCGCGACGACCGCGTCGGAGGATTTCATCGCGCGGATCGGCGGCGACGAGTTCGCGCTGCTGCTCGTTCACCGGCACGATCTGGGGCAAGTCGAAGACGCGGTCGAGGCGATCCAGTCCGCGCTCGTCGCGCCGATGCCGATCGAAGGGCGCGCCGTCTACAACACCGCTTCGATCGGGATCGCGGTGATCGAGCCGGGCGAGGAGCGGATCGAAGAGGTGCTGCGCAACGCCGATACGGCGATGTACCACGCCAAGGCGCTCGGCCGCGGCCGCCACGCGTTCTTCGATCACCACATGCACTTCGAGGCGACGCGGCGGCTCGCGCTCACCAGCGATCTGCGCGCCGCGATCGAGGCGGAGCAGTTCAACGTCGAGTACCAGCCGATCGTGCGGCTCGACGACGGGCGCCTGCAGGGATTCGAGGCGCTCGTGCGCTGGCGGAATCCGTCGAGCGGCGACGTCCTTCCCGGCGAGTTCATCCCGCTCGCCGAAGACGTCGGCCTCGTCGTCCCGATCGGCCGCTACGTCTTCGTCGACGCCTGCCGGCGTTTGGCCGAGTGGCGACGCCGCGCGCCGCTGCTCGACCTGCGCATGCACGTGAACCTCTCGGTGCAGGAGGTGCTCGAACCGGATCTCGACGCGTTCGTCGCGCTCAACCTGCGGCGCTTCGGCCTCTCCGCCGAGGACATCGTGCTGGAGATCACCGAGACCGCGGTGATTCGCTCGAACACGCTCTCGCTCGGATCGCTCGCGCGCTTGCACGCCACCGGCGTACAGCTCTGCATCGACGATTTCGGCACCGGCTACTCTTCACTGCGCTATCTGCACCAGCTGCCGTTCGACGCGCTCAAGATCGACCGTTCGTTCGTCGAGAGCTCCGACGGCAGCTTGGGGAGTCCGCCGATCGTGCGGATGCTGATCCAGCTCGCGCGCGCGTATGGGATCGACGTCGTCGCCGAGGGCGTGGAGACCGCGCGTCAAGCCGAGGAGCTCATCGCGCTCGATTGCCGCCTCGCGCAAGGCTATCACTTCCACCGGCCGATGAGCCCCGAGGCCGTGGCCGCGCTCCTCGACGCGATGGACCAGCGCGACCCGATCGCGGCGTTGTAGCCAACGCCGCGATCGGGGTCCGCGTCAGTGGACCAAGAAGCCGACGAGCAGCAGCGCGACGATGTTGAGGACCTTGATCATCGGGTTGATCGCAGGTCCCGCCGTATCTTTGTACGGGTCGCCGACGGTGTCGCCGGTGACGGCCGCGGCGTGCGTCGCCGAGCCTTTCCCGCCGTAGTTGCCGTCCTCGATGTACTTCTTCGCGTTGTCCCACGCGCCGCCGCCCGAGGTCATCGCGAGCGCGAGGAAGAGCCCGGTGACGATCGAGCCGACGAGGACGCCGCCCATCAGCTTCGCCCCGCCGTTGTTCGGCAGCACGAACGAGATGAGCGCGATGAGGATCGGCACGCCGACGGGGATCAGCGCCGGGAGGATCATCTCCTTGAGCGCTGCGCGCGTGACGATGTCGACCGTCGTCGCGTAGTTCGGCTTCTGCGTGCCGTCCATGATCCCCGGCATCTCGCGGAACTGCCGCCGCACCTCCTCGACGACGGCGCCGCCCGCGCGGCCGACCGACTGCATCGAGAGCGAGGCGAACAGGTTCGGGAGCAAGCCGCCCAGGATCAAGCCGCCGATCACGTACGGATCCTGCAGCGCGAACGCAACGGGCGTCGTCGCGCACGTGAGCGCGCTGTTCTGCGGGAGCTTGCACGTATCGCTCAGCTCCTGGAGGAACGAGGCGAACAGCACGACCGCCGCGAGACCGGCCGAGCCGATCGCGTAGCCTTTCGTGACCGCCTTCGTCGTGTTGCCGACCGCGTCGAGCGGATCGGTCACCGCGCGCACGCCTTCGGGCATCTCCGCCATCTCGGCGATCCCGCCCGCGTTGTCGGTGATCGGGCCGAACGAGTCGATCGCGACGACGATCCCCGCCATAGAGAGCATCGACATCACCGCGATACCGACGCCGTAGAGGCCGGCGAAGCCGTACGCGAACAAGATCCCGAGCACGATGACGATCGCCGGCAGCGCGGTCGCCTGCATCGAGACGGCGAGACCCGCGATGATATTCGTCGCGTGTCCGGTGATCGAGGCTTTGGCGATGTTCCGCACCGCGGGGAACGAGGTCCCGGTGTAGACCTCGGTGATGTACGTGATCAGCCCGGTGACCGCGAGGCCGACGAGCGCGCAGCCGAAGATCCCCAGCCACGTGATCGTCTGCGTCCCGATCGTCACGCCCTCGCCGAACTCGCTGCGTGCGGCCCAGGCGAACGCGGCCGCCGAGAGGACCCCGGCAAGGATCATCCCGCTGTAGAGCGAGTTCATGATCCCGGCCTTGTTCACGCTCCCGCGCCCGACGATCAGCGTCCCGATGATCGAGGTGACGATCGAGAGCGCGCCGAGGACGAGCGGGAACGTCGTCGCGCCCGCCACGCTGCCGAGGACGAGATGGCCGAGCAGCATCGAGGCCGTCGTCGTCACGACGTAGGTCTCGAAGAGGTCGGCCGCCATCCCCGCGCAGTCGCCGACGTTGTCGCCGACGTTGTCGGCGATGACCGCCGGATTGCGCGGGTCGTCCTCGGGGATCCCGGCCTCGACCTTGCCGACCAGGTCGGCGCCGACGTCGGCCGCCTTGGTGAAGATCCCGCCGCCGAGGCGCGCGAACACGGAGATCAGCGAGCACCCGAAGGCTAAACCGATGAGTGCCGCGATCGAGCGCGCCTCGTCGCCGCCGTTGACCGAGAGCATGAGCCAGTAGTAGCCGCTCACCGCGAAGAGGCCGAGGCCGACGACGAGCAGCCCGGTGACGGCGCCGCCGTTGAACGCCAGGCGCAGCGCCGGCGCGAGGCCCGCGCGGGCCGCCTCGGCCGTGCGCACGTTCGCGCGCACCGAGACGAGCATGCCGATGAAACCGGCGGCGCCCGAGAGCACCGCCCCGATCACGAAGCCCAGCGCGGCCTCCCAGCCGAGCGGGGCGGGGAGCACCGCGATGACGATCGCGAGGACCACCGCGACGATCGCGACGGTCGTGTACTGACGGCGCAAGAACGCCATCGCGCCCTCCTGGATGGCGCCCGCGATCGCCTGCATCGTCGCGTTCCCGGCGGGTTGCTTCAGCACCCAGGAGATGAGGTAGAGGCCATACAGGATGGCAAGGAGCCCAGCAACCAGGCCGAGCTCGATCCCGAGTTGTTGAGTCAAACTTCGTCCTTTATGACACGTTGAAAGGCTCGACACGTGTCGAGCGGACTGGACCTGCGATTCGCCGTTTAGCGTGCCCGAGTCGCCGTCCTGTCGAATCGGGGCGTTCCCTGGCTTGCTTGGCGACTCGAAAACGAGATCGAGCCCGTCACGGCGAACCGCCGCGGGGCATGGAGTCGACCGAGTTCCTCGTCGTTGGGTGCGGCCCGTCCGGTGGGACGGCGGCCCGGGAGGCGGCCCGCCGAGGGGTGGAGACCGTCGTGTTGGAGCGGGACGCGGTCGTCGGCGCAAAGCGCGTCTGCGCGGCCGGGCTGCGTCCGGGGTTCTGCGAGGACTTCGATCTGCCGCGCTCGATCGTCCACCTCGACCCGGGGACGATCACGCTCTCGACGAGCGCGCGCACGTACGCCTTCAAGGTCGGCCCGGCGCACACGACGACGCGGGAGGAGCTGGACGGGACGATCGGGGAGCTGGCCCGCCGCGAGGGCGCGCAGATCCGCACGAACACCCTGTTCCGCGGCCTGCGCCGGGAGCGCGACGGGATCGTGGTCGAGTACGCCGACACGCAAGCCGGAGAGCGGCGGCAGATCCGCGCCCGCAGCGTCCTGCTCGCGCAGGGCTCGAGCGCGCGGCTCGACGAGGTCGACCCGCGCTTCCGTCACGCCGGCTGGAACGCGGGGCTGATCACGTGCTACCAGTACCGCGTCTATCCCGAGCGTCCGGCGACCGCCGAGACGTACGGTACGCTCGAGATGCACTACTACGTGAGCCCGCTCTCCGGGCAGAACGTGATCGCCTGGATGTTTCCCAAGCGCGACCACCTCTCGATCGGCCTGGGAATTCAAGCCAAGGTCGCCGGCGCGGCGCTGCGCGCGGAGCTGAACGCGTTCTTGCCGACCGTCGAGCGGCGGCTCTTCCCGGGGATCCCCTACCGCGTGCGCGAGGAAGGGAACCTGCTGTACGGCGGGCTGCCGCGCGAGCGGATCGGCGCGGAGGGCGTGATGGTCGGCGGGACCGCCGCCGGGCTCGTCGACGCGACGACCGGTGAGGGGATCCACGAGGCCGCGACGACGGGGCGGCTCGCGGCCGAAGCGGTCGCGGCGCTGCGCGCGGGGCAGGTGCGCGACGCCGCGCCGGGCTACGAGCGCAACGTGAAGCGCGCTTTCTACGCTCGCCTGCGCCACCGCCGCAAGCTGATGTCGTTCCTCGAGCACCGCCCGGCGCGCTTCGACGTGCTGTTCGACCAGCTGGAGCACACGCCGCGCTTCGCCGAGATGCTGCAGCGCGACCGCACCGCCTTCAGCCCGCTGGAGTGGGCGTATCTGTACGCGCAGGCGGCGCGCTTCTCGCTGCGCGCGCTGCGCGCCTGAGCCATGCTTCGCTTTGCCGTGAACCGCGCGGTGCGGCTCGTGCTCGTGCTGCTCGGAATCACGGTGGTGAGCTTTCTCTTCCTGCACCTCATCCCGGGCGATCCGGTGACGTTGCGTCTGGGCGAGCACGCGAGCCCGGAGGAGATCGCGCTGCTGCGCGGCCAGCTGGGCCTGGACAAGCCGTGGTGGGTGCAGCTCGCGATCTACCTGGGCGCGGTCGCGCACGGGGATCTCGGCCGCTCGGTCTTCGACTCGCAGCCGGTCGCCGAGAAGCTCGCGCAGTACTTTCCGGCGACGCTGGAGCTGACATGCGCGGCGATGCTCGTCGCGATCGTCGTCGGGATCCCCGCCGGCGTGCTCGCGGCGGTGCGGCATCGCTCGCCGCTCGACGCGCTCACGATGAGCGCGGTCCTGGTCGGCGTCTCGATCCCCGTCTTCTGGCTGGGCTGGATCCTGATCTATCTCTTGGCCGTGCTCCCGACGCACCTGGGGCTGAACCTGTTTCCGATCTCCGGGCGGCTCTCGCTGCGTTACTACGTCCCAGCGCGCACGCATCTCGAGGTGCTCGACGCGCTCCTGGCGGGAAACGGCCGAGCCGCGCTCGACGCGCTCCGGCATCTGATCCTCCCCGCCCTCACGCTCGGGACGATCCCGCTCGCGATCGTCGCCAAGATCACCCGCAGCGGGATGCTCGACGTGCTGGGGTCCGACTACATCCGCACCGCTCGCGCCAAGGGCCTCGGCGAGAGCGCGGTCGTCGTGCGTCACGCGCTGCGCAACGCGCTGATCCCGATCATCACCGTGCTGGGCCTCCAGACGGGCCTCTTGCTGGGGGGCGCGGTGCTGACCGAGTCGATCTTCGCCTGGCCCGGGGTGGGCCGGCTCGCCTTCGACGCGATCTCGAACCGCGACATGCCGCTGATCAACGGCTGCGTGCTCCTGTTCGCCGCCGTTTTCGTGATCGTGAACACGGCCGTCGACCTTCTCTATGCAGCCGCGAACCCGCGCATCCGATACAGCTAGGAGATGTGGACGCAGCCGACGCTTCGAGACCGCCGGTAGACCTTGCTCGAGATCTCCGACGGCGAATTCGCCGCGTTGCGCGATCTGATTCGCGAGCGGTTCGGCCTCTACTACGACGACCAGAAGCGCTTTCTGCTGTTGAGCCGCCTGCAGACGCGCCTGGCGAAGCGCGGCTTCGAGACCTACGGTGCGTACGTCGCCTTCCTGCGCTCCGACCCGCGGCGGGAGGAGGAGTGGAGCGACCTGGCCTCAGCGCTCTCGAACAACGAGACATACTTCTTTCGCGAGCGTGCCCAGCTCAAGGCGCTCGCCGACGGGATCGTCGATGAGTTCCTGACCCGCTCGACCCGCGTGCGGCTGTGGTCCGCGGCGTGCTCGTCGGGCGAGGAGGCGTACTCGCTGGCGATGACGCTGCTCGAATCGGGGAAGATCGGCGACGCGCAGCTCACGATCCGCGCCACCGACATCTCGACCCGCGTGCTCGACATCGCCGCGCGCGGCTTCTACCGGGCGCTGTCGTTCCGGGCCACCGAACCGGCGATGATCCAGCGCTGGTTCCGGCCGCAGGACGACGGGTTCGTGATCGACGACCGGATCAAACGGCTCGTCGGGTTCGGCAGGCTCAACCTTCTTGACGCCACTCGGATCGCCGCGGAGGGGCCCTTCGACGCGATCTTCTGCCGCAACGTCCTGATCTATTTCGACAAGCCGACCCAGAAGCGAGTCGTCGAGTCGTTCGCGAAAGCTCTACGACCAGGAGGCTACTTGTTCTTGGGTCACGCCGAATCGCTCTTTCACCTGACCGATCTCTACGAGCCGATCATCGGCCGGGAGGCGATCGTGTATCGTCTGCGGACGGCGGTACCGGCGTGAACCCGCGCACGATCACGGTCGTCGTCACCGACGATTCGGCGTTCATGCGCCGCGCGATCCAGAAGATGTTGGAGAAGGAGTCCGACATCCAGGTCGTCGGGACGGCGTCGAGCGGCGAGGAGGGGATCGCGCTGGTCGAGCGCCTGCGCCCCGACGTCGTCACGATGGACGTCGAGATGCCGGGGATCGGGGGGCTGGAGGCGGCACGGACGATCGTCGACCGGCGCGGCCCCCCGATCATCATGGTCAGCGCGCTCACGCGCGAGGGCGCGGTGACGACGCTGCGCGCGCTCGAGATCGGGGCGGTCGACTTCATCCCGAAGCCCGACTCGGCGCTGATCGACATCGTCAACGTGCAGCGCGAGCTGGTCGAGAAGGTGCGCCACTTCGGCTCACGCGGAGCATATCTGCGCTCGATGCAGGCGCGCATGGAGACGCCGGTGCGCGCCGAGCCGCCGCCGCGCGTCGTCGACCCGCGCGTCGTGCCCCCGCCCGCCCCGCCGCCGCGTCCGGCCTTCACGCGCACGGCGGCGAACGTCGCCTGCGTCGCGATCGGGACCTCGACGGGCGGTCCCGTTGCGCTCTCCAGAATTCTCCCGAAGCTTCCGGCGGGATTCCCCGTCCCGATCGTCGTCGTGCAGCACATGCCGCCCGGCTTCACGCGCCCGCTCGCGGAGCGTCTGGATGCCGCGAGCAAGATCGACGTCGTCGAGGCCGCCGACGGGATGCCGCTCGTCGCGGGAACGGCGATCATCGCGCCAGCCGGGAAACAGCTGCGGCTTCGTCGTACGATGGGCACGACCAGCGTCATCCTCAGCGACGACGGTTCGCGTTCACTCCACGTGCCGAGCGTGGACGTGATGGCTGCCTCGGTCGGTGAGACGTACGGCGCGGGTGCGGTCGGTGTCATCCTCACGGGGATGGGGCACGACGGTGTTCAGGGACTGCGGGTGATCAAGGAACGTGGCGGTTATGTCATCGGTCAAGACGAGCAAAGCTCGGTCGTCTACGGGATGCCGCGCGCAGCGGCGCTCGCGGGATTGGTCGATCGCGTCGTCTCGTTGGATGGCGTCCCCAAGGCGCTCTGCGAACTTGCCGGAGCCTTGTATGCGGAGACCTAGCGAACTCGTATCGTCCGTCTAACGGATCGCGAACACAAACAGGCGCTTTGCAGAGGGGACCCGCTCGCGTTCAACGTGAACGGAAGCGGCGACGGGAACGGGCGTCCCGTGGGAGAGGCCGTGAAAGCACTCCGCGATACTCCACGATACGTTATCGGCGGAGTTGAACTCAGTCGCGAAGAGATCGTTCATAAATATCTGCACTTGGTGAAATACGTTGCCGGACGTATCTCCATCAATTTGCCGCCGAACGTCGAGATCAACGATCTCATCAACGATGGGATCTTGGGGCTGATCGACGCGATCGAAAAATACGACGATGCACGCGGGGTCAAGTTCGAGACCTACGCGATCACACGCATCAACGGCGCGATCCTCGACGCATTGCGGGCGCTCGATTGGGTTCCGCGTGCGGTCCGCCAGCGCGCCCGCGAGCTGGAGCGCGTCTACCAGGATCTCGAGGTGGAACTGGGCCGCGCGGCAACCGAGGACGAGGTTGCCGCGAAGATGGGGCTGACGCTCAAAGAGCTCGACGTGCTGATGCAAAAGATTCGCGGCACGGCGGTGCTCTCGCTCGAGGAGTTTCTGCCCAACGAGCGCGGCTACGAGATCCCCCTGCTCGACACGCTGCGCGACGACGGGACCGAGGTTACCAGCGCCGTCGAGGCGCGCGAGATCAAGAACGCGCTTGTGCGCGCCGTCGACGAGCTGCCGCCTCAGGAACGCACGGTCATCTCGCTCTACTACTTCGAAGGGCTCACGCTCAAGGAGATCAAGGGCGCGCTGAACGTCTCCGAGTCGCGCGTCTCCCAGATCCACGCCCAGGCCGTGATCCACTTGCGCACGAAGCTGCGCTCCCTGCGTGCCGATCTCGGCTACCGTGAGGGCGATCCGACCGTGAAGCAGAAGTACACGCGCAGAAACTCGACCCCATCGAGTCCGGCCGGGGACGTCGGGGCGACGGGGTAAGGCGCCAGGAGGGCCGCCGTGGCGATACGGCCGACGGACATGCAAGGATCGATCTGGCAGTCGACGCAGAACGCGCCGCAGGTGCAACGCGCCGAAGAGGGGCCGCGCGCGGCGCAGGCCGCCGCGCAAGCCGCGTTCGCCGCCGAGGTCGAGAAACGGAACGAGTCGGTCGCCGAGAGCGGCCGCACCGAAGGAAACCGCGTCAACGCCGACGCCGAGGGCCGGCGCGACGCGCAGGGCGAGCCGCAGGAACGCCGCCGGCGCGGCGCGTTCGAAGAGACGGTCGAGGACGCCGCGGGGTTCGACGAGCCGCCGCACCTGATCGACTTCTCGGCGTAGGATGCGATGAGCGTCGACCCGGTCGGAGCCGGTCTCGCGGATCTCGCCGCGCTGGTCGACGCCGAGCTGGCCGCGCTCGCGTCCGATGCCCAAGCCCTGCGCGCGGTGCTGGTCGAGAACACGATCGTCCAGGCGCGCGTCCTGCCCTCCAACGGGCTGACCGACCTGCTGGAGATCGCGGGATATCGCGTCGCGGCGGCGCTCCCGCCGACGGTGCGACCGGGCGACACGCTGAGCGTCAAGGTCAGCGGCTTCGTCGGCGATCAGATCCTCGTGCAGATCGTCGGCGACGAGCCGGCGCAAGAGCCGCCGCCGAACGTCCCGCTCGCGCCGGCGCCCGGTGTCTTCGTCGCCGCGTCGATCCAGCCGGCGAACCCCGCCGCCGCCGGCGCGCCGCCGCAGCCGTCCGCACCGGCGGCGTCCACGCCGACGGCGCCTCCGCCTCCGGGGGCGGCTCCGATGCCGGCCTCACCGTCTGCGGCGCCGAACGCCGGCGCGCAGAGCGTCGCGGCAGCGTCCCTAGGCGCCGCGCGCACGGTGCCGCAGGGCACGTACGCGGCGTTCACCCGCGCGTTCGACGACGGTCCGCGTGCGGCGGCGCCTCCCATGCCGCGCGCGGCGGCGCCGACCGTGCCGACGACGATCGAAGCACGGCTCGCCGCCGCGCGCGCGTCGGCGGCTCCGGCGACGAGCGCGCCGCAGCCTTCGCGTGCGGCGGTCCCGCCGCCGCAGGCGCGCTACGTCGCGCCGCCCCCGATCGCATCGAAGGCGCCGCCCGCGCAGATCTCCACCGCGCGGCCGGCGGCGCTGACCGGCGCTGCACCGGCCGCCGGGGCCGTGAGCACGCCGCGCGCGACCGGGCTCTCCGCGTACACCGAGCCGGTAGCGCTGCTGCGGGCGCTGCGGCTCCCCGTCACGCCGAGCACCGTCGCGTCGGCGACGCTCGCTCTGCAGCGGCCCGAGCAGCTCCCGAACGCGCTGGCGACGCTCGCACGCGCGCTGCCGCAAGGCAACGCCGACCCGCAGGTCGCCACGCTGCGCACGCTGCTCGCCTTCGTCGGGCGCATCGAGCCCGACTCGCCGACGCTCCCGGCGCAGATCGCCGCGTACGTCGATCAGGTCGTCGACGGAACGGAGCCGAAGCTCGCGACGCTGCTCGCGGCGGCGCGTGCCGCCGCCCCCGCGCCGGCGGCGAACAACGTGCCGACGTTACCGGCGGCGGTCGTCGCCGAGCGTAGCGCCGCGATCGACGCCGATCTCAAGCAGACGCTGCTCGCCGTCGCGTCCGATCCGGCGACGCCGGCCGCCGTCGCGCCCGCGCTCGCCGGCGCGCTCACCGCGCTCAGCGCGGTGCAGCTCCAGGCAGCGCAGCTGCTCACCGCGCAGCCCGAGGGGATCGCGTTCACCATCCCGCTCGCGATGCCCGGCGGCAACACGAACGCGCGGATCGCGATCGATCGTGAGGCGCCGCGCGGACGAGGCGTCCCGGTCGACGGCGACAACTTCCGCATCGCGTTCGTCCTCGACACCGCGCACTACGGGACCGTCGCGATCGACCTCGTCACCGTGGGCCGTGAGGTGACGGTCGACCTGCGCGCCGAGAACGGGACGGCGATGCGTGCGTTCCGCGACGCGCTCGGCGGGCTGACGGCGCGGCTCGAAACCCTGCGCTATCGCGTCGCGTCGGCGCAGGCCGCGCTCGGAACGACGACGACCCTCGCGGTCGCCGCGCCGCCGTCGTCTCCGCGCGATCCCGACGCGAACGTGGACCGTTCGGTATGAACGCGCGCTACTACGACGCGCGGCGAAATGCGCCGGCACGCCCCGCGGCCGCGGCGCTCGCCTACGATCCCACCGGTCCGGCGCCGCCGGAGCTCGTCGCGGTGGGCCGCGGTCTGACCGCCGAGGAGATCGTGCGGCTCGCGCGCGAGCACGACGTCCCGGTGCACCAGGACGCCGGGCTCGTCGAAGCGCTCGCGAAGCTCGAGGTCGGCCGGATGATCCCGCGCGAGCTGTACGCGGTCGTCGCCGAAGTGCTCGCGTTCGTCTACGCCGTCGACGCCGCCGCCAAGTAACTCACATTGCCATTTCGGTCATCGGCGGGAAGCCGTGCTGTGCGCGGCCTTCGTCGGCGTCGTTCTTCATCGAGGTCTTGTAGAGCTCGAGGTGTCCGTCGGCCGCGCGGTGCGCGTACTTGTCGCGCAACTGCTGCATCCCGGCGCGGTCGAGCGGGCGGAAGTCGTTCGCGATCCGCAGGTGGTGATCGAGCACCGCTTGCGAGTCGATCCCGGTGATCGTCGTGAGCACCGGCAGCGACATCGCGTAGCGCAGCGCGTCGTCGGCGTCGACGCCGTCCTCGAGCATCCGCCCCTCGGCGAACGGCTTCATCCCGAGCGCGTGGATCCCGCGCTCGAGCGCGAGCGGAAGCACGTGCTTCTCGAAGCTGCGAAAGTTCGGATCGAGTACGTTGAGCGGCATCTGCACCGTGTCGAACGGGAAGCCGCGCTCGATCATCTCGCGATGGATCATCGGCCGCTTGTGCCCAGTGAAGCCGACGAAGCGCACCTTGCCTTCGCGTTTCGCTTTCTCGAGCGCTTCGACGGCGCCGCCTTTGCCGTAATGCCGCGCCGGGTCGTCGTCGTACACGACCTCGTGGATCTGCCAGAGATCGAGGTGATCGGTCCGCAGGCGCGTGAGCGACTCCTCGAGCTGCCGCATCGCGACGTCGGCGCCGCGGCCGTGCGTGCAGACCTTCGTCATCAGGAAGACATCGTCGCGCTTGCCGCCGGCGGCCAGCGCCTTGCCCATTCGCTCCTCGCTGACGTGCCGGTTGTACTCCCAGGCGTTGTCGAGGAACGTGATCCCGGCGTCGATTGCGGTGCGGAGGAGCCGGATCGCTTCCGACTCGTCGGGGATGATGCCGAGATGATAGCCGCCGAACCCGATCGCCGACACGGCGACCCCGGGCGCGATCTCGCGTTGTGGAATCATGCGCTCGGCGTACCCGGGAGCGGCGACCCTCACGCGTGGTCGGCGAATGGGACTTCGGGCTCTCACGGTCGAACGCGCTGGCTTCGTGAGTTGGTTCGCGAAGCTCAAGACGGCCCTGACGCGCACGCGCGAGGTGTTCGGCGGCGAGCTCGAGACGATGGCGCTGGCGCGCCGGCCCGTCGACGACGCGCTGTGGGACGACCTCGAGGAGATCCTCTTGCAGGCCGATTTCGGCGTCCCGACGACGGTGAAGATCGTCGAGGCGCTGCGCGCGGTCGCCAAGCAGGACCGCTATCAGACGAGTGATCAGGTCGTCACCCGCTTCAAGCGCGACGTCCAGAACTTTCTCACGCTGCCCGAGATGGGACTGCGCCTGCAGGGCAAGCCGGCGGTCGTGCTCGTCGTCGGCGTGAACGGCAGCGGGAAGACGACGACGATCGGAAAGCTCGCGACGCGCCTGCGCGCACAGCGCAAGCGCGTGATGGTCGTCGCCGCCGATACCTTCCGCGCCGCGGCCGCCGAGCAGCTCGAGATCTGGGCGCAGCGCTCGGGCGCGGAATACGTCCGCGGCGCGGAGGGTTCCGATCCCTCGTCGGTCGTCTTCGACGGGATGAACGCCGCGAAGGCGCGCGGCGTCGACGTCGTGCTGGTCGACACCGCCGGGCGGCTGCAGACCAAGACGAATCTGATGGAAGAGCTCAAGAAGATGCGCCGGATCATCGAGCGTGAGACCGGCGCGCCGCCGGCCGAGACGCTGCTCGTCGTCGACGGGACGACGGGGCAGAACGCGCTCTCCCAAGCGAAGCTTTTCAACGAGGCGACCGAGCTGACCGGCGTCGTCGTGACGAAGCTCGACTCCACCGCGAAGGGCGGCGTGCTCGTCGGCATCGTCGATCAGCTCGGCGTTCCGGTGAAGTTCGTCGGTCTGGGCGAAGCGGCCGACGCACTACAGCCGTTCGATCCCGCCGAGTTCACCAAGGCCCTCTTCGAGGTCGCGCCCGCGGCCTGATCCGCGCTAGTAGGTCGGGCCCTGCGGCGCCTGGGTCGGCGCGGCGGCGGCCGGGTGTGCGAGGTGGAAGTTGTCGACGCCGTCGCCCGTCGCCGTCATCGGCGTGTCGGCGAAGAACGTGTAGAGCGGCAAACCGTTCAGCGCGAGCTGCGGCTGTTTGGTGTCGTTGTTGACGATCGAGGACCACGGCGCGGTGAGCGTCACGCCGGCCGGCGGTGAGACGGGCGGCCACGCGCTCAGGCAATTGGCCGGAGAGCCGCCCGCAGGGACGGGGCTCAGCGGCCCGGCGCACTTCGAGGGCTGGCCCGCGACGTCGAGCGAGTAGGTGTAGACCGGCAGCCCCGTGCCGGTGACGAACGTCGGATTGCCGGAAGCGCTTCCGCCGACGGCGGAGGTCTGAAGTACGGTCTGCATGGAGACCGGTGCGGCGGTGATCGGTGACGGGGCGACCGAGCCGGTCGTCGTTCCGCCGTCGCCGCACGCGGTGAGCAGCGACGACGCGATCAGCGCGAACGAGAACAAAAGCGCCCGAACGTTCAGCGTGTTTTCATACGTCGACGAACGTCGCACCGACCTCAGTAGGGTGATGACGGCGGCGGCGTCGCCGGCGCGATCGTCGGCATCACCGGTGCTGCGGTCGGCGCCGGCGCCGGTGCGGTGGGGGCCGCGGCGAGCGGATGCGCGAGATGGAAGTTCTGGAAGCCGTCGCCGGTCGCGGTGAGCGCCGAGTCGGAGGCGAACGTGTAGAGCGGCATCCCGTTATACGCGAGCTGCTTCTGCCCGTTGTCGGCGCGCGTGAACGAGGTCCACGGCGTCGGAAGCGTCCCGGCCGGCGGTGCGACGGCGGGCCAGAGAGCAAGGCACGAACCGGTGCACGTCGACTGGTTCGGAACGGTGTCGCCGGCGAAGGTGTAGACGGGCAGCTGCGCGGCGGTGATGAACGTCGGAGTGCCGTTGATCGTCGCGGTTTGCAGGACGGCGCTCGACGAGATGGGCGCTGCGGGCGCCGCCGTCGACACGATCGGAGCCGCCGGCATGAACGGACGCGCGGTGCTGGTGGAACCGCCGCCGCCGCATGCGGCGAGCAACGATGACGTGACCAGCGCGAATGCGGTCGAGTGGTATTTCATACCGCCGACCGTAGCGGGCCGCGATGAGAGCGGTGTGAGGGACGCGGCCGCCGGCTTTCAGCCTCTCTTCACACATCGACGAGCGGTGGAGCTCAGCGCGGGAGGTACCGGCGCTCCCACGCGTCCATGCGCTCCGACTCGTCTTCGATCGGGATCGGATCGTAGCCGAACTCCACCTCGAAATGCCCGTTGCGTTCGAGCACGTACGTGACGCTCGTCCACGCGCCCGGCGAATCGCCCTCGGCGCGCGCGGCGTTGTTCATCTCGCGGAACTGCTGATAGAGCGTGAGCGGCGGCTCGAGCCAGCCGACCGGCTCGCCC
>DATJHK010000016.1:0-33993 GCA_035493875.1 Candidatus Limnocylindria bacterium
CGGCTCGGTCGTCATCGCGAGGCCGCCCTGGGTCGCAGCGATCGCCTCGGGCGTGACGCCGCCGTGCGGAACCGCGACCGACGAGGCGACCCACGTTCCTTCGAAAAACGGACCGCCGAACTGCGAACTCAAGTACGAGCAAGTCGCCGCCGGCGCCGCGCTCGTCTCCGTCCCGTTCCCGGTGATGGTGTAGGCGGAGACGACGTTCGTGTCCTGACTCGAGACGAACAGCGTGCTGCCGTCGAACGCGAGCTGGTACGGATGCCACAGCGCGCTCGAGGAACTCTCGGTGATCAAGCCGCTCACCAGGAGCGGTCGCGTCCCGTCCTTCCCTGCGGGCCCGAAGACGTCGATCGACGAGCCGCTCTTCTGCGCGTTCGCGACGTAGAGCCGGCCCTGCCCGTCGACCGCCATCCCGCGGAGCTCCGCATACGCGCCGCCCTTCGGCAGCACGTCGCCCTTGTCGTTCCCCTTCCGGGAGAGCGCTTTGACGTTATCGATCGGCTCGGTGTCGACGCTCGCGTCGGCCGGCGGCGCCGCGTCGTCGATCTTCGATGACTCACCTGAGAACGTGACATAGACGCGGTAGCTAGAATTCGCCATCCGTTTCGCACCCCCGAAGGTCGGCCGACTCCTTCCTTACGCCGCAGGGCAAGCGAAAGCCCTCGCGGCCGGCTCTCGGCGGGAAGGGCCTCGCCCCCTGGGCGAAGCGGCGGCGATGCGTCCGCTTCCCACGCCCTCGACATTCTCGATCGTCGCCTGCGACCGCGCCGCGGGCGAGATCGGGATCGCGGTGCAATCGAAGTTTCTCTCCGTCGGAGCGGTGGTGCCGTGGGTCGAGCGCGGCGGCGCGATCGCGACGCAGGCGTGGGCGAACACGACCTTCGGCCCGACGGCGCTCGCGGCGCTGCGGGACGGCGTCGCGCCCGACGAGATCGTTCGCCGCCTCACCGCGAACGATCCGCAAGCCGAGGACCGGCAGTTCGGGATCGTCGATGCGCAGGGCGGCGCGGCGAGCTTCACCGGCAGCCACTGCATCGGATGGGCCGGCGGGATCGTCGGCGAGGGCTTCGCGGCGCAGGGAAACTGCCTGGCCGGACCGGCAGTCGTCGACGCGATGGCGCGGACGTTTCGCGAGACGGGCGGAACGCTCGCCGACCGGCTCGTCGCGAGCCTCGCCGCCGGACAGCGCGAAGGCGGCGACAAGCGCGGCCAGCAGAGCGCGGCGCTCGTGATCGCCAAGCCGCACGGCGGCTACGGCGGCTTCAACGACCGCTACGTCGACCTGCGCGTCGACGACCACCCCGCGCCGATCGACGAGCTGGCGCGGCTGCTCGAGCTGCACAAGCTCTACTTCTTCCCCGCCGCGCCGCAGGACGTGCTCTCGGTCGACGAGGCGCTGGGCCGCGAGATCGCCGGCGAGCTGGTGCGGGTCGGCGCGCTCTCAGCCCGCGACGGTACGTACGGCGACGCGGCGCGCGCCGCGCTCGTCGCGTTCATGCACGTCGAGAACCTGGAGAACCGCGTCCGCGACGACGGGGCGATCGATCGCCAGACCCTCGCGTACCTGCGCACCCACGGGCATTAGCCGGGCAATGCGCGAGCACCGGCAAGGGCCACCTGGGAATCCTGGCTCGGATCCATTCCCGATGCGCCGATAGCACCGATCACGCGGCCGTCGACGACAAGGGGAAGGCCGCCGTCGACCGCACTCAGGTTCGTCACGGAGAGAAGGCCGAGGCCGCCCGCGGCTACCGCCTCACGCAGCGCGCTGGTCGGCAGCCGAAAATTGACCGCAGTTTCGGCCTTGGACTGGGCTACGGCGATGCTGCCCAGGGGCGCGTGATCCAGCCGAAGCGAGATGGTGAGGTGTCCGCCGCTATCCACGACGGCGATGGTCATCGGCCAATGATGTGCGACGGCTTCGGCTTCGGCCGCGGCGATGACGCGTTTCGCCAGATCGAGCGAGATCGGCGGCCCGTACGAGGTGGGTGGGACTTGCGATTCCATGGCGCCGATCATAACGTATGGACCTAGCTCCCTAGTCAAGGAGATCCGCGACATCGTGCTCATCTCGGAATTCGCGCGCGCCACCGGCCTCTCGCGTGATACGATCCGCTTCTACGTCAAACGTGGACTGCTCAAGCCGACCCGCGGGTCGGCGCAAAGCAATCGCTATCACCACTTCAACGACGAGCAGGTGCAGCGCGCGGCATTCATCCGCACCGCGCAGTTCCTGGGCTTCACGCTCGCCGAGATCGATGCTCTCGCCCTCGAAGTGGCGAACGGATTCACGCGTCAGGGAAAGATCGCGCTGATGAACGAGCGCATCGCGCGCATCGACGACAAGATCGCGACGCTCCGTGAGATACGCCGCGCGTTCGTGCGCAAGCGCAGCTGGCTCGAAGGCGGTGAACGGGGAGAAGACCCCTTTACGCGTCTCTCCGGCTAGCGCGGCGTTCCGCTTCGGCGCGGATCACGCGGAGCGCCTCGCTTCGGATGAGCAGGATCCCGGGCGAGTAGATCGCCCAGTACCGCCGGAACCTGCGGCGTGCATTGGGGCCGGTCGTGCGCACGCGGGTGACGGTGCGGACCACCGAGGAGCGATCGTCGACGCGCTCGGCGGAGATCGTCCAGGCGATCTGCACGTAGCCGGGCTCGTCGAACGCGGCGAAGCGTTCGGGCGCGACGCCGCGGAAGACCGGTCGCGGTTCCCACGGCTGCGTCACGGCGCCCATCACGAGCTCGCGCCCGGGCTCCTCCGCCAGCACGCGCCACCCGATGCGCAGCGTCATCGCGAGCAGTTGCGTCGGGAGCGCGTCCTGGGCGTGCGGAGCGCCTAGCAGCAGTTCTCGCGCGCGAAAGAGCGCGCGGATCATGCGCGAATCGCGCAGGTCGAACGCGCACGCCGTGGCGTACGAGACGGCGGCCGGCGCGGCGACGCGCGTCTCGTGCCGCTCGGCGACTTCGTAGACCGGCATGTACCGGTCGAGCAGCGAATCGGCTCGCCGGTCGACGCCGAGCCTCCCGTAGCCGAGCCACGCGACGAGGGCGTACCCCAGCCAACCGAGCCCGATCGCCGCCACGCCGGCGCCGAACGCGATCGTGACCCACCGCGGCACGCCTCTCTTCACGCCGTCAGTGTCGCGCGCCGATGTGAACGGCCGCAGCCGCGTGCCGTTCACGGCGCCTTCACACGCGGCTCAGATCGACCACTCCCAGGCGTTCCAGTTCTCGACGATCCCGTCGGGACGGAAGTTCTTCAGGTCGCTGTTGACCGCTTCGATCTGGCGCGGCCACCACAGGTAGACGAACGGCGTGTCGCGCGCGAGCAGCTCCTCGATCTGCGCGTAGGCGCGCTTACGCGTCGACTCATCGTAGTGCGAGAGCGCGATCCGCTGCGCGGCGTCCATCGCGGGGTTGCAGTAGCGCGACCAGTTGTAGCCGTTCGGCGGGCGCTGATCGCACATCAGGCGCGAGGAGTCGTCGGGATCGCGCCCGGAGTACCAGGTGTTCAGCCCGAGATCGTACTTGCCGTCGGCGTAGACGCCGATCCCGGGCGGGCCGTAGAGGAGGGCTGTCGTGTAGCCCTTCAGCTCGGTCGCGATCCCGGCCTCGCGCAGCATCGCGGCGATCAGCACCGAGCGCTGGCGGTCGGTCGCGCTGTCGCTCTGGTATGAGATTCCGAGCACGAGCCGCTTGCCGTTTTTCACGCGGATCCCGTCGGACCCGGGAAGCCAGCCGGCCTGCGTGAGCAGCGACTGCGCGCGCGGCAGGTCGCGCACGCTGGTCCCGGCGCGCGGGTTGAACGCCCACAGCAACGGCGGGAGATCCTCGGTCGCCGCGACGGTCGTTCCGAACGTCGACGTCTGTACCAATCGCGGCTTGTCGATCGCGAGACCGACCGCGAGGCGCACGCGCGGATCGTCGAGCGGCGGGTGCGCGAGGTTCACCAGCATCGAGTCGTAGCCGTTGAACGGGACGAGCCGCACGTCGACGCCGGGGATCTGCTTGAGCTCGGGATAGACGCGCGGCGTCGCGAGCATGAACCAGTCGATCTCGTGCGCACGCATCTGGCTCGTGATCGTCTCCTCGTCGGGGACGAAGTGGAGCACGATCGAGCGCAGCTTCGGCTTGCCGAGAAAATAGTCGTCGTTGGCGACGTATTCGATCCGGTCGCCGCGCACCCAGCGCACGATCTTGAACGGCCCCGTCCCGATCGGGTGCTCGTTGAACGGGACGCGGTTGAGGTCGGGATACTTCGCGAGCAGATGCGCTGGGAGGATCAGGTACGGCGCGTCGCTGTGCGCGAAAAACGTGTGCACGGCCGGCGCGAACGGCCGTTTGAGCCGGAACACCGCGGTATACGGATCGGGGGTCTCGACGCGCGCGATCTCGTCGTAGCCGTGCCGCGTCGCGACGTTCGTCGCCGTGTTCATGATCGCGCGGTAACTGAAGGCGACGTCGGCGCTGGTGAACGGCGCGCCGTCCTGCCATTTCACGCCGTGGCGAAGGCGGTAGGTGATCGTCAGCCCGTCGCGGCTGATCCCGCCGTTCTCCAGCGTCGGCACCTGCGCGGCGAGGACCGGAACGTCGTGCCCCTCGGGATCGGTCGCGATCAGCGGGTCCATCACGAACCGCTCCGCGATCGCCTCCACCTGCTGGGTCGAGAGGATCGGGTTGAGCGTGTTCGTCGTGAGGCTCGTCGCGATCCGCAGCGTCCCAGGGATCGTCCAGGGGTTGCTCCCCGGCGCCGACGATCCGCCGGTGACGCGCGTACACGCGGCCGCGGCGAGCACGGCGAACGAAGCGAGCAGCACGGATGCCGCGCGGCGAGACGTCTTCATCAAGCACGCGCTTCCACGCGAGCGCGGCCGCACCCATCGGCCAAACGGAGAGGCGCCCGAGGCCCCGTCGGAGCAATCGCCGGGGTGATCGATCTCGACGCGCTGCTGCGCGACTCGCGCGTGATCCCCGCGCTCCGGGACACGCGCGATCTCGACGCCGCGCTCGCGGCTCCGGCGCGCCTGGTCTGGGTGCTCACCGGCGAGATCGGCGGGATCGCCGACGTGCTCGCGCGGCTGAACGCGGCGCGGAAGACCGCGTGCGTCAACCTGGACCTCGTCGCCGGGCTCTCGGGCGACTCGGCCGCGGTGCGCTATCTGGCGCGCTGCGGCGCGCACGGCGTGATCTCGACCCACGCGCCGGTGCTCAAGGCGGCGCAAGGGCTCGGCCTCGTCGCCGTACAGCGGACCTTCCTGCTCGACTCGCAGGCGCTCGCGACGGCGCGCCGATCGGTCGAGCGCTTCGTCCCCGACGCGGTCGAGGTGCTCCCGGCGCCGGTCGCAGGGCGCGCGATCGCGCCGCTGCGCGCGATCGCGCCGACGCTCCCGATCATCGCCGGCGGCCTCGTCGGTTCGCTCGCCGAGGTCGACCAGCTCGTGCGCGCCGGGATCGACGCCGTCTCCGCAAGCGAAAGCACCCTCTGGGTCGTGTGATCGCACTCGGCGGAAACTTCTTGCACAAAGTACGCGCGGCGTGGTATCTTCCTCACTCGTAGCGGCAGAGTGTTGATAAAGCCGCTCGACGGTCCGCCGGAGCCTTGCGCCGGCGGCGTCGAGCGGCTTTTTCGTTTGGGCCGCATGGAGGGTGCATGTCCGAACGTCGCCGGCTCATGGGCGAGCTCATCGCGGAAATCGTCGCGGTCTTCATCATCATCGCGTTCGGCGACTCGGTCGCGGCGATGTATACGCTCTACGATCCGAGCCCGTACGTCGGCGCGTATTGGGGCGTCTGCATCACCTGGGGGCTCGCCGTCACCGTGGCGATCTACGTGACCGGCGCGATCTCGGGGACGCATGCGAACCCTGCCGTCACGCTCGCCCTCGCCGCCTTTCGCGGCTTTCCGCGCCGCAAGATCGCGCCGTACGTCGCCGCGCAGATCCTCGGAGGCTTCCTGGGCGCGGCCGTCGTCTACGCGCTGTTCGCCCCGGTGATCGACCACTACAACCTCGCGCACCATCTCACGCGCGCGGGCGACGGCGGCGCCGCGGGGGTCTTCTTCACGCATCCGGGGCTCGCCGTCACGCCGCTGCACGCGCTGCTCGACGAGACGATCCTCACCGCGTTCCTGCTCTTCGGGATCTTCGCGATCACGGAGCAGTACAACACGATGGCGCCGATGGCGAACTCCGGCGCGCTGATGATCGGGCTGCTCGTCGCGGTCATCGGCGCATCGATGGGGTATCTCGACGCGTGGGCGATCAACCCCGCGCGCGACCTGGGACCCCGCTTGTTCGCGTTCGTCGCAGGCTGGGGCCCGCAAGCGCTTCCCGGGCCGAGCGACTACTGGTGGGTCCCGATCGTCGGGCCGCTGGTCGGCGGGCTCGTCGGCGCGGGCGCGTACCAGAAGCTGATCCTTCCGTATCTGCCGCGCGGAGCGGCCGCTCCGGCCACGCCGCCCGACCCCGCACCGGTCGCCGCCGCCGTCGAACTCACCCCGCGTTAGGAGTTAGCCCGTGTCCGTCATCCTCGCTCTCGATCAAGGGACGACCAGCTCGCGCGCGATCGTGTTCGACCGCGACGGCGCGATCGTCGCGTTCGACCAACGCGAGTTTCCGCAACATTTCCCGCAGCCGGGCTGGGTGGAGCACGATCCGCGCGACATCTGGGAGTCCCAGCTCGCGACGGCGTGCAACGCGCTGCGCAACGCGCGTGTCTCGGCGGCCGACGTCGCGGCGATCGGGATCACGAACCAACGCGAGACGACGGTGTTGTGGGACCGCGCGACCGGAGAACCCGTTGCCAACGCGATCGTCTGGCAAGATCGCCGCACCGCCGCGCTGTGCGACGAGCTCAAGGCCGCCGGCCTCGAAGCGCGCGTCACCGAGACGACGGGGCTCTTGATCGATCCGTACTTCTCGGCGACCAAGATCCGCTGGCTGCTCGAACACGTCGAGGGCTTGCGCGCGCGCGCCGAGGCCGGCGAGATCGCGTTCGGGACGGTCGACTCGTGGCTGATCTGGAAGCTGACCGGCGGGAAGCGGCACGTCACCGACGTCACCAACGCCTCGCGCACGATGCTCTTCGACATCCACGCGCTGCGCTGGAGCGAGGAGCTGCTCGCGGCGCTCGACATCCCGGAGAGCATCCTCCCCGACGTGCTGCCGTCGTGCGCCGACTTCGGCATGAGCGCACCGGATCTGTTCGGCGGCGCGATCCGCATCGGCGGCGTCGCGGGCGACCAGCAGGCCGCGCTCGTCGGCCAAGCCGGTTTCGAGGAAGGGCTTGCGAAGAACACCTACGGGACCGGCTCCTTCGTCGTCCTCAACACCGGCTCGCGCGTCGTGCGCAGCGAGCACGGGCTGCTCTCGACGATCGCGTTCGCCTTGGAATCCGGGAAGGCGGCATACGCGCTCGAAGGCTCGATCTTCGTCACCGGCGCGCCGGTGCAGTGGCTGCGCGACGGCCTGGGCGTGATCGCCCGCTCGGGCGAGGTCGAAGCGCTCGCGCGCGAGGTCGACGACACCGGCGACCTCTTCTTCGTCCCCGCGTTCACGGGCCTCGGCGCACCGTTCTGGGACCCGGATGCGCGCGGTACGATCGTCGGGATCACGCGCGGCACGACGCGCGCGCACCTCGCCCGCGCCGCGCTCGAAGCGATCGCGTACCAAACGGCCGACGTGATCGCCGCGATGGAACGTGATGCCGGCCTGCCGCTCAAAGAGCTGCGCGTCGACGGCGGCGCGTCGGCGAACGATTTCCTGATGCGCTTTCAGTCCGACATGCTCGGTGTCCCCGTGATCCGGCCGGCCGTGACCGAGACCACCGCACTCGGTGCGGCGTATCTCGCCGGACTGCAGGTGGGGTTCTGGAACGACGTGGAGACGGTCGCGCGCCACTGGCGTCAAGACAAGCAGTTCACGCCGACGATGGCGGCGGAGCGACGTGAGGCACTGCTGGCGCGCTGGAAACAGGCGGTCGCGCGCAGTCGGGAGTGGTCGACGCGGTGAACCGCGACGACGGCCTTGCACGCCTGCACGAGGAAACGTTCGACGTCCTGGTCGTGGGGGGCGGCGCGACGGGCCTGGGCGCCGCGGTCGACGCCGCCGCGCGTGGCTACCGCACCGCGCTGATCGAAGCCGAGGACTTCGCGAAAGCGACCTCGAGCCGCTCGACCAAGCTCGTCCACGGCGGCGTCCGGTATCTCCAGCAAGGCGACATCGGCTTGGTGCGCGAGGCGCTGCGCGAGCGGACCGCGCTGCGCGCGAACGCGCCGCACCTCGTGCACGATCTCGCCTTCGTCGTGCCCGCGTACGCGCGCACCGACGTCGCATACTACGGGATCGGGCTGAAGCTGTACGATCTGCTCGCGGGCCGCTCGGGCTTCCCGCCGAGCCGCGTCGTCTCGCGCAAGCGCGCGCAGGAGCTGATCCCCGCGCTCGCCGCCGACGGGATGCGCGGCGCGGTCGTCTACTCCGACGGCCAGTTCGACGACGCGCGGCTCGCGATCACCCTCGCGCGCACCGCGGTCGACCGCGGGGCGGCCGTCGCCAACTATGTACGCGCGATCGGGTTCCGCTACGAAGGGACGCGCGTCGCGGGCGTGCAGGCCGTCGATCGCGAGAGCGGCCGCGAGCTGGAGATCCGCGCGCGCACGGTCATCAACGCGACGGGGATCTTCGTCGACGCGCTCCGCGCGCTCGACGATCGCGGCGCGGCGCCGCTGCTCACGTACAGCCGCGGCTCGCACGTCGTCGTCGCGGCGGAGGCGCTGGGCGGCGCGAGCGCCGCGCTCCTCGTCCCCAAGACGCGCGACGGCCGCGTCCTCTTCGCCGTCCCCTGGCACGAGCACGTCGTGATCGGGACGACCGACATCCCGGCGCCGCACGCGGAGCTCGATCCGGTTCCGACGCAGACCGAGGTCGCGTTCATTTTGGAGACGGTGAACCGTTTTCTCGCGAAACACCTCGCCGAAAGCGACGTCCGCGCCGCGTTCGCCGGGCTGCGGCCGCTGGTCAACCGCAAGGCGACGACGACCGCGAAGCTCTCGCGCGAGCACGTCATCGACGTCTCCGCCTCCGGCGTCGTCTCGATCACGGGCGGGAAGTGGACGACGTACCGCAAGATGGCCGAGGACGTCGTCGACGTCGCCGCGCAGCGCGGCGGCCTCCCGCGCAAACCGTCACCGACCGCGACGATGCCGCTCCACGGCGCGACGCACGACGGCGCCGCCGGCGACGCGCTGCGCGTCTACGGGACGGATGCCGACGCGATCGTATCCCTGGGCAAGCACGACGCGGCGCTGCGCGCGCGCTTCCACCACCGCCTCCCGTACACGCGCGCCGAGGTGCTCTACGCCGCGCGCGCCGAGATGGCGCGCACCGTCGACGACGTCCTCGCGCGCCGCACCCGCGCCCTCTTCCTCGACACCGAAGCCGCACGCGAAAGCGCCCCCGCCGTCGCCGCCCTTCTCGCCGAAGCGCTCGGCCGCGACGAAACCTGGCAGACGCAGCAGGTCGCCGCCTTCGAAACGATCGTCCGCACGACACGCGACGCGTAGCCGCGTTCGGCGCACCTACCGCCGGCTTACGGCACGGCCTTGGCTGCATCGGCGAGCGCCGCATCGCTGTAGGGCTCGCGCTTTGCGAAGACGATCTGACCGCTTGCATCCGCGACAACGATGCCCGCATCTTTACCTGGACCTGGTGGGGCGATGTCTCTCCAGCCCTCTCCCCGGAAGGTGACCAGGATATTGTTCTCGAGCTGCGCCTGAGTCGCAAGTGCCGAGCCTGCGATCTTTTTCTTCACCTTCCGCTTTGTGAAGAATGGCCCTGAATCGGCGACGATAACCACATAGATCTGCGCCCTCGCCCCGACTGCGGTGAGCAGCTTGTGCGCCCACGTGTTGAGTGCGTTCTCCGATTCGCGCGCGAAGCCGAGTACCAGCACGATTGGCTTTCCGCCGGCATCATCGGGTAAGACGACGTGCTTGCCGCCGAGCGAATCGGCCTCGAGCCGCGGGAGGGTTGACGCTGATGCGAATACCGTGGACTCGAAGAACACGAGCGCAGCGAGAACCGTTGTCGCGAAGTGTCTGAGAGCAGCTGTCATGAAAAGCCTTCCGCATCGTTCGCTACGTCGCCCGCGTCCCCGCGGCGCAGCAGGGGAAGCACGAACAGCGAGAGCGTCATCAACGCGCCCAGCAAGACCCAGGCCTCATTGAACGCGACGGTCGCCGCAGCCCGCTCGATGATCGGTCGCACGACCGCAAGATCAGAAGGATCCATGCTCGCAATCGTCTGCCCCGCAACGAGGTCGACCGGGACACCGACGAAGTCGGCGATCCGGCGGCTTCCGTGCGTCAGACCGGACACGAGTTGCGACGCGATCGCGGGCGGCCGGACGTTGACGATCGTGTCGACGAGACCGATACCAACCGCTCCGCCCACGTTTCGCATCAAGTTGAGCAAGCCGCTTGCGTTCGCGAGCTCCGATGCCGGTTGCTTGTCGAGTGCGACGTTGGTAATCGGCAGGATGCAGAACAGCACCGCGACTCCGCGCAGGACCTGCGGCCAGAACAAATCCGAGAAATCGCTCCGCGGCGTCGCAAAGGCGTTGGCGAACGAGCCGAGTCCGAAAAGGCCGAAACCGAATGCCGTGACGGCTATGGCCGGAAAGCGCTTGTCGGCAAGGGTCGCAAGCGGCGACGCCAGCAGTTGCGCGAGGCCCGTCACCGTCATGATGAGTCCGATTTGAAACGGCGAGTGATACCGCACGAAGCCGAGAAAGAGGGGCAACAGGTAGACCGAGCCGTAGAGCCCGAGGCCGAGCACGAAGTTGAACACGCAGGCGGCGCTGAAGCTGCCCGCGCGCAGCGGAGAAAAATCGACCAGTGCTTCCGACGTGCCGATGCACCGGCGTACGAAGACTACGCCCGCCAACAGTGTGCCCGCACTCAGATAGAGATCGCGAGTGGCGGCCCAGTGATCGCCGGGCGCGATCTTCAGCAACGTCAAGAGCAGTGCGAGGCAGGCTGCGAGCGCGACGAGCGCCGTCGCATCGATGGTTCTCCAAGCGCTCGGCTCCGCATCGTCGATTCGAATCCGTGCGGCCACGAACGCCGCGACGACAATCCCGATCGGAACGTTGATGAGGAACAGCCAGTTCCACGCGAGCTTCTGGGCGATGTAACCGCCGAGGAGCGGACCCAGCGACGGCGCCAGCATCGCCATCGCGCCCGCGATCAAGATCGCGCGCGGTTGCAGCAAACTCGGGAACATCTTGTAGCCCGCGGCAAAAGCGGTCGGAATGATGACCCCGCCACAAAATCCTTGCATGGCGCGCCACGCGATGAGCGGGACGAAGCTTTGCGAAAAGGCGCAACCGAGGCTCGCGACCACGAAACCGGCGACGCCGAGCGTGAAGATGCCCCTCGTCGAGAGCGCACGTGTTAGCCGGCCGCTGAGCGCGATCGCAATCACCTCCGTGATCAGGTAGGCCGTTTGAATCCAACTGAGCCGATCGAGCGGGATGCTCAGGGCTTGCGAAATCCTCGGCAGCGCGGCGGCGACGACCTGGATGTCGAGGATCGCCATGAACATGCCGATGCACATCGCCGTGAAGCCGGGCCAGTCGCTTCGGGGCCGCGTCACCGAAGGGGTTCTACGACCGCGCGAGCGCGGCGTCTTCGCAATGGATTCGCCGAGCCAGCATCGCGAGATTCAGCACTCCGAAAGCGGCCGCGTGCCATACCAGACCGATGGCGAGCGAAGCACACGGCAGCTCGCACGCGACAATAAGATAGTTCGGGTGCCGGACGAAGCGGTACGGCCCGGAGGTTATCGGGATCGCGCCAGGCACGATCATGATGCGCGTCGTCCAGCGCTCGCCAAGCGTCCGGAGCACCCAATAGCGGGCGGCTTGAAGCAGGGCGAAGAGAGCAAGCAGTGCGGGCTGCAAATCGTGGTTCCAGCCGAAGATCCAGAGCGACGCGAGCCAGCTTGCGTGCAGCGCAACCATCGCCGGATAGTGCTTGGCGCCCACTTCGTGCGCCCCTTTCCGGAGCAACGCCTCGGTGTGGCGCCGGGCAACGTTGAGTTCGATCGTGCGCTGGAGCGTGAGATACGCGAGTAGGAGCACTCCGCTATGCATGATCGACGCGCAACGAAACGAAGGCTGCCGTAAAACCTGGCCCGAGAGCCGCCAAGACCGCACTGCCTTCGAACCGCTCGGCAAGCGTTCGTTCCAACACGAACAAGACGGTGGGGGACGACATGTTGCCGTAGTCGCGCATAACCGACCGTTCGACGTGCAACGTGTTTGGAGGAAGCTCGAGCGCTGCTTCGATTGCTTCGAGAACCTTGGCGCCGCCGGGATGACAGACCATCCGATCGATCTGCGAGGGGGGAAGTGCGAGACGATACATCGCGCGGTCGAATTCCGCTCGGTAGTTGCGTTCGATGAATCCCGGCAACGAACGCGACAAGATCACTCCGAGGCCGGCCTCATCCGTCGACCAGCCCATGATGTTGAGCGTGTTCGCCCAAAGATGTTCCGTCGCGGCGCGAATCGTGGCGATGCCCGCCCCGGCTTGGCAACGGAGAATCGCAGCGGCCGCGCCGTCGCCGAACAGCGCTGCTGAGACGATGTCCGCTTTTGTGGCCCGGTCCGGACGAAACGCGAGCGAACACAATTCGATCGTGACGAACAGGACGGTCGTGCCGGGCTCTCCCGCAGCGATCCGCGAGGCCAGGGCGAGCCCGGAGACGCCGCCGGCACACCCGAGTCCGAAAACCGGAACGCGCCGGACGTCCGGCCTAAATCCGAGCCGCGGTAGCATGCGCGCCTCGATGCCGGGCGTGGTGACGCCCGTCGAAGAGACGATAACCACGGTGTCGATCAGGTCGGCGCTTAGCGCCGCCGATGCGAGCGCTTTGCGAACGACGCTGTCGAAGAGTTTGCACCCGCCGTCGATGTAGGCCTCGGTGCGCTCGGGCCAGTTGTGTGCACGCTCGTACCATTCGAAGGGTTCAACCGTGTATCGGCACTCGATTCCCGTCGACGCGAAAACGCGCGACAATTTCTCGAAGCCGGGAATGCGATCGCCAAACACGACACGCGCGTAATCGTGGGCACGCTCTTGTTGCAGGACGTTCGTCGGGACGGCTGTAGTGATGGCAAGCAGCCGCGGCTCGGCGCGGGATGGCTCTGACGACGCTTGAGCGGTCACGAGTGAAGATCAACACCTCCGCAAGTGCAGCGTAGACGTAAAGTCTGAACTGGCGATGAAGCGGTTGGCGCTGTTTTCGAATTCGCAACGAGACGAAGGTCCGGGACGGCCGGCACTCCCTTGCCGTTCGACCTCACGAGCGCCGACGCCGCACCCGCTTGGCACGATCGTCGCCCATGCTGACAAGCTCAACATGACACAACGGGCCCCGGCGATGCCCGACGTGGCGCACATTCCGCGGCTCGAGCGCTTCGTGCGCCGCTACGTGCCGATCAGCTCTTTGAGCGCGTGCTGGAAGATCTTCGGGGCTTTGCCCTGGAACAGGACGGACTCGTTGCCGCCGATCTGCTTGCGCAGCGCGACCAGTTCGTCGCGGAGCGCGGCGGCTTTCTCGAATTCGAGGTTCGCGGCGGCCTCGCGCATCTTGCGCTCGATCTCCTTCGCCATCGCTTCGGCGACCTCGCGCGGGAGATGCTCGGCGCGCACCGCGTTCGCGGCGTCGGCTCCGCCCCCGGCGCCGCCGCCGACCAGGCTGAGGATGTCGTGGACTTCCTTGCGGATCGTCTTCGGCTCGATCCCGTGCTCGGCGTTGAACGCGAGCTGCATCTCGCGGCGGCGGCGCGTCTCGCCGAGCGCCTTCGCCATCGACTCGGTGACGACGTCGGCGTACATGATGACCTTGCCCTCGACGTTGCGCGCGGCGCGCCCGATCGTCTGGATCAACGAGGTCCCCGAGCGCAGATAGCCCTCCTTGTCGGCATCGAGGATCCCGACCAGCGAGACCTCCGGCAGATCCAAACCTTCGCGCAGAAGATTGATCCCGACGAGCACGTCGAACTCGCCCTTGCGCAGATCGCGCAGGATCGCGATGCGTTCGAGCGTCTCGACCTCGCTGTGCAGGTAGCGCACGCGAATCCCGTTCTCGATCAGGTATTCGGTGAGGTCCTCGGCCATCTTCTTGGTCAGCGTGGTGACCAGGATGCGCTCGTCCTTCTCGGCGCGCTTGCGGATCTCGTCCATCAGGTCGTCGACCTGATGGCGCGTCGGCCGCACCTCGACCTCGGGATCGACCAGCCCCGTCGGGCGGATGATCATCTCCGCGACCTGCGTCGAGCGGCCGACCTCGTACGTCCCCGGCGTCGCCGAGACGTAGATCACCTGGTTGAGGTGGTCCTGGAACTCGTCGTACGTGAGCGGCCGGTTGTCGAGCGCCGAGGGGAGCCGGAAGCCGTGCTCGACCAGGGAGAGCTTGCGCGAGCGGTCGCCGCCGTACATCGCGTGGACCTGCGGGAGCGTCGCGTGCGACTCGTCGATCAGCAGGAGCCAGTCCTGCGGGAAAAAGTCGAGCAGGCACCACGGCGTCGAGCCGGGCTGGCGTCCGGAGAGCGGCGCCGAGTAGTTCTCGACGCCGTTGCAGTAGCCGACCTCGCGCAGCATGTCCAAGTCGTAGCGGGTGCGCTGCTCCAACCGCTGCGCCTCGAGCAGCTTCCCCTCGCTGCGGAACAGCTTGAGGCGGTCCTCCAGCTCGTTCTCGATCTCGACGATCGCGCGGCGCAGCTTCTCGTCCGGCGTGATGTAGTGCTTGGCCGGGAAGATCTTCAGTTCGTCCTTCGAGGTGACGTACTCGCCGGTGAGTTGGTTGACGACGTTGATCGCCTCGATCTCGTCGCCGAAGAACTCGATGCGGTGGACCAGCTCCTCTTCGACGCCGACGAACTCGAGTGTGTCGCCGCGCACGCGGAACGTCCCGCGCACGAGGTTCAGGTCGTTGCGGCGGTACTGCATCCCGATCAGCTTGCGCAGGAACTCGTCGCGGTCGATCACGTCGCCGATCTTGATGTCGGCCGACATCTCCATGTAGTCGGCCGGCGAGCCGAGCCCGTAGATGCAGGAGACCGAGGCGACGATCAGCGTGTCCGGCCGGGTCAGCAGCGACTGGGTCGCCGAGTGCCGCAGGCGCTCGATCTCGTCGTTGATCGAGCTGTCCTTGGCGATGTAGGTGTCGGTGTGGGCGATGTACGCCTCGGGCTGGTAGTAGTCGAAGTACGAGACGAAATATTCGATCGCGTTGTGCGGGAAGAACTCGCGGAACTCCGCACAGAGCTGCGCCGCGAGCGTCTTGTTGTGGCAGAGGACGAGCGTCGGCTTCTGGACCAGCTCGACGATCCGCGCCATCGCCATGGTCTTGCCCGACCCGGTGACGCCCAGCAGCGTCTGGGCCTTGTCGCCCCGGAGCACGCCGTCGGCGAGCGCCTGGGTAGCCTTCGGCTGGTCCCCGGCCAATGGGTACGAAGACACCAGCTCAAACTTAGGCAAGGCTCTCGGCTTTCACGGCGCTCCGTCCCAGGCTCCGCGCCCCCCACGCAAGCGTGGGGGCCCCACACCGACCTCGCAACAACAAACAGGACTGGGCACGATCGTACTGCGCTCGGTCCATCGCCAGGTCCACTGCCATATGTCTCTTCTTCAACCCGGGCCAAGCGTGTCCGGCTTCGCCTTCACAGGACACCGAGGAACGAAAGACCAAGCTGGCAGCGCTTCCCTCGTTGCGCCCAGGCGCCGTCCGGAGGCAGAAGGAGCCGACCCGTGATCTCGAACCAAGCGCCGCTGCTGTTCAGCGGGACCTCCAATCGGCAGCTCGCCGAGGAGATCGCCAAGAAGATGCAGACCCGCGTCGGGAACGCGCTGGTCGATCGCTTCAAAAACGACGAATGCCGGATCGAGATCCGCGAGAACGTCCGCGGCGCCGAGGTCTTCGTCATCCAGTCCCTGTGCCGTTCGCCGCAAGGCGCGACCGTCAACGACTCGGTGATGGAGCTGCTGCTCATCATCGATGCGCTGCGCCGCGCCTCGGCCAACCGCATCACCGCGGTGATCCCGTACTTCGGCTACGCGAAGCAGGACAAGAAGACGAAAGGCCGCGAGCCGATCTCGGCCAAGCTCGTCGCGAACATGATCGAGCGCGCCGGCGCCGAGCGGATCGTCACGCTCGACCTGCACGCCGCCCAGATCCAGGGCTTCTTCGACGTCCCGGTCGACAACCTGATGGCCGCGCCGACGCTCTGCAACTACCTCAAGAACCAGAACCTGCAAGGCGACAAGATCGTCGTCGTCTCGCCCGACGCCGGCGGCGTGCCGCGCGCCGAGACGTTCGCCAAGCGGCTCAAGTCGACGCTCGCCGTCATCATCAAGCGCCGCCCGGAGCCGGACGTCTCCGAGGTGACGCACATCGTCGGCGACGTCGAGGGCAAGATCGCCGTCGTCGTCGACGACATGATCTCGACCGGCGGGACGCTGGTGAAGGCGGCCGAGGCGCTGCGTAAGCGCGGTGCGACCGACGTCTACACGCTCGCGACGCACGGGATCTTCGCCGGCGACGCGATCGCGCAGTTCGAGAACTCCGAGATCAACAAGGTGATCGTGACCAACACGATCCCGCGCACGATCGACTCGACGAAAGTCGATCACCTCACGATCGCGCAGATCCTCGCCGACGCGATCAAGCGCATCACCTCGAACCGCTCGGTCTCCGAGCTGTTCAACGCCGACGACACCGAGACGGCCGCCACGCCGCCGGCGGCGGAGCGCGAGGTCCAAGTAGCCGCCGCCGTGTGAGGGCACCCCCGCGGAGGGAATAGGCCATCATGGCCAAGCGACATTCCGTCCCCAGCCTGACCCTCGAGCGCCGTGAGGAGGCGGGCACGACCGCCGCGCATCGTCTCCGCCGCGCCGGAAAGGTGCCCGGGGTCGTCTACGGGCACGGCGATCCCACCCCGGTCGCGATCGAGGCGAAGCACCTCGCCGAGTTCCTTCACTCGGGCGACAAGGCGCACATCGTCGAGGCGAGGATCGCCGGGACGAAGGACTCGGTCCTGGTGCGCCGCATCGAGGCCGACCCGCTCACCCGCAGGCCGCTGAACGTCGACTTCCAGCGCGTGACGCGCGACGAGGAGATCTTCGCTTCGGTCGCCGTCACGACCGTCGGGACGGCGCGCGGGGTGCGCGACGCCGGCGCGGTCCTCGACGTCGTCACGCATCAGCTCGACATCAAAGGACCGGCGCACGGGATCCCCGACGCGCTGACGATCGACGTGAGCGAGCTCGCGCTGCACGATCACGTCACCGCCGCGCAGGTCGCACTGCCCAAGGGCTTCGCGCTCGTCACGGCGCCCGACACGATCGTCGTCTCGGTCGAGATCTCCCGCGCCGCGGTCAGCGTCGGCGTGGAAGAGGAGCTCGCACCCGAAGTTCCCGCCGCGGCGCCGGCGGCCGCGCCCACCGAATAACGCGCACGCGAAGCACAGTGGAATCGCCGGCGGCGGCGAATCCCCTGTGCTTCTGCACGCATGGACGAACTCTCGATGGTCGTCGGGCTCGGCAATCCGGGCCCGAAGTACGCCGACACGCGCCACAACGCCGGTTTCATCGTCGTCGATGCCCTGGCCAAGCGCTGGGGCCTGGACACCTGGCAAAAGAAAGGCGAGGCGCGCTTCGCGCTCGACCGCGGGCGCGGCGTGCTTCTCGTCGAGCCGCAGTCGTACATGAACCTGAGCGGTCCGCCGACGCTGGGACTGGCGACGTTCTACAAGATCCCGCCGCAGCGGATCCTCGTCGTCGTCGACGAGCTGGACCTGCCGTTCGGGACGCTGCGGATGCGCGCGCAGGGCTCGAGCGGCGGCCACAACGGGCTCAAGTCGCTCATCGGCTGCTTCGGCCAGGAGTTCCCGCGCCTGCGCGTCGGGATCGGACGCGGGGCGGACCCCGACGCGATCGACCGGGTCCTCGGGGTTTTCTCTCCCCAGGAGCGCACCGAGCTGCCGGCGATCGTCGAGCGCGCCGTCGACGGGGTCGAGGTCTGGCTCGACGACGGCGTCGCCGCGGCGATGAACCGCGTCAACATGAAGGTCTGAGGGCATCACGATCACGTGACCCCCGGTCGCGTCTTGATCGTCGTCGGTCTGGCCCTGACCGCGCTCGGGTTGCTGCTGACCGCTTTCCCGGGGCTGCGCCCGGGCCGCCTGCCGGGAGACATCGCACTGGGCAGCGGCAACCTGCGGATCTACCTTCCGCTGGGCACCTCGCTGCTGCTCAGCGTGCTCTTGACGGTGGTGCTTTGGCTCCTCAACCGCCGATGAACCGAGAAAGCCACCGCGCTCGTTGAGGGAAAAAGGAGGACCTTATGGAGCTCCAGGGGCGGACGATGATCATTCGCGTCGACGACGCGACGCTCGGCGCAGAGGGGTCGACCTTCTTCGGCGACCTCGTCTTCCTCGGAAATCTGGGGATGCGTCCGGTCGTCGTCGCGCCGAGCGCGGCGGCGGCACGGGCGGTCGTGCGCACGATGAACCGCAGCGGCGACGCCGCGGTGGGGCTCTCCGGCGCCGACGCGGGGATGATCCCCGCCGCACCGGGTGAGACGATCGGCAACGTCGACGTGAAGCTGCTGCGCACGCTGCTCGACGCGGGATACGTCCCGGTCGTCGAACCGCTCGCGTTCGGCTTCACCGGCAACGACGTCGCGGTCGCCGCCGACGACGTCGCGCAAGCGCTGGCACGCGCGGTCGGCGCGGCGCGCGCGATCTTCTTCCACGACCGCGGCGGGATCGTCGACGCGAAGACGCAGGCCCTCATCGAGGTGCTCACGCCGGCCGAGGCGCTCGCGATCGCCGACGACGCGAAGCTTCCGGCGGACCTGCGCACGGCGCTCCGGGCGGCGGCGCTCGGCGTGCGCGGCGGCGTCGGTGCCGCGCAGATCTGCGATGGGCGCGTCGCGCACGCGGCGATCGTCGAATTCCTCACCGCGCGCCATCTCGGCACGCAAGTCGCCGGAACCGTCTACACCGCATGATTCCGCGCGCGCTCGCGCTCGCGGCGGCGGTCGTCCTGCTCGGCGCCAGCGCGCCGATGCCGGGGCTGCGCTCCGGCGGAACGCTCGTCGTCAGCGCGCGCGTCGAAGGGCAGCCGCTCAACTTGGGCGGCAACGTCGCGCTCTACCACAAGGGCGCGCTCTACCGGCTCGACCTGCTCTCGCTAGGATTCCCCGGAACGTCGAGCGAGGTCTCGGCGATCGCCGCGAGCGTCCTCGCACCGGGCGGGATCACGCTGGTCTACGACGGGACGACCGGCGCGGTGACGGCGTGGTCGAGCGCGAGCCGCAGCTACTATCCGGTGACACAGCCTCGCGGTCAGACCGCGCCCCCGAACGCCCCGCCGCCGAGCGCCGCGCCGGGTGGGAGCGGCGGTGATCCGCTCGCCGTCCTCGCGAACGTCGCGGGCGCGCTGCGCGACGTGCAGACCGCGACGATCCAACTGCTCGGCCACAAGCCCCTCAACGGCCACCCCACGACCGACATCGACGTGCAGATGAAGCGTCAGCAGCCCGGCAAGCCGCTCGAGGACTACCACGCCCAGCTCGCGCTCGCCGACGATCTGAGCGACTTTCCGGTCCAGATCGCCTTTTCGAGCGTCCCGCCCACGGCCTCGTCGTTCGGCGGCTCGATGCGGCTCGACCTCACCGACGTGCAGCCCGCGGCTCCGGACGACGCGATGTTCGCCGTCCCTGCCGGCTACGCGCGCGCCGCCTCGCTCTCCGCCGTCCTCGGCCACGTCAACCTGACCCCGTCACCCTGAGTGAGCTCGGGGTGACCACCGTTACGGGATGAGGCCTTGGGCGGGGCGGCCGCCCGGGCATGGGTCGGCGGTACCGGCGACGGCGGCGATGCGGGCGCCGAGCGCGGGGCGGTCGTCGAAGTACCAGCGCACCGAACGGCGATCGCAGAGTGGGATCATGTCCAGGTCGGCGTAGCGCACGAAGGTGCGCACGATCACGGCGCGGTCCTGCACCACCCCGATGGTCGCGAGATCGGCGCGGCGCTCGATGTTGCGGGTGTAGGCGTTGAAGATCGGATAGGTCGCAGCCATCGTCAGGCCGAGGAAGGCGGCGACGAGCGCGAGCCGTGAGAGCGCGTCGTCGTCGCGCCGAAAGCCGACGCGGTCGGTGAGCAGCACCGCCATCGCCGCGCTGAGCACGAGCAGGACGAGCGCGAGGAGCACCTGGCGCAGCGGGTCGGCGAAGCGCACGTGCTCGTCGTTCCGCGCCAGCACGACGCGCAGCTCGGGAACGGTGAGATGTTCGAGGACGACGTCGCCGATCGCGACGCGCGCCGTCGGGCCGATCCCGCGCGCGCTCGAGGTGAGCGCGCTCCCGCGCCGCGAGGTCGCGAGCAGGACGACCGGGGTCCCCGGGACGCCGACCGCGTTCGCGATCTCTTCCCCCATCGCGGCAAGGAACCGCGGCGTCGTCTTGACCGGCACCCCGATCGGCAGGAGCGGCTGCACCATCACGCCGCCGACGCCGAACACGAAGAGCAGGACGGCGACGACGAGATACCACGTGCGAACGCGCTCGACGAGCGCCAGGACGACGGCGACGATCACCGCGCCGGCGAGCGCGTCCAGCCCGATCCGTACGAGGTAGCTCGTGAACCAGGCGCCCAGGGTCTGATCGGTAACCCCGGCGCCGAACGCGATCCGGTAGCCCGCGAACGCGAAGGGAAGCCCCACGACCGGACCGAGCGCGCCCAGGACGGCGCCGAAGACGATCCGGTGCAGGACGCGCCTGCGGGTCCGGCGCCGCATCGCCGCGCAGATGCGCCCCGCCGTCCCCGACCGCCAAAGCCACCAGAATGCCAGGATCTGCGAGATCCCCCAGGCCGCCGAGGCCAGGTGCCGGTAGTCGGCGATCGCGCGGGCGCGCCGCTGCCGCGCCGGGTCGACCAGGCTCGACGCGTCGAGGGTGAGCAGGGTCGCCGGGGTGAGCGCGTCGACCCGCGCGTCGAGGCGCGTGCGCGCCTGCGCCGTCGCCGGGGCGACGAGCAGCACCAGCGCAACGAGCGCCATGAAGAGAAAGCGCCGCATCAGACGGTACCCGGAGAGCACGCGAGCGTCGGCGCTCAGCGTAATGCCGGTTCCTGAGCCTCGTCGGGGAGCGTGTCCGCGTGCTCCTGCGGGAAGCGCTTGCGAAGCTGCTCCCAGCCGCGGAAGTTCGCCGACCAGCGGTCGCCTTGCGCGAACGGCGTCGCGACGTGCTCGAACGGCGACCAGTGCCCGTTGGCCCCGCCGCCCACGAGCCGCTCGTACAGCTCGAGGTCCTTCGCGTGATCGCGCGTCCCGTCGTGGGAGAGGTACGAGACGCGCGCCGAGCGCGCGACGCTGATCTGCTTGCGCAGCTCCAGCGAAAGCTCGGCCTCTTCATCCGGAAGGATCAGCGGCGTGTGCCAGTCGCCGAGCGCGAGCGGACGCGGCGTGCTCGCGCGGTACGCGGCGAGCATCAACTCGGCGGCGTGCTTGAGCTCCGGCTGCGCGTCGGGGTGCGTGCGCTGCGTGAAGAAGTTCGCCCACTCCGTCGCCGTGATGATCACGGTGATCCACGCGAACGGTTCGAGCAGACGGTTCACGAGCTGTTTGTGCAGGTTGATCTCGCTGCCGGCGAGTCGCTCGGCGTGCGCCAGCGCGTCCTCGAGCGCCCGGCGCCATTCCGCCTGCGCCAGCTCCCGCGCCGCCGGATCGAGCTCGACCTCGGCCTGCATCCCGCTCTGGTTACGGCCCCACCACAGCGGCATCGCCGGCTCGGCGCGGACCGCCTCGATCATCTTGCGGATCGGGATCGCCCGCGAGCTGGCCGCGTTGCGCGAGAAGACCCGGTGCGTCATCAGCTCGCTGTGGATGAAGCGCGGGTAGCGCACCTCCATCGTCGTGAGCCGGACCCCCGCGGGCGAGATGCTGTCGAGGAGGACGCGCGCGGAAAACCCCATCCCGGAAACCTTCGCCGCCCCGGGCCGGAACCCTCAGCGCGTCCCGGCGACGTCCGCGGCGCTGAAGATCAGCTCGAACGAGACGTCGTCGGGGCCGTCGATGAAGACCTGCCGGTCCCCGACGCCCGGGATCACCGACTCGTAGCTCGCGATCCCCAGCTCCGCGAGCTTCGCTTTCGTCTCGCGATAGCCCGAGCAGCGAAACGCGACGTGGTCGACGATCCCCTTCGTCTCGCCCGCGTTCGGATCGCCGAGCGACGCGTCCGCCGCGTGGGTCTGTTCCTTGTCGCGCACGTCGCTCACGTGCACGACCGCGACGCCGTTTCGATACAGCCAATGACCAGGCGAGCGAAACGCCGGTCTCGGACCGTCTTCCAACCCGAGCACCGTCGCGAGAAAACCGATGGTGCGCTCGACGTTCCCGGTCAGGATGTTGACGTGATCGAGATTCTCGACTCCCATGACGAGACGAGCGTTCGTGACGCTCGCTTGAACGCCCCGTTTCTCCCGTTCTCCGGAAGAGAACGCCGTCTGCTCGGGCGGGAGACCATCGCTCGCTCGGCATATCAACGGGTCAAGTTCCCCGGGTGTGCACGAGAGGAGTCGAGACGATGCCGGGACGTCGAGCATTCTTGACCACGACGGCGGCGGCGCTCGCCGCGACGACGATCCGGCCGGCGCGCGCGTTCGCGGCGGGCGGCCCGCCGCGAACGGTCTCCGTGCGCTTCAACTGGACGATGAAGGGCGAGTTCACGCCGTTCGTCGTCGCGCGCGAGAAGGGGTTCTACCGCGACGCCGGGATCGACGCGCAGCTCAACCCCGGCACGAGCGGGACGCAGGCCGCGACGAGCGTCGCGGTCGGCCACGACGAGTTCGGCTACATCCCCTCGATCCAAGTGATCGAAGGGATCACCAACCAGCAGATGCCGCTGCGCGCCGTCGCCGCGTGCGGGAACTACACCGGGATGTGCTGGGCGGCGCACGCCGACGTCCCGCTGAACGGCCCGCGCGCGCTCGAAGGACGCCGCGTCTCGATCTCGCCGTCCTCGACGTTCTTCCAAGTCTGGGACGCATTCGCCAAGAAGTTCGGCGTCGACGTGAGCAAAGTCGAGGTGATCTCGTCCGATCCATCGGCGCGCGTCGGCCTCTTCCTCGCCAAGCGCGTCGATGTCATGGCCGACATCTTCGTCGCGAACGACTACGTGATTCTCGAGTCGAAGGTCTCCGAGAAGCTGAACCTCTGGCGGCTCTCGCAGGTCGACTTCGACCCGCTCGGCTATCTGCTCGTCACGAACGCCTCGCTGATCGAGCGCGAGCCGGCGCTCGTGAAGGCGTTCACCGCGGCGACGCTGCGCGGCGTGCAGTACACGCACGACCATCCCGACGACGCGGCCGCGATCATCGCCAAGGCGTACGACAACCTCACCCCGCAGGTCTACCACGGGCAAGTCAAGCAGCTCGTCTCGCTGATCAACGCGAAGCCCGCGCTCGGCAAGAACGCGCCGCCCGCCTGGGCGCGCTCGCTCGAGATCATGCGCAGCGCCGGGATCATCCCGCGCGCGCTGGACCACGCGAGCTACTACACGAACGCGTTCGTCTGACGAAGCGCGTTGCGCGGCGTTACGCGTTTGAACAACGCGTGCACCGCCGCGTCGTGAAGAATGCCAACGTCCGCGAGCGGGAGACCGCCGCTCGCAGCAAGGAGTTCCGACCGACATGACGACCGCAACGGCGAGAGTGCGCGCGTATGGGCCGGCGCTGCTGCTCTACGTCGCTTTGTTCGTGCTCTGGCAGTTCGGCACGCAGGCGCTGCACGTGCCGCGCTACGTGCTGCCGACGCCGTCCGACATCGTGGCGGGATCGACGCGCCATCCGGACGCGCTGCTCGGAGCCTCGTGGGTCACGATCGTCGAGGTCCTCGAGGGCTTCCTCCTCGGCGTCGTCGTGAGCATCCCGCTGGGTCTGGCGATCGCGTCGTCGCGGACCGTCGAGCGGCTCGTCTACCCGCTCCTAGTTGCGTTCCAGGCGATCCCGAAGGTCGCGCTCGCCCCGATCATGGTCGTCTGGTTCGGCTTCGGCCCGGGCTCGAAGGTGACGCTCGGCTTCGTCACCGCGATGTTCCCGATCGTGATCAACACCGTGATCGGGCTGCGGCAGACGCCGCCCGAGATGATCCACCTGATGCGCTCGCTCGGCGCGAGCCCGCTGCAGACATTCCTGAAGGTGCGGTTGTTCGCCGCCGCGCCGGCGCTCTTCGGCGGGTTCAAGGTCGGGATCACGCTCGCGGTCGTGGGCGCGGTCGTCGGCGAGTTCATCGCCTCGAACAAGGGCCTCGGGAACATGCTGCTCGCCGCGAACAACGCGATGGACACGCCGCTGCTGTTCGGGATCGTCGTCGTGCTCTCGGTGATCAGTATCGCGCTGTTCTACCTGGTCGAGCTGATCGAGATCCTCGTCCTGCCGCGCCCGCTGCGCCGCAAGGGCGAGCTGACGCCGGGGCGCGGCGCGTGATCGCCGCCGCGCGCGCCGGCGCGATCAGCGTCGTCGACGTCTGCAAGTCGTACGTGCGCGAAGGCCGCGAACGGCCGGCCGTCGATCACGCCAGCCTCGAGATCGCGCCGGGGACGTTCTGCAGCCTGGTCGGCCCGAGCGGCTGCGGCAAGAGCACGCTGCTGATGATGATCGCGGGGCTCTACACGCCGACCTCGGGGACGATCCGCGTCGACGACGCGCCCGTCAGCGGGCCGGTCCCGGGCGTCGGGATGGTGTTCCAGAAAGACGTGCTGCTCGAATGGCGGACCGTCATCGACAACGTCCTCTTGCCGATCGAGGTGAAGCACCTCCCGCTCAAGGCGTACCGCGAAAAGGCGCTCGCGCTGCTCGACCTCGTAAACCTGCGCGGCTACGCGGACAGCTATCCCGAGCAGCTCTCCGGCGGGATGCGCCAGCGCGTCGCGATTTGCCGCGCGCTGATCCACGACCCCGCGCTCCTGTTGATGGACGAGCCGTTCGGCGCGCTCGATGCGCTCACGCGTGAGAAGCTCAACCTCGATCTGATCGCGCTGACGGCGCAGCGCGGACAGACGGTCGTCTTCGTCACGCACAGCATCGACGAAGCTGTCCTCATGTCCGATCAGATCGTGGTGATGACGACGAGCCCCGGTCGCGTCTTCCGCACCCTCCCCGTCAGTTTCGACGGCCCGCGCACGATGGAGACGCGCGCGGAGCCGCGTTTCCTGCACTACGTCACCGAGATCCGCGAGGCGTTTCACGCCTTGGGGATCATCTGAGCCCGAAAGGAACGACCGCACCGCGATGCCGACCCCTCGTCGCACCTTCCTCGCCGCCGGCGCCGCGGCGTTCGGCGCGGCCGCCCTGCGTCCCGCGCGCAGCCTCGCCGCGAGCGGCACGACGCGCAGTGTCTCGGTCCGCTTCAACTGGACGATGAAGGGCGAATTCACACCGTTCGTCGTCGCGCGCGAGAAGGGGTTCTACCGTGACGCCGGGATCGACGCGCAGCTCAACCCCGGCACGAGCGGGACGCAGGCCGCAACCAGCGTCGCCGTCGGTCACGACGATTTCGCCGTCATCCCCTCGGTGCAGCTGATCGAAGGGATCACCAACGACCAGATGCCGCTGCGCGCCGTCGCCACCGTCGGCAACGCGACGGGGATGTGCTGGGGCGCGCCGGCGAACGTCGCGCTCACCGGACCGCGCTCGCTCGAAGGCCGGCGCGTCGCGATCTCGCAATCTTCGACGTTCTTTCAGATCTGGGATGCGTTCGCGAAGAAGTTCGGCGTCGATCAGGGCAAGGTCGAGGTCGTTTCGGCCGACCCGTCGGCGCGGATCGGGATGCTGCTCGGCGGGCGCGTCGACGTGATCGCCGACCTCTTCGTCGCGAACGAGGTCCCGCTGCTGCAGACGCGCCTGAAGAGCAAGCTCAACGTCTGGCGGCTCGCGCAGGTCGACTTCGATCCGCTCGGCTATCTCGTCGTCGCGAGCTCGGCCGCGCTCCAGCGCGATCCGGGGCTCGTGAAAGCGTTCACCGCCGCGACACTGCGCGGGATGGCCTACACCGCGCAGCATCCCGACGACGCGGCGGCGCTCGTCGCGCGCGCGAACGACAACCTTCCCGCGCAGGTCTACCACGGCCAGGTCGCCGCGCTCGTCGGCTTGATGAACATGCGGCCCGCGCCGGGGAAGAACGAGCCCGCGGCGTGGACACGCTCGCTCGAGATCCTGCACAGCGCGGGACTGATCCCGCACGCGCTCGACCACGACGCCTACTACACGAACGCGTTCGTCTGATGAGCGCGAGCGGCGAGGGCGTCGTCGAACGGCGCGACGCGATCCCGGGTCTCCCCGCGCCGACGGGCCCGTTCGTCTGGACGGCGGCTTGGGGCGATCTGCTCTTCGTCTCCGGGCTGCGCGGGATCGACCCGGCGACCGGCGCGCTCGCACCGACCGACGAGGAGCGCGCCGAGCTGATCTTCGCGCACCTCGCGCGCGCGCTGGAGGCCGGCGGCTCCTCGCTCCGCCACGTCCTTTCGACGCGCGTCTACGTGACCGAGATGGCACGCCACCGGCCGATCGTCAACGCGGCGTACGAGCGCGCCTTCGGCGATGCGTTACCGACGCGCACGATCGTCGAGGTTCGCGCCCTCAACCAGGGCGATACGATCGAGGTCGAGGCCGTTGCGGGGCGCATTCGCCCTTCGGAATAGAAACCACACTTTACATTAACAAGTGGCCCGTGGTACCGTGAGCACATGGCGCCGCGAGGCTACGGCCAGTACTGCGGATTCGCGCGAGCCCTCGAGCTCGTCGGCGAGCGCTGGACGTTGCTCATCGTGCGCGATCTGCTCGTCGGACCCCGCCGTTTCAGCGATCTCGAGCGCGCGCTCGCGGGGATCCCCACCAACATCCTTGCGGCGCGCCTCAAGGAACTGGAGGCCTCGGGGCTCGTGCTCCGGCGCGCGCTGCCCGCGCCGGAGCGGGCCGTCGTCTACGAGCTGACCGCGTACGGACGCGAGCTCGAGGATGCGATCGTGGCGCTGGGGCGCTGGGGCGCCAAGTCGCTCGGCGACCCGCGGCCGGGCGAGGTCGTCACCGCGGAGTCCCTCGTCACCGCACTGCGCTCGACGTTCCACCGCGAGGCGGCGCGCGGACTGCATGCCGGCTTCGAGCTGCGCTTCGGGGAGATCGTCATCCACGCGCGCGTCGACGACGGCGCGGTGGAGGCGGCGATCGGCCCGCTCCGCGAGCCGGACCTCGTGATCGAGACGGGACCGGCGCTCAAGGCGCTCATGTCGGGCGACCTGGCACCCGCGCGCGCGATCCGCGAGGGGAGCGTCACGCTGCGCGGTGATCGCGCCCTGCTGACGCGCTTCGTTCAGATCTTCCGCATCGAATCGCTCCCCGCAGCCTGACCGCGGCTCACGACGCCGCGCCACGGAGGTCTCGTGTCCCATCCTCGTTCCGATGACCGGCGCTGGCTCGCGCTCGTCGTGCTCTGCGTCGGCATGCTGATGATCGTCCTCGACAACACGGTCGTGAACGTCGCGCTGCCGTCGATCCAGCACGACCTCGCGTTCTCCCAAGCGAACCTGGCATGGGTCGTCAACGCCTACATGATCGCGTTCGGCGGGCTCTTGCTGCTCGCCGGACGGCTCGGCGACCTGATCGGGAGCAAGCGCGTCTTCATCACGGGACTCGTCGTGTTCACGCTCGCATCGCTGCTCTGCGGCCTCTCGTGGCTGCGCGAGCTCCTCGTCGCGGCGCGTTTCCTGCAAGGCGTCGGCGGTGCGATGGCGTCGTCGGTGATCCTCGCGATGATCGTCACCACGTTCGCCGAACCACGGGAGCGCGCGAAGGCGCTCGGCATCTTCAGTTTCACGGCATCGGCCGGCGGCTCGATCGGCCTCTTGCTCGGGGGTGTGCTCACGCAGCTCCTGAACTGGCATTGGGTCTTCCTCATCAACGTGCCGATCGGGATCGCCGCAGTCGTGCTCGCGATGCGGCTTCTCGACGCCGAGGAGGGGATCGGCTTGCGTGAAGGCGCCGACGGCCTGGGCGCGTTCCTCGTCACCGCCTCGCTCATGCTCGCCGTCTACACCGTCGTCGAGATCCCGGTGCAAGGCGCGACGTCCGCGCACACGTTGTGGTGCGCCGTGGCCGCGCTCGTGCTGTTCGTCGCGTTCGTCGCGCGCCAGGCGACGGCCGCCAAGCCGCTCCTCCCACTGCGACTGCTGCGTTCGCGCAACGTCGCCGGCACGAACGTGCTGCAGCTGCTGCTCGTCGCGGGGATGTACGGCTTCTTCTTTCTCGACGCGCTCTACTTGCGCCAAGTCTCGCGTTACGACGCGGTCGGGACGGGTCTCGCGTTCCTGCCCGTGACGGTAACGATCGGCGCGCTCTCGCTGGGCTGGTCGGCGCGCCTGGCCGCGCGCTTCGGCGCGCGAGCCGTACTGATCGGCGGGATCACGCTCGCCGCCGTGGGCCTGGCGATCTTCGCGGTCGCGCCGTTGCAAGGCGCGTACGCGACGACGATCTTCCCCGCGATGGTGCTGCTCGGCGTGGGTTTGGGCGTCGCGTTCCCCTCGCTGATGCTGTTCGCGATGGCGGGCGCCACGCCGCGCGACGCGGGGCTGACGTCGGGTCTGGTCAACACGACGGCGCAAGTCGGCGGCGCGTTCGGACTGGCGATTCTCGCCGCGCTCTCCGCAGCGCGCACGCATGGCGCCGTTGCCGCGGGTATGAACGCGAGCGACGCGCTCGCCGCCGGCTATCACGTCGCCTTCGGCACGGCCGCCGGCTGTCTGGCCGTCGCGGCGCTCGTCGCGGCGACCGTGCTGCAACCGGCGGAACTCGACGGCGCCCAGACGGTATCGCACTCCGTCGCGGCGTAACGCGCAAACACCCTTTGGACGAAAAGGAGAACCCCATGTCGACGACTTCCGAGACCAAGGTCCTACAGCTCGCCCCATACATCTTCTTCTACGGACGCTGTGAAGAAGCGCTCGCGTTCTACAAGGGCGCGCTCGGCGGAACGTACGAGCTGATGCGCACGAAGGAAAGCCCGATGGCCGATCAGTTCCCGGCCGAGATGCAGGAAAAGGTGATGCACGCAAGCTTCACCGCGCCCGGACTCACCTTCATGGCGTCGGACGGACGCGAGATCAAAGCGATCGACTCAGAAGCGGGAAACATCTCGCTCGCGCTCTCGGCGACCGATCGCGCCGCAGGGGAGAAGGCGTTCAACGCACTCTCCGCGGGCGGCAAGGTCAAGATGCCGCTGAAGGACGCGTTCTGGGGCGGTCAGTTCGGGATGTTCGACGATCGCTTCGGCATCGAGTGGATGGTCACGACACCGTAAGTGAAGCCTTGAGGGCGCGGACCGCGAGCTGAGGGCTGCTCAGCACGCGGTCCGCGTACCGCTGCGGAACCTGCGGATAGACGCGCGCCATGCTGACTTGCGCGAGGAGCACCAGCTCGTTGCGATCCGCGAGCGCGGGAAGCGCGTCGAGCACGATCTTGTCGTGCGTCGCCGCATCGCCGGCGCGCAGCGCGGCCATCGCCTCGGGATGCAAACTGCCCTCGATCGCGATCGTCTTGCCGCGGGCGGCGGCCTCCGCTTGGAGCATCACGCGCTGCTGCTCGAGCCCGGCCGGGAACGTCGCCAGCACGCCGATGCGGCTCGCCTGTGCGACCGCGCGCTCGACCATCAGCTGGTCGACGGCGTAGATCGGCGTCCCCGGGAACCGCTCACGGGCTTGCGGCACCATCGTCGAGTAGGCAGTGCAACTGAGCAACACCGCGTCGGCCTGCGCGCGGATCGCGAGATCGAGCACCGTCATCATCCGCTCGACGCACGCGGCCGTGACGCCGCCGTAGCGTTCGGCTTCGCTGCTGAGCCCTTCGTCGAGGAGATGGCGCACGCGAGCGTCGGGCATCTCCTCGAGGATCGCGCGCTCGATCGGTGCGAGCGCGGGGAGGACGGCGTGCACAGCGGCGATCGTAGGCATCAGGAGCACGGGATTTGCCACGCACGACAGCAAACTCCCGCCCGTCGTGAAACTGGCATACATGATGACGACCCCCGAAGCCGACAAGATGGCGATGTGCTGGCACGGGGATCCCGGCCACATCATGCGCCGTGTCGCCGAGATCGGCTACGAGGGGGTCGAGCTCCAAGTGCGCGATCCCGAGCAGCTCGACGCCGCCGCGCTCGGCAAGCTCGCGAAGGACGCGGGGATCGCGGTCACCGCGATCAGCACCGGCTCGATCGGCTCGTCCGACGGCCTCTATTTCTGCGCCGGCGACGCCGACGTGCGGCGCCGCACGATCGAGCGCTACAAGTCGGTGCTGCGCTTCGCGAGCGCGTTCGGCGTCGACGCGAGCATCGGCCGGATGCGCGGCACGACGAAGATGGCGCCGGACGCGAAGACGGCCTGGGGCTGGTTCCGCGCCGCGCTCGAAGAGCTGCTGCCGCTCGCCGAATCGCTCGGCGTACGCATCGTCCTCGAGCCGCAGGCGCGCTACATCGGCGACATGCTCAACACGATCGGCGAGACCGTCGACTTCATCAAGACGTTCGACACGAAGTCGCTGACCTTCGAGGCCGACCTGCACCACCAGGGCTACGAAGAGCGCAGCCTCGTCGGCGCTCTCGTCGCGGCGCAGCGCAGCGGCTACATGACGTACGTGCAGATCGCCGACTCGAACCGCCTCGCCCCCGGTTCCGGTAGCTTCAACTGGGTCGACATCATCGAGACGCTGCGCGCGCTCGGCTACGACGGCTGGCTCGCGATGGAGTTCCAGCAGACGCCCGACTACGAGACGTGCGCGCAGCAGGCGTACCGCGTCGTCAAGGGCGCGCTGGACGGCTACCGGCCGTGAACGACGCCTCGCTGGGACTGCTCGTCGGCGCGATCGCCGACGACTTCACCGGCGCGAGCGATCTGGCCGACACCCTCGCCCGCGGCGGGATGCGCACGGTCCAGACGATCGGCGTCCCGCCCGCCGGGGCCGGGTTCGGGGAGCCCGACGCGCTCGTCGTCGCGCTGAAGAGCCGCTCGATCCCCGCCGCCGACGCCGTCGCGCAATCGCTCGAGGCGTTGCGCGCGCTGCGCGAGCGCGGCGCTCGGCTGATCTTGTTCAAGTACTGCTCGACGTTCGACTCGACCGACGCGGGCAACATCGGCCCGGTCGCCGACGCGCTGCTCGACGCGCTCGGCGAGACGTTCACGATCGCCTGCCCCGCGTTTCCCGCCAACGGCCGCCGGCTCTTCAACGGCTACCTGTTCGTCCACGACGTGCTGCTCTCGGAGTCGGGGATGCGCGATCACCCGATCACCCCGATGCGCGACGCGAACCTCGTGCGCGTGCTCAGCCGCCAGACGCCGCATCGCGTCGGGCACATCGACTTCACCGTCGTTCGCCGCGGGCGCGCGCCGCTGACGGTCGCGCTGCGCGCGGCGCGTGAGGCGGGGATGCGCCATGCAATCGTCGACGCGGTCGACGAGAACGATCTGCGCGCGATCGGCGCCGCCGCGCTCGACGCGCAGCTCGGGCTGATCACCGGCGGCTCGGGGATCGCGACGGGGCTGCCCGACGCGTTCCGCGAGCGCGGCCTGCTCGCGCCGGCCCACGCGCCCGCTCCGGCCTCCACGCCCGCGAGCGCCGGGATGACGGCGATCCTCGCCGGATCGTGCTCGCGCGCGACGCGCGCGCAGGTCGCGTTCGGCAGCGCGCGCTGGCCGACGTTCGATCTGAGCGAGCGCGAGCTCGACGATCCCGCGGCGCTCGCCGGCGAGGCGCTGGCGTGGGCCGCGCCGCAGCTCGACGCGCGTCCGGTGCTGATCACCGCGTCGGCCGCGCCCGAGCGCGTCGCCGAGAACCAACGCCGCTACGGCGCCGACGAAGCATCGGCGCGCGTCGAACGCATCCTCGCGACGATCGCACGCGGTCTGCGCGAACGCGGCGTCGGACGCTTCATCGTCGCCGGCGGGGAGACGTCCGGCGCGATCGTCGAGGCGCTCGACGTCGAAGCGCTGCGGATCGGCGCGCCGATCGCGCCGGGCGTTCCGTGGACGACGACGTTCGCCGACCCGCCGCTCGCGCTCGCGCTCAAGTCGGGCAACTTCGGCGGCGAGGACTTCTTCCTGCGCGCTTGGGAAACCGCGCCGTGACGCACGACGAAGGCGCGCGCGCCGTCTGCGAGGCCGGCGCGTACCTCGCCGCGCGCGGACTCACCCCCGGAACCTCCGGCAACATCAGCCTGCGCATCGACGGCGGGTTCCTGATGACGCCGACGAACGCGTCGCTCGCCGCGCTCTCGCCCGACGAGCTGACCGTCCTCGACGCCGACGGCAACCGCATCGGCGGCCGGCCCGAGACGAAGGAGCGCGACCTCCACCTCTCGGTCTACCGCGTCCGCCCGGATGCCGCGGCGATCGTCCACGTGCACTCGACGTATTCGGTCGCGCTGGCGTGCCTGTGCCATCCCGACCCGGCCGATGTGCTCGTTCCGCTCACCCCGTACGGCGTGATGCGCATCGGTCGCCTCCCGCTCGCACGCTACGCGAAGCCGGGCTCGCAGGATCTCGCGCATGCCGTCGCCGAGCGCGCGGCCGAGAGCCACGCGATCCTGCTCGCGAACCACGGACCGATCGCCGCCGCGCCGACCCTTGCGGGGGCGCTCGCGGTCACCGAGGAGATCGAGGAAGCGGCGAAGCTTCAGCTCCTCCTCCACGACCGCCAGGTGCGCCGGCTCGAACCGGCCGAGATCGCCGCCCTGCGCGGCTGAGCCCTTTCTCGTCCCGCCGAGCGGTGCGAGTACGCGCTCGCGCCGCCCGGGCCGATGCATTCTTTGTAATGAAGTTGCGTATCGGGACACAACTTGCGGCTGCTTTTGCTATTCCGATCCTCGCGCTGGCGCTGATCGTCGCCGCGGTGCTCTTGGGGTTCGCCCACCTCGCCGCGCTCCGTGACGACCTGTCGGCGAAAAGCACGTTTCGCGCGCAGTCGCGCGACGTCGGCACGCAGATGCTGCAAGTTCGTTTCGCGCAACGCGGCTTCGCGATCAGCCACGCCCAGTCGGACCTCGACGAGGCCGCGAAGGCGATCGGCGGCGCGAACGACGACATTGCGTATCTGCGCGCCCACCTGGCGACCGTTCCGTCCGCCGCAAGCGATCTCGATACGATCTCCGCGGTGATCGCGCGCGTCGGCGCGCGCCGACAGTCGACGAGCGCGGCGGGCGACAAGCAGACCGCGCTCGAGATCCGCGCCAAGAACACCGCCGATTTCCAGACGGCGCAAGGCGCGCTCGACGCGATCATCGCCGCGTCGACGAGGGCCTACAACGGGGCGGTCGCGACGTTCGACGCGCAGATGCACCTGCTCACGATCCTGATGCTGGCGATCGGTGCCGTGACGATCGGCGCCTCGGTCGCGGTCACGCTGCTGCTCTCGCGGCGGATGTCGACGCGGCTGGGCCGCGTCTCGCACGCGCTCGAGGCGATCGTGCGTGAGGACTTCGAGCAGCTCTCCGGCGCCCTCGGCCGCATGGCGGCAGGCGATCTGCGCGCGAGCTTCCGTTCGCGCCGCGAGGCGATCCCCGATCACGGCCACGACGAGATCGGCGAGCTGGTCGGCAGCTACAACGTCCTGGCCGAGGGCCTCGCCCGCGTCGGCAACGAGCTGACCGCGGGGCTGGGTCAGCTGCGCGAGCTGATCGGCGGCGTCGTCACCGCCTCGCGCGCCCTCGCGCTCGCCTCCGATCAAACTTCCGCCGCCGCGAACCAGGCCTCCACCGCCGTCGAGCAGATCGCCCAAGCCGTCGAGAGCGTCGCCGGCGGCGCCCGCGATCAAGCGATGAAGATCGCCCAGGCCAGCGCCGCGATCGAGGAGCTCGCCCGCTCCGCCGAGATGATCGCCGACGGCGCC
>DATJHK010000017.1:0-50719 GCA_035493875.1 Candidatus Limnocylindria bacterium
CGAAACTCAACCGGAGCTGCTGCGCACGCGATTCCTGTACCGAGAAGCTCGTGCGCTCAAGACAAAATCGGGACTGAGCCTGGAGAAACGATCAGTCCGGCTTTCCGGACCCGGGGGGCGGCTCCCCGGCAGCTCCACCAAGTCGAGAGGACGCGCGCAAGCGCGTCTTTTTCGTTTTGAACGGAATCGGTTCGCCGTCGTCACCATCCGAAGCGACGAAGCGGACGATGAGCTCTCCATGCCGTTCGTCGCGATAGCGTCCGCGCCTTACGACCGGGGATCGATGAGGATTGTCGTGCGCTTCTTGCCGTGTACGCACCAACGCTGCGGAAGTGTCCGGTCTGCGGCTTTCCGGGATCGATAACGCACCGTATGACGCGTGACGTGACAGCAGACTTCTTCTCAGACGCGCTGCAGCACGTCGATTTTGACGCCTCATGTTCGACGTGTTCAGTGAAAGGGCCGAATCGAAGCCCTTGGACAAGGAGCACAACGTCATGAGAAAGATCAGGATCATCGAACACATCTCCCTGGACGGCGTGATCCAGGCCCCCGGCGGGCCGAACGAAGACGGCGACTACCCCTACGGCGGATGGGCGCCGCCGCATGCCGACCCGGCCACGGGAGAGGCCATCGTCGCGGCGCACGGCGAGGCTTTCGATCTGCTGCTGGGCCGCCGAACCTACGATATCTGGAGCGACTTTTGGCCGAAACAGAACGGTCCGATGGCGAACAGTCTGAACGCGGCGACGAAATACGTCGCGACCCACAGGCCGGCGAGTCTTGCATGGGGACCGGTCGAGGACCTTGGACCGGACATCGTCGAGGGCGTTCGCCGCATCAAGGCCAAGAACGGACCGGACCTGATCGTCTGGGGCAGCTCAACGCTGACACCGGTGCTGCTCGAACACGGGCTTGCTGATGAGGTCTTGCTGATCGTCTATCCGGTCCTGTTAGGCACCGGCAAACGTTTCTTTTCGGATGGAGCGCCGCCGCGCGAACTCGCGCTCGTCGGCACGAAGGCTGCGTCCTCGGGCGTCATCATCAGCACCTACAGGCCCAACGGGCCTTTGCGGACCGGCTCTTTCGACGACGCGTCGGCGTGAGCCGACGGATGGCCGGCATACGCGCCGATCCGGCACGTCTACGGCATTTCGCTCGGCGTGCTCGTCCCGCGCGATCTCGCCAACGTGATCCTTGACTCGCTGGCGATCAGCGCGACGCACGTCGCCGCCGGGAGCGCGCGCGTGATCCCGCGACGAGCCCGCGAGCCTCAGGCCGAGAGCGCGCGGAGCGCCGCGGCGTCGCGCCGCGGCGGCGCGCCGAACATCCGCGCGTAGTCGCGGCTGAACTGCGAGGGGCTCTCGTAGCCGACCCGATACGCGGCGGTCTCGACGTTCGTCCCGCCCGCGACGAGCAGCTCGCGCGCCTCGATCAACCGCAGCTGCTTCTGGTACTGCAGCGGCGAGATCCCGGTGAGCGCCTTGAACGCGCGGTGGAACGCCGATGGGCTGAGCTGTGCGATCCGCGCCAGCTCCTCGACGCGGACCGGCTCGGCGAAGCGTTCGCGCAGCGTGTGGAGGGCGCGTAGGACGCGCTCGGTGCGGCCGCCGCCGAGCGTGAGCTTCGCGATCGCGGCGCCGTGCGGCCCGGTCAGAAGCCAATAACACAGCTCACGCATGATCGCGGGCGCGAGGAGCGGGATCGCGTCCGGGGCGTCGAGGAGCCGCACCATCCGCAGCAGGCAGTCGGCGAGCGTCGCGTCGACGTCGGCGACGAAGAGCCCGGCCGGCGTCTCGCCGTCGAGGCGCGGCGGCGCGGCGAGCGCCGCGAACACCGTGCGCATCACCGCCAAGTCCAGCTCGACGATGAGCCCGAGGTACGGCTCCTGCGGGCTCGCCTCGGCGACGCGGCCCGAGAGGGGCATCTCGACGCTGACGACGAGCGCCTGTCCCGCCCGGTAGTCATAGCGCTGCTCGCCCGCCATCGCCCACTTCGCGCCCTGCGCGACGACGCACAGCGCGGGAACGTAGAGCAGGTGTCCCGGCGGCTTCTCGTGATCCGACCGCAGGAGCACCAGCCCCGTGAAGGCGGTGCGGAACGGGCTCTCCCCGGGCTGCGTCTCGGTGTGGCGGCGGACCGCCGCGACGAGCGCGCCCCAGCTCTCGGACATGCGTGAAGCCTACACGATCGGGCAGGAACAGGCAAGAATCGAGCGGATCTCGGCATTCCGGCGCGCCCGGTGCGAGCGTATCGTGCAATCATGCCTGTGGAACACGCACCCTCGCCGGAGCTCGCCCTCATCACGGGCGGGAGCCGCGGGATCGGCCGCGCGATCGTGCTCAGCCTCGCCGAGCGCGGCGTCGATACGATCTTCACCTACCACGCACGGCGCGACGAGGCCGATCGCGTCGTCGAGCTCGTCGCGGCCGCCGGCCGGCGCGCCGTCGCGCTGCAGCTCGACGTCGCCGACGCCGGGAGCTTCGCCGCGTTCGCCGCGCGCGTGCGCGACGCGCTCGCCGCGCTCGGCGCCGAGCGCCTTACCGCGCTGGTCAACAACGCCGGCACCTCGCACCACAACGCGATCGAGCGCACGACGGCGGCCGAGCTCGATGCGCTCTACGCCGTCCATTTCAAGGCGCCGTTCCTGCTCACGCAGGCACTCCTCCCGCTCCTCGCCGACGGCGGCCGGATCGTCAACATCTCCTCGGGGCTCACGCGCCTCGCGTACCCTGGAAGCGCGGCGTACGCCTCGATGAAGGGCGCGCTCGAAGTGCTGACGCGCTACCTCGCCAAGGAATTGGGTCCGCGCGGGATCGTCGTCAACACCGTCGCGCCGGGCGCGATCCAGACCGACTTCAGCGGCGGGATCGTGCGCGACGACCCCGCCGTCAACGCGCAGATCGCTGCGGTGACGGCGCTCGGCCGCGCCGGCGTCGTGGAGGACGTCGGTCCGTTCGTCGCCGCGCTCCTCTCCGGCGCCGGCCGCTGGGTCAACGGCCAGCGCATCGAGGTCTCGGGCGGATTGGTGCTGTAGGTCTGCTCGTCGCGATCTCGGTGAGCCGCTTGTGTTCGAACAAAGTTAGCTTGTTTTTGACAAGCTAATCGCGCGACAAAGGAGGGCTCCATGGATACCAGTGGCGAGACCCTGGCCGCCGAAGTCAAAGGCGGCGCGGTTCCCTACCTCCAGGTCGATGGTGCGATGAAGGCCGCGGACTTCTACGAGCGCGCCTTCGGTGCGCAGCGGGTCGCCTTCTATCCTCCCGACGAGGCGGGGCGGACCATGCACGTCCACCTGTACGTCAACGGCGGCTCGGTGATGTTGACCGACCCGTATCCGGAGCACGGGTATCCGCTGGAGAAGCCGCAAGGCTTCAACGTGCTGCTCGAGGTCGACGATATCGACGCCTGGTGGAAGCGCGCCGTCGATGCGGGGGCGACGGTGGTCACGCCGTTGAGCGAGATGTTTTGGGGCGCGCGGTACGGGCAGCTCCGCGATCCGTTCGGCGTCCTCTGGTCGATGAATCAACCGCTCTGAATGCTGCACGTATGCGACCTTGACCACGTGGTTCTCAACGTTCGCGACGTCGACCGCTCGCTCGGCTTCTACGCGGGCGGGTTGGGCTTAGCTGTGGAGCGGCTCGCCGAGTTCCATCGTGGTGAGGCGCCGTTTCCGTCGGTGCGCGTGAACGGGCAGACGATCATCGACCTGTTCCCTCCGGCGTTGCACGCGCCGACCGCGCCGAGCGGCGTGAATCTGCATCATCTTTGTCTGGTCGTCACCGAGACGATCGACGAGCTGCGAGCGCAGCTCGACGAGATCGGTGCGCCGATCGACGAAGGACCGGTGCGCGTCTTCGGCGCGCGCGGCATCGGAACGTCGTACTACACGCGCGACCCGGACGGCAACGGCGTCGAGCTGCGCACCTATCGAGAGGCGGAGTGATCGCCTTCGGGGAGAAGGTCTGCCCGATGAGCGACGCAGGTGCGCGAGACAACGCGACGGACGGTAGCTGGGACGAGCGACTCTTGCCCGTCCTCAAGGACGACTGGCAGAGCGTCGAGACGATTGCGGCTCGGCTCCATGCGAATCATTTCACCGTGCTGGCGCGGCTCAAGGACATGTTGCGGCGGAATCTCGTCGAGCGGCGGATCGTCCAGCATGCGGTGAAGAAGCACGCCGGTCGTCCCTTGCAGCAGGCCGAGTTCCGCCGCGCGCGCTGAAGGCGCGTCAGGCTGCCGCGGATGGCTCGGAGATTAGCAGTACCGGGTCGCCGCCGAAGAAGTTCTTGATGTCGCCGACGACCGCGGCCCCTTCGGGTGACGCGACGGCGTTCTGGAGGGCGGCCATGTCCTCGAAGTACAGCAAGGTGACCACGTGATAGGGCGACGGGCCTCCGGCGCCGCCCGTCCCGACGACCGTCTGCACTTCGCTCTTCTTGAGGCCGTGCTGTTTCCACTTCGCCTCGACCAGCGGCATGTGCGTTGCGAAGTAATACGTGCGGTCGAACGGCGCACTCGTCGGATACATCGCTATGAGGGTGACCATCGAAGACGTTCCTTTCGCGCGGGAGCGTGCTCCCCGTGAAGTGCTGACACAGTACTCACGTATTCCTGCGTGGAGCGATAGCAGAAGCGCCGCGAAGCCTGTAACGCCTCACACGGTCGGACGTGCCCGCTGCGTGCTGCGGAACGCGGTCGCGATCTCGACGTCGTCATGCACGAACTGAATGTGCGGCCGGCGCACGAAGGCCGCTGCCGCGCCGATCGCGAGCAGGAGGCCGAGCCATTGCGGCAGCTTGAGCATGACGTGTTTGACGTCTTCGTGCGGCCAGATCGTCGAGGACGACACGAACATCGTCCAGCCTCGTGAGGCCAAGTCGTCCGCGCGGATCGCGCTCGGCCGCGCGACTTGCGGCGCCGGCTGCGGGACACCGGGCGGGATCGCGAAGACGTAGATCCCGACGGCGAGCGTCAGGGCGGCAGCGATGCGAAGCGGGGCCGCCGTGCGTTCCAGCACGAGCGCCGTCGTCGTGAAGACGGCGGCGAGCGTCAGCGGCACGTACGCGACCTCACCGTTGGCACCGGCGTTCCAGGGGACGAGCAGGAGCGAGAGCGCCGCCGCGGCGACGATCCGCGTCCCTCCCTCGACCAGCGTGCACAGCAACAGCACGCCCGGGATCGCGGCGGCGATCTCGACGGTATGCACGTAGGGGCCGCCGAGCATCGCGCACGTGACCGGCAGGTACACCGCGGCGGCGCGGACCCCGCCGCGCGCGAGACGCCATGCCAGCGCCGCGCCGACGAGCGTCATCACGGCGTACGAGAGCGAGCCGAGCGTCACGGCGACGCGCGTCGGTACGCCGGCCACGTTGAGCAGGTGCGCGAGGCTGAGCTGGTAGTTGACGCTGATCTCCGAACGCGCTTGCGCGGGCAGCGCGACGTGCAGGTATTCCAGATCGCCCTGCAGGCCGAGCGTCGCGAGGCTCAGCCCTCCCAGCACGGCGCACGTCGCGAGGAGCGGCAGCCGCGAGCGCGGCAGCGCGACGAACGCCCCGACGCACGCGCCGACGCCGACGTGCGGTTCGAGCAGCGCGAGCCCGGCGAGGACGCCCGCGAGCGCGTCGTGTCGCCGGTGCGCGGCGAGCGCCGCGCCGCCGATCAGCGCGATCGCGAGGGGGACCGGCTCGCCGTACCAGATGTTCAGCAGTCCGACGGCGGGGGTGAACGCCAGCAGCACCACGACGAACGGCAGCGCGGTGACGCGCGCCGCGCAGAAGCTCGCGATCAGGAGCGACGCGACGCCCAGGACCACCCAGGCCGTCTTTGCCGCGTCGTACGGCAGATGCGCCAGGGGGCGCAGCAAGGAGAACGTGTAGCCCGGAAGCGGCGCAGGGACGACGATCCAGTCGTGCGAGTGGTCCTTCGTGGGCGTCGCGTCGTGCTCGCATCTCCGCAGCGGCTCGACGCGGTATGGATCCGCGCCGCGCTCCGCGACCTTGATGCCGCAGTATGCGGCATTGAAGTCGATCGCGTTGCCGCGCACGAACGCGCTCGGTGAGCGCAGTGGGCCGCTTACCAGATAGGCGAGGAGCGCGAGCGAGGCGACGACGATCGCCGCGCTCCGAAGCGGGAACGACACGCTACCCCGTATGCCCAGCGCGCCGCGCCTCGCGTCGCCCTCCGGACGGATGTGCGATGGGCCGCGCGGAGATCGTGCCGCTCCGCCTTCCTGCTCGCTGGGAGGGCCGTCCTGGGGAATCCTCGTGTTCTGGGGCCAGGCAAAGCGATCACATGTCCGGAACGACCACGGCTCCGGCACGCGATCTGGGCCTGCTTCTCAAGAAGCATCCCGACCCGATCGGCACCGGCTGCGTCCACGGCGGCGCGCTGGTGTAACAACGGGCGAAGAAGGTCTAGATGGCGACGTACGAGCTGATTGGAATCGTAGCATTGGGAGTCTGGGTGTCTTCCGTTGCAACCTCTCAGACATCTGGCTATCTACTCACGCCTGCGCAGATGGCTCGCTCTCAAGTTGCCTATGAAATCTCTGCTGCGCCTATAGCCGTTGGTCTTGGTACCAAATGTCTGGTGAGGGGTTTGGATGAACGGTTTACTCCTCCAAGCTATCTTGTTCGAGATATCGGTAAACGAAGCGTCCCAAAACTCGCGCAGCCCGATCTGAAGATGGTTCAGCAGATTGGCAAATACGTTCGTTCGAAGACACTTCGCTTCGTATTTCTTAACGGACGAGTTCTCGTTTTCGATGCGGTCGCTGGGCCATGTACCGCTGGCGCGCCGGGCTACTTCGTCCTTAACGGTGCGTGTAACGAATATTATCTCCCGACTGACGATTTCGATGCTCCGCACGCTATGCCAGGCTGTTTTTTTCCTCCTCGTCCATGGATTCCGGGCGACCGTGGCGTCGGCAGTCCCGATGAGTGGAAGCGCCAGACTTGATTTCGAGGCGCCGGCTTGCGATGGCGGAGTTCTCCCTCGGACTCGAAGCGCTCCACCGCTTCGTCGAGGGCGCGCCGCTGCGGGCGATCCACGAATGCGTGTTCGGCATGCTGGCCCTTGAGAGCGAGCCCATCGATCCGCGGCTCTAGAAACCCGCCGATTACCTGGGGATCGAAGGAAATTTCCTGCCATCATTACTGATAAAGCAACGATGGACGGGGTCGGGTTCAACGAGCTGCGGATGTTCCTCGAGTTCGCGCGGACCGAGCACCTCGGGCGCGCCGCGGAGGCGCTCGAGATGAGCGTGCCGTCGATCCAGCGCTCCGTCAGGGCGCTGGAGGTGCGGCTCGGGGTCCCGCTCGTCGAGCGCGAGGGGCGGCGGATCCGGCTGCTCCACGCGGGGCGCGTCCTGGCCGAGGAGGCGGCGCGCGTCCTGCGCGTGCGCACCGAGGCGATCGAGACCGTGCAGCGAGCCGGCGGCCGCCACCGCATGCGGCTGCGCGTCGGCCACACCAACTCGCTCGGGCTCGAAGTCGTCCCGTGGCTCGTCGCCGACCTCTTGCGGCGGGAGCCCGCAACGCGCGTCTCGCTCACGAACGGCCACAACACGACGCTGCTCGGGCGGCTGCTCGCGCACGAGCTGGACGCGGTGCTGATCTCGGTGACGCCGAGCGAGCCGGACGTCGAGCTCGTCCCGGTCTTCGACGAGGGGCTGCGCTTCGCGTGCGCCGTGGACGACCCGCTCGCGTCGGCGACGGCGATCGATCTCGCGACGGTCCGCGACCGGCCATTCGTGGTGCTGTTCGACGCCTCGGGGACGCGCCATTACATGATGCAGGCCTGCGCCCGCGCGGGGTTCACGCCGCGCGTCGCGATCGAGGTCGCCGACATCTTCACGGTCGAGGGGATCGTCGGCGCCGGGATTGCGGTCTCGGTCGTCCCGGAACGGATGGGCGATCACGTCCACCCGCGGATCGCGCGCATCCCGCTGATCGAAAGCGTGCCGACGCGCCGCACCGTGCACCTCGCGTTCCTGCGGCACGATCGCGACCATCGGCCCCTCGCGGCGTTCGCCGAGTCGGCGCGCGCGTTCGCGCACCGGGAGCGGCGGCAAACGTTACGTCCGGCGTAACGATCAGGCCGAGCAAGCGACGTTGGTCGCAGGCGGCGCGCGTGCTACGATCCGCGCGTCGCCGTTTGTTCTCCGCTGGAGGTCAAGCTCTTGAGCGTGCGTGTCGACGCCCCGCCCGCGATCACCGCCGATGTTGCCGCGTTCGTCGGAGACGTGACGTTCGAGGCCCTCCCGCGTGAGCTCGTCCACGTCGCGCGCCGGCACATCCTCGACACGCTGGGCGTGATGGCCGCCGGCGGTCACGAGCCGCCGGCACATCTCGCCCTCGCGCACGCGCGCATCCTCGGCGGCCGCGGTGACGCGCTCGCCGCGCCGCTCGTCGCGTTCGTGCTGGGCGTACGCGGGCACGTGCTCGACTACGACGACACGCAGCTCGCGACGCGGCCCGAAAGCGTCTACGGTCTGCTCACGCATCCGTCGGTCCCGGTGTTCGCCGCCGCGCTCGCGACGGGCGCGGCGAGCGGCGCGAGCGGTGCCGAGGTCTTCGCGGCCTTCGTCGCGGGGACCGAGGCGGAATGCCGGATCTCCGATGCGATCGAGCCGCGCCATTATCAGGACGGCTTTCATTCCAGCGGCACCGTCGGCACGCTCGGCGCGACGCTCGCCGCGGCACGTGTGCTGCGCCTCGACGAGGCGACGACGCGCGTCGCGCTCGGGATCGGCGCCAGCTCCGCGGCCGGATTGCGCGAGAACTTCGGCACGATGACCAAGTCGCTGCACGTCGGGCGTGCCGCGCAGCACGGCGTCGAGGCGGCGTTTCTCGCGCGCGCCGGTTGGACCGCCGCCGCCGACATCCTCGAGGCGCGGCGCGGGTTCTTCCGCGCCGCCGGCGGCGGCTTCGATCCGACGCTGATCGACGGCCGTCTGGGGAACCCATGGTACTACCTCGATCCCGGCGTCTCGATCAAACCGAACCCCAGCGGCTCGCTCACACACCCCGCGATGTGGGTCTTCGCCGAGCTGGTGCGACGCCACGATCTGCGGCCGGAGAACGTCGCGTCGGTCCGCGTCGGCACCAACTCGAACCATCCGAACGCGCTGATCCACCACCGGCCGCGCGATCCGCTGGCGGCGAAGTTCTCGATGGAGTACGCGATGGCGACGCTGCTCGCGCGCCGCCGCGGTGGTCTCGCGGAGTACGACGATCCCGAGGCGGTGCTGCGCGACGACGTGCAGTCGCTGATCCCGAAGATCGACTTCGGCGTCGACCCCGTCGCCGAGGAGGCGGGATTCCATCGCATGCTCGCGCGGATCACCGTCACGACGACCGACGGCCGGACGTTCTTCGACGAAGGCGACGCGGGGCGCGGTCATCCCGCCAACCCGATGAGCGACGAGGAGGTCGTCGCGAAATTCACCGACTGCGCGCGCTGGGGCGGCCTGCCGGGCGACGGCGCACCGCTGCGGGACCTCGTCGACCGACTCGAGACGCTCAGCGAGGTCGCGCCGCTGCTCGCCGAGCTGGGGCTGGCGGTCGCGCGATGAGCGCCGTCGCGACGCGAAGCGGCACCGTGCCGCGCGCCGCCGCGTTCGACCTCTCGCGGGTGCTCTTCGCCGCGATCGGCGTGCTGCTCGCGGCGATGGTGCTGCTCCCCCTCGGCTGGCTGCTGGTCACGAGCTTCAGCGGCGAGCACGGCTTCACGCTGGCGAACTACGCGCAGCTGCTGAGCGATCCGACGATGCGTAAGCCGCTCTGGAACACCCTGCTCAGCTCGGCCATGGTTTCGCTCGCGTGCGTCGCCGTCGCGGTCCCGATGGGCTGGTGCGTCGCGCGCACCGACATGCCGTTGCGCCGCCTCGTGCGCACGCTCACGATGGCCTCGCTCGTCACCCCGCCGTTCCTCGGCGCGATCGCGTGGGAGCTGCTCGCCGCGCCGAACAGCGGTTTCCTCAACCAAGGCGTGCGCGCGCTCTTCGGCCTCGACCGCAGCGTCCACCCGTTCGACATCTACAGTCTGGCGGGGCTGACGTTCGTCAACTTCCTCTACACGTTCCCGTACGTCTTCATCCTGGTCGCGAACGCGCTGGAGCGGATCCCCGCCGATCTCGAGGACGCCTCGGCGATCCTCGGGGCGAACGGACTGCAGACGGCGCGGCGCGTCACGCTCCCGCTGATCCTCCCCTCGATCCTCGCCGGCGCGCTCGTCGCCTTCCTGCAGTCGACGACGGTGTTCGGCTCCGCCGCGATCATCACGCTCCCGGCGGGATTTCACACGATGACGACGCGGATCTGGAGCCTCTTCCAGTTCCCGCCGCATCCGGGGCTTGCGGCGGCGGCGGCGATGCCGATGCTGCTGCTGACGCTCGGGCTGCTGCGCGCGCAGCGGGTCGTGCTCGGCCGCAAGAGCTACGCGCTCGTCGGCGGAAAAGGCGCGCGCCGGTCGATCGCGCGCTTGGGATCGTGGAAGTGGGTCGCGCTCGCGTTCTGCGCGTTCATCCTGATCAACGCGATCGTCCTGCCGTACGGCGCGCTGCTCGACGCGGCGTTCGTGAAGTTCGCGCCGGCGCTCCCGACCGCCGCGAACTTCACGCTCGCGCACCTGCACTTCGTCTTCTTCGAATTGGACGCGGCGCCGCTCGCGCTGCGCAACACGCTGGTTCTTGCGCTCGCCGCCGCGACGGTCGGGACCCTGCTCGCGACGCTGACGTCGTACGTCACCTCGCGGCGCGCGGTTCCGGGGTGGCAGGCGCTGGCGTTTCTCGCGAACGCGCCGCTGGCGATCCCCGGTATCGTGCTCGGCGTCGGCCTGTTCCTCGCGTACACGCGGCCGCCGTTCGTGCTCTTCGGGACGCTCTGGATCATGCTTATCGCGTTCGTGACGATCGAATTCCCCGCCGCGTTTCAGCAGCTCTCCGCGGTCGCCGGGTCGATCCATCCGGAGTTGGAGGAAGCAGGCCGGATCCTCGGCGCGACGCGGCTGCAGACGCTGCGAGACGTCGCGGCGCCGCTGATGCGCAGCGGGATGATCGCGACGTGGTGTTTCATCTTCATCGGCGCGATCCGCGAGATCTCGGCCGCGATCCTGCTCTTCACCGCGCAGACGCGGACGGTCTCGGTCGTGATCTACGACCTCAACGAGAGCGGCGATACGGGGAGCATCGCCGTCCTCGGCCTGTTGCTGATGGTCGTGACGTTCGGCGTGCTCGTCGTCGCGAACCGCATCCCCGTCGCCGCGACGGCCACCACGGAGATTCGCGAATGAGTCAGAGCCCCTTGCAGCTCGGCATCCTGCTCGGCGACGACATCGGCCTCGAGGTCGTCCCGGAGGCGGTGAAGGTCGTCGGCGCGGCGGCGCACGCGGTCGGCCTGCCGATCGCGTGGCGCGAGTTCCCGATCGGACGGCGCGCGCTCGACGCGCTCGGCACGACCCTTCCCGACGGGACGCTCGACGCACTCGAACGGCTCGACGGCTGGGTCCTCGGCCCGATCGGCCATCGCGAGTACCCGAAGGTCGCCGGCGCGATCAATCCGCATCCGATCCTGCGCAAGCACTTCGACCTCTTCGCGAACATCCGGCCGACGAAGTCGTATCGTTCGCTTCCGAGCGTCCATCAGGACGTCGACCTCGTGATCGTGCGCGAGAACAACGAGGGTTTCCAGCCCGACCGCAACGTCGTCGCCGGCTCGGGCGAGTTCCGGCCGACGAACGACGTGACGATCTCGGTGCGGGTGATCACCCGCGCCGGCTCCGAGAAGGTGGCGCGCGCCGCATTCGAGCTGGCGCGCACGCGGCGCAAGAAGCTCGCGGCGATCCACAAGGACACGGTCTTCAAGCTGGGCTGCGGGATGTTCGCCGAGGAATGCCGCCGGCTGGCGCGCGAGTACCCCGACGTCGCCTACGAGGAAGTCATCGTCGACACGTTCGCGATGCGTCTGGTGATGCGGCCGCAAGCCTACGACGTCGTCGTCACGACGAACATGTTCGGCGATATCCTGAGCGATGAAGCGGCGGGGCTCGTCGGCGGTCTCGGGATGGCGCCGGGGCTCTCGGCCGGGCCGCGGCACGCGATGGCGCAGGCGACGCACGGCTCGGCGCCCGACATCGCGGGGCGCAACATCGCCAACCCGTACGCAATGATCGTCTCGGCGAAGATGCTGCTCGAATGGCTCGGCCACCGCAAAGGCGACGCGCGCGCGCTCGCCGCCGCGCGGGCGATCGACCGCGCCGTCGACGAGGTGATCGAGACGCGCGTCGCGCTGACGAGCGACCTGGGCGGGACGGCGAGCACGGCGCAGATGGGCGACGCGATCGCGGCGCGCGCGGCCGCGACGGCGGCGGCGTAGGCGCGCGATGGCGACCGTCGAGCTGCGCGGCGTCACCAAACGGTACGGTGCGAACACCGTCGTCGACGGGATCGACCTTGCGATCCCCGACGGCGCGTTCGTCTGTCTGCTCGGCCCGTCGGGCTGCGGGAAGACGACGCTGTTGCGCCTCCTGGCGGGGTTCGTCGCGCCGGACGCGGGCGAGATCGTCGTCGGGGGGACGCGGATCTCGGCGCCCGGCGCGGTCGTCCCGCCGGAGCGCCGCGGGATGTCGATGATCTTCCAGAGCTACGCGCTTTGGCCGCACCTGACGGTCGAGGAGAACATCGGCTACGGGCTGCGCCTGCGCAAGCTTGCGCGCGCCGAGATCGAGCGCCGCGTCGCCGTGATCTGCGCCGCAACGAAGCTTGGGGCGCTGCGCAAGCGCTACCCGAGCGAGCTTTCCGGCGGCCAGCAGCAACGCGTCGCGCTGGCGCGCGCGCTCGTCGTCGAGCCGCAGACGCTCCTGCTCGACGAGCCGCTCTCGAACCTCGATGCCAACCTGCGCGAGGAGATGCGCTTCGAGATCCGGCGGCTGCACGACGAATTCCGCTACACGACCGTCTACGTCACGCACGACCAGAGCGAGGCGATGGCGACCGCCGACCTGATCCTCGTGCTCAACGCCGGTCGAATCGAACAGGCCGGCACGCCGGAGGAGATCGCGCTGCGCCCGCGTTCGGAGTTCGTCGCGCGTTTCGTCGGCGGCACGAACGTGATCCCCGGAAAGCTCGTCGGCCGCGACGGGCCCATCGCGATCCGCCTCGAGGACGTCGCGCTCTCCAGCGCGCCGCCCGCGCAGGCGCAGAACGTCGCGGAGGGGACCGTCGTGCGGCGCGTCTTCCTCGGCGGCGCGCGGGACTACGTCGTCGAGACCGGCGGCGCGCAGGTGCGCGTGACGACCCCGATGTCGGTCGACGTGCCGCAGGGCGAGCACGTCTGGCTGTATTTCCCGCCCGAACGCTGCCGTGCCCTCGAGAACGGGGCCGCTGGAGGTCGATGAGATGGACTCCCGCCTGACTCGCATCGCGCATACCGCGCTTGCGGCGTCGCTCGTGCTCACGCTGACGCCGCGCGACGCTCAGAGCGCCGCGTTCGTCACCCCGGACGTCGCCAAGGCGAAGGCCGAGGGGACCGTCGTGTTCTACACCGCGGTCGACGTGAGCGTGGCGCAGCGCGTCGCGCGCGACTTCGAGACCAAGTACGGGATCAAGGTGCAGGTCGAACGGACCGGGAGCGAGCGCGTCTTCCAGCGCGTCGGCCAGGAGTACGGCAGCAACATCCACGCCGTCGACGTCGTCAACTCCTCGGACGCGGCGAACTTCCTGGTGTGGAAGAAGAACGGCTGGCTCGCGAGCGTGCCGCTCGAGGAGATCGCGCGTTACTGGCCGCCCGCGTATCGCGATCGCGACAACGACTTCGCGACCTGGCGCGCAACGCTCTCGCCGATCGCCTACAACGCCTCGCTCGTGAAGCCCGCCGACGCGCCCAAGACGTGGGCCGCGCTGCTGCAGCCGCAGTGGAAGGGGAAGATCGTCAAGGCGCATCCGGCCTACAGCGGGAGCGAGATGACCGCGGACTATCAGCTCATCCAAGCCTTCGGCTGGAGCTACTTGCAGAAGTTGGCCGGACAGAGCGTGATGCAGGTGCAGTCCTCGACGGAACCGCCGAAGGTGCTCAGCCGCGGCGAGCAGCCGGTGATGGCAGGGGGGAACGAGTACGTCGTGTTCCAGATGCAGCAGCAGGGCAGCCCGCTGGGCCTCGTCTATCCGCCGGAGGGGACTCCCTTCGAGAACTCCCCCGCGGCCGTGATGAAGGACGCACCGCATCCCAACGCGGCGCGGCTCTTCTATGCGTTCCTGTTCAGCAAGGAGACGCAGCAGATGCTGATCGACTTCGGCGGGCTGCGTTCGGTCCGCGTGGGGATGAAGGAGCCCGCGAACCGCGTCCCCATCTCGCGCATTCGCCTTCTCCACGAGGACGCGAACGGCGTGCTCAAGCAGAGCGACGAGATCAAGACGAAGTATGCCCAGTACTTCGGCACCTAGCGGCCTTGCGTCCGCGTTCGCGCGCGAACTGGCGCGCGCCGCGGCGGAGCTGCTCGCGCCCGAGATCCGGCGCGAGGCGGAGCGCTCGCTGCTGAACGTCCTCGGCCTGGCGGTCGGGGCGGCGCGGCACGAGGGCGTCGACGCGATCCTCGCCGCGGCGCGCGTGCTCGGCGGGACGCCGAGCGCGGCGATCCCCGGTCGCGCCGAGCGCGCCGACGCGCACTTCGCCGCGCTCGCGAGCGGCTTCGCCGCGCACGTCGACGACTTCGACGACACGCACCTCGTCACGGTGATCCATCCCGGCGCGGCGGTCCTCGCCGTGCTCGTCGCGCTGGCGCCGTCGACGGCCGCGAGCGGTTCGCGCGCGCTGAGTGCGTTCGCGCTCGGCTGCGAAGCGCAGCTGCGGTTGGGCGTCGCGATCTCGCCGGAGCACTACGACCGCGGCTGGCACATCACCGGGACGTGCGGCGTCGTCGGCGCGGCGGTCGCGGCTGCGTTGCTGCTCGGCTACGACGAGACGGGGCTCGCGCACGCGATCCGCCTCGCGTCGACGATGGCGCTCGGCCATCGCGAGGCCTTCGGGACGATGACCAAGGCGTTCCATCCCGGGAAGGCGGCCGCGAACGGGATCGATGCCGCGCTCCTCGCGCGCACGTCGATCGACGCGCCGAGCGCGATCCTCGAGGCGCCGGGGGGATTCGCGGACGCGCTCTCGACGCGCGCCGACTTCGGTCCGCTGCTCGCCGACATCGGCACGCGCTGGGAGCTGGCCGCGAACACCTACAAGCCGTATCCGTGCGGGATCGTCGCGCACCCGTCGATCGACGCGGCACTCGCGCTCGCGCCGGACGCGGCCGCGCAGATGATCGCCGCGGTGAGCGTGCGCGTCCACCCGCTCGTCCCGGAGCTGATGGGAAACCCCGATCCCACCGACGGTCTCCAGGCGCGCTTCAGCGCGATCCACGGCGTCGCGGCCGCGCTCTGCGATGGGCGCGTCGGCCTCGCGCAATACGAGACGGAGCGCGTGCGCCGGGACGACGTGCGCGCGGTGCGCGCGAAGACGACCCTGCTCCCGGATCCGGCGATCGCGCGCGACGAAGCGCTGCTGGAGCTGCGGCTGGCGGACGGGACGGCGCTGCGGGAGCACGTCGTGCACGCGCGCGGAAGCCTCGCACGCCCGCTGACCGACGAGGAGCTGCTGGACAAGGTGCGGCTGCTTGTCGAACCGGTGCTCGGCGCCGGAGCGGAGCGTCGGTTGGCCGAGGGCGTGCGCGCGCTCTCCGGCGGTCTCCCGCTGCAGACACTGTTCGAGCGGACCCTCCCGGAGCACGCGACGCATGCCTGACGTGGCGACCGGCGTCTCGGCGATCCTCGCGGCCTTCGTCGTACGGCAGCAGGCGGAGGTGCCGCCGCGTGCGCACGCGCTTCTCGCCGCGGCGCGCGCGGCGCGCGAGCGGAGCGCGCCGATCGCCGCCGAGCTCGCCGAGGCGCTGGCGTCCTCCGGCGTCCCGCTGATCGCGGCGCGCGCGCGGGGGGCGGCGTTCGCGGCCGATCCGGCGCTCGCCGATGTCGCGGCGGTTCTGGCCTCGGCGCTCGTCGGCGGCGAGCTCGCCGGCGCGGCGGAGGCGCGGACGGTCGCGGCGATCGCCGTCGGGTGTGAGATCGGCGTTCGGCTTCGCCGCGCAGTGCGGCTCGATCCGGCCTGGGATCCCGAGACGGTCGTCGCGGTGTTCGGCGCCGTCGCGGCGGCGGCGCACGTCCTCACGCTCGACGAAGCGCAGGCGCGTGAGGCGCTCGGCGTGGCGGCGACGCAAGCGACGGGACTCCGTCTTGCGCGCGGGACCACGGCCGGCGCGGCGGCGGTCGGGAAGGCGGCGAGCGACGCGCTCGAAGCGGCGGTCCTCGCGCGTCACGGCTTCACCGGCGGAGCCGCGTCGATCGAGGGACGGCGGGGCTTTGCAGCGCTGATGGCGAGCGGCTGCAATGCGGCGGCGCTGCTGGACGGCCTCGGCGAGGAGTGGAGGTTCGCCGACCCGTAACGTGCGGCGATGACGACGCGCGCGCGCATCGACCGATTTTTCGGTATCACCGCGGCCGGTTCGACGTTTCCGCGCGAGCTGCGCGCGGGCGTGACGACGTTCTTGACGATGTCGTACGTTCTGTTCGTCAACCCGCAGGTGCTCGGCAACGCGATCGTCGTCCCGAACGCGTTCGCCAAGCTGCTGATCGTCACGGCGCTCGCGGCGGCGATCGGGAGCCTCTTGATGGGGTTGGTCGCGCGCTATCCGTTCGCGCAGGCGCCCGGGATGGGGCTCAACGCGTACTTCGCGTACACGGTCGTGCTGGGGCAGAAGGTCCCCTGGCAGACGGCGCTCGGCGCGGTGTTCGTCTCGGGCGCACTCTTCGTCGTCCTCTCGCTGCTCGGGGTGCGGCAGGCCATCGTGCGCGCGATCCCCTCGCACCTGAAGTTCGCGGTGACGGCCGGGATCGGGCTCTTCCTCGCGTTTCTCGGGCTGAAGGACGCGGGCATCATCGTCGCCGATCCGGCGACGTTCGTGACCCTCGGCACGCTCCGTTCCGCGCCGGCGCTGATCGCGATCTTCGGCCTGGTCGTGACCGCGGTGCTGCTGGTCCGGTGCGTCCCGGGCGCGATTCTCTACGGGATCCTCGCCGCGACGGTGCTCGGGGTCGTGACGCGCGCGCCGCTCTACCCGGGTCCGCACGGCGCGCTCGTGCCGTTCGCCGGTTTTCCCAGCGGGATCGTCGCACCGCCGATCTGGCCCACGGGTCTCGTCGGTGCGCTCGACGTGCGCGCGACACTGGGCCTCGGGATCGTCGCCGTGGTGTTCACGTTCTTCTTCGTCGACTTCTTCGATGCGACCGGGACGCTCGTGGGGCTCGCGAACAAAGCCGGCGTGCTCGATGCGAACGGCGATCTGCCGCGCGGGCGACGCACGTTCGCGAGCGACGGCCTCGCGGCGATGTGCGGTGCGCTGCTCGGGACGAGCACGACGACGGCGTACATCGAGAGCGCAAGCGGGATCGAGGAAGGCGGCCGCACGGGGCTCACCGCGACGGCCGTCGCGGTGCTGTTCTTGCTCGCGACGTTCCTCTGGCCGCTCGCGGGCGTGATCCCCGCCGCCGCGACCGCACCGGCGCTGATCGTCGTCGGCGCGCTGATGCTCGACGGTCTGCGTTCCGTCGCCTGGGACGACTACGCCGTCTCGATCCCCGTCTTCCTGACGATCGTCGCGATGCCGCTGACCTTCTCGATCGCCAACGGCGTGAGCTTCGGCGTCATCAGCTACGCGGCGATCAAGCTGCTCAGCGGCCGCGGTAAGGAGGTCGACCCGCTGCTGTACGCCGTCGCCGCGCTGCTCGTGATCCGCTACGCCTGGCTCTCCGGCTGAACGCGACTCCAGATCTTTGCGTCGGATGCGATCTCCAGGTTCAATCGACGCTTTCGCAGCGCTTTCGGCGAGCACGTACCGCACACGCAACGCCGACCAATAGGCGAAGCGCCCCTCCCCCGTCACGCTGAGCTTGTCGAAGCGTCTCGTCCGCCGAGCTTGTCGAGGCGCACGACCCTTCGACAAGCTCAGGGTGACAGGGGAGCGATTCAGTCCAGGTCTTCGCGGCGGATGCGGGTGTATTCCGGGCGCACCGTCGGGAGTTGCACGAGCCGCGCCATCGCCTGATCGAACTGGCTCTCGCGGGTGCGGTGCGTGAGGATGACGATGTCGGTCTCGTTGGCGTGATCGCCGGCGCCTTGCTGCAGCATCGCGTCGATCGAGATCCCCGAGTCGGCGAGGGTCCGCGCGAGATCGGCGAGGACGCCGACCTGATCCTTTACGCGCACGCGCAGGTAGTACGAGGTCTCGACGTCCGCCATCGGCAGGATGTGCGTGTCGCTCAGCGCCTCAGGCTGGAAGGCGAGATACGGGACGCGCTCCTCGGGCTCGGCACGGAGGAGACGCGTCACGTCGATCACGTCGGCGAGGACGGCGGAGGCCGTCGGCTCGGAACCGGCGCCCGCGCCGTAGTACATCGTCACACCGGCGGCGTCGCCCTTGACGAGGATCGCGTTCATCGCGCCATTGACGCTCGCGATCAGCCGTTCGGCGGGGATCAGCGTCGGGTGGACGCGCAGCTCGATCCCGCTCGGCGTGCGGCGCGTGATCCCGAGCAGCTTGATGCGGAACCCGAGCTTCTCGGCGTACTCGATGTCGCGGTCGGTGAGCTTCGAGATCCCCTCGACGTAGGCGCGTTCGAACTGCACCGGGATCCCGAACCCGATCGCGGAGAGGAGCGTCAGCTTGTGCGCCGCGTCGACGCCCTCGACGTCGAACGTCGGGTCGGCCTCCGCGTAGCCGAGCCGCTGCGCCTCGCGGAGCACGTCGGCGAACGGCAGTCCCTTCGCGCGCATCTCGGAGAGGATGAAGTTGCTCGTCCCGTTGATGATTCCGGCGATCCACTCGATGCGGTTCGCGGAGAGCCCCTCGCGCAGCGCCTTGATCGACGGGATGCAGCCGGAGACGGCGCCCTCGAAGGCGACCATCACCTCGCGCGCGCTCGCCGCCGCGAAGATCTCGTTGCCGTAGAGTGCGAGCAGCGCCTTGTTCGCCGTCACGACATGCTTGCCGTGCTCGATCGCGGCGAAGATCGTATCCTTGGCGACGGTGGTCCCGCCGATCACCTCGACGACGATGTCGATCTCGGGATCGGCGACCGCGCGCACCGCATCGTCGACGATCGGGACGTCCGGTCCGACGATCGCCCGCGCCTTTTCCCGGTCGCGCGCCGCGACCCAGGCGATCTCGATGCGGCGCCCAGCGCGGCGCGTGATCTCTTCGTGGTTGCGTTGCAGCACGCGGAACGTGCCGCTGCCGACGGTTCCGATGCCGAGCAGGCCGATCTTGACGGGGTCCATCGAATCGTTCGGTTCCGTGCGACGGACGCCGCGTCCCGTTCGGCTTGTCCGCCCGTTCGGGCCGCAGGCTTACGACTCGGGCGCGAGCGCCTCGCGGTCGCGGAGGATCGCGCCGGTCGCGCGGTGCGCGAGCGCCATGATCGTGAACATCGGGTTCACGCCCGAGGCGAGGGGGAAGACGGAGGCGTCGCAGACGACCAGCCCCGCGACCCCGTGGACGCGTCCTTCGCCGTCGACGACACCGCCCGCCGGATCGCGGTGCATGCGCGCGGTGCCCATCTGGTGCGCCGAGAAGACGCCGAGGCGGTTGGGGGCGAACCCGCGCGCGTGCACGGCCCGCGCGAACGCCGCGAGCCCGCCGCGGTCCGCGTCGGCGCGCGCAAGCTCGAGCGGCCGAGAGTGCAGCGTCGAGACGCGCAGCGCACCGGCGGCGAAGGCCAGCTCGGCCGCGCGCGCGAGCACGGTGAGCATCCGTGTGCCGTCGTCGGCGGCGAGCGCGTAGCGCACGTCGTCGCGACCGTCGAGCGAGACGCTCCCCTCGCCGCGATCGCGGGTCAGCACGATCAGCGAGGCGCACGCGCGGGCGCGCCGCATCTCCGCGGCGTGCGTGTCGCGCGAACGCCACGGGAGCGCGAGCCCGATGAGTCCGGGGTGCGCGGGCGCGACCTCGATCGTCGCGCCGTACCCGTCGTCCAGATCGCTGAAGCGGTCGCAGAGCGCCGATTGCATCGCGCCGTGCCAGCTCTCGACCGGCGCCGCGAACTCGGCGACGAGCGCCGTCGTCGGGTGCAGCTTCAGATGGCGTCCGAGATGCGGGGAGACGATCCCGCTGTGCGCCAGAAGCCCCGGCGTGCGCAGCGAGCCGGCCGCGACGACGACGAGCGGGGCGTCGATGCGCAGCGCGCCGGCGTCGACGCCGCGGACGATCCCGTCCTCGATGCGCACGCGCTGCGCGCGGACGTTGGCACGGAGCGACGCGCCGGCCGCGATCGCGTCGCGCAGGTACGTGGTCGCGGTCGACCTCTTCGTCCCGTACGCGCAGCCGAAGCCGCAATAGCCGCAGCGATCCTCGCTGCAGTCGGCGTTGCGCAGCTGTTCGCGCGCCTCCCAACCGAGCGCGGCACAGCCGTCGAGCAGTACCTGGTTGTTGCGATTGTGACGCGCGGCCGGGGCGAGCGCGAGGCGCTGCTCCACGGCGTCGTACGCGGGTTGGAGCGCGGCGCCGAGATCGGTGATCCCGCTCGCGCGCTCCCACTGCGCGGCGACCTCGGAACGCAGCCGCAGCGCCGTCGACCAGTTCACCGTCGTCCCGCCGCCGACGCATCCGCCGGCAAGGATCGCGACCCCGAGGTCGTCGCTCGCCGTCAAACCCGCGTCGAGGTAGAGCTCGGCGAAGGCGCGCGCCTCCGACTGCGCCTGCGCGGCGGCTTCCGGTGCCGGGCCGGCTTCGAGGATGACGGTCGCGAGCCCGGCGCGCGCGAGCAGCGCCGCGGCGACCCCGCCGCCGGCACCCGAGCCGATCACGACCGCATCCGCCTTCACCGTCCCACGTCCCGCGCCGAGCGTGGGCGCCGTCGCGATCACGACCGGACGATCGGCGCGCGGCCCGGGATAGCCGATCGCCGGCCAGAGCGAGTTGCGCCCGCTCTCGTCGCTCGTGCCGTAGGCGGAGAAGAGCGCGAGGCGTTTGAGTGCCTGGAACCCGCTGCGGAGCGGTGCGACGGGCGCGTCCGCGAGCGCGCGCAACAGGGTTTCGCGCGCCCGTAACGGCCAGCGTGAGAAGCCGAGCGCCCAGAGCAGCGCGAGGAGCGCGTTCAGGCGCGCTCGACGGTGCGGCGGAAGCGCGTCGAGCTCCGCGACCATCGTCGCGATGCCGCGCGCGGCGTCGGCCTCCGGAGGGACGAAGCTCGCAAAGACGGCCTCGATGACCGTGTGCTGCACGAGAAGAAGCTCGCTCGCACGGTTGAGCGTTTCCTGCGAGCTGCCCGTCCGGACGGGGGCGTCCGCATCGCTATTCTCGAATATGACGATCGATGCAGTACGGCTTCAAGGCGGAGTTCTTCAAAGTCTTGGCCCATCCGCTGCGGATTCGGATCCTCGACGCGCTGCGCGAGGGACCCTCGAGCGTCGGCGAGCTGCGCGAACGGCTCGACGTCGAGCAGTCGACCCTCTCGCAGCAGCTCGCCGTCCTGCGGATGCGAAACTTCGTGTTCACCGAGCGCCGCGGCACGAGCGTGCACTACGCCGTCAGCGACCCGGCGATCTGGAAGCTGCTCGATTCGGCGAAGGAGATCTTCGACAACCAGCTCGTCAGCGTCCGCACCACGCTGGAGGCGCTGCAGCAGGGCTAGCGCCGGTCGAGCACTTCGGCGGCACGCCGCAGCCCCGCGACGATCGCCTCCGGCGCCGGCGGACAGCCCGGGACGGCGACCGCGGCACCCAGTTCGACGCCCGCTCCCGCGCCGACGTCCGGGCTCCCCGCGAAGACGCCGGTCCCGAGCGCGCAGTCGCCGACCGCGACGACCACCGATGGTTCCGGGACCGCTTCGAGCGTCCGCCGCGCCGGTTCGCGCATCGCCTCGGTCATCGGACCCGTCACGGTGACGACGTCGGCGTGGCGCGGGGAGGCGACCAGCTCCCAGCCGTGCTGCGTGATGTCGACGTCCGGACCGAAGAGCGCGTTCATCTCCTGCTCGCAGCCGTTGCAGCTGCCGCAGACGAGGTGCCGGATGCCGAGCGAGCGCGCGAACCGTCCCATCAGCGATCCGCACACGCGTAGCAGAGGTTGAAGCTCTTGTTCACAAGCGGAAAGTCAGGGACGATCCCGCGCATCGTCGCGAGCGCGACCGCGGGCCACGTGCGGTACGACGCCGCGATCGCGTGCAAGCGCGTCACGACGCCGTCTTCGATCGCGACGGAGATCGTCTCGGCGCCGCGCGGGCCCTCGACGACGCTCGTCGACGTGCCGCATCGCAGCGCGAGCGGCGTCGGGGCGGGAAGCGCGCTCGCGCCGAGCTGGTCGAGCGCGCGCCGGACGAAGGTGAACGACGTGCGCAGCTCTGCCGCCTTGACGCGGCAGCGCGCGCCGACGTCGCCTGTGGTCTCGAGCGCGACGTCGGTCGGCAGCCAACGGTACGCGCCGTACGGCAGCGCGTCGCGCACGTCGATCGTCCCGCCGCTCGCGCGATGCGCGGGGCCGAGGACGCCGAGCGCCCGCACCTCGTCGAAGCTCAGCGCGCCCGTCCCCGTCCAGCGCGAGACGAGCGAGGCGTTGTCGAAGAGCACGCGCAGGAACTCCTCGACGCGCGCGGCGAGCGCGTCGACCTGCACGCGCAGCGCGGTGCGGTCGGCGAGGATCTCCGCGCGCACACCGCCGGGGACGATCGCATCGAAGAAGAGCCGGTGTCCGCAGGCGGTCGCGGCGAGACGCATCGCGGCCTCCTTGAGCCCGAGGCCCGTGGTGAAGCCGGGAGCCCAGCCGGCCGCCGAGGCGCAGACCGCGAGGTCGAAGACGTGGTTCGCGATCCGTTCCAGTTCGGCGAGCAGCAGGCGCGCGAGCTCGACCTCGTCGGGGATCTGCGCGCCGGCGATCGTCTCGAGCGCGATCGCGTACGCCAGCGAGCGGGACGCGCTGCACGCGCCGCAGATGCGCGCGACGCGCGGCGCGAGCGTCAGCGGATCGGCGCCGGCGAAGGCGCGTTCGAGCCCACGGTGGGAGAAGCCGAGCTGCGCGTCGAGATGGACGACCGTCTCGCCCCCGGAGCTGAAGGTGAAGCGGCCGGGCTCGATGATCCCCGCGTGCACGGGGCCGACGACGATGCGGGTGACGCCGGGCCCGCTCGCGACGATCGCGTCGGGCAACGCGCCGCCGCGCGCCCACAGCGCTCGCGGATCCGGCAAAGCATCGAACGCGACGCCCCATTCGTCCGCCATCTCGCGTTCGTCCCACGCGAAGGCCGGGACGAGCGCCGAGACGGCGCGGCATGGCTCGTCCCCGCGCGGAACGTGCACCATGCGCACGCCGTCGCTTCCGAGCACGAGATAGCGGAGTCCGTCGTGCGCGGCGTACGCGCCGAGCGGCCAGCCGCGCTCGAGCTCGGCGCAGATCGCGTGCGGCAGCGTCGCCGCGAGCGCACTCATCGCGCCAAGCCTCGCACCGCGTATGCGAGCGTCGCGCCGAGCGGCGTCCAGGGCAGCACGATCGCGAACGTCGCGAGCGTCAGCGCCGCGCCGGCGGCAAGCGCCGCGAGCCGCGTCTCGCCCGCGTCGGCGCGGCGTTCGAGCGCGTGACGCTCGCGTCCGGCGTCGACTTGCAGCGCCGCGTAGGCGAGCGCGGCGAACGCGAACGCAACGCCGATCCCGGCGACGAGCAGCGGCCGCCACGCGCCGGCGGCGAGCGCCGCTCCCGCGACGAGCAGCTCGCTGCAGAACAGGCCGAACGGCGGCAGGCCGCCGAGTGCGGCGAACGCGAGGAGCAGCATCCGTCCCGCGCGGTCGGCGCTCCAGAGCGCGGCCGACTTCCCGCGCTCGCGCAAGACGAGGCCCGCGGCGAAGAACGCGCCGGACTTCGAGAACGCGTGGGCGACGACGTGCAGGAGCGCCGCGCTCACGCCGAGCGTGCCCCCGACGCCGAGCGCGAAGACGACGATCCCGGCGTGCTCGACGGTCGAGTACGCCAGGAGGCGTTTGAGATCGCGCTGCACGAGCATCAGCACGCCCGCGACGAGCACCGAGAACGCTCCCAGCCACGTCAGCAGCGCGTGGAGAAACGCGGCGTCACCCCACGGCTGCGCCGCCTGCACCGTGCGCATCACGGCGTAGAGCGCGCATGACACCAGCACCCCGGAGAGGAGCGCGCTGATCGGCGCGGGCGCTTTCGCATGCGCGTCGGGGAGCCATGCGTGGAGTGGCGCGATCCCGGCTTTGGTCGCGAAGCCGACCGCCATCAGCGCGGTCGCGAGGTGGACGAGCGGGCTCGGGTGGGCCCGCAGCGTCGCGAGCGTCTCCCACGCGAGCGCGTGCCCCGGCGGGATCCCCGCGTCGATCGCCGCCTTCGCGAGCAGGACGACCCCGGCGAGCGCGACCGCGATGCCCAGGCTGCAGAGCACCAGGTACTTCCACGCCGCTTCGATCGCCGCGTCGTCGCCCGCGTAGCCGACGAGGAACGCCGTCGCGAGCGTCGTCGCGGAGATCCCGAACCACACCATCGCGAAGCTCTGCGCGACCACGACGAGCAGCATCGCGCTCCAGAACGCGCCCAACAGCACGAAATAGACGGAGATCCGCGACCAGAACGGACCGCCGTTCTCGTCCGCCGCGACCAGATCGAGCGAGGAGAGCGTGGCGAGGAAGCCGAGGATCGAGACGATCGTCACGAAGATGCGCGCGAGCGTGTCGAGATGCGGCGCGGCAAGCGTGGGCGCGAGCGCGGCGAGGGCCGCGAGGACGATGCGCAGCGCGCGGCGCGCACGGCGGTCGCGCAGCGGGGTCGCGACGAGCGCGAAGACGAGAGGCAGCGCGGCGATCGCGGCGATCATCCGCGCAGCTTCCGGAGCGCGTCGACGTCGAGGTGCAGCCCGCGTTCGCGCAGCGCGCGCAGCAGCGCCAGGCCGACGAACGTCGTGACCAGGACGTCGAACGCCGCGCCCAGCTCGACCGCCTCGGGGAGCGCGGGCGCGGCAAGGACGCCTTCGAGCGTGACCGCGGAGCCGACGACGAGCAGGCCGAGTAGATCGGCGAGGACCGTGCGGTGGAGCAGCAGCAGCGCGATCCCGCAGAGCAGGACGAATGCGACGACGTTCTGCAGCGGCAGCCCGGCGAGCGGCGGAAGATGCTCCGCGGCGCGCGCGGCGGCGACGAGCAGCATCACGACGACGACGCGCAGCGGCAGGGGGACCGCGGCGCGCAGATCCTCCGCCTCGGGGCTACGGCGCAGGAACCACGAGATGCCCAGCGGCGCCGCGACCACCTTGAGCAGCGTCGCGAGCGCGAAGAGTCCGAGCGCGACGGCGTCGCCGCGCACGTCCCGTGCGATCAGCGCCGCGACGAACGCGGCGAGCACGACGTACGCGGCCAGCACGCGCTTCGCCCGCGTGTCGACGACGACCAGCGCGCCGAGGGCGACGAGCGCGAGCGCGAGTACGCTCATCCGATGCGCACCCCGACGCTCGCGACCGCGAGGACGATCGCGGTCGTGAGCAGCTGCGGGATCTCGAACAGGCGCAAGCGCGCGAACGCATTTTCGATCAGCGTGATCAGCACGCTCAGCACGACGATGCCCGCCAGGGCGATCGGCAGGTTCGGCGCGAGCAGCCCCGCCGCGATCGCGAGAAAGGCGAGCTGCCGCACCTGTGCGGCGAGCTGCAGCATCGCGAGCTGCCAGCCGCCGTACTCGAGGACCTGGCCTTCGTGGATCATCGTGAGCTCGTAGTGCGTCTCCTGGTTGTCGATCGGGACGCGCGCCGTCTCGGCCAGCGTGACGACGACGAACGCGAACAGCGCGAGCGCCGCGGCGATCGAGACGTTCCCGTGCGGGATGAGCGGCGGCGCACCGGCGACGCGCGCGCCGAGCAGCGCGATCAGCAGCGCGGGCTCGGTGAGCGCGGAGAGGCTCATCTCGCGGCTCGCCGCCATCGCGGTGAAGCCGCTGCGCATGTCGAGCGCGGCGACGGCGAGGACCCACCGCCCCAGACCCAGGACGAGCGCGAGCGCGACGACGTCGAGCGCGCCCGGCGGCGCCGCGAAGAGGGGGACCGCGGCGGCGAGGGTCAAGGCGACGCCGAGGGCGACCCCGGGCGCGCAGAGCGCGAGCCAGCTCGCACGTTCGGGAAGGACGGCCTGTTTCGTCCAGAGCCGCGCGAGGTCGCGGTAGGGCTGCACGGCCGGCGGTCCGGGACGGCCGGCGAGTCGCGCGCGCAGCTGCCTCATCGCGCCGTGGAGGAGCGGCGCGAGCGCGACCAGGAGGAGCGTCTGCACGAGGATCATCGTGCGACCGCGACGACCACGACCAGCACGATCGCCGCGTAGGCGAGGTACAGCCGCAGGCTCCTGCTCTGCACGCGGCGGCCGAGGCGCGAGAGCAGCAGCACCCGCGCCCCGATCCAACGGATCGTGCGGTCGAGCACGTGCGTCGTTGTCGTGCGATAGCGGATCGCGCGCGGAAACCAGGGCGAGGGACCGGCGTCGACGCGCTTTTCGACCTGCGGGAGGAGCACGAAGGCGAAGATGCGCCGCAACGGCTTGGAGAACGCGGTCGCGCTGTACTGCGCGGCGGCGCCGGGAAGCGAGCCGCAGCTCCACGTCGGCGCGAACCGCACGCCGCGCACGCGCGCGAGGACGAGCGCGAGCGCGCCGCCGGCGAGCGGGAGAAGCGCGACCGCCGGGATGCGTGCTGCGGCGACGTCCGGCGGCGCGACGCCGATGAGCTGTGCGCCGAGCTGCGCGAGCGGCGCGAGGACGAGCTGTGGGAACGCCCCGATCGCGATGCACAGCGCCGCGAGGCCGGCGAGCGCGCCGCTGCCGGCATCGAACCGTTCCGGCGCGCCCGACGCGCCGGCGCCGTGACGCGCTGCGCCGAACAGCGCGATCCCGCAGACCTTCGCGAAGCACGCGAGGGCGAGCCCGCCGGCGAGGACGAGCGCGACGATGGCGGCGAGCGCGCTCGTGCGGGCCGTCGCGTCGCCGACGGTCAGTCCGTCGGCGAGTCCGCGCAGGAGCAGCCATTCCGAGGCGAAGCCGTTGAGCGGCGGGAGCGCGGCGATCCCGAGGATCGCGACCAGCATCGCGCTCGACGTCCAGGGCAGCCCCCTCGCGAGGCCGCCGAGCTGGTTCAGATCGACCGTCCCTTCGCGCTTTGCGATGCGTCCGGCGCCCAGGAACAGCGCGCTCTTGAACAGCCCGTGGTTGACGGCGTGGAAGAGCGCCGCGCCGAGCAGCGTCGCCGCGAGCGGCGGCTGACTGCGGGTGAAGAGGATCGCGGCGCCGATGCCGATCGTGACGATCCCGACGTGCTCGATCGAGCTGAACGCCAGCAAGCGTTTGAGATCGTCGTCGACCGCGGCGTAGAGAATTCCGCCGACCGCGCTCACGGCGCCGACCGCGACGAGCACGACGCCCCACACCGGCGCGACCGGCGCCGCGAGGACGAAGCACAGCAGCACGATGCCGTACAGGGCGATCGCGAGCATCGCGCCGGAGAGCAACGCCGAGGCGGGCGCCGGTGCGACCGGGTGCGCGCGCGGAAGCCAGAAGTGCAGCGGAAACAGCCCGGCCTTCGACCCGAAGCCGAACAGCGCGAGCGCGATCGCGACGTCGCGCCAGGCGCCGCCCTGGTCGTGCGCCGCGCGGGCCAGCGCGGCGAACGATGCATCGCCGGCGTGCGCGGCGAGCAGCATCAGCGCGGCGAGGATCGTCAGCGCACCCGCTTGGCTGACGATGACGTACGCGAACGCCGCCCGACGGACGGTACGCAGCTCGACGTGCGCCGCGACCAGCAGCAGCGAGGCCAGCGCCATCGCCTCCCACGCCAGGACGAACGCCGCGACGGAGCGCGCCGTCAGGACGCACGCCATCGCCGCGACGAACGCCGCAAGCGGCCAGCCGTACTCCTGCCGGCGTTCGCCCAGGCCGACGGCGATCGCGAGCACGCCCAAGAGGCCGAGGAACGGCGCCGCGAGCGGATCGAGGCCGAGGTCCAGGCGCAAGAGGGGGACGGCGGCATCGAGGTGACCGAGCGGAAGCGGGCCGGTGGTGAACGCGACGGCCGCGGCGCCCAGGCACAGCAGGCCGAGCAGCGTCGTGACGGCCGCGGAGAGACGGCGCACATCGCTTTATTCGAAAATTGCGATATAGTGACCTGCGTTCCTGACAGAAGCTGCGGCGTTCGCTAGCCTTGGTGGTGATGAGCGCGCGCCGCCATTGGATTCCGCCGCTCCCGCTCGTGGGCGGGCTCCTCTTTCAAACGCTCGCCTGGTGCCTGGTCCTGCGGGACGCGGTCGTCCCGTCGTTCGGGATCGAGCTGGCGTGGGTCCATGCGGTCGCGCTCGGTTGGCTCACGCTCGTCGCGCTCGCCGTCCTCCTCCACGTGATCCCCGGCTTCACCGATCTGGACTGGCGCGGCGAGGACGCCGCGCGCGCGCTGGTGATCGTCGTCGGCGGCGGCGCACTGGCGCTCGTCATCTCGTTCGCGTCCGACACGGCGGCGGGCGTCATCGCCGCCGCGATCGCGCTCTCGCTCGCGCTCGTCGTCTACGCCGCGCTCGCGATCCGCACGCTCAGCCGTCCCGCGCCGGACGCGCGATCTGCCGTGATCGCCCGCGGCTTGACCGTCACGCAGCTCGTGCTCGCGGTGACGGCGATCCTCGGCCTGCTGCTCGCGGTCGGGTACGCACGCGAGAGCAGGGCCTTGCTCGCCCTCGGGCCGTCGCACGCGGTCCTCGGCATCGTCGGATGGCTGACGCTGCTCACCAGCGGCGTGTCGGCGCGGACCTTTCGCCCGCTCCTGGGCGCGCGGTCGCGCTGGCCCGCCGCGCACGCCATCGCCGATAGCGGACTTCTCTTGGGCGCGGTCGTCGCCGCGCTCGCGGCCCCGTGGTCGTTCGCCGGGTTTCGTGCCGGCCTGATCGTCGGCGCGGGGGGCGCGCTCGCGTACGTCGTCGACGCGGTCGACATCCTGCGCCGCGCCACGACGCCCCATGGAGCCGCGCGCGCGTTCGTCGCCGCGTCGGTCACGTGGCTCGCCCTCGCCGTCGCGCTCACGATTGCGCTTACCGTGGCGACGAGTTGGAGCCTGTTGCTCGGGCACGCGGCGATCGTCGTCGCGCTCGCCGGCTGGCTCGGGCAGATGGTGAACGCGCACGTCCACCATCTCGGCGTGCGCGTCGTCTCGACGTTCATCCTCGGCGACGACGACGAGACGCGGCCGTGGACCTTGCTGACGCCGGCACTCAGCTGGGGCGCCCTCGCGACGGGTCAGATCGCGGTGGCCGGGACGGTGGCGCGCTCGCTCGGCGCCCCCGGTGTCGTCGCATGGTGCGCGGGGATCGCCGGACTGCTCTCGGTCGGCTGCATCGTCGGGAACGCCGTGACGGTGATCCGCCGTGCGGCGGCCTACGTGGCGCGCAAGCGGACCGGGAGCGGCGGCGCGGGGATCACGTCGCCCTCGTAGCCGCGCACCGCGCCGAAGCGGCCGCGCTCCCACGCGTCCCGAGCGCGCGCGATCTCGTCGGGCGTGCGTGCGACGAAGTTCCACCACATCAGGATCGGCTCGCCGAACGGGACGCCGCCGAAGAGGAAGATGCGGCTTTCGCGCGCAGCCGCGAGCGAGAGCCGTTCGCGCCCTTCGCCCAGATAGAGCAACGTGTGCTCGGGCAGCTGCGTACCCTCGAGGTGCGCCTCACCCTCCAGCAGCAGCGCGGCGTACTCGAAACGCGGGTCGAGCGGAACCGTCGCGTCACCTTCTTCGATCGCGCGCAGCTCCGCGCCGACCAGCTCGGAGAAGATCGTCGCCGGTGAACGATGACCATCGAGTTCTCCCGCGACGACGCGCGCCTCCAGCGTGCCGAAGTGCGCAAGCGGGAGATCGTCGTGGTGCTCGAACGCGGGCGCGCCGTTGCGCGCGCTCTCCGGCAGGGCGACCCACAGCTGCAAGCCTTCGAGCGCGGCGTGCCGATCGACGGCAATCTCGGCGTGCGCGATCGCGGCGCCCGACGTCATGAGGTTCAGTTCGCCTGGCGCGATGCGGCGTTCGTTGCCGAGACTGTCGAGGTGGAGGATCGCGCCGCGGTGCAGCCACGTCACCGTCTGCAAGCCGATGTGCGGGTGCGGTGCGACGTCCAGCGTGCGGTCCGGCGAGCGAACGTGGTCGAGGAAGCACCATGCGCCGACCATCCGCCGTCCGCGTTGTGGGAGCGCGCGCCACACGTCGAACCCCGGCGACAGCTCGACCGAGCGCGCGGTGTACGGCTCGGCGACCGGTCCCCTCGACGGTTTTTCCGACGGACCGTCGGGAACGTTCGGAGAGAGAAGGTTGCTCATCGTCCTCGCGCTCGACTACGCCGCTTCACTACCGCACCCTCTCCCACGCCGCTCATGCTTCGACAAGCTCAGTATGACAAGAACAGGGTATTCGATACGCTGATCACAGTGCGTCGCATCGCTGCATCGTTGACACCAATTCATGCGCGCACGCGATCACATCGCGTACGATGTCCGTTTTGATCACGAGGACGACGACGCATGGATGAACGACCCAAGCAGAACCGGATTGCACAATTCATGCAGCGGCTGAAGCCGAAGTCGTCTCGCGCTGCGTTGCAGCAGTCCGACCTCGCGGTGACGGTGCCTCGACCACCCTCCGCCGCGGGTCGTCCGAACCGGTCGGACGTCGCTCCGTGGGAGGAGCCCGATCGGGAGCCGGAACAGGCGGCTCCGCGCCCGGAGGCGTCGCGCGGAAGCGCACGGCGGTTGCGGGCCATGAACAGTCAGACGTTCGTGAAAGCGACGAAGAGTCTCGAGAACGTCACGCAGCGCCTGACGCCGAAGGCTTCGCGCGCGACGCTGCGCGAGGCGGCGGTCGCGAGTGAGGCACCGCCGGTTCCTCCGGTGCCCGGCGCCGCCCCGCCCGGCTGGGCGGCCGGATGGCGTGACGAGCGCGACGCGAGCAGCGCGAACGTCGCTTCCCCCCAGGCGGAATCGCGCTCGGCGCCGTCGTCGCAATCGAAAGCGAGCGGCTCGCGCCTGCGCACGTTCAAGAGCGTCGCCGCCTTCACGGTCTCGCGCGGCGGCGGGCTGCGCCAGGAGCAGATTCGAGGCTTCGAGGAATGGGCGTCGAGCTACGGCAAGGGTGAGGTCCGCATCGAGAAAACCTCGGCGGAGCCGCTCCCACGGGCGCAGCGGCAGCAGCAGCAGCGCGTGACGGAGGCCGTGCAACGGCACAACGCAGAGCATCCGGGACGTCCGCTGCCGACGCCGACGTCGGTGAGCGCCTGGGACTTCAACAACCACACGGGCAGCCACGTCGAACTGCAAGGCGGCGGGTTGGCGGTGCACACGGGACGCGGCCAGTATCAAGAGGTGACGGGAGATCAGCGGCACTTAGTCACGGCCAACGAGCACGGCATCCAGCTGAGCGAGCTCGCGCAAACCGCGCAGCAGCGCGGCCGCAGCGTGATTCCGAACCGCCAGGCCTCCGGAGACTCGCAGCAGCAGCAGCAGCAGCAGCAGCGCTCGCGCACGCCGTCGCGCGGCGGGATGGGGCGTTAGCCGCCGTTCAGGACACCGTCGCGAGCAGCCGCGCCTTCTCGATCTTCCCCATCGCGTTGCGCGGCAGCGCGTCGACGACGCGCACCTCGCGCGGCACCTTGAAGCTCGCCAACCGCTCGCGCAGGTGCGCGAGCAGCGCCTCGCCGTCGAACGCGCCCTCGACTTCGACGAACGCGATAGGCAGCTCGCCGCGCGCCGCGTCGCGCATCCCGACGACGGCGCTGGCGACGACGTTCGGATAGCGGTCGATCTCGTTCTCGACCTCGCGCGGGTAGACGTTGAAGCCGCCGGTGATGATGAGCTCCTTGAGCCGCCCGACGATGCGGTAGACGTCGTGCTCGACGTCGTACGTCGCAAGATCGCCGCTGCGGTACCAGCGCGTCCCCGCCTCATCGAGGACGAACGCCGCCGCCGTCGCTTCCGGAAGATTCCAGTAGCCGGCGAAGACGCTCGGGCCGCTCACGAGCAGCTCGCCGACCTCACCCGGCGGGAGCGGTTCGACGGCGTCCAGCGCTGCGATCCGCACCGCGGTCCCCGGGAAGGGGACGCCGACGCTCCCCGCGACGCGCGGGCCGCCGAAACGGTTCGTCAGCGCGAAGCCGAACTCGGTCGCACCGTAGCGCTCGAGGATCTCGACGCCGAAGCGCGCCGCGAACGCGCGGTGCACGTCGGCCGAGAGCGCCGCCGAGCCGGAGACGCACAGGCGCAGGTGCGGCGCGGGGCCGTCGCCGATCGCCTCGAGCAGACGCACGTACATCGTCGGGACGCCGAAGAACATCGTCGCCTCCGGCCGGCGCAGATCGGCCAGGATCGTCGCGGCGTCGAAGCGCTCGTGCAGGATCAGCCGCGCGCCCGCGGTCAGCGTGCCGTTCAGCGCCGCGCCCAGGCCGTGCAGGTGGAAGAGCGGGAGCGCGGCGACGAGTGTGTCCTGCGCGGTCCAGCGCCAGCCCGTGACGAGCTGCATCGCGATCGTCGCGAAGTTGTCGTGGGTGATCATCGCGCCCTTGCTGCGCCCGGTCGTGCCGCTCGTGTAGATGATCGTCGCGACGTCGGACGGCTGCAGCACCGGTCCGGCGTCGAGCGGCGCGATCGCCGCGTCGGCGGCCCAGCTCTCGATCTCGCCGGCGTCGATCGTCACCGGCGCGGAGCGCAGCGCGCCGACGTGCTCGCGGGTCGTCGCGCCGACGACGATCCAGCCGGCGCGCGCGTCGTCGACGACGTGCTGCAGGTCGGCGCTGCGGTAGAGGACGTTCGCCGGGACCGCGATCGCGCCGAGCCGCAGCACGGCGAGGTAGGCGTAGACCATCCCCAGCCGGTTCTCGCAGTAGAGCGAGACGCGCTCGCCCCGGCGCACGCCCAGCTCGCTCAAGCGGCGCGCGACGCGCCGCGCGCCGCGATGCAGCTGCGCGTACGTCACGTCGTTGACCGCGAGGGCGTCGGCACGCTCGGCGAGCGCCGCGTCGAAGAGATCGAACAGGGTCACGAACCGCTCCAATCGGGACGTCGCTTGTCGAGAAAAGCCGTCAGCCCTTCGCGGAAGTCGCGGCTGCCGTAGCAGAGCCGGATCAGGTCGCTCCCGTCGGGCGGTTCGGCGAAGCCCCGGAGCCGCCGCACCATCTCCTTGGTCGCGCGCAGCGTCAGCGGCGCGAGGTCGAGCAACGCCTCCGCCGCCTCCTGCGCGCGCGCCTCGAGCGCTTCGTCGCTCTCGACGACCTCGGTGAGGAATCCGGCGCGCAGCGCGTCCTGCGCGCGAAGCAGCTTCCCGCTGAAGATCAGCGTCTTCACCGCCTCGAGGCCGATGATCGCGGCGAGCCGCGCGACGTTGGTGATCGAGATGCAGTTGCCGAGCGTGCGCGCGATCGGGACGCCGATCCGCACGTTCGGCGCGCCGATCCGCAGATCGCATTGCCCCGCGATGCTCACGCCGCCGCCGGTGCACGCACCGGCGATCGCCGCGATCGTCGGGACGCGGATCGCTTCGAGCGCCTCCATCACCGACTCGATCCGCGCCTCGTACGCCGCGCCGTCGTCGGCACCCGTGAAGGCTCGGAACTCCGAGATGTCGGTCCCCGCGACGAACGCCTCGGTCCCCGCGCCGGTGAAGACGATCACGCGCACGCCGGGATCGGCGTCGAGCTCGCGGGCCAGCTCGCGCAGGCGGTCCCACATCGCGAACGTCATCGCATTGCGGGCCTGCGGGCGATCGAAGATGATCCGGACGATGCCGCGCGCGTCGCGCTCGACGCGAATCATGCGGGCACCGTCACGCCGTCGCGCGCGAGCCGCGCGATCTCGGCCTCGTCGACGCCGATCTCACGCAGGACGTCGGCCGTGTCGGCGCCGAGCTGCGGTCCCGCGCGGTCCATCCGCGCCGGCGTGCGCGAGAGGCGCATCGGCGAGCCGAGCTGACGCACGGGGCCGAGCGTCGGGTGCGGCGCATCGGCGAAGAAGCCGCGGCCGGTGAGGTGTGGGTCGTTGAAGACGCGGTCGAACGTCCAGATCGGCCCGCAGGGGATCCCCGCCGCCCCGAAGCGCTCGCTCCAGTGCGCGCTCGGACGCGTCGTCGTGACCGCCTCGATCGCCGCGGCCAGCTCGGCGCGGTGCGCGAGCCGGCGGTCGTTGTCGGCGAAGCGCTCGTCGTTCGCCAGCGCCTCCAGGCCGAGCACCTCGCACGCGCGCAGCCAGTGCGCCTGCGAGTTCGCCCCGAACGTCAGGTACCCGTCGGCGGTGCGGAACGCCTGGTACGGCGCGACAGCCTGATGCGCCGAGCCGGACGGCCGCGGCAGCTCGCCGGTCGCGAACCAGCGGCCCGCCTCCCAGACGGCGAACGAGACGGCCGACTCGAGTAGCGAGACGTCGATGAACTGGCCGAGGCCGTCGCGGTCGCGTGCGCGCAGCGCCGCGAGCACGGCGATCGTCGCGTAGAGCGCGCAGGTCAGATCGGCGATCGGCACGCCGACCTTCGCCGGCGGTCGGTCGGGCTCGCCGGTGATGCTCATGAGCCCCGACATCCCTTGCGCGATGATGTCGAGCCCCGCGAGGTGCGCGTACGGCCCGTCGTTGCCGAAGCCGGTCGCGGCGAGGTAGATCAGCCGCGGGTCGTCCGCGCGCAGCGCCTCGTAGCCCAGGCCCAGGCCGTCCATCGTCCCGGGCCGGAGGTTCTCGATCACCACGTCGGCGCTCGCGACCAGGCGGCGGAAGAGGGCCTTCCCGTCGGGCGATTTCAGATCGAGCGCGACGCTGCGCTTGTTGCGGTTGAGGCGGACGAAGTTCGAGCTTTCGCCGTCGATGAAGGGGCCCGCCGCGCGGGTGAGGTCGCCGCCGCGCGGGTTCTCGACCTTGAGGACCTCGGCGCCGAGATCGGCGAGCTGCATCCCACAGAACGGGACCGCCATGAAGTTGCCGACCTCGACGACGCGCAGACCCGCGAGCGCTGGCAGAGGTGTCGTCATGCGGAGGATTCGGTTCTGGCCGGCGTAATCTACTCCTGGCAAAAGAATCTTTCAATATAATAGGAGGGGATATGGCCGGCAGGTTCACGCGCGGTTCCTTTCTCACTTCCACCGCTGCCACGTTCGCGACGATCGGCTTCGTGCGCGGGCCGGTTCGGGCGGCGGAGTTCTCCTACAAGGCCGGGACGAATCAGCCCGTCGACCATCCGCTCAGCATCGCGATGCGCGATCTTTGGGCGGCGGTCAAGAAAGAGACCAACGGCCGCCTCGACGTCACGACGTTCCCGAACAACCAGCTCGGCGGCGACACGGCGATGCTCACGCAGCTGCGTTCCGGCGCGCTGCACTTCATGACGCTCGACGGCGGGATTCTGCAGTCCGTCGTCCCGGCCGCGGCGATCCAGGGCGTCGGCTTCGCGTTCAAGGACTCGAAGGCCGCGTTCGCCGCGTTCGACGGGAAGCTCGGCGCGTACGTGCGCGGCGAGATCGCGGCGAAGGGGCTCTACGCGTTCGAGAAGATCTGGGAGAATGGGATGCGCAACGTGACCTCGAGCACGAAGCCCATCAACACCCTCGCCGACTTCGCGAACTTCAAGATCCGCACGCCCGAGAGCAAGCTGTATCTCGATCTGTTCAAGTCGCTCGGCGCCTCACCGACGCCGATCAACTTCAGCGAGCTGTACACGGCGCTGCAGACGCACGTCGTCGACGGGCAGGAGAATCCGCTGCTCAACATCGAGGTCGCGCGGTTCTTCGAAGTGCAGAAGTACGTCAGCATGACCGGCCACATGTGGAGCGGGTACTGGCTGCTGACCAGCGCCGACGTGTGGAAGGGTCTTCCGCCCGACATCCAGGCGGTGGTGACGAAGAACGCCGCGATCTACGGCCTGCGCCAGCGCGCGTCGGTGATGGCGCTCAACGACAGCCTGGTCGGGAAGCTGCGCTCGCAGGGGATGGCGATCAACACGCCCGACCGCGCACCGATGCGCGCGCACCTGACCGACTTCTACAAGAGCATGAAGTCGGACTTCGGCCCGACGGCGTGGTCGACGCTGGAGGCCTACACCGGGAACCTCGGCTAGTGACGGGACACTAGGCTCTGCGCGACGCGAGCTCGGCGGACGTCGTTTCGCCGTGCCGCGTCCCGGCGGCGCTCGCCGCCGCGCCGATCGTCAGGACGGGGACCGCGGAACGCCGCAGCACCGACTCGGCGACGCTCCCCAGGAACGCGCGCGCGACGCCGTCGCGGCCGTGCGTTCCGAGCACGATCAGGTCGGCGCCGAGCTCGCTCGCATGTGCGGGGATCGCGACCCCGGCCGCCGGGGCCCGCACCAGTTCGGCGCGCACGGCCAGGCCGTCGGCCGACGCGGAGAACCGGTCCAGACACGCTTGTGCGGCAGCGCTCGACCCGGCGGCGGCGACGGAGAGCACGATCAGCTCGGCGCCGCGCGCCTGTGCGATCCCACGCGCCGCCTCGAACGCGGCGCGCGCCGGAGCCGACTCGTCGACGGCGCAGACGATCCGGCGCGGGCAGGGGACGGCGGCCGCGGGCGCGCTCGCGCGGACCGTCAGCACCGGGACGGTCCCGTGCCGCAGGAGCGTCTCCGTGCGGCTGCCCAGGAGCGTTCGCGCCAGACCTTGGCGCCCGTGCGTCCCGGTTACGATGCACGTCGCCTTCCAGCCGCGAGCCGCTTCGAGCAGCTCGTCGACCGGAGCCCCTTCACGAACCTCGCCGTCGGCCTCGATCCCCGCCTCGCGTGCCGCCGCAAGGGCCGCCACGACGATCCGGCGTCCGCCTTCGCGTGCGGCCTCGAGCGCCTCGGCGGCCCCCGAGGCGACCAACCCTCCGCTCGCGCATTGCGCCACCAGCACGTCGCCGTCGACGACGTGCACGAAGCGCAGCGCCGTGCCGCGCGGTGCCGCGGCGAAGCGCAGGGCGAGCGAAACCGCGGCGTTCGCCTGCGGCGATCCGTCGACGGCGATGAGGAGGCGAGCGAGGGAATCCATCGCGGGGATCATCGCCCGAGGATGTTACGAACCTGCGAATATTCGGCGCGCGGAGCGTTCACGGAACGGCGAATGCCGAGCCGCCGGAAGAAGGCGGTCTTCGCGAGCTCGACGACCAGGACGTAGCAGATCAGTAGCGTCGTGAGGATGGGGACGAAGCTCCAAGGCAGGCGAGCGAAGCCGAACAGCGGCGCGAGCGGCGAGAACGGCAGGCCGACCCCGAGCACGGTCACCGCGAGGGTCGTCGCGGCCAGCGCGCGGCTCGGACGGCTGCGCAGAAACGGGACGCGCCGCGTGCGGATCGCGAAGACGATCAGCGTCTGCGTCACGAACGATTCGGCGAAGTACCCTGCGCGAAACGTGGCCGGGTCGGCGTGCAGCAGCAACAGCAGCGCGAAGAACGTCGCCACGTCGCCCACCGCGCTGATCGGGCCGAACAGCACCATGAAGCGTCCGATCAGCGCGGTGTCCCAGTGCGCGGGGCGGCGCAGCTGCTCGGCATCGACCGTGTCGGTCGGAATCGTCATCTCGCTGACGTCGTAGAGGAGATTGTTCAGCAAGACTTGCGAGGGGAGCAGCGGGAGGAACGGGAGCACGAGGGACGCGCCCGCCGTGCTCAGCATGTTGCCGAAGTTCGACGAGGTCGCCATCAGCACGTACTTGACGGTGTTAGCGAAGATCGTGCGGCCTTCGATGATCCCGTCGGCGAGGATCCCCAGATCCTTCGTCACGAGCACGACGTCGGCGGCGTCGCGCGCGACGTCGGCCGCCGATTCGACCGAGATCCCGACGTCGGCATCGTGCAGCGCGACCGCGTCGTTCACCCCGTCGCCGAGGAAGCCGACGTCGACGCCGCCGGCGCGCTGGAGACGGATCAGGCGCGCCTTCTGGTCGGGGGAGACGCGCGCGAAGACGGTTGTCCCCGGGAGCGCCGCCTGCGCCTGGGCGTCGCTCATCGCGTCGAGCTGCGTTCCGACGAGGACGCCTTCGACGGCGATCCCCAGCTCGCGGCATACGCGCACGGCGACCAGGTCGTTGTCGCCGGTGACGATCTTCACCCGCACGCCGAGCGCGACGAGCCGGTCGATCGATGCCGCGGCGTCGGTCTTGACGGGGTCGGTGAAGACCAGGAGGCCCGCGAACCGCAGCTCGCGCTCCAGCTGCGGGTCGAGGCGCTCCGAACCCGCCGCGGGGCGCGTTGCGACGGCGATGACGCGGTAGCCGGCGGCGAAGCGCGCGCGCAGCAAGTCGTCGACCCCCGGCGGGACCGCCGCACAGCGGTCCAGCACCGATTCCGGCGCGCCTTTGGTGATCAGGATGCGGCCCTGCCGCGGGTCGTCCAGGAGCACCGAGATCCGGCGCCGTTCGTGGTCGAAGGGCACCTCGTCGATCCGGCGCACGGCGGCGAGATCGATCAACGCGGCATCGGGCGAGCGCCGGAGCGCGGCGTCCAGCGCGTCGGTGAGGCCGAGCGCCTCGACCGCGGCGCCGGGCGAGGCCGCGCAGAGCAGGCCCAACCGCAGCGCCTCCGCCGAGGAGGCGCCCGTCGCGTCGAGCGCGCCGGCGAACGCGAGCCGTCCTTGGGTCAGCGTCCCCGTCTTGTCGGTGAAGAGGACCTCGAGGTTCCCCAAGTCCTCGATCGCGACGAGCCGTTTGACCAGGACCTGCCGGCGCGCCATGCGCCGCGCGCCGGTCGCCAAGCTGATCGTGACGATCGCCGGGAGGAGCTGCGGCGTGAGGCTGACGGCGATCGTCAACGCGAAGAGCACCGACTCGACGGCGTTGTGGCGCAGCGCCACGTTCACGATGAGCACGATCGTCGAGACCAGGACCGTGATCCGCACGAGCAAGCCGGTGACGCCCCGCAAGCCGCGCTGGAACGCCGTCTCGGGCAGACCGGCCCCGACGCGCTTGGCGATGCGCCCGAGCTCCGTGCGCGTCCCCGTCTGCACGACGACGCCGCGGCCGCTTCCGGCTCGGACGACGGTCCCGAGGAACGCGCAGGACGGCAGGTCCAGCGGCGAAGCGCCCGGTTCGCACGGCTCGGCGCTCTTGCTCGCCGGGAGCGCTTCGCCGGTGAGGATCGCCTCGTCGCATTCCAGCTCGTGCGCCTCGAGGAGTCGAAGATCGGCCGGAACCACGTCGCCGACGCGCAGCAGGACGACGTCGCCGGGGACGAGCGCGGCGGCGTCGACGACGCGCGGACCGTCGCGCAACGTGATCGCGCTGCGCCGCAGCCGCCGCCGCAGGTCCGCGACGACCGCCCGCGAGCGGTACTCGTTGAAGAACCCGAGGCCCACGCTCATCGTGACGATCGCGAGGATGATGATCGCATCCGTCGATTCGCCCAGGGCCAGCGAGATGAGCGCGGTCGTGGCGAGCAGGATCAGGAACGGGTTCGCAAGCTGCGCCCGCAGCACGGGGAAGACCCGGACCGTACCGTGCGAGACGTCGTTCGTTCCGGCCGTCTGGGCGCGCCGCGCCGCCTCGGCTTGCGTGAGCCCCGCCGGGCTGGTCTCCAGCGCCGCGAGGACCGCCTCGGACCCGGCCTGCGCGGCGTCCCGGAGGGAGAGGCTGGGCATGGTCTCGATTCTCGCGCCGGCATGAGAACGCCGCGCGAAGTCGATCGTTCACCGGCCCTTCCAACGTCGGCGTTACGGTGAGCAGCGTCATGACGACGCCGTTCACCCGGATCCTGGTCCCCTTCGACGGTTCGGAGCCCGCGCAGGTCGCGCTCGGCTACGCGATCGAGCTCGGTCGCGCCGGCGCGAAGATCGTGCTGGCGAACATCGTCAACGAGGTGCCGCTCATCACGCAGTCGGCGACGACGGTCGCCGTCTACGACCCCACCCCGATGATCGAGGCGCTCGACGGCCAAGCGCGCGTCGTGCTGGACGAAGCCGAGTCGCGCTGCCGCGGCGCGCAGGTCGACGCGATCCCGGCGCTGTTCCACGAGATGCCCGTCGCCGGGATCGTCCGGCTCGCCGCCGCGCACGGGTGCGACTTGATCGCGATGGGGACGCACGCGCGCGAAGGCGTCGCACGGGCGTTTCTCGGCAGCACCGCGGAAGGGGTGCTGCGCTCCTCGCACATCCCGGTGCTCGTCGCGCGCAGCGGTGCGCCCCGAGCGGGGATGCCGATCTTCCGCAACGTGCTGGTCGCGGTCGACGACTCCGAACCGTCCCACGCGGCGGTGGAGACGGCGGCGGAGATCGCGCGCACGCTGCACGCGAAGCTCACGCTGTGCAACGTCGCCGACACGCGCGACCTCTACGACAAGGCGGCGACGTACGGATACGATCCGCAGGAGATCGCCGACGAGCTGCTCGACCAGGCGCGCGGGATCGTCGACGAGGCGAGCCGCCGCACCGCGCTCGAACCGCCGCCGTCGACCGAGGTGCTCGAAGGCGAGCCCGTCGCCGTGCTCGTCGCCGAGGCGGCGCGACTCGCCGCGGACCTGATCGTGATCGGGAGCCACGGGCGCAGCGGGCTGCGGCGCCTCGCGCTGGGCAGCGTCGCCGAGCACGTCGTGCGGCGCAGCCCGGCCCCCGTGCTGGTCGTGCGTACCTAACGGAAGCCTTCGGTCGCTCGGCAGGCGGAACGGCGCGCGGCGCGGACCTGTGGGGTCAAACCCTCATTCGCTTCGGAAAGGTCCACCGCCATGTCGTACACCGAGCACGCGGATCTCGGCGGCCTGCGTGATCTCAAGCAACTCGCTCCGACCGAGTTCGACGGATTCGTCGCGCTCGACAAGATCGTCGGGCGTACCGACGGCGCGATCCCGCAGAAGTACCGTGAGCTGATCGCGCTCGGCGTCGCGCTCACCACGCAGTGCCCCTACTGTCTGGACGTGCACACGGCGAACGCGAAGAAGGCCGGCGCGACGCGCGAGGAGGTCGCCGAGACGGCGTTCATCGCCGCCGCGCTGCGCGCGGGCGCGGCGGTGACGCACGGCACCCTTGCCCTCAAGCTGTTCGAGGGCGAGGGAGGCTAGACGAGTTTGGCGAGGTTCGTCGCGAACTCGGCGACCGTGCGTTTCGCGACGCCCTCGATCAGGCGGCCGCCGACCGTCGCGACGATCCCGCTGATCTGCGCTTCGGTGTGAAGGTCGACGTGCGTTTTCCCGTCGCGCGCGCTCGCGCGGGAGACGACGGCGGCCTTCACGCCGCCTCGGCCGCGCGTCTCGTCGCCCTGCACCTGCAACGTCGCCGTGTGCGTGGCGTCGTCGAGCGACTCGACCACGATCGTCGCGCGATAGCTCACCGCGACCGGACCGACCTTCACGGCGACCTTGGCGCGATAGGTCTTCTCGTCGACGACCTCGGTGATCTCGGCGTTGGGGATGCAGGTCGCGACGCGCGGGACGTCCTTGAGGACGGCCCAGACGCGCTCGAGCGGCGCGTCTACGTCGAAGGCGTCGTCGATCGTCACGAGATCGACACCGTGGGGCGCTCGACGTGCACCGGGAGCGTCCCTTCGCTCAGACGCCCGCCGCGGCGGCCTTCACGCAGCGCGACGATCTCGGCGGCGATCGAGATCGCCGTCTCCTCGGGGGTGCGCGCGCCCAGATCAAGGCCGATCGGCGCGCTGATGCGCGCGAGGTCGCTCTCGCCGACGCCGGCGGCGCGCAGGGCCTCGACGCGGTTGGCGTGCGTGCGGCGGCTTCCCATCGCACCGATGTAGCCGGCGTTCGTGCGCAGCGCGACCTGCAGGAGCGGGATGTCGAACTTCACGTCGTGGGTGAGGATGATCAGCGCTGTGCGACTGTCGACCGGGGCGCGTTCGAGGAACTCGTCGGGCCAGGAGACGACGATCTCGTCGGCGTCGGGGATGCGCGCCTTCGTCGCGAAGACCGGCCGCGCGTCGATCACGGTCACACGGTAGCCGAGGTACTTCCCGATCCGCGCCATCGCGCGCGAGAAGTCGATCGCGCCGAAGACGTACATGACGGGCTTGGGCGCGTATGCCGCGATGAAGAGGCGGACCTCGACCCCGACCGGCTCGCCGTCCTCGCCGAACGAGCGCAGCGCGTTCTCGCCGACCGCGAGCAGCGCGCGCGCCTCGCCGGCGGCGGCGACGTTGAGCCCCGAGGTTCCGAGATCGCCGATCGTCTCGTCGGCAAAGACGAGCAGCTTCGCACCGGCGTGCGCGCCGTCGAGGCGGGTGACGAGCGCGACCGGCGTGTCGTTGCGCAGAGCCGCGGAGAGCCGTTCGAAGATCACCAGTCGAGCCGCTCGACGAAGACGTGGATCGTGCCGCCGCAGGTCAAGCCGACCGAGATCGCGTCGGCGTCGCTGATCCCGTAGGTCACCAAGCGCGGACGGCCGCTGGCGATCGCGTCCTGCGCCTCTTCGTAGACCGCCGACTCGACGCAGCCGCCGCTCACCGAACCGGCGACATCGCCGCGTTCGTTGACGGCGAGGGTTGCGCCGGGATCGCGCGGCGCGGAGTTCTCCACGCCGACGACGGTCGCGACGGCGACGCGCTGCCCTTCGGCGCGCCAGCGCTCGATCGTGTCCAAGACGTCTATCACGGTGTCCCCAACCCGTGCGGAGCTCGGATCGTCGCGCCCCCGCCGGAAGAAGCGGCGGCGGGTCGCCCGCTTTCGGGGTGTCGCTGCGCCATGTGGGAGCGGTTCGCAGGGTGCCCGTGCGAGGCCTGGAAACGGATTCTCCCTGGGGCGTGACATTCGCGCAAGGATGTTGCTCGCGAGCATGGTGGCTCCGCCGCCCCCGTTTTCATGCAGGGAGACGCATCGCATGCGGATCGACCTTACGGTGAACGGAAAACGCGCGTCCCTCGACCTCGAGCCCCGCGTTCTGCTCGTGCACGCGCTGCGCGAGGAGCTCGGGCTGACCGGCACGCACGTCGGGTGCGACACGTCGAGCTGCGGGGCGTGCACGGTGCTGCTCGACGGCGTCTCGGTCAAGAGCTGCACGCTCTTCGCCGTGCAGGCGAGCGGTCGCGAGGTGACGACGATCGAGGGGATCGGCAACGCCGACGCGCTGCACCCGATGCAGGAGGCGTTCTGGACGGCGCACGGTTTGCAGTGCGGGTACTGCACGACCGGGATGATCGTGAGCGCCGTCGATCTGTTGCAGCGCAATCCCGACCCGAGCGACGAGGAGATCCGCGCCGGGCTCGAGGGGAACCTTTGCCGCTGCACCGGCTACGAGAACATCGTCAAGGCGGTGCGCGCGGCGGCGAAGGCGATGCGCGCGGGCGAGCCGCGCCACGGCGTGAACGAGCTGGAACCGTTGACGCCGCCGCTCGAGGAACCGCCGCCGAGCGGCGAGGGGATCATCATCCCGACGCTCACCGGGGTGCCGACGTAATGGCGTTCACGGCGATGGTCGGCGCGCGCATCCGCCGCCGCGAGGATCCGCGGCTGATCACCGGTCGCGCGACGTACGTCGACGACGTCAAGCAGGTCGGCACCGTCTACGCCGCGTTCGTGCGCAGCCCGTACGGGCACGCCAAGCTCACGCGCGTCGACCTCTCCGCCGCGAAGGAGCATCCCGCGGTCCTGGCCGCGTACTGCGGCGAGGATCTCCACCACGTGCACGGGCTCAAAGCCTCGCTCCCGGTCGCGCACAAGATGACCGATCTGCGCACGCCGCCGCACTGGATCCTCGCGCTCGACGAGGTCCGCTTCGTCGGCGAGCCGGTCGCCGTCGTCGTCGCGAGCTCTGCCTATGCCGCGCGCGACGCGGCCGAGCTGGTCGCGGTGGAGTACGAGCCGCTTGCAGCCGTCGTCGACCCGCTGCAGGCCGCGGCCGGGCCGCCGTACGTCCACGCCGATCTGGGTACGAACGTCGCGTTCACGATGCCGTTCTCGGCCGGCGAGCCGGGGAAGGCCTTCGAGGAGGCCGACGTCGTCATCGCGCAGCGAATCGTCAACCAGCGCGTCGCGCCCGTTCCGATCGAGCCGCGCTCGATGGTGGCGAACTGGGACGCCGGGAACCGCCAGCTCACGCTGCACTCGGCGACGCAGATCCCGCACCTCTTGCGCACGCAGCTCTCGGTCGTGCTGGGCCTGCCGGAGAACCACATCCGCGCGATCGCGCCCGAAGTCGGCGGCGGGTTCGGCGCGAAGCTGAACGTCTACGCCGAGGAGGCGGTGGTGAGCTGGCTCGCGATCCAGCTCGAACGTCCCGTGAAGTACGTGGAGACGCGCTCGGAGTGCTTCCAGGCGATGATCCACGGGCGCGATCAGATCGACGATCTCGAGATCGCGGTCAAACGTGACGGCACGATCACCGGGCTGAAGCTGAAGATCACGGCCAACATGGGCGCGTACCACCAGCTGCTCACGCCGGTGATCCCGACGCTCTCGCTGCTCATGGCGCCGGGCTGCTACATGATCCCGAACATCGCGGCGGAGGTCGTCGGCGTTTTCACCAACACGATGTCGACCGACGCCTACCGCGGCGCCGGTCGCCCCGAGGCGACGTTCTTCATCGAGCGTGCGATGGATCTGGTGGCCCAGAAGCTGCAGCTCGACCCCGCCGAGGTGCGGCGGCGCAACTTCATCGCGCGCGATGCGTTCCCGCACACGACGGCGACCGGTCTGACGTACGATTCCGGCGACTACGCGACGACGATGGAGAAGGCGCTCGCGCTCGCCGACTACACCGGATTGCGCAAGAAGCAGGCGGAGCTGCGCGCGCAGGGACGATATCTGGGGATCGGTCTCTCGACCTACGTCGAGGTCTGCGGGATGGGGCCGTCGGCCGCGATGCCCGCGGCGGGCTGGGACTCGGCGACGATCCGGATCGAGCCGACCGGCAGCGTCACCGTGCTGACCGGGATCTCGCCGCACGGCCAAGGGCAGGAGACGACGTTCGCCCAGATCGTCGCCGACGAGTTGGGCGTTCCGATCGACCAGATCACCGTCGTGCACGGCGACACCGACAAGGTGCAGTACGGCGTCGGGACGTTCGGCTCGCGCGGCACCGCGGTCGGCGGCGCGGCGCTCAAGCTTGCGATCGAGACGATCCAGCAGAAGGCGCTCAAGATCGCGGCGTTCCAGTGGGAAGCGAGCCCGCACGACCTCGAGTACCGCAACGGCAAGATCCAAATCAAAGGCGACCCGTCCAAGACGATGACGACCGCCGAGGCGGGGTTCCTCGCCTTCATGGGCGATCATCTGCCGCCGGGGCTCGAACCGGGTCTCGACGCGACGCGGCGCTTCGAGCCGCCGAACTTCGTCTTCCCGTTCGGCACGCACGTTTGCGTCGTCGAGGTCGACGCGCAGACCGGCGAGGTGAAGGTCCTCAAGTATCTCGCCGTCGACGACTGCGGGCCGCTGATCAACCCGCTGATCGTCGAGGGTCAGGTACACGGCGGGATCGCGCAAGGGCTCGCGCAGGCCCTCTACGAGCAGGTCGTCTACGACGAGAACGGCCAGCTGCTGACCGGGACGCTGATGGACTACGCGGTCCCGCACGCCGAGCAGGTGCCGCACTACGAGCTCGACCACACCGTCACGCCGACCACCGTCAACCCGCTGGGGATCAAGGGTGTCGGCGAGGCGGGGACGATCGGCTCGACGCCGGCGGTCGCCAATGCCGTGATCGACGCGCTCGCGCCGTTCGGCGTCACGCACATCGACATGCCGTTGCGGCCCGAGAAGCTCTGGGCCGCGATGCACGCCGCGGAAGGGTACATGCCATGATCCCCGCAGCCTTCGACTACGTTCGCGCGGAGAGCGTCGAGGACGCGATCCGCCTGCTGCGCGAGCACGGTGAGGACGCGAAGCTCCTCGCCGGCGGGCACTCCCTGATCCCGATGATGAAGCTGCGGCTAGCCGCGCCGGCGACGCTGATCGACATCGCGGGGATCCCGCAGCTCGCCGCGATCACCGTCGCCGGGAAGCGCGTGACGATCGGCGCGCTCACGACGCACGCCGTCCTCGCGGCGAGCGAGGAGCTGCGGCAGGACGCGCCGGCGCTTTGGGATGCGGCGAACCAGCTCGGCGACCCGCAGGTGCGCAACCGCGGCACGATCGGCGGCGCGTGCGCGCACGGCGATCCGGCGGCGGACTATCCGGCCGTGCTGCAGGCCCTCGAGGCGACGTTCACGCTCACCGGTCCGGATGGGCAGCGCGAACTGCCGGCGGGGGAGTTCTTCCGTGGGATGTTCGACACGGCGCTCGGATCGGCGGAGCTGCTGACGCGCGTCGCGTTCGACCCCGCGCCGCACTCGGCGTACGTGAAGTACCACCATCCCGCCTCACACTACGCCGTCGTCGGCGCGGCGGTCGTGCTCACGCTGGAGGGCGACAACATCGGCTCGGCGCGCGTCGCGGTGACGGGGATCGGCGACGCGGCATTCCGCGCGCGAGGCGTCGAGCAAGCGCTCGCGGGCGTCGACGTGCGCGATGCGGCGGCGCTGCGCGCGGCATGCGCCGGTACGGCGAGCGGCGTCGAAGCGCGCAGTGACACGTTCGCCTCGGGCGCGTATCGCGCCGCGATGGCCGACGTCTTCGTCTGCCGCGCGATCGAACGCGCCGCCGCGCGCTGACCCTCACGCACTCACTGACAAGGAGATGTCACCGATGCATCCATCGCGCGCCATGGCGGGCCTTTGTGCGACTGTCTGCTGCTTCACGAGCGCGCTCGTCCCGCGCGCCGTCAACGCGATCGTCGTCACGTCGGCGCCCGTGCGGGTGAACCGGTGTGAGCCGCAGCCGGGGTACACCTACGTCTCGGGGTTCAGCCCGGGATACTATCCGGCGCGACCGTACTATTGGGGCGATCCGTACGGTCATCTCTATCATCAATATCCGTTTTCCGCCAGCGTGCAGACGACGAATCCGACACTCGCGATCGACTACGTGAACACGACGCCGAAGGCGTTGCGGGAAATCGAAGTCGGTCTGGTCGCACGGGGGATTTTGGTCGCCGAAGTCCGTGACGTCGGAACCTTTTCGCACGGAGCCGAGATCAAGCACGTTTTCGGCCTCCACCCGAACGTGTATCCGCTCGGGACGTCGATCACGCAATGCGTCCCCTTGCGTGCGACGTACCAAGACGGAACGGTGTGGACGAGCCCGCATTTGCCGAAATTGAGCCCGACGGTCTACGAGTAGCGTTCAGGCCGGAGCGACCGGGAGGATCAAGCGCGAGGGCCGCGTCGCGTCGTGGTGGATCGTGTCCGTCCCGACCAGGCGCGGTCCGTAGGTGTGGGTCCAGACGCCGTCGGTGACCGGCGAGTCGCCGTTGACGATCTCGAGGCGGATGCGGTGTCCTTTGCGGAAGACGTATGCCGTCGGGGTCATCGCGATGACGAACCGCTCCACGCGGCCCGGGACGAGCGGCTCCTCCCGGTCGAAGGGGTAGTACGGCGCGTTCGGGAGGCTTCGCGCCGGATCGATGCGCCGCAGGGCGGCCCGCAGCCAACCTTTGCTCACGATGTGCGAGCGCGGGTTCTGTATGCCGCGCTCGGTGTGCGTCGCGTCGGCGAGCTGCTCGGAGAGCTTCACGACGAAGACGGCGTCGGGCCGCGTCGAGGACGCATACAGCTCGAGCTCGATCGGCCCGACGACGCGCAGATCCGCTTCGAGCGGAGCGGTCGTGAACGTCAGCACGCGCCGGACGGGATCGCGCTCGCCGTCCGGACCGTTCCCGACGACGCCGCTCTGCCAGCCTGGATTCGGGTACGTGTACGACGTGCTGCCGCCGCCTGCCGCCGGTTCGGTGATGCCGAGCCCGCCGTCGTTGAGCGAGACGACGCTCCCCGTCGGACCCGCCGCGAGATAGTAGGACCGCGGCGTGATCCCGCGCGGCGGCCACGTCTCGGAGGCTTCGAACGCGTCGGCGCCTTGCACGAAGTAGCGCACGGGCGGCTCCCGCACGTAGCTCGTCGTGCGGCCCTTCAAGAAATGGTCGTAGAACGGCAGCATGTACCGCTCGTGGAAGGCGACGCTGGTGTATTCCGCGACCGCGCCCGCGACGTCGCCCGCGCCGACGACGAGGAGCTTCTTCGGCGCGCGGGTCAGCTGGTAGCCCCATAGGTTTCCGTTGAGGGCGAAGCTCATCTTCCCCCACACGCCGATCGAGTAGACCGGGACGGTGATGCGATCGAGCCGGTCGATCGCCGCGCGCTCGCGCCAGAAGTCGTCGTAGAGCGGATGGTCCGCGGCGGCGGCCGCGTAGTCCCAGTCCAGCCGGCGCGAGGGGCCGTTCGCGGGATAGCGGTTGATGTAGCGCGGACCGGTGTTGTACCAGCTCGACGGGTAGTCGCCGGGGACACCGCCGTTGTAGGCCGAGAAGCGATACGTGTCGACATCGCCGTCGTAGGGAGCGATGCACTTGAGATGGGGCGGGTTCTGGATCCCCATCATCCATTGCGTGCGCGCGTAGTACGATTGGCCGATACCGCCGACGTTGCCGTTCGACCACGGTTGGCGCGCGATCCATTCGATCGCATCGTACAGATCCGTTTGCTCCTCGCGGCTGAAATAGCGGTACTCGCCGCCGGAGCGGCCGGTACCGCGCACGTCCATGTGCACGAACGCATAGCCCTGCTCGAGATACCAGGCGATGGGGCCCTTCTCGTTTTGCAGGAAGATCGGATCGGCGGGCGTCGTGTCGTTGTCGAAACGGTACGGCGAGGCCGCGAACAGCGTCGGAAAGCGTCCGGACGCGGACGGCAGATAGAGGGCTGCCGCCAGCACCGTCCCGTCGCGGGCGGTGATGTGCGCGATGCTCGTGGGCGGGGGATCCGCTACGGGATCGCTCTCATCCCGCGCGCTCGCTCCGCTGAGCGAAAGCGCCATGAGCGCTGCGGTGCTTTGTACGAATTCGCTGCGGCGAAGCATGGTCTCGATGTCGACCCTTCCGTAGGTGAACGTCTCCGGCTTCCGGCCCGACGTTCACCACGGTGCGCGGCGACTCTTAGCGTGCGTTCGCGTGATCGTTCAGCACGACGACGCTTCCGACGACGATGCGCAGTACCGGTGACGACGAGGTTCAGCCGCACGCCCGTCACGTGAAGCGCCACCTCAACTCAGCTCCCACGTGCCTCCCCGCTGGCCGTGCTTAGAACCGCTTAGCATAAGCGCATCATGAGTCGGAAGCAGATGATCGGTCACGTTCCCAATTGAGAAACCTCCCTTCGTTAAGGATTCGCAAGTGGGGCCTCTAATGGACTGGAACGGAGGCTGCGAGAGCCATGATTTCTGATCTCATCGAGAAGCCTGCAATGGTGACAACCGGCGCGACTGCCGCGGCTCCGCCCCAAACGGCCTCGGTCGCGGAGCGCCAGACTGCCGGCCGCGCTCTTCGGGAGCGCACGCCGCTGGAGTCGCACGCGCAGTGGCGGCCCGCTCTACGCCGCCACGATCCCATCGACGTGCTCGTCGAGAGCAGCAAAGGACGGATCGAAGAGCTGTTGCCGATCCGGTATGGCCGGATGGTGGCGAGTCCCTTCGCCTTCCTGCGCGGAGCAGCTGCCGTGATGGCCGCCGATCTGTCCCTCACGCCGGCGACGGGCGTGCACGTGCAGGCCTGTGGCGACTGTCACGCCGTCAACTTCGGCGGTTTTGCGACGCCGGAACGCAACATCATCTTCGACATCAACGATTTTGACGAAACCTCACCCGGGCCATGGGAGTGGGACGTGAAGCGTCTGGTCGCGAGTTTCGTCGCCATTGGCAGATTCCGCAACTTTTCCGAGGAAGAGGGACGGCATTGCGCTTGGCGCGCCGCGCGGTCGTATCGCAAGCATATGGCGAAATACGCGGAGATGCCGATTCTCGAAGCTTGGTATAGCCACATCAACGTCGATGAATTCATCGAGGACGTTGCGGAGATGAAGACTGGGTCGAAAACATCGAAGCATCTAACGTCCTCGCATAGCGAGAAATGGTCGAAGAAAACGAAGCAGATAGCGTCTACGCACCAACTCGAGTTCGAAAAACTGGCCGTGCAGGCAGCCGGCGAGGCGCGCATCCTCGATCAGCCGCCGCTCATCTACCATTTCAGCGCCAAGGAAGATGCGGAGAAGCGGAAGATCATCGAAGAGTCGTTCCGGCGCTACAAGGATTCCGTGGCCCCCGAAGTGCGCACGCTGCTGGACCGCTACGCGCTGGTCGATATCGCCGCGAAGGTCGTTGGCGTCGGCAGCGTCGGCACGCTCTGCGGCATCCTCCTGTTGCTGTCGGGCTCCGGGGATCCGCTCTTCTTGCAGTTCAAGGAGGCGCGTCAATCGGTGCTGGAGCCGTATGCCGGTGCCGGCCCGTACGAGCATAACGGCGAACGCATCGTTCACGGACAACGGTTGATGCAGGCGGCCAGCGACATGTTTCTCGGATGGATGACGGGAGCGGGCGAGGCAGAGCGTACCTTCTACGTTCGCCAACTCAAAGATGTCAAACTCAAGCCTATGGTTGAGGTGTCGATCCCCGAGGGCGTCGATATCTGGGCGCGCTACTGCGGTCACGCCCTAGCGCGGGCGCACGCACGGTCGGCCGATCCCGTTCTCTTGAGCGCCTACATGGACGACGGCGCAGCGTTCGAGGATGCGATGGTCGACTTCGCGGTCGCCTATACCGATCAAACCGAACGCGACCATGAGGCGCTGGCTGCCGCGGTGCGCTCCGGGCGGTTACCGGCGCAGACC
>DATJHK010000018.1:0-49193 GCA_035493875.1 Candidatus Limnocylindria bacterium
AAGACGGAGATCCCCTCGTCGACGCCGAGTACCTTGCTCGAGAAGTTCGGACCGCGCGTGCCGCGACCCGTTCCTTCGGGATCGTACGCCGGCGGACCGCCGAGTGGGACGATCGTCGCAGTGCCCGCGGCATAGTACGGAATCGCGAACGGCGTGTAGCCGCCGTAGTACGATCCGCTCGTGTTCGAGTTGAACGGCGCGAAGCCGGTCGAGAACACGCCGCCGCCTTCGCCGAAGGTCGTCGGTAGGATCGCGCCGGACGGGCTGCCGGGGGCGACCTGCGGCGAGCCGGCGATGCACGGCGCGCCCGAGGTGCATCCCGGCGCCGTACCGTTCAGCTCGGCCGAGCCGGGGCCGCTCGCGATCGTCGCACCGTACGAGGTGGCCGACGTTCCGGCGGCGGGAAGCGTGAAGGGGCCGGTCAGCACGGGCTCGTTGAGCAGCGTCGCGCTCAGACCAGAGGGCTGACGGAACGTCGCGAGCACGTTCATCCCCGTCGCGCCGTTCGGCAGCGTCGCGGTACCCACCGCGAACTGCAGAACGTCTTGATTGATGTTGGCCTGGGTCGGCGACGGGGGCGCGGTGGCCCCCGAGCTGCACCCGGCCAGCGCCGCGACGGCGATAACAACGCCGGCGCGGATCATGCGGATGTCCATGTGTCTCCTAGAGCGCGAGCTGGTAATAGAACTGGAACGTCGTGGGATTGGTCGGCAACTCGATCATCGGCATGTTCGAGTACGTGTAGCTCGGGAGGTTCCGCTGGCCGTAGAGATACGGCATGCCGTTGAGGTACACGGGATTCCCGGAGGCCTGCTGACCGGTGAGGACGCCGCCGACGCCGTTGGCAACGGGCTGCCAGAACGGGTTCGGTGACGGCTCGCTGTAATGCGATCCGATCAGGTTGGCGATGTACACGCCGAACGTGTTGCGCGAGTGCTTCCACTCGAGATCGAGGTTCGTCTGGAGCCGCGCATGCGAGAGGAAGCCGCCCGCCGCGGAGGTCTCCGGAAGACCGCGATTCGCCGCGATGTTCGGGTCCTGGTAGCTGCCCGCGAAGACCGGATCGACGTACTGCGGCGAGGTGAACGCACCGTAGGAGCCGCGGTAGTCGACCGCACCCGGATTCGAGGTCGAATCGAGGTTGGTCGTCGGGATGTTCTGGTAGCTGCCGTTGATGAGGCTGCCGCCGACCGCGGCGCCCGAGGGCGTCATCAGACCGACGCCGATCGGATAGCCTTCGTCGAACTGCAGGATCGGGTTGATGCGGAAGCCGTTCTTGAACTTGTACTGAGCGCCCAGGTTGATCGTGAACGGCGAGACGTAACCGGCACGGTACACGTCTCCGAGCGCGAGCGACGAGGTCGGCACGAGCGGGAGCGCGTCCTCACCCGCGATCAGCGGCGGGTTCGAATCGAGCGCGTTGGTGTACGTCGCCGACAGATACCCGGTGAGACCCACCGGATGATCGGCGGTCTGCAGCGCCAGCTCGACGCCGCTGGTCTTGATGACGCCGACGTTCGAGATGCCGAAGACCTGGCTGACCGGCGCGCCGGTCGTCGGGTCGAGGACCTGGCTGATCATGTTGAACGCCGCAACGCCGTAGCCGCGACGGAAGTAGCTGGTGACGCGCGCCGTCGCGCCATTGCTGAACGCGCGCGAGTAGCTGACGTCGTAGTTGTTGTCGGTCTCCGGGGTGTTGTTCCCGACGTCCGGAGCGTCGTAGTTCTGGTCGTACATCCAGTGCAGCTGCGAGGCGTAGCTCTGGCACTGGAAGAGCGCGCCGCCGTTGGCCGCCGTCACGACGTTGGCACCGCCCGAAACCGCATGGGTCGGGTTGTAGCCGCTGCCGCAGCTCCACGTCGACGGATCGGAGGCCAGATTGCCGACCGGGGCGACGTTGGCGAGTGCGCCCAGGCCGTAGATGTAGGCCGGGGTTCCGAAGGTCTGCGCGTTGGGGTACGTGATGCTGCGGCCGAAGCTGAACCGCACCGCCTCGTTGTTGTCGAACTGGTACGAGAACGCGGTGCGCGGTTCCCAGAACGACGGCTTGAGGACGCCGCTGCGAATGAAGCTCGGGTCGACGTCGGACGGATTCCCGCACGGGTCGGTCGAGTACTGGTTGCAGCCCTGCGAGAAGTCGCCGCCGTCCATGCGCAGGCCGAGGTCGAGCTTCAGGCGCGAGTTCGGCGTCCACTGATCGCGGATCGACGCACCGTACTCGTGGAAGATCGTGCCGGCGTAGTTGATGCCGGAGATCGGCACGCGGCCGATGCCCTGACCGTTCGGATCACCGTTGGGGTAGAGCTGGCTGAACAGATAGCAGCCGTTCGCGACGGGGCACTGGTTGGTTGCGCTGAGCGGCGCCGAGGGGTTCATCGGGTTCAGGAAGTCGTCCAGCGAGGGCGACGAACCCGGGGTGCCTCCGGCCAGCAGGCCCCACATCTCGTTCGGCGAGTAGTCGTTCCAGATCGGGTGGACGAGCTGGTAGTTGGCGCTGAACTGCAGGTTGTGCTTGTCGCTGGCCTGCTTGTCGAGCTCCAGGTAATACCCGTTCGTGTTACCGCCGGTCACCGAGTACCCCGGGTTCACCGAACCGTTGAACCAGTTCGAGCCGCCGGTGAGGAACGTCGTGTTGTACATGCGGGCCGTGAGGAACGTCGTCGCGTTGAGCGACGCCGTGTACTCCAGCTTCACGACCGACGAGGGCTGGTAGTTCAGCAGCGCGGGAGCGCTGAAACTGCTGCTGCCCACGCCCGGGACGTACGGCGCCAGACCGACCTTGTTCTGATAGAACGCGATCTCGTTGGTCAGGTCCGGGTCGCCGGTGGCGATGCCCATCGGGTCGTAGATCGGGTTGAACCCGGGCTGCGCGACGTCCGGCGAGCAGAACGCCGCCGTGCTGCTTCCGCCGCAGCTCGTGCCGTACCCGCGGCCGTAACCGTACGAGTACGGGGCGTAGGGGTAGTAGTTGTAGCCGCCCATGATGCCGCCGCTGTTGCCGTAGTCCTGCAGCATGCGGCTCTGGACGAGCAGCTGCAGCGACTGGCTGTTGTCGCGGCCGAAACGGAAGACGGCGTTGTCGATGAAGTCGCTGTTGTTGATCTTCGAGTAGTTCATCGCGCTGAACGCGTTGCCGATCTCGGCCTGGTTCGCGCTGTAGAGGCCGCCCGCGACGCCGCCGCCGGGGGTGTAGCGCTGCCCGACGTACGAGAAGTAGTTCGAGAACGACCCGTTGGGGGTCGCGATCCCGTACTCGGCGGCGCCTTGATTGTTGAGGATCGGCGCGCCGGCTTCGAGGTCGACGTAGCCGAACGGCGGACGCGTCCCGCGCTTCACGATGACGTTGACGGTACCGGTACCGATGTTGCCCTGCGTCGGGTCACCGGCACCTTCGACGACCTGCAGCGAGCCGAGGCCGTTGATGCGGTTCCCCGCCGAATTCTGGCCCAGGAACGGATCGGTGTCGGGGACGCCGTCGAACTGGTAGCCGACGTCGTTCGACATACCGCCGCGGATCGTGAGGCGGCCGGCGTCGGTGAGCTGCACGCCCGGAACCGACAGCGCGAGCGCCGTGCCGTTCGTCGAAGCCTCTTTACCGGCTGCGAGGACGGCCCGCGTGCCGCCGACCGACATCGAGTCGACGGTCTGCTTGGGCTGGAAGACGCTGGACGCCGCGCGACCGCGCACGCGTCCGATCGATTGCAGCGCATGGTACAGCGGCTGCGCGTCGAGGTTCACGGTCTGGTCGCCCTGGACCGTGACGCCTTGCATCGTGAACGTCTGGTGGTCCGTGACCGTGAACGTGAGGTTGTACGTGTCCGTCGGAAGACCGAGGAACGAGAAGCGCCCGTGCGCATCCGTGTGCGCCGTCTGCGTCGTCGACGGCGACTGCGCCGTGACGGTGACGTTCGTAAGCGGGCTCTTCGTCGTCGCGTCGATGACGGAGCCGATGATGTTGCCGCTGACGCCGCCGACCGCGAGGGACGGCATCGCCGAACCCAGGACCAGCGAGACTGCGATCAACATCGCGGCGAACAGCGGGAGCAATGAAACGCTCCTGCGCCGTGACGAGGAAAGGGATCCCATGCTTCACCTTTCGGAAAGCGTGTGACTGCACAGCGTGAAGGACGCCTGCCTCCTCTTTCAAGACCCAGGCGTCCCCCGACGTGCTATCCCTCCATATAGGCGAGCGTACCCCGCCAAACCTTCAGCATACCTTAAGGCTGCGCGCAGCTAACAGCCAACGTCGCTCACACGTTTGGCGATAGTCTTTTCCGTTTGCTTTGTCTGATTTCTATAGTCGCCCAAGCGATCGGAGACCGCGTCGGTGAGCTCTTTGTACGTCCCAGGATCATCCAAGCTTTGTGTGCCTGCCTGAGCCGGCATCTGCTGGATCATCTCGAGATCGCTCTGATAGGCGGAGCGCCGCGCTTCTGCGATCACCAAGCCGCGCGCGAGATCGGCGCCTGCTTTATCCTGCGTATGCAGCGCGTCTTCGAGCGCGTCGACGTACGCGTTGAGCACGTAGCGCTTGCCGGAGTCGTTCAGCGTCTCCGCGTAGGCGCGCATGCGTGCGGTATCGCGCAGTCCTTCGCGAGCGGTCAGCTGCAGGTCCGACGCGGTCTTGCGCAGCGCGGCGAGCTGCGTCTCCTGCTTCGGGCGCGGCGCCTGGTCCATGTGCAGCGTGGGGAGCTTGACGAGCAGGTCGTCCAGGGTCGCGTCGTTCCCGAGGATGCTTTGCACCGCGTCCTGCGAGGGAGCGACGATCGGACCGCAGATCGACGTCCGCGTTCGTCCGATATGCGGAAGCGGCGTCGCGATGTTCGGCGCCGGGGTGAAGAGATCGGGCAGGACCGGCGGGGCGGCGGCGGCGGTGGACGGACCGACCGCCGCGACGGCGACCAGGACGGTCGCAAGTCGGCGTAACACCTCGTACCTGTACGACGAGAGCCCGCCTGCCTCCGTCGTCCTGGCGGGACGGAGAGATCGGCGCCGGTAGCATCCCCGGCGCCGAATATCCGAAACCGTGCTAGTTCGCGGGGAGCGCCTTCGCGATCTCGCTCAGCACGTCGGGGGTCCCGTCGACGCGCTGGAGGTGCGGGTAGCGCGGACCGCCGGCGTATGAGATCGTCGTCTGGCGGAACACGTTCCCAGTCTCGAGCAGCAGCCGGATCGGGCTGCCGTTTTGCGCGGCCTTGAGCGCGTCGTCGATCTGCTCCTGACCGCCGGTCAGCGCGCGATCGTCGACGGCGACGATCTTGTCGCCGGGGCCGATGTTCGCGTTGAACGCCGGCGAGCCCGGGACGACGTCCACGACCGTACCGTTCGGGACGGCGGTGAAGCCCAGCGAGTAGCGCGTGCTGATCCCGTGGCGCTGGCCCGCCATGAGCTTGTCGAAGGCGCTCGGCGTCGCGGTGTACACGAGCTTATAGCCGCTGCCGGTCAGGAAGTCCGGCGGGTGCGGGGTGATCACGTCGATGTGCTGGTGGAAGAACGTCGTCCAGTCGTACGGCTGCACCGCGTTGAACGCGGCGATCACGTCGGCGCGGGTGTACGTCTTGAGCGCCGCTCCGGTGTCCTTCCCGTCGCCGAAGAACGCGCGCGCGACGTCATCGATGCTGCGTTTGTTGCCCGAGAGCTTCTTGATCAGCTCGTCGGCCTGCAGCCACATCAGCTCACCCTCGGAATAGTAGTCGACGCCACGGCGGTAGTCGCTCCACTGGCGCGGCGAGCTGTAGAGCACCGACGCCGCAGTTGCGGTGTCCGCGAGCGGACGCCAGTCGCGACCGCGCTGCGTATCGTAGACCGCGTACGTGTCGGCGAGGCTGTCGAGCCACTCTTCCTTGGTGCGCAGCCCGCTGCGTTCGGCTTGTAGGTTGCCGTAGAACTGCGTCATCCCCTCGTAGACCCAGAGCAGCGTGTCGCCCATCGGGTCCTGCAGGTTCTTCGTCGCCAGATCGTATGGGCGGCGGTACTTGCCGTCCCAGGAGTGGTTCCACTCGTGCGCGAGCAGGTCGGCGTCGCCGACGAGCGCGGCATGCTCGGTCAGGAACTTGCCGTCGGTGCCGTCGTCGCTCGACTGGTGATGCTCGACGCCCTCGCCCGGCATCACGTCGCTCAGCGTCAAGAGGAACGTGTAGTGATCGAAGTGACGATAGCGATAGAGCGCGTGCATCTGGGTGACCAGATTGCGGAACTTGTCGATCGTCGCATCCGGCGCGGCGAGCTCTTCAGGCGTGTCGGCAAACGCCGCGAGCGTCACCGGCGCGCCGTTGAACGTGCCCAGATTCCAGGTGCGCGCGTTCGTCCCGGCGTCGAGCGGCGAGTCCACGAGATGCGCCTGCGAGACCGGCTTGAAGGTCACCTCCGCGCCCTGATGCGAGACGGTGTCGAGCGCGGTCGCATACTGCCAGTTCGCGCCCGGGAGCGTCAGCGACGCCGCGATCTGCTGCGTATGATAGTCCTCGACCTTCGGGGTGAGGATGACCTTGTTCCACGTCAGCGAGAGCAGGTTCGGCGTCGAGAGACGGGCGGTGCTGTAGTTGCCGCCGTTCGCACCGAGATAGACGAAATCGACGTCGAGCGAGCTGACCCCGGCCGGCACGTCGACATGGAACGAGAACAGATCGACCGGATCGCGCGTCCACGCGATCGTCTGGCCGGCGGCGCTGACGTGGATGCCCGCGACGTTGGCGATCGCCCCGCTGGGCGAGTGTTCGCCGGGGATCCACTTCGGATAGATCAGCGTGAGCGGACCGGACGAGACCGGGATCGTTTCGTGCACGCTGATCAGCCCTTGCACGGCGCGCGACGCGTCGACGTGGACCGCGAGCGGCGGCGGCCCGGACTGCGCATCGGCAAGCCCGGCCCCCGGCACGAAGAGAGCGAGCGCGGCTGCTACCGCGGCCGCGCGAGAGGAGAACGACATGGGCGGGCGACTTGTGCGAAGCGTCGCCAACCTCCTACGGATAGATGCGTAACTACAGGGTCGCCCAAACGTCCAACTTCGTCTTGACCTTGGCGATGACGGCGTCGGTGAAGTCGCTCGTCGACGCGTGGCCGCCCAGATCGCTCGTCGCGGTTCCCTCGCGAACCGCTTCGAGCGTCGCCTCGTAGATCGCGCGCGAGGCGTTCGTCGCGCGCCGGTCGTCGATGAAGGTGAAGAGCGCGGCAAGCGCCAGAATCATCGCCATCGGGTTCGCGACGTTCTTGCCGAAGAGACGCGGCGCGGTGCCGTGCGGCGCCTCCGTCATCACGACGTCGGGCTTGCCGTCCGCCGTGAACGACATCAACGTCGACTCCGCGCCGGCGATCGAGCCGAACAGCTGCATCACCAGATCCGAGAGGCAGTCGCCGTCGCGATTGAGCGAGGGGATGACCAGCGGATCGCCGGCCGTCGAGATCAGCAACGCGTACGTCGCGTCGATAAGCTGCGGCTCGTACGCGACGTCGGGATACCGCTGCGCGGCGGCGTCCATCTCCTCCTTGAGCATCCCCTCGTACACCGGGCTGACGGTGTACTTCGGGCCGCCGAAGACCTTCGCGCCCGTGCGGCGCGCATGAAAGAACGCGTACTCCGCGACGACGCGGCACGTCGAGCGCTCGATGCGCTCGGTGCGATAGGCGATCTCGTCGCCGCCGACCTCCTCGCGCCACTCCTTCGCGCCGTACGCGTCGCCGACGGCCATGCGCACGACCGAGATCGGGGCGTGGATCCCCGCGACGGGGCGCACCCCGGGGATGCGCCGGCCGGTCCGCACGATCACCTTGCCGTCGATCGCCTTGCGAAGAATCGCGTTGGGCGAACCGACGTCGCCCTTCGTCTCCGGGGTGATCGTCGCGGCCTTCAGCCCGAGCTTGGTCCGCTTCATCGCCTCGGCGGCTTGATCGACGATCGCGTTCTTCGTCTCCCGACGCTTCTCGAGCGAAAGGTCGTACCGCTCGAAGTCGATGTCGAACCCGACGACGTCGGGGGCCGCGACGCGCAACGCCTCGACCAGCAGCTCTTGTCCGGTCTGGTCGCCCTCGAGGACGACGATGGTGGGCTTGGGCACGAGCGGCGGCGTTCGCTTCGCGCGTGCGGGAGTCCGCCCGAGCGTATTCCCAGGATTCGGGTGCTAGACTGCCCCATGAGACGAGCCGATCGCGGCCTCTTCTGCGCGGCGTTCCTGACCGCCGCGCTCGCCGTCCCGCTGACCGCCGACGCCGTTCCGCTGGCCGGCAGCGCCGCCGGACCGAGCATCAGCGACGGGCAGCTTCTCAACGACGCCCTGCCGCGCGAGATCCCGAGCATGTGCGCAAACGCCGCGAGCGCGGAACGCACGCTCTCGCTCATCGCGACGCCCAGCGCCGACGACCTGCACACGGCGGCCCTCGCCTACGCGGCCTGCGCGCGTTCCAACTTCGCGAAAACCCACGTCGAGGTGTTCAACCGCGCCGTCCTGGCTACAGCAGCTGCGACCCTCCTGGCATCGCGCCGGGAAGCGGGAGCGGACGCGCACCGAGACGCCGTCTTCGCGGCTCGGCTGAGCACGGCGATTCGACCGATCACGAGCGCCACCGACGGGTACTCGTTCCAGACGGTCCACTCGAACGGGTTCGAGAACGTCCAGGCTGTCCGTTCGCCGTTCGGGAATCAGGCCACGCCTTCGCAATACACGACCGAGGCGACACTGATCCGCGGCGCCGCGGTCGCCGCTGCGCTGGCCGAACAGAAGGGCTAACAGCGGACGACCGTCCGACCGGCCGGCATCACTCGTCGGCCGGTCCCAGGGGCGACCTATCGCGGGCGTGGAACCTCTGGTCCCGATGGCTCGCGTCCGACGCAAGACCAGCGCTTCGACGCGCTGGAACCTCGAGATCGCCGGTGTCGTTGCGCTCGGGTTCGCGCTGCTCCTCGGGGTCGCGCTGGTCGCGCCGCCGGGACGAGTCGGCGTCGTCGGCAGCGCGACGGCGTTCGCGCTCCACTTCGCGTTCGGCGCCGCGGCGGGGCTCTTCGTCCTGCTGATCGCGCTCGTCGGAGCGATCGTCTTTCTCGAAATCAACGTCCCGCGGATGATCGCGACGCTCGGCGGCGCCGCCTGCGCGTACTTCGTCTTGGTCGACGTCGGGATCGCCGCGTCCGGCCACGACGGCGGCCGGCTCGGGCACGCGCTCTACGGCGCGCTACGCGCGCTGCTCGGCGATGCGGGCGTGTGGATTCTGCTGGTCGTCGGCTTTCTTGCGGTGACGACCGCGATCACCGGCGTGTCGTTGAAGAAGGTCATCGGCTGGGCGATCGCGGCGTTCGCGGCGCTCCGTCCCGCGCCGGCGCCGAAGGGCCGCAAAGGCGCGGCCAAGGCCGTCAAGGCACCCGAAGGACCGCGCACGCTCCGTGAAGCGTTCCATCTCCCGGCGCTGCTGCCGAGCCGCGCCGCCGCTCCCGCGGCTCCCGCCGCGGCGGCGGCCGTCGCCGCACCGGAGATCCCGCCGCCGACCCACACCGTCGTCGAGCCGCGCGTCTACGACGAAGCGCTGGACGAGGAGGTCGAGGACGATGAGGACCTCGAGGACGACGAGCTGGACGACGTCGAGGACGAGTACGACGACGAGGACGGCGACGACGAAGAGTACGAGGACGAAGACGAGGAGTACGACGGCGACGAGGACGACGAGGAGATCGCCGAGGAGCCGGACGAGGACGAGCTCGACGACGTCGAGTCCGGCGTCGCCGACCACGCGCCTTCGACCGCGCTCGCGACGCTCGCCGCGCAGCGGCTCGCCGCGGACGTGGACGAGGACGACGACGAGGCGACGATCAGCGGCGAGTACGAGCCGGCGCCGCCGAAGATCGTCTACCGCCTCCCCGATCTGAGCCTCTTCGACCCGCCGCAAGCGCAGAAGGTCGACGACGCCAACCGCGCGCACGTCCTCGAGGACACGCTCGCCTCGTTCGGCGTCGGCGCGAAGGTCATCCACATCGAGCGCGGGCCCTCGATCACGCGCTACGAGCTCAAGCCCGAGCGCGGCGTGAAGATCTCGCGCATCTCCTCGCTCGCCGACGACATCGCGCTCGCGCTCGCCGCCGCCTCGGTGCGCATCGAGGCGCCGGTCCCCGGCAAGTCGGTCGTCGGGATCGAGGTGCCGAACGCGACGGTCTCCGTGGTCGCGATCCGCGAGATCCTCGAGTACTTCCCCAATCGCGGGACCGTGCCGCCGCTGAACATGGCGCTCGGTAAGGACATCACCGGCAAGCCGGTCTTCGGCGACCTGGGCAAGATGCCGCATCTGCTCGTCGCCGGCGCGACCGGCGCGGGCAAGTCGGTCTGCTTGAACTGCATCATCGCCTCGCTGCTCGTCAGCGCGACGCCCGATCAGGTGCAGCTCCTGATGATCGACCCCAAGCGCGTGGAGCTGACGGTCTACAACGGGATCCCGCACCTCATCAAGGAGGTCATCACCGACGCGCGCATCGCGGCCGGCGCGCTCTTCGAGATGACCAAGGAGATGGACCAGCGCTACGAGCGCTTCGCGCGCGCGGGCGTCCGCAAGATCGAAGAGTACAACGCCAAGTTCCCCGACGAGAAGCTGCCGTTCGTCGTCATCATCATCGACGAGCTGGCCGACCTGATGCTCGTCGCGCCGGCGAAGGTCGAGCAGACGATCATGCGGCTCGCGCAGCTCGCGCGCGCGACCGGGATCCACCTGATCGTCGCGACGCAGCGGCCTTCGGTCGACGTCATCACCGGGATCATCAAGGCGAACATCCCCTCGCGCATCGCGTTCGCGGTCAGCTCGCAAGTCGATTCGCGCACGATCCTCGACATGGGCGGCGCGGAACGGCTGCTCGGGCGCGGCGACATGCTCTTCCTCCCGATCGACAAGCCGAAGCCCGTGCGCGCGCAGGGCGCGCTGATCACCGGCGAGGAGGTCAACCGCCTCGTCGCGTTCTGGGCCGCGCAAGGCCGCCCGGAGAACGTGCTCGACTTCGAGTTCACGCCGATCGACGAGTCGGACGAGCAGAACGGCAACGGCAAGAAGAACGGCGCCGACCCGCTCTGGTTCGAGGCCGCGCAGTTCCTCATGCAGACGAAGATCGCCAAGGGCGAGCCCGGCGTCGGCTCGACGGCGCAGCTGCAGCAGCGCTTCTCGATCGGCCACCCGCGCGCGGTGCGCCTGATGAAGCAGCTCGAAGAGTTCGGCGTCGTGGGTCCCAACGAGGGGACGAAGCCGCGCAACGTCATCATCGAGAGCCCCGCCGATCTCGAACGGCTCGCGGAGCGTTTCGGACGCCCGGTCTCGCAGACGGATCTGTTCCCCGGGTGATCCGACCGCTCGCGATCGCACTCGTCGCGGCGATCCTCTACACCGGGCTGGGCCTTGCGGTCTCGCAGGTGCCGCCGTTCGGGATCGACGTGCTTGCGCGCCCGCTCGCCGGGCACGCGATGCGTCTCGCGCTCGTCTTCACCGAGTCGTGCTGGTGGTACGTCCTGCTCGCGCTCGGGATCGCCGCGATCGTGCTCGCCGTACGCGTCCCCGCGTGGCGCACGCGCGTGTGGTTCGCGATCCCCACGACCCTCGTCACCTGGCAGGTCAGCGACCTCCTCAAGAACATCTTCCATCGCCCGCGGCCGCCGTACTGGCACCTGATCCGCGAGTCGTCGTACTCCTACTCGAGCGGCCACGCGATGTTCGCGCTGCTCGTGTACGGCTTGTGGGCCTGGTACGTGTGGCGCAGCGATCTGCCGAGGTCCGTCCGGCGCGTCGTCGCCCCGCTGCTCGCACTGTGGGGCTGCGGCATCGTGTGGTCGCGGCTCGCGCTGGGCGCGCACTACGTGACCGACCTGATCGGCGGGCTGCTGCTGGCGGTCACGGCACTTGCGGTCGCGAACGCCGTCGCCGCGGCGAGTCGTGCGAGCAAGCCGACGGGGAGCGCGCAGGGCGGACGGGTACCATAGCCTTATGGATACCTCGGCCGTCGCGCGGCTCGATCACGAGCGGCACGACCGCACAGGCGTCCCGGAGGTGGTGTTCGCCGCCGGAAAGACGCTGGAACAGAACCTCGCGCTCCTGCGCGGCTTGTACGAGCGGGCGGGCTTCGCGCTCGCGACGCGCGTCCCGGCCGATCAGCGCGCCCCGCTGGTCGCCGCCCTGCCCGAGGCGGCCTTCGAGCCGCTCTCGGGCGCACTGCGCTGCGGGCGGCTGGCTCGTACCGGCGAGCAGGTCGCCGTGGTCTGCGCCGGCACGTCGGATCTGCCGGTCGCCGAGGAAGCCGCCTTCACGCTCGACGCGTTCGGCCACGAGACCGTGCGCGCGACCGACGTCGGCGTCGCCGGGATCCACCGGTTGTTCGAACGGATCGACGCGATCGCGGCCGCGCGCGCGGTGATCGTCGTGGCCGGGATGGAGGGCGCGCTGCCGAGCGTCGTCGCCGGTCTGGTGCGCACCCCGGTGATCGCGGTTCCGACGAGCGTCGGCTACGGCGCGGCGTTCGAGGGGCTCGCCGCGCTGCTCGGGATGCTCAACGCCTGCGCGCCGGGGATCGCGGTCGTCAACATCGACAACGGCTTCGGCGCGGCCGCGTTCGCGCACAAGGTCATCGGCGAGGCGAGATGAGAGTCGCTTACGTCGACATGGTCGGCGGCGCCGCCGGCGACATGCTGCTCGCGGCGTTCCTCGACGCCGGGCTCGACCGCGACGCGCTGGAGCGCGCGCTGCGCGGGGTCGTCGCCGAGGGCTGGAGCTTCGAGCCGAGCCGTGTCGTCAAGCGCGGGATCGCGGCGACGTACGCGGGGCTCGTCGTGCCGGGCGAAGACGGCGACGCTGCGCACCATCATCATCACGACGACGATCACGACCACCACCATGGGCGGCGGCGCGGGCTCGCCGACGTTTTGGCGATCGTCGAGGCGAGCACGCTGACCGCGCGGCAGCGCGAGCGCGCGAGCGCGATCTACCGCCGTCTCGCCGAAGCGGAGGCGCGCGTCCACGGCACGACGCCGGACGCCATCCACTTCCACGAGATCGGGCAGATCGACGCGATCCTCGACGTCGCCGCGACGTGCGTCGCGCTCGACCTCTTGGAGATCGACGAGCTGCGCTGCTCGCCGTTCCCGACCGGGACGGGCCTGGTCGGGATGGCGCACGGACGCTATCCGAACCCGCCGCCCGCCACGACCGAGCTGCTGCGCGGCTTCCCGCTGCGCGCACTCGACGTCGAAGGAGAGCTGGTCACGACGACCGCCGCGGCGATCCTGACGACGCTCGCGACGCCGAGCCGGCTGCCCGAGATGATCCTCGAGCGGATCGGCTACGGTGCGGGACGCAGCGACTTCCCCGTCCCCAACGTCACGCGCGCGCTGATCGGTACCATGGTGAGCGCGGATGGCCGCGGCGATGCGGAGGGCGGCGGCGATCACGTCGTCGTGCTCGAAGCGAACATCGACGACATGCCCGCGCAGCACTACGAGCTCGCGCTCGAACGGCTCTTCGCCGCCGGCGCGCGCGATGTCTGGCTGACGCCGATCGTGATGAAGAAAGGCCGCCCGGCGATCACGCTCTCCGCGCTCGGCGCGCCGGACGACGAAGCGGCGCTCGCACGCGTACTGCTGCGCGAGACCTCGACGATCGGCGTGCGCGTGCGCAGCGAGCGCCGCCACGTGCTGCCGCGCGAGATCGCGCTCGTCGAGACGCCCTTCGGTCCCGTGCGCGTCAAACGCGTGACGGTCGACGGCCGCGCGCGCGTGCAGCCCGAATACGACGACCTGGTGCGGATCGCGCGCGAGCGCGCGCTGCCGCTCGCCGAGGTGGTCCGCATCGTCCAACCGTACGCCCAGGAGGGCGTGGCACCGTGATCGAGACGACCGGAACAACGCTCGCCGACAAGGAAGCGCGGCTGCGCGCGATCTTCCGCGAGCTCGGCAGCTGCATCGTCGCCTTCTCCGGCGGCGTCGACTCCGCGCTCGTCCTACACGTCGCGACGCAGGAGCTGGGCGAACGCGCCGTCGGGATCACCGCGCGCAGCGAGTCGCTCGCCGAGCGCGAGTACGCCGGCGCGCTGCAGTTCGCGGGCGGGATCGCCGCGCGCCACGAGGTGATCGAGACGCGCGAGCTGGCGAATCCGGAGTACGCGTCGAATCCCGTCAACCGCTGCTACTTCTGCAAGACCGAGCTGTACGGCACCCTCGCGCAGATCGCGCGCGAGCGCGGTATCCCGCACATCGTCGACGGCTACAACCGTGACGACGAGGGCGACTGGCGCCCGGGACGCCAAGCCGCGCGCGAGCACGGCGTGCGCAGTCCGCTCTACGAGGCGCAGCTGCGCAAGGCCGACGTGCGCACGCTCGCGCAGCAGCTCGGCCTCGAGGTCTGGGACAAGCCCGCGCTGGCGTGCCTCTCCTCCCGCTTTCCGTACGGCACGCCGATCACGCTCGAGCTGCTGCGCCAAGTCGACCGCGCCGAACAGGCCGTCCACGACGCCGGCCTGCGCGCCTGTCGCGTCCGTCACCACGGCGAGATCGCACGCATCGAGGTCCCGCCCGACGACATCGCCGCCGTCACCGATCCCGCGCGCCGCGCCCGCATCGTCGAAGGCGTCCGCGCCGCCGGCTACCGCTACGTCACCCTCGACCTCGGCGGCTACGTCAGCGGCGGCTTCAACCCCACTCCCCCGACGTCACGATGACCCTGTCGAAGCGCCCCCGTCACGCTGAGCTTGTCGAAGCGTCGTCGTCACGCTGAGCTTGTCGAAGCGTCCCGATGCCGACGCGTCTAGTATCGTTGCGCGACGAATGCGCGAGCCCCGGAAGCGCGCCCCAGTCACCTCGCATCAATGCTTCCTTCTTGGCGCGAGACCAGCCCTTGAGCTGCTTTTCGAATCGGATCGCTTCCGCGGGGCTCCCGAACACGGCAACGTAAACGAGCACGACCGGTCGGCGCTTGAACGTGTACGCCGTCTCGTCCGTCCCCATGTTATGTGCGGCCACGCGCTTCGCAACATCGGAGGTCACGCCTGTATAGTACGTTCGGTCGCGGCAGCGAACGATATAGACCGAGCAAGAGCGGCTCACATGACTCGTCTTGTCACCGCAGCGATATTCGGCAAGATCTGCGGCACGGCGAGTACGCTTCGACACGCTCAGCGTGACGGGGGTGGACGCTTCGACAGCTCAGCGTGACGGGGGGTGGACGCTTCGACACGCTCAGCGTGACGGGGGTGGGTGGGCGCGCTTCCGCTGTGCGCTCCGGCCGCCGCGCCCGGCGACCGGTAGCGCACGCGCCGGAGGCCTACGCCGAGGGAGCGTGTCGCAGCAGCGGGGGGCGTTCGCGGTGGAACGCCGTCGCGCGCTGATAGCGTGTGCCGATCTGCGCGAGGGTCGCTTCGCTCCACGCGTTGCCCAGGAGTTGGAACGACGTCGGCAGACCGTGATCGCCGAAGCCGTTCGGCATCGCGAGCGCGGGGATGCCGGCGAGGTTTCCCGGGTTGATAAGGTCGATCGCGCTCTGAAGCTTCGGGTCGGGATAGGCTTTGTCGAACGGGATCCCGACCGGATACGTCACGGTGTTCACGGTCGGCGCGAGAACCGCGTCGTATGGGCCGAACGCCTCGCGCAAGGCGTGGATCATCGCCGGGCGCCGGCGCTGCGCGTCGAGGTAGTCGACGGCGCGCGTCGCGTACGCGACGTAGCCGCCGGTGCGGTCGTCGATCGAACGCAGCTCGTGCGAGCGCCCGCTCTCGATCAGATCGCGGAACGCGGCGGCGCCCTCCGCGTTGACGATCACGCCGACCGCCTCGCCGTAGGGGAGATTCGGGAGCGCGACCTCGCCGGCGACGTCGCAGAAGCTCTCCAGCACTTTCACCGAAGCGCGGAAGTTCGCGGCGACGGCGCTCTGGCAGCCGCGCGTCGCGTTCTTCACGACCGCGATCCGCGCGCGGCGCGAAAGCGTGCGTAGCGGCTGATCCTGCGCGGTCGGGTCGTGCGGGTCGGCGCCCGCGATCGCGCGCAACACGATCCCGGCATCTTGCGCGCTGCGCGCGAGCGGACCGAGCTTGTCGAGCGTCCAGCAGAGCGCCATCGCGCCGTGGCGGCTGACGCGGCCGTAGGTCGGGCGCAAGCCGGTGACGCCGTTCGCGAGCGACGGGAAGAGGATCGAGCCCGAGGTCTCCGAGCCGATCGCGAACGGAACCAGACCCGCCGCGACCGCGATCCCCGAGCCGCTCGACGAGCCGCCGCTCCAGTAGTGCCAGTTCCACGGCGTGCGGCCGGGACCGGTGAACGACGCGTCGGCGTCGTTGTAGCCAAAGCCGCCGGCGAGCTCGACCATCGCGAGCTTCGCGCAGAGCACCGCGCCGGCGGCGGAGAGCTTGCGCACGACGGTCGCGTCGAAGTCGAAGCGCTGCTCGCGGTACGGCTGCGCACCCCACGTCGTCGGCGCGTCGGGGGTCGCGAGCAGATCCTTGACGCCGTACGGAATGCCGTGCAGCGGCGAGCGCACGACGCCGCGCCGCAGGTCGCGGTCGCCGCGCTTCGCCTCGCGCAGCGCGCGCTCGTGCAGGACCGTGACCACGGCGTTGTAGACCGGGCCGTAGGTGGTCAGACGATCGAGTGCGAGCCGCGTCAGCTCGACCGACGAGACGGCTCGCGTATCGAGCAGCCGGCGCAGCGTCGTCAGGTCGGCGAACGCCAGATCGTCGTGCGTCACGCGGGCACCTCGGCGACGGAGAACGACGTCACCGGCTCGTCGCCGTTGCGCAGCTCGCGGCCACGCGCGTTGAGCTTCGCGCCCGCGGCGTTCGCCGCGTCGATCCCGCGGGCGATCGTCTCGAGTTGCGCGTCGCTCAGGTGCGGGTCGAACCCGCGCATCGCCGCGGCCTGCGCGCGCGCCGCGGAGGAGATCGGCTTCGCCGCCGAAGCGGTCGGCGCGGGCTGGGGGGCCGGCGACGTCGCGGCGCTCGCTCCGGCTTCTGAAAGCACGAGCGTGGCCGCGACGCCGGAAACGGCGCCGAGGAAAGAACGTCGGTCTGCCATGGCGCCCTATGAAGCGCGCGAGCGGGCGTTTCCTTTTCAGCGCGCGGCGCGCGCGAACAGCTCGCCGACGTCGAGCACGAACCCCGGCAGCGCCTGGTGCCGGAGTATGTCACCCGCGCGCAGTTCGTGCGTGCCCGCCGCATCGTGCACGGTCAGGGTCGCACGACGCGCGTCGACCACGACGACGAGCTCCGTTCCCGCCGCGAGGAAGGTCGCGATCTTGTCGGCGACGTCGGCACGGCGGTCGTCCGGCGAGAGGATCTCCACCGCGAGGGTCGGCGCCCCGAGCGGTATCTCGACCTCGTCGCGCGGCGCGTCGGCTGCCAGCGCCTCGTAGGAGAGGAACGCAACATCGGGGACGAGCGGACGTACGATCCGCCCGGGCGGCGCGACGCGAAAGCGCCATTCCGACCCGACGCGACCGTGCCGTCCCTCATCGGCCCACATACCGAGCGTACCGCCAAGCAGCAATTGCAGCCGGGCGTGCGAGTAGGTCGGGCTTACCTTTTGCAGCGCCCGACCACGCACCCATTCGGTTTCCGGTTTGGTCTCCGGAAGGACGATCTCGTGGAGGCACATCCCACGCCAGCCTATCACGCCGACGCGGCTTGGAGCCAAAAGAAGCTCGAGGCGACTACACTTCCATCACGACCGGGATAACGATCGGGCGGCGGCGTGTTTTTTCGAACACCGCTTTCGCCAAACCGGACCGGATGTGTTCCTTCACGGTGCCGACGTCGCGGATCCCCTCGACGCTGCAGTCGTTGAGGATCGCGGTGAGCCGTTCTTTGAGCTCGTCGACCAGCTCGCCGGATTCCGGGAGATAGAAGACGCCGCGCGAGATGAGATCGGGGCCGGCGATCACGCGCGCCTCCTCGGCGTCGACGGTGACGACGACCATCATGATCCCGTCGGCGGAGAGGTGCTTGCGATCGCGCAGCACGGCCTCGCCGACGTCGCCGACCCCCGAGCCGTCGACCATCACGTTCCCGCCGTAGGTGCGGCCGATCTTGTCGGCACCGTCCTTCGTGAACTCGACGACGTCGCCGTTCTCCGAGACGAAGACGTTGTGCGCGTGGACGCCCGTCGACTGCGCGAGCCGCCCGTGCGTGACGAGCATCCGGTACTCGCCGTGGACGGGGATGAAGTACTTCGGCCGCACAAGGTTGAGCATCAGCAGCAACTCTTCTTGCGAGGCGTGGCCCGAGACGTGCGCGTTCCCCGAGCTGCCGTGGATGACGTGTGCGCCCAGGCGGTAGAGGTTGTTGATCGTCTTGGAGACGTTCTTCTCGTTGCCGGGGATCGGCGTCGCCGAGATGACGACGGTGTCGCCCGGGACGATCTTGAACTTCTTGTGATCACGCACCGAGAGCCGCGTGAGCGCCGACATCGGCTCGCCCTGCGAACCGGTCGTCATCACGACGACCTCGTGCGGCGGGTGGTCGTCGACGTCCTCGAGCCGAATGATGATCCCCTCGGGGATCTCCAGATAGTCCAGCTCGCGCGCGTGGTTGACGACGTTCTGCAGCGAGCGCCCGAGGAACGCGACCTTGCGGCCGAAGCGCTTCGCCTGGTCGACGACCTGCTGGATGCGCGGGACGTTCGAGGCGAACGAGGTGACGATCAGCCGTCCCTTGGCGCGCGCGAAGATGTTCGCGAACGCCTCGCCGACGATCCGCTCCGAGAGCGTGTGCCCCGGACGCTCCGCGTTCGTCGAGTCGGAGAGCATCACCAGCACGCCCTCGTCGCCGACGCGCGCGATCCCGGCGAAGTCGGCCGGGTCGCCGTCGATCGGCGTCTGGTCGAACTTGAAGTCGCCGGTGTGGAACACCGTGCCGAGCGGGGTGCGGATCGCCAGCGAGCACGCGCCCGCGAGCGAGTGGTTGATGTGGATGAACTGCGCCTCGATCGCGCCGAAGCGCACCTTGTCGCCCGGCTCGACGCTGCGCGCGTCGATCTCGCCGGGCTTGTGCTCCTTGAGCTTCGCGCGGATCAGCGCGAGCGAGAGCGGGGTGCCGACGATCGGGATCTTCGGGAACTCGCGCAGCAGGTAGGGGATCCCGCCGATGTGATCCTCGTGCCCGTGCGTCACCAGGAGCGCGCGGAACTTGTCCTTGCGCTCGCGCAGGTAGGTGAAGTCGTTGATGACGATGTCGACCCCGAACATCTCCTCGTCGGGGAACATCAGCCCGCAGTCGACGACGACGAGGTCGTCGTTCGTCTCGATCACGGTCATGTTGCGGCCGATCTCGCCGCAGCCTCCCAGCGGGATGACTCGAATGTACGGTTCGTCCGGCGCGGGCGGGACGACGAAGGTGTCGGAAGACAAGGCGGGTCCTTGACGGGAGGTCGGGACCGAGGGAAGGGCAGGCGTATGAGACACGCGACCTGCCTCGGAACCGGGCTGCTACTGCTGGGATCGGTGCTCGCGACCGCGCAAGCGGGCCAGGGGGTTGAACCACGGCCCCACGCGTCTGCGAGCAGGGCACCCCGGGTGCCCCAATCCGCACTCTATTCGCCACGCGCGCGCAGACTCGTCCAAAGCTACCTGCGACTCAAGCTCCTCGAGGCCCGTGAGGCGGATCTGGAACGGGTCCGGCTCGTCATCGAGCGGCGGCTCGGAGTCGGAGCCCTCCTCGGCGAAACTCCCAAGCCGGACGCCTGGTAGCTGTCGGCGTCGCAGCGTTCTCCGGGAGGGATGCTCTCTTGTCGTTGTCCGAGACCACCGTCGACCGCCGCAGCGGCCTGCTCAACGTGATCGACGTGATCATCGCCCCCAAGGCGGCGTTCTCTCGGCTGCGCGTCGTCCCGACCTGGGGTTGGGCGTTCCTCGTCGCGACGCTCCTGGGGATCGCGAGCTCGCTCGTGATCGAGCCGGCGACCCTTCACGCGCTCGACAAGAGCCTCCCGGCCCAGCTGGCCGCAAACCCGAACATCGCCAAGCTCCCGCAGGCGCAGCAGGCCCAGGCGATCGACCGGACGATCGGGGCGATGAAGACGATGATCCGCTTCCAGTGGATCTTCGTGCCGATCGCGCTGCTGCTGGTCGGCCTCTTCCAGGCCCTCGCGCTGACGATCGCCAACGCGGCCTCGCGCGGCGAGGGCACCTTCGGCAAGTTCTTCGCGCTGAGCGAGACGGTGATGGTCGTCGGCAGCGGTCTGGCCTCGCTGATCCTGGCGCTGATCGTGGTGATCAAGGGCGTCGACAGCTTCGATTCGCAGAACGCCGTCATCGCCAGCCTCCCCAGCCTCGCGCTCCTGGTCCCGGGCGTCAAAGGCGCCGCGGCCGGGTTCCTGCTCGCGCTGAACGTCTTCAACCTCTGGGCGACGGCGCTGCTCGCGATCGGCGCGACGATCGTCGGCAAGGTCAAACCCGCCGCGTCATGGGCCGCCGCGATCGCCATGCTCCTGTGCACCGCCGTCTTCATGGCCTACGGCTCGGCGCAGCAGGGATAGGTGCGCGTCGCCTGGCTCGGCGCCGCGCTCGCCGCGGTCGTCACGTTCGGCACGCCCGCGGACGCGGTGGGCGTGAACGTCCCCGCACCGCTCGATCTGCACGCCGCGATCCGCTACGCGCTCGCCCACGATCCGACCGTGCTGGCGGACCGGGCGACGCTCGCACAAGACGAGGCGACGTACGCCAAGAACCACGCGGCGGAGTTTCCCTCGGTCGCCGGCTCCCTGCAGAACCAGATGGCCAAGACGAACGGGAACAACACCGGCACGTTCTCGCAGTTCGGACTCACGCAGGCGCAGGTCTTCTCCCAGAACACCGCGCAGATCGCCTCGAACTGGACGCTCTACAACGGTTCGCTCAACCAGATCCAAGCGCAGGAGGCGAAGCGCCAGGTCGAACAGGAACGCGCCACCGTCCGCCGAGCCGAGCAGCAGCTCGCGAGCGACGTTGCGAGCGCGTGGTACAACGCCGTCCAGCAGCGTGAAGGCGTCCGGCTCGCCGAGGGCGACCGGCTTTACCAACAAGAATTGCTCGACGCCGCGCAGGCACAGGAGCGGGTCGGCCGCGTCGCCGGGGTCGACGTCCTGCGCGCCCAGGTCAACGAGCTGCGCGCCGCGTCGAACCTCAGCTCGGCCCAGGCCTCCGCCGCCAACGCGAGCGAGTCGCTCGCGCAGCGGATCGGCGCTGCGCCGGAGACGCCGTTCGCACTCCCCGAGCAACTTCCGGAACCGCCGCTCCCCACCACGCCGCTCGACGCGCTCGTCGCGGTCGCGCTCGCGGCACGGCCCGACATCGCCGGCGCGCGCGCGCAGATCGCGTACGCGCGGCTGACCGACTCGGCGATCGACACCGACCGCCGTCCCCAGATCACGCTCAACGGCGCGTTCGGGCACTCCGAGGTGCCGGCGCAGACGCAGATGCCCGGCTTTCCCACGATCAACCCGGAAAGCGCCGGGTTCTGGCAGATCGGCGCGAACACGACGTTGACGATCCCCTTCATCGAGTACGGCGCGCGCCGCGCGGCGCACGCCGCCGCCCGCGCGCAGATCGACTCGGCCGTCGCCTCGCTGGAGTCGGCGCAGAACGGCGTCGAGGTGAGCGTGCGGCAGGCGCTGCGCGGCGCGCAGACGGCGGCGGCGAACCTCGCCTACGCGCGCGAAGCCGACCAGCTCGGCGCCGAGTCGGCGCGCATCGAGCAGTTGCGCTATCGCAACGGTCTGAGCTCGATCACCGACGTGACCTCGGCCGAGCAAACCGCGCTGCAGTCCGCCCAAGACCTCGTCACCGCGCGCGTGAATTACTTGGACGCGCTGACCGCGCTCCGCGTCGCGGTCGGTGCCGCCGACCCGCTCGACATCGCCGTTACGGGGGGACCGTGAACCGTCGCCGCAACCTCGCCATCCTCGCCGCCTGCCTGGTCGCGATCGTCGGGATCGGCGTCGCGGTGCGGCCGCACGCCCACGCGATCCCCGCCCGCACCGCGCAGGTCGCGTACACGCGCTTTCAGACGAAGCTTCCGGAGACCGGCGTCGTCCAGCGCCCACAGACGAACGTCCTCGCGGCGCTCGTCGTCGGCAATCTCGCCCGGATCGACGTCCGGCCCGGCGAGCACGTCGCCGCCGGCACCGTGCTCGCGACGATCGCGAACCCACAGCTCGTCAACGCGGAGCAGGACGCGCACCAAGCCTATCTCGCCGCGCAGGGACGGGCCCGCACGGCGATCGCGACGAACGCGGCGCTGCCGGCGCAGAACCGCTCCGCGGTCGTGCAGGCGCAAGCCGCGCTCGAGCAGGCGCGCTTCAACCTCAACCAGGCGATCCAGGACGAGCGCGCGGGCGCGCAATCCGGTCTGGGCTACGGCGGCACCTCCGCCGCGCAACAGCGCGCCGCCGCCGACGCGGAGGTCGCGAGCAAGCAGACGGACCTTGGCGAAGCGCAGCGGATCGCCGACGCCAACCGCGCGCTCTACGCGCAAAAGGCGATCTCGCGCGACACGCTCGACCAATCGGTGGCGAAGCTCGACGAGGCGCGGATCGCCTACGACCAGTCGCGCAGCAACCGCCAGGAGACCTACGCGCAGCTCGCACGCCAATCGCCCGTCCTTTCCGACCGCGTGCGCGCCGCGCGCGACGCGGTGACGCAAGCGCAGGCGCAGCTCGCCTCCGCGCGCGCCGCCGCCGCCGAGGATCACAGCGGCGACGTCGAAGCCGCGCTGGCCGACGCACGGCAGCACGAGGCCGACTGGCGCTACGCCGCCGACCAGGTCGGCCGCCTGCGGATCGTCGCGCCGTTCCCCGGAACCGTCCAGAGCATCGCGTCCGAAACACAGGACACGCTGCGGCCGCTCCAGCCCGGCGACCCGGTGACCGTCGGCCAGGCCGTCGTCACGCTCGCCGTCGAGGGCGGCTTCGTCGTGCGCGCGCGCGTCGACGAGCAGGACGTCGCGAGCGTCCACGGCGGGCAGCAGGCGATCGTTTCGGGGGAGGACCTCGGATCGACGACGCTGATCGGCCACGTCGCGACGATCGGCGCGATCGCGCAGAAGAGCGACGATCCCTCGAACACCGCGCGGCAGGTCATCACGACGATCGCGCTCGACCGCAGTGTCCCGTATCTGCGCGACGGGATGAACGTCGACGTCGACATCGTCACGCAGGATCAGCCGCACGTTCTCGCCGTCGCGGCCGACGCGATCCGCCGCGATCCCAACGGGAACGCGTACGTGCTCGTCGTGCGCGACGGCGTCGCGCACCGCCGGGACGTGCGTCTCGGCATGACGAGCGACACGCAGGCGGTCGTGCGCGGAGGGTTGCGCGCGGGCGAGACGATCGTCGTCGACCGCAACGTCGGGATCGTCGACGGCGTCGCGGTGACGCCGACCGCCGTGCCGTCCGCCCTCCCGTCCTCGCAGCCGTGACACGCCTTCTGGGGTACATCCCGGAAGCATTCGCCGCGATCTGGCGCAATCGCACGCGCTCGATCCTCACGATGCTCGGGATGATCATCGGCACCGCCTCGATCATCGCGGTGCTGGGGATCAGCCGCGCCGCGGCGGGCGGGATCACCGGGACGCTGAACTCGTTCGGCGATCAGGGGATCTCGATCAACGTGGACCCGAACGGCGACGACCCGCGCGCCTCGGCGATCCAGTACCGCGACGCCCGCATCATCGCGAGCGATCTGGGTCCAATGCTCGATCACATCGAGCCGGCGTACCAGCGCGCGTATACCCTGCGCGCCGGCGGCGTCACGACGACGACGACCGTCGTCTCCGGCAGCGAGATCCACCGCGACAGCCTGCTCTTGAGCGAAGGACGGCGTCTCGACCGCGCGGACGTCGCCGGAGCCGCGCACGTCTGTCTGCTCACGGGCCCCCTCGCCGACCATCTCTTCGGCGGCGTCTCGGCGCTCGGACGGGTCGTCACCGTTTCGGGAACCCGCTGCACGGTCGTCGGCGTCTACGCGCAGATCAAGGGCGGCCTCTTCAACTCGATCGGCGGCAACGAAGCGATCGAGCTGCCGTACACGACGCTGCACGACGCCGCGCCCGGACCGGTCGACGCCCTCACCGTCTATGCCGCGCCCGGCGTCTCCGCCGGCGCCGCGTCCGACGCGATCGACGCCGTGCTGCGACGACTGCACGGGACGCGCGCGCAGTACCTTACGCTCGACAGCGACGCGCTGCTGCAAGGGTTCAACCAAGTGCTCTCGATCGTCGCGACGGGGCTCACCGGGATCGGCGGCGTCGCGCTCCTGGTCGCGGGGATCGGCATCATGAACATCATGCTCGTCTCGGTCACCGAACGGACGCGCGAGATCGGGCTGCGCAAGGCGATCGGCGCGACGCGCGGGGACGTCGCGCTGCAGTTCCTCCTCGAGGCGGTCCTGCTCGCGTTCATGGGCGGCGGCGCCGGGACGGTGCTCGGCTTCGCGGCGACGCTGCTGGCGTACTCGTCGGTCGAGGCGCTCGTCGGCCCCGCGCCGATCCCCTACCTCTTGATCATCTCGGTCGCGGTCGGCTTCTCGACGCTCGTCGGGTGCGTGTTCGGCACGTATCCGGCGATCCGGGCGGCGCGCCTCGACCCGATCGCGGCGCTGCGCTCCTGATGTGGCAGTATCTGCTTGAGGCGCTCTCGGTGCTCGCGGCGAACCGCGTGCGCTCGCTGCTCACCGTGCTGGGCCTGGTCATCGGCGTCACCGCGGTGATCGCGATCCAGGTCCTCGGCGCGGGGATGGCCGGCGCGGTGAACGGGATCCTGGGCGGGGTCAGCGACCGCACCTTCGTCGTGTTTCCGAACGTGCAGCAGACCGACTTCACGCGCGCCGCGATCCGCCTCGCCGATCTGGAACGGGCGAAGGACGCCGTGCCCAACGTGATCGAGGCGATCCCCGCCGGCGGTCAATCGCTGCGCGGCGCGTGGGGACACGTCGACCGGCGCGTCCTGATCGGTGCCGGCGCCGACGAGCGCTTCGCCACGGGGTCACCGCTGCGGTTCGGCCGGAAGCTGAACGCCGACGACATCGGGCTGCAGCGCAACGTCTGCGTCCTCTCCGACGTCGCGTACGACAAGTTTCACATGAGCGGCGACCCGACCGGGACCTCGCTGCACATCGGTGAGCGGCGATACCTGATCGTCGGCGTCCTCGGCAAGTCGACCACGGGGATCATCCCGATCAACATCAACGCCGACGTGACGATACCGTACACGACGTACGAGCGCTTCTACACGCGCGGGCGCCCGATCATCGCGGCACGCTTCTTGCTCGACGACCGCACCAAGGTCGCGCAGACCGAGGCCGACGCCCTGGCGTGGCTGCGCGAGATCAAGGGCAGCCGCGTCGAGTACCAGACCTTCGACCGCAAGACGATCTCGCAGGCGATCGACGGGATCTTCGCAGGCGTGACGCTCGTCGTCGCGCTGATCGGCGCGGTCTCGCTGCTCGTCGCGGGGATCGGCATTTTGAACATCATGCTGGTGAGCGTCGCGGAGCGGACGCGCGAGATCGGGTTGCGCAAGGCGATCGGCGCGACCCGCACGCAAGTGCTGCTGCAGTTCTTCATCGAGGCACTCGCGCTCTCGGCGTTCGGCTGTTTGGTGGGCCTCGTGCTCGGGGTCGGGATCGGCGCGAGCGTCAACCACTTCGCGATCGTGAAGCTCTCGGGCGTCGTCGCGCCGATCCCGTGGCTGCGCAGCATCGTGATCGCGACCGGCTTCGCGACCGTCGTGACGCTCGCGTTCGGCACCTATCCGGCTTGGCGCGCCGCGACGCTCGACCCGATCGAGGCCCTTCGCTATGAGTGACGATGCGATCGACGTCCGCGAGGTGACCAAGACGTACACGCTCGGCGAGGTGCGGGTCGAAGCGCTGCGCGGCGTCTCGTTCACCATCGCGCGCGGCGAGTACGTCGCGATCATGGGGCCCTCCGGCTCGGGGAAGTCGACGCTGATGAACGTGCTCGGCTGTCTCGACCGCCCGACCACCGGGCGCTACCGCCTCGACGGCACCGACGTTTCGACACTCGACGACGACGCGCTCGCCGCGATCCGTCTGCGCAAGCTCGGCTTCGTCTTCCAAGGCTTCAACCTGCTCGCGCGCACGAGCGCGCTCAAAAACGTCGCGCTGCCGCTCTTCTACGCCGGACTCTCTTCGCGAGCGCGGAACGCGCGCGCCGCCGAACGGCTGCGCGAAGTCGGCCTCGGCGATCGGCTCGATCACAAGCCGAGCGAGCTTTCGGGCGGGCAACAGCAGCGCGTCGCGATCGCGCGCGCATTGGTCAACGACCCAGCCGTCCTGCTCGCCGACGAGCCGACCGGGAACCTCGATTCGCAGACGAGCGAGGAGATCATGGCCCTCTTTCGCGACTTGCATGCAACGGGACGAACCATCATCATGGTCACCCACGATGAGGACGTCGCCAGCCACGCCGAGCGGATCATTCGCGTCAGGGACGGGCGCATCGTCGCCGACGAGGCCCTGGCGCAAGGTTAGAATCCTGGGAAAATGCCCGCTTGGAACGCTACCAACGGCGGTATGCGTTGATAGAGGCGTTCGTTAACCCCGACAGGAGCACTCAAACAATCGTGAAGTCTCGCAGTTTTTTCGGGACCGCGGCCGTCGGGCTGATCGGCGCGATCATCGGAAGTTTCTCGATGATGCTCTACGCGAGCACCCACTTCGCGGGAGTCGCCGGGCCCGGAAACACCCCGCCGTCCGTCAGCGCCGCCCCGCTCCCCCCGACCACCGGCACCACCGATCAAGATCGGATCATCAACGCGGTCAAGCGGGTCGAGCCGTCGGTCGTCGCCCTTCAGGTCGTCGTCAACGGGACCCAGCTCGTCCCGGCCGACCCCTTCTCGCAGATGTTCGGCGGCGGCGGTCCGGTCTATCGGCAGCGCGTCCAGGAGCGCGCGTCGGGCTCGGGCTTCGTCTATTCGAAGGACGGCCTGATCCTCACGAACGCCCACGTCGTCCCGAAGGGCACGAGCTCGATTACGGTCGTCTTCCCGAACGGGGACCGCGTGAAGGGCCACCTTTTCGCATCGAATCCGATGATCGACCTGGCGCTCGTCAAGGTCGACAGCTACGCGAAGCTGCCGCCGCCGGTCGAGTTCGCCGACAGCACGAAGGTCGAGGCCGGCCAGTGGGCGATCGCGATCGGTGAGCCGCTCGCGCTGCAGCGCTCGGTCTCCGTCGGCGTCGTCTCGGGCTTCAACCGCGACGAGCCGATCCAGGACCCGGACAGCAACCAGACCCGCCTCTTCAAGGGCTTGCTGCAGACTTCGGCGCCGATCAACCCCGGCAACTCGGGCGGCCCGCTGATCGACTACAACGGGCGGATCATCGGCGTCAACCAGTCGACTGCGAGCCCGCAGGCCGGCGCCCAGGGGATCGGCTTCGCGATCCCGGCCTCCACCGTGGTCCAGACCGCCGCCGTGCTGGCCAAGAACCCCGGCAAGGTGATGGATGCGAACGGGACGGGGACCGGCAAGGGCTTCCTCGGCGTCGCTCCGGTCGACATCACGAACAACGTACGCACGCAGCTCGGCGGCTACAAAGACCAGGGCGGCGTGGCGATCGCCAACGTCGTGAGCGGTACGCCGGCCGACAACGCCGGCCTCGAACCGGGCGACGTCGTCCAGGCCATCAACGGCAAGCCGGTCAACTCGGCGAAGGACTTCTCACAGACGATCGCCGCGATGAAGCCGGGCACGCAGATCACCCTGCGCGTTTGGTCGCAAGGCGTCAAGAAGAACGTCAACGCGACCCTGGCCGAGCAGCCGGTCCAGCAATACCTGCAGAACCAAGACCAGAACCCATAAGGAGCGCGCAGCTCCGGTCGGGTAGAGGAGGGAGACGCCGTTCGGTGTCCCCTCCTCTCTCATTTTCCGGGAGGTCCGAATGCGCCGCTCCGCTCTCCTGTTCCGCAGGCCGGCCGCGCTGCAACCGTTGTGCCAGGAAAACTGTCACAGGAGCAGAGTGGAACAACCGGCCTCGGACGGCGTATCATAGACGGTACGTCGCCCGGTGGGCGGCAGAGCTCACATCCCTTGAGCCACGATAAGCGGCAAGGCCCGCGCTTCGAGAAGCTCAGCGTGACAACGCGCCGTTCAGCGCCGCCATGGCGCAAACGCACCGTGATCACGCGGCGGTCGAGGCAACGGATGGTCCACGCGGCTCGGAAAGCGAGACATTTCAACCCATGGCAAAAGTGGTCGGTATCGACCTCGGCACGACGAATTCCGTCGTCGCCGTGATGGAAGGGCAGAGCCCGACCGTCATCGCCAACTCCGAGGGCGCCCGTACGACGCCGTCGGTGGTGGCCTTCACGAAGACCGGCGAACGGCTCGTCGGACAGCTGGCGAAGCGCCAGGCCGTCACCAACCCCGACCGCACGATCAGCTCGATCAAGCGGTACATGGGGACCGACCATAAGGTCAAGATCGACGGCAAGGACTACACCCCGCAAGAGATCAGCTCGATGGTGCTCCAGAAGCTCGTCAACGACGCTTCTTCGTACCTGGGCGAGCGGGTGACCAAGGCCGTCATCACCGTCCCCGCCTACTTCAACGACGCGCAGCGCCAGGCGACGAAGGACGCCGGCAAGATCGCCGGCCTCGACGTCCTGCGCATCATCAACGAGCCGACCGCGGCGGCGCTCGCCTACGGTTTGGACAAGAAGGGCAACGAGACGATCCTGGTCTGGGATCTGGGCGGCGGCACGTTCGACGTCTCGATCCTGGAAGTCGGCGACGGCGTTTTCGAGGTGAAGTCGACCAACGGCGACACGCACCTGGGCGGCGACGACTACGACCACCGCATCGTCGAGTGGCTCGTCAACGAGTTCCGCAAGGATCAGGGGATCGACCTGAGCGGCGACAAGCAGGCGATGCAGCGGCTCACGGAAGCCGCGGAAAAGGCGAAGATCGAGCTCTCGGGCACGGTCCAGACCTCGATCAACCTGCCGTTCATCACCGCCGATCAGAACGGGCCCAAGCACCTCGACGTGACGCTCACGCGTTCGGAGTTCGAGCGCCTCACGCAGGATCTGACCGACCGCTGCGTCCAGCCGTTCAAGAACGCGCTGGCCGACGCGAAGCTCGACGTCTCGAAGATCGACGAGGTCGTGATGGTCGGCGGCTCGACGCGCATGCCCGTCATCCAGGAGCTGGTCAAGAAGCTCACGGGCAAGGAGCTGAACCAGTCGGTGAACCCGGACGAAGTCGTCGCGATCGGCGCGGCGATCCAGGCCGGCGTGCTCGCCGGTGAGGTGCGCGACGTCGTCCTGCTCGACGTGACCCCGCTCTCGCTGGGTCTGGAGACGCTCGGCGGCGTGAACACCAAGCTGATCGATCGCAACACGACGATCCCGACGCGCAAGACGCAGGTCTTCACGACGGCCGAGGACGGCCAGACGTCGGTCGACATCCGCATCCTCCAGGGCGAGCGCGAGATGGCGAACGACAACAAGGAGCTCGGGCGCTTCCGCCTCGAGGGGATCCCGGCGGCGCCGCGCGGCGTCCCGCAGATCGAAGTCACCTTCAACATCGACGCGAACGGCATCGTCAGCGTCGGCGCGAAGGACCTCGGGACCAGCAAGGAACAGCAGATCACGATCACCGCGTCGACCAACCTGAACAAGGACGAAGTCGAGCGCATGGTGCGCGACGCCGAAGCCTACGCGGCCGAAGACAAGGCCAAGAAGGAAGAGGCGGAGATCCGCAACACCGCCTCGAGCCTCATCTACTCGACCGAGAAGTCGCTCAAGGAAGTCGGCGACAAGGCCGACGCGACGATCAAGGTCGAGGTGGAGGCGGCGCTCGCCGACCTCAAGCGCGTCTCCGAGAACGGGACGAGCGCTGAGGTGAAGGCGGCGACCGAGAAGCTCCAGCAGAGCTCGTACAAGCTCGCGGAAGCGCTCTACAAGCAGACCGGTGCGTCGGCCGACGGCGCGGGCGCGAACGGCGCGGCGCACGACGGCGCGGCGGGCGCGAGCACCGCGAACGACGACGTGATCGACGCCGAGTTCAAGGAAGCGAAGTAACGCGACCGTGAGTGACGACACCGCGACGACCGCCTCCGTCGACGAGACGGCGGCGAACGGCGCGGCGGCGCAGCCGAACGGCGGCGAGGGTGACCTCGCCGCCGAGCTGGCCGCGGCGCGCGCCAAAGCCGAGGACAACTACCAGAAGTTCCTCTACGCGATGGCGGACTTCGAGAACTACAAGAAGCGCGTCGAGCGTCAGCTGGCGGAGATCGCGCTCTCCGGCAAGCGCGCCGTGCTGACCAAGATGCTCCCCGTCCTCGACAACCTCGAGCGCGCGCTCGCATTCGAGGACTCGGACGCGCTGCGCGGCGGCCTGCAGGCGACGCTGCGCGGCTTCGAATCGGCGCTCGCGAGCGAGAACGTCAAGACGGTCCCGCTCAAGGGTCTGCCGTACGATCCGAAGCTCGCCGAGGCGATCGCGACCCAACCCGCCCCCGAGGGCGTCGCCGAGGACACCGTCCTCGAGGAAGCCCAACGGGCATACGTCATGGGTGACGACGTGCTGCGCGTGGCGCAGGTCATCGTAGCAAAACGTGGTGATTGAGCGCGCCCACGGGGGATCGCGCCGTACCGACATCGTGAGCGCGCTGGGGTTCGGGGGCCCCACGCGCAGCGTGGGGGGCGCGGAGCCTGGGGCGGAGCGCCGTTAGAATGAACTACAAGGACTATTACGCGATCTTGGGCGTCCCGAAAGGGGCGCCCGAGAAAGACATCAAGAGCGCGTACCGCAAGCTCGCGCGCAAGTGGCATCCGGATGCGAATCCGACCAATGCGCGCGAGGCGGAAGAGAAGTTCAAGGACATCCAGGAAGCGTACGAGGTTCTCGGCGATCCCGAGAAGCGCCGTAAGTACGACGTCCTGGGTTCGGATTGGCAGCGCGCGGCGCGCGAGGCCGAAACGCAGCGCACGTACCGCCAAGCCGCGGGCGCCGATCCGTTCGCGGGTTTCGGCGACTTCCAGACCGGCGGCGCGCAGCCGGGCGGCGCGAGCGGGTTCTCGGACTTCTTCGACATGTTCTTCTCGGGGATCGGCCGCCGTTCGACGGCCGGTCCGTCGGGGTTCGGCACGACGGCCGGCGCGCAGCGAGGCGAAGACTTGGAGTCAACGATCGAGCTGTCGCTGCTCGACGCGTTCGAGGGCGGCAAGAAACCCGTCACGCTGCAGGTCGAGGACCTGTGCCCGCGCTGCCGCGGCACCGGGACCGATCGCAACCGCATCTGCACGCAGTGCCACGGCACCGGGCGCGTGCGGGAGACCAAGAAGTTCGACGTCACCGTCCCGCGCGGCGTGCGCGAAGGCCAGCGGATTCGCCTCGCCGGACAAGGCGCGAGCGGTCCGGGCGGCGGTCCGCGCGGCGACCTCTACCTGATCGTCCACCTCGGTGAGGACGACCGTTACGAGCGCAAGGGCGACGATCTCTACCTCGATCTTCCCGTCAGCATCTACGATCTCGTCCTAGGCGGCCAGGTGCGCGTCCCGACGATGACCGGCGACGTGACGATGACCGTGCCGGCCGGGACGCAGAACAACAAGCTGCTGCGGCTCACCGGGAAAGGGATGCCCAAGCTCAAGGACGCCGGCTACGGCGATGAGTACGTCCGCCTCATCGGCCAGCTTCCCACGAATCTGACCGACAAGGAACAGAAGCTCTTCCGCGAGCTTGCGGGGCTACGCAACGGGAAGAAGTGACCGCGCTGTGCGCACAGCGGTCGCTTCGTCCCGGCGCTATCCCGGCTTCCCGTACGCCGTCGTGAGATAATCGGCGATCGGCGCGACCTGGTCGTCCGGGATCTGCGCGCCATATGCCGCCTTCATCTTCGTCACCTCGGCGGTCCACTGCGCCTTCGTCAGCACCGGCTGCGTCGAGACGTAGGCTGAGGAGTGACAGGTGAGACAGTAGCGCTGTGCCGACTCGACGCCCGGTCCCGGCTTGAATCCGAAGCCGGCGTCACCGGGGAGATTGATGGAGACGGTCCCTTTCGGGGGCGCAGGGCCCGCCGCCAGAGCGGCGCTCGCGCCGAGCGCGACGACGACAACGGCGAGGAGTCTCTTCGTCATACCACCGTCACCTTGTACGTTCCGATCGTATTGAGCATGTATCCGCTGGGATTCCAGATCGGCGTGCTGGTCTGGACGGAGCCGTCGTTCGCGGTCGCACGTACCGCAAGGGTGTATGAGCCGGGACGAGCCTCCCAGCGTGTGTTCCAGCGACGGAAGCTATACTTCCCGTAGTCCTGTTCGAGCGCGGCATCGCGCCATGTCGTCCCGCCGTCGGTCGAGAGCTCGACGCGGCGTATCCCGCTCCCGCCGTCGAACGCGATCCCGCGCAACACCGTCGTCCCGGCCTTGAGCGACGCACCGTCGGCGATGTTGGTGACGAACGAGCGAACGTCCATCTTGTTGATCGGCATCGTCGCGAAACCCGTCGAGCCCGGGGCGACGTTCGCGTGCGGCGCGTCGGGGATGCGGTACGCCGTCTTCATCCAGAAGTTGTCGTCGACGTGGTCGAGGACGGTGATGTCGGAGAGCATCTTCACCCAGTAGGTCGCGTACCAGCCGGGGACGACGAGCCGGACCGGATAGCCGTTGAGGATCGGCATCGGCGCCCCGTTCATCAGGTAGGCGACGATCACGTCGTCACCGCGCGCGACGTCGACGTCGAGCGATTTCTTGAAGTCGGGCGTCGTCGGGAGCACAGGCGTTTCGAGTCCGTTGAACTGGACCTGCTTGGCGCTCGCGGCCAACCCCGCGCGGTCGAGAATGTCGCGCAGACGAACTCCCGTCCAACGCGCGTTCCCCATCGCGCCGTTGTCCCACTGGCCGCCGGCGACGCGAGGCGAGAACAGCCCGCGGCTGTTTCCCGAGCACTGATTCACCGCGGCGACCTCGACGGTCGGCATCTTCGCGAGGTCGTCGATCGAAAGCGACAACGGACGCTGCACCGCGCCGTCCACCGCGATGCGGTGCGTCGACGCATCGACCGACTGCGGGATGTTGGCGAGGTGCCAACGGACGTAGAACGCGTCGTTCGGCGTAAAGACGCCTTCGTCGAAGACGGCCATCGGCGTCTCGAGCTGCGGCGGCCGCGGCGTGAGCAAGATCAGGGGGCGCTTCTGCGGGAAGGCCACCAGCGGGCGAAGACCGTTCTGCATCGGAAGCGTGACCGTCGCCTGCGCGCCGGCGATCCCCGGAAAGGCCGTCGCGCCGAGCGCGGCGCCGGCGGAGACGAGAAAGCGAGCGCGATCCATAGGCTTCGGCCTCCTCCACCGTTCGACTGCTTTGCGTGCCGATTCCAGTCCTCCCGAACCGCGTTCCCGGCTTTGCGAAGCCGATGCTTGCCCGTTTTCGTCTAGCGCGGCCTTCCAGGCACCACCACGACGGGGACGGTGCTCCGGCGGAGCACGCTTTCGGTCGTGCTTCCCAGCACCAGGCGCTGCAAGCCGCGTCTTCCGTGCGTCCCCATCACGACGAGATCCGGTGCCAGCTCACGCTCCAGCCGCAAGATCACCTCGACGCGTTCATCGAACCCACCGCCCCCGCGTCTCCGCGGCGATCTCGACCGCTTGCAGGACGGCACGCCGCGCGGGCTCGGATCCGTCGACGGGGACGAGAAAGTGACCAAGCATCAGCAGGCGATCCCTCGTCTTGTGTCACGCACTGGAAGGGTCCGCTTTTCGGGAACCCGACCAACCGCAGGGGAGGTATTTCCACCTCCGAATTTTCCCGTATCATGCGGGTCACGATCAACGGTACGGACCACGATCTCGACGTTCCCGACGAGATGCCTTTGCTGTGGGCGATTCGGGACGTCGTCGGGTTGACCGGTACGAAATTCGGCTGCGGGATCGCCTCCTGCGGCGCGTGCACGGTCCACCTCGAAGGCACGGCGGTGCGCTCGTGCATGATGCCGGTCAGCGCCGCGGCGGGCAAACACGTCACGACGATCGAGGGGCTCGCGCCGCTCGATGCGCCGCATCCGGTCCAGGCGGCCTGGGTCGCCGAGAACGTGCCGCAATGCGGCTACTGCCAGTCCGGCCAGATCATGGCGGCGGCGGCGCTGCTGCGCGACAAACCGCGGCCGAGCGATGACGACATCGACGCGGCGATGACGAACATCTGCCGCTGCGGCTGCTATCCGCGCATCAAGAGCGCGATCAAGAAAGCGGCGGGTGTGGCATGACCACGATGACGATCGACCGCAAGAACTTCCTGCGCGTCGTCGCCGCCGCCGGCGCCGGCCTCGCGCTCGGCGTGGAGATGGCGCCGCCCGGCGCGGCGGCCGCCGCCGAGTTCTCGCCGGTGGCGTGGCTGCGGATGACCCCCGACGGGACGACGACCGTCATGGTCAACCAGAGCGAGATGGGCCAGTCGATCACGACCGGGCTCTCGATGCTCGTCGCCGACGAGCTGGACGCGCCGTGGGAGAGCGTGCGCTTCGAGATCGCGCCCGCCGAACCGAAATACTACAACCCGTTCTGGCACGGGATTCAGACCGGCGGCAGCAAGAGCACGCCGACGATGGGCCCGGTGATGCGCAAGGCCGGCGCGACGGCGCGCGCGATGCTCGTCGCCGCCGCCGCGCAGCGGTGGCACGTCGATCCGAAGACGTGCACGACGTCCGAAGGCGTCGTCACCGGCCCGCACGGCCAGACCGCGCACTACCGCGACCTGCTCGCGAGCGCCGCGGCGCTTCCGGTCCCGGCCGAGGTGACCCTCAAGACGCCGGAGCAGTTCAAGATCATCGGGACGCGCCGCAAGCGCCTCGATCTCACCGAGAAGACCAACGGCCGCGCCGTGTACGGCATGGACGTGAAGGTCCCCGGGATGCTCTACGCCTCGGTCGAGAAACCGCGGCAGATCGGCGGCAAGGTCGCCTCGTACGATGCGAGCGGCGCGCTGAAGGTGCGCGGCGTGCGCAAGGTCGTGCAGATCGGCTCCGGCGTCGCGGTCGTCGCCGACACGACGTGGGCCGCGTTCCAAGGGCGCAAGGCGCTCAAGATCGCGTGGGCCCCCGGGCCCAACGCCGGGCTCACCACCGAGGCGATCTACGAAAAGGGCCGGGCGCTGGTGAAGACGCCGGGCGCGGTCATCCGCAACACCGGCGATGCGAAGGCCGCGCTCGCAGGCGGCGGCGTCAAGGTGATCAGCGCGCTCTACGAGACGCCCTACCTCGCGCACGCGCCGATGGAGCCGATGAACACGACCGCCGACGTGCGACCCGACGGCGTGACGCTGTGGACGCCGACGCAGGCGCAGACCGCCGCGCAGAAGACCGCCGCCACGATCGCCGGCCTCCCGCTCGAGAAGGTCGTCGTCAACACGACGTTCCTGGGCGGCGGGTTCGGCCGGCGCGGCGAGATCGACTTCGTCGCCGACGCGGTCGAGGTCTCGAAGGCCGTCGGCGCGCCGGTGAAGGTGGTCTGGACGCGCGAGGACGACACGCGCAACGACCCGTACCGCTCCGGCACCGTCAGCGCGCTGCAAGGCGCGCTCTCGCCCGACGGCAAGGTCATCGCGATCACCAACACGACCGCCAACGCGTCGGTGTTCCTGCGCGCCGCGCCGCAAGCCGTGAAGAACGGCGTCGATCCGGGCGCGCTGCGCGGCGCGGCCGACTTCCCGTATCACGTGCCGAACGTCTACGCCGACAACCACATCCGCACCGACGTCGCGATCCCGGTCGGGTTCTGGCGCGCGCCGTACGCGAACGCGAACACGTTCGGCACCGAGTCGTTCTTCGACGAGCTGGCCCACGCGGCGGGGAAAGATCCGGTCGCGTTCCGCCTGGCGATGATGGAACCGGGCTCGCGTCCTTACATCGTCCTCGAGCGCGTGGCGAAGCTCGCGAACTGGAGCACGAAGCCGGAGGCCGGCCGCGCGCGCGGCGTCGCGATGGCGAAGTGGGACGACGGCTTCGTCGCCTGCGTCGCCGAGATCTCGATGCCGAACGGCAAGGTCAAGATCCACCGGATGGTGACGACGGCCGACGTCGGGCTGCCGATCAACCCCGAAGGGCTCGACCAGCAGATGGAGAGCTCGATGGTCTACGCGATCTCCGCCGCGCTGTGGGGGAAGATCACGTTCGCCGACGGCGCGCCGGTGCAGGGCAACTTCAACGACTACCAGGTCCTGCGCATGGCGGACTCGCCGGAGTTCGTCGTCGACATCGTCAAGAACACCGAGGAGCCGACCGGGGCCGGCGAGATCGGCGTCCCGGCGGTCGCCCCCGCGCTCGCCAACGCGGTCTTCGCCCTCACCGGCAAGCGCATCCGCACCCTCCCGCTCGCCGACCACTTGGCGTAACGCCAAAGACGGAACATGCAAGAGATTCCGCGGTGTTGCGACGCCGCGGAATCTCTTGCGTTCGCGCTAGACGGGCTGCTCGGCGGGTTGCGGCGCCGCGGCGTTCCGGCGGAACCACACGATCGTCGCGACGATGCAAACCACGACGAGCCACGGAAACCAGACCGCCTTCGCGGGCGTTCAGGAGCGTGCGTCGTCGACCAGGACGAACGTCTCGGCGACGGTTCCGGCCGCGTAGCGCTCCTCGTACTCCGGACGGTTCGGCGCGAAGATGTCGAGGACGACGCAGCGTTCGGTGAAGCTCGCGCCGTGCGGCGCCTGCGAGGTCACGGTGTAACAGTCGCCGGCGCGCAGCGTCTCCTGCGAGCCGTCGGCGTAGCGCATGTGGATCGAGCCTTCGAGGACGACGCCGCCTTGCGCGACCGCGTGCTGGTGGAGCGGGACCTCGCCGCACGCAGGCGGCTCGAACATCCAATAGACGAGCGTCATCCCGTCGCCGGGCAATACGGCCCACGAGATCCCCGGCGCGAACGGGAGCAGCTTCTCGCGCGGAACGATCGACGCATGGGAGCTTTGCATCATCAAGCCTCCTCCGATGCGACGGAGGCCGGCACCTGGGACCATGGCGCCTGCGTCCCCAGACGGTCCACGAGCGTGGCGCTCGCCTCGTTCAAGCCCGTGACCTCCACGCCGATCCCCTCGCGGCGCAGCCGGAGCACGACGCCCTCCAGCGCTCCGACCGCGGTCAGATCCCAAAAGTGCGCCTGGGAGAGATCGATGCGCACGCGTTCCCTCGTCTGCTTGAGATCGAAGGCGCCGACGAACGTGTGCGCCGAGGCGAAGAACAGCTGTCCGCTCACGTGATACACAAGCTCGCGGCCGTCCGCCTCGACCCGCACGCGCACCAGGCGCGAGACCTTCAGCACGAAGAACAGCGCGCTGAGCAGCACGCCCGCGAGAACGCCTTTCGAGAGGTCGTGGGTCGCGACGGTGACGGCGACCGTTCCGACCATCACGATGTTGGACGTCATCGGATGCTTGCGCAGGTTCCGCAGCGACGACCACTTGAAGGTCGCGAACGAGACCACGATCATCACCGCGACCAGCGCCGGCATCGGGATCTGCCGCACCCAGTTCGAGAGCGCGACGATCAGGAACAGCAGGAAGCACCCGGCGAACAACGTCGAGAGCCGCCCGCGTCCGCCGGATCTCACGTTGATCACGGACTGACCGATCATCGCGCACCCGGCCATTCCGCCGAACAGACTGCTGATCATGTTGGCGGCGCCGAGCCCCATGCATTCGCGGTTCTTGTCGCTCGACGTCTCGGTGAAGTCGTCGACGATGCGCGCGGTCAGCAGCGTTTCCAACAGCCCGACCAGCGCCATCGAGACCGAATACGGAAGCACGATGGCGAGGGTCTCCAGGTTCAGCGGAACGTGCGGGAGCGCGAAGGCCGGGAGCTGTGTGGGCAGACGGCCTAAACCGCCGATCGTGTGCAGCGGGAGGTGCAGGCCGATCGCGATCGCCGTGAGCACGACGACGCTGACGAGCGCCGACGGAACGGCCTTCGTGACGCGCGGAAAAAGGTAGATGATCGCAAGACCGCCGGCGACCATCGCGTAGGCCTGCCAAGCGACGTGCGTGAGCTCCGGCACCTGCGCGCCGAAGATGAGGATCGCGAGGGCGTTCTCGAACCCGGTGATGACCGAACGCGACACGAAGCGCATCAGCGATCCCAGGCGCAGCAGCCCGAAGGCGATCTGGATGAGGCCGGCCAGCACGGTGGCGACGAACAGGTACTGCACCCCGTGGTCGCGCACGAGCGAGACGACGACCAGGGCAACCGATCCCGCCGCCGCGGAGATCATCGCGGGACGCCCGCCGGCGATCGCGATCACGACGCAGATGCAGAACGACGCGTAGAGCCCCACCGCGGGGTCGACGCCGGCGATCGCGCAGAACGCGATGACCTCGGGGATGAGCGCGAACGCGACGACCATCCCGGCGAGCAGATCGTTGCGCACGTTACCGAACCATTCGGTTCGCAGATTCGACCAAGGCATCCGCGCCGCGCTTTCGGCGCGCACGAACGACATTCCAAGCAGACCGCACGGCAGGCGTCACGGCGGCGCGACCGTAAACGCTGCGGATGGCCCCGACGAACGAGACCTTCGAAAGCCGCGAGATCCGCCTCGCATCACGTCCCTCCGGCGAACCGACCGGCGCGAACTTCGCGATGGCGACGACACAGGTCGGACCTCTCGGCGAAGGCGAGATCCTCGTGCGCAACACGCTCGTCTCGGTCGAGCCGTACATGCGCGGTCGAATGAACGACGGGCCGTCGTACATCCCGCAGTTCGAGATCGGCGAGCCGCTCACGGGCGCGGCGGTGGGGACGGTCGTCGCCTCGAACGCCGCGGAGATCCCGGCCGGCGCGACCGTCCGCCACTTCTGGGGTTGGCGGGACTTCGCGGTCCTGCCGGGACGCGCGGCGCAGGTTCTGGACGTCTCTCGCGTCGGCGCCGACGCCTATCTCGGCGCGCTCGGCACGCCGGGGTTCACCGCCTGGGTCGGACTGCGCGTCATCGGGCGCATCCAGGCCGGTGAGACGCTCTTCGTCTCCGGCGCGGCCGGCGCGGTCGGCTCGATGGCGGTGCAGCTCGCCAAGCGCGCGGGGCTGCGCGTCATCGGCTCCGCCGGGTCCCCCGCGAAGGTCGCCTACGTCCGCGACGAGCTCGGCGCCGACGCCGCATTCGACTACCATGACGGCGCGGCGAAGAAGCTGCGCGAGCTGGCGCCCGACGGGATCGACGTCTACTACGACAACGTCGGCGGCGAGCAGCTCGAAGCGGCGCTCGGCGCGTCGCGCGAACACGGCCGCGTCGTGCTGTGCGGCGCGATCTCGGGCTACAACGCGACGAGCGCGCCCCCTGGGCCGCGGAACCTCTTCCTCGCGATCGCGCGGCGTCTGCGGCTGGAAGGCTTCATCGTCACCGACCACCTGGCACGGGAGCCCGAGTTCCTCGCCGAGGCGCTCCCGCTCGTCGCCGACGGGACGCTGAAGGCCTCGACGTCGTTCGTCGACGGCCTGGAGAACGCGCCGGGCGCCCTGATCGAGCTCCTTCGCTCGAACGCCTCGATCGGAAAGATCGTCGTCCGGCTCTAACCCGGCGAGCGCAGGCCGCCACCTTCGCGTGCCGTTCTGGGGTCTTAGGTGAGCATGCTCGGTGGTGGCCCTCCCGTCCACTTGATGTGGTCCAACATGTTCAACCCGGAGCGTCCGACGGTGACGAAACGGGTCGACCTGCGTCGCATCGTGGGTTTCTTCCGGCCGTACTGGGCACAGGAAGCGCTCGTCCTCGTCTGCATCCTCGCCGGCGCGCTGCTCGGCCTCCTCCCCCCGCTGTTCACCAAGTGGCTGATCGACGGCGCCATCGGGCAGCACGACATGCGGGCCGTCTGGCTCAACGTCGGGGGGATGATCGCGACGGCGCTCATCGGCGGCGTCATCGGGGTGTACCAGGGCTACCTGAACTCGCTCGTCGGCGAGGCGATCATGCGCGACATCCGCACGAGCTTGGTCGCGCACCTCCACCGCATGTCGCTCGCGTTCTACACCGGGACCAAGACCGGCGAGATCATGAACCGTGTCTCGAACGACGTCGACAACATCGACAACGTCGTCACCGGGACGCTCGTCACGATCGTCACCAACGTCTTCACGATCGTCACCACGGTGGTCACGATCTTCGTGCTGGACTGGCGCCTGGCGATCGTGGCGCTCGCGATCATCCCGCTGATGATCCTCCCGCTCTCGCCGGTCGGGCGGCGGATGTACGAGATCCGCAAGCAGACGCGCGAGAAGCGCGACGAGATCGAGTCGATCACGCAGGAGACGCTCTCGATCTCCGGGATCACGCTGATCAAGTCGTTCGTGCGCGAGGCGTTCGAGCGGCAACGCTTCTATCGCGTCGGCACCGACCTGATGGGGCTCGAGATTCGTCTGGCGATGGTGGGGCGCTGGTTCATCGCCGCGATCGGCGCGATGGTCGTGATCGGCCCCGCGCTGGTGTGGCTCGTCGGCTCGTGGCTCGCGATCAACGGCACGCTGACGGTCGGCACGATCGTCGCCTTCGTCGCGTTCCTGGGCCGCCTCTACGCGCCGGCATCGGCGCTCGCCGGCGTCCAGGTCCAGATCGTCTCCGCTCTGGCGGTCTTCGAGCGCATCTTCTCCTACCTCGACATGGAGCCGGAAGGCGCACACCCTTCGACAAGCTCAGGACAAGACGCGATCGTCCTGCGCGACGTGAGCGGCGAGGTCGCGTTCGAGGACGTGCGCTTCTCCTACAGCCCGGAGCGCACCGCGCTCGAGGGCGTCTCGTTCCGCATCCAGCCGGGCCAGATGGCGGCATTCGTCGGCCCGTCGGGCGCCGGCAAGACCACGATCACACAGCTCGTGCCGCGCTTCTACGATCCGCAGGAGGGAACGGTCCGCGTCGATGGGCACGACGTGCGCGACCTCACGCTCGCCTCGCTGCGCGAGAACATCGGGATCGTCACCCAGGAGACGTACCTCTTCCACGACACGATCGCGGCGAACTTGCGCTACGCGCGCGCCGATGCGACGGACGAGGAGCTGATCGCGGCGGCGCGCGCGGCGAACATCCACGCCTTCATCGCCTCGCTCCCCGACGGCTATGCGACCGTCGTCGGCGAGCGCGGGCACAAGCTCTCCGGCGGCGAGCGCCAACGCCTCGCGATCGCGCGCGTGCTGCTCAAGAACCCGCGCATCCTGATCCTCGACGAGGCGACGAGCGCGCTCGACTCCGCGAACGAGGCGGCGATCCAGGCCGCGCTCGTCCCGCTGATGGAAGGCCGCACGAGCCTGGTCATCGCGCACCGCCTCTCGACGATCCTGAGTGCCGACGTGATCTTCGTCGTCGAAGGCGGCCGTATCGTCGAGCACGGCACGCACGACGAGCTGATCGCGCGGGACGGCGCATACGCGCAGCTCTACTGGAAGCAGTTCCGCGAGCGAGCCGTGGGGGAGACCGTCGCAAGCGGATGAGCCTCACGGTCCGCGGCCTGACCAAGGCGTTCGACGGCCGCCGCGCCGTCGACGGGCTCGACTTCGAGGTCGCGCGCGGCGAGATCGTCGCCGTCGTCGGACCGAACGGTGCGGGTAAGTCGACGACCTTTCTCTGCCTTGCGGGTCTGGTACGGCCGGACGCGGGGACGATCGCCTTCGAGCATCGCGTCCTCGGAGCCGAACGCGGCCGAACGATCGCGCTGATCCCCGAGACTCCGGAGGTCTACCCGCTCCTCACGGTCGCGGAGCACCTCGCCTTCGTCGCCGCGCTCACGAAACAGCCGCGCGACTGGGAGCGGCGCGCCGAGACCCTGTTGGAGCGCCTCGGGATGGCCGCCGAACGCGACACGCTCGGCCATGCGCTCTCCAAAGGGATGCGGCAGAAGACGCTGATCGCGGCGACCGTGCTCAGCGGCGCGCCGGTCCTGTTGCTCGACGAGCCGATGATCGGCCTGGACCCGCTCGGTCAGCGGGAGCTGCGCGCGATCCTCGCCGACCTGCGCGCCGAAGGACACGCGCTCTTGGTCAGCACGCACCTGCTCGAGATCGCCGCCGCGATCTGCGACCGGATGCTGGTGCTCGATCGGGGCCGGCTCGTCGCCGCCGGAACGATCGAGGAGCTGCGCGCCACGCGCGGCGACGCCTCGATCGAAGACGTCTTCCTGGACGTCACCGGCACGTGAGCGAGCTGCGCGCGCTCGCGTTCGCCGACGTGCGCTCGCTCGTCAACGGCATCGCGGCGATCCGCCGGCGCCCGTGGCGTGCGCTGCTTTGGACGCTCTGGATCGCGGCGATCCTCGGGCTCGCCTGGTCACGCACGACACGTCATGGGCCGCCCGCGCGACTGCACCTCGGGGAACTGGCGGCGCAAGACTTCTGGATCTGCATGACGACGGCCGGCTTCGGCATCGTGCTGGCGTTCGGCGCGCCGCACCTGACCGGCTTCTTCGCCTCGCGCGCGGAGGCGCTGATGCTCGTGCGCGCGCCGCTTCCGCCGTCGGTCGTCGTCGGATACCTCCAGCTGCGCACCGTCGGCGTGGCGCTGGCGCAGAGCTTCGGCCGCTTCGCGTATATCGTCCTCATCGCGGTCCCGGTGCAGACCGGCGTGCCGGGGCTCGCGCGCGAGATGCTGCTGCTCGGGGCCGCGACGCTCGCGATCGTGAGCGTTCTGCTGCCGCGCGCGCTCGCGCGCGGGCCGTGGCGGACGAGCTGCATCCTCGCCGGAACGGCGATCGTGGCGCTCTCGGTGCTTCCGCTGCTGCGCGACGGCCTGCTGCTGCTCGTGCGCACGCCCGCCGCGAGCGCGCTCGCGGAGCGCCTTCCGGCCTGGCATCCCGGGCTCGTTTTCGAGAGCGTCGCACGCGGTAATCTCACGCCGATCGGCGGAGCCGCGCTGGTCGCGCTCGTGGTGGGAGTGGCCTTCGCCATCTCGGCGCGCGATGCGTATCCGGAGCTGTACGCGATCTCCCTGGCGCGGTTGGAGTACCGGGCGCGGCTGCGCGGCCGCACACATCCCATGTTCAACGTCGGCGCGCGCACGCGTTCGGCCGTGCACGTCCCCGCAGCGTTGTCCGGTACGCTCGCGCTGGTCTGGCTCGACACGCAGACGTGGTCGCGTCGCAGCTCGCCGGTGACGACCGCGGTGCTCGCCGCGCTCTCGCTCAGCGTGGGCGCGGGGCTCGCGCTGCTGCTGCGCACGCAGGAGTCGGAGGTCGCGACGACCGTGGTCTTCGTCGTGCTCGGGAACCTGATGATCGCGTTCGCGTCGGCGGCCGGCGTGCGGCTCGCCTCCGACCTGCGGCGGCCGCTGTTCTGGCTTGGCGGAGCGACGCTGCTGGGGCGTCTCGGCGCGTGGACCTACGCCTCGCTCTGGCGCGACACGATCCTCGTTCTGCTCGTCGCCTGCGGGTACGTCGCGGTCGCGCACCGCTGGCCGACGGCGCTCGTGCTGGTCGTCGTCGCGCTCGGCCTGCTGATCCTCACCCGCGCGGTCGGCATCGCGATCTTCGCCTTGCTCCCCGGCCCGCTCGATCAGCGCGGCCCGGCGGTCGCTCTGCGCCTGCTCGTCGCCTACGCGCTCGTCGCGCCGGCCGTGGTGCCGGCGATCGTCATCGCGCTCCTGACGCGCTCGACGCCCGCGGGCGCTCTCGCCGGCCTTCTCGTCGGGGTCGCGGAGGCTGTGGTGCTCCTGACCTTCGCGGCTTGGCGTCTTGCCGGCCGCGTCGACCGCCTTACGACGCCGGCATAGCCGCCGGGGCTGACCGTTCGCGGGAGCGCGACGCGCGCAGCCAGTCGGCGAAGTCGGGCGCGGTCATCGGCTGACCGAGATAGTATCCTTGCAGCTCCTCGACGCCGTTCGAGGCGAGCCAACGCGCATGCTCCACGCTTTCGACGCCGTCGGCGAGCGGGCGCAGCCCGAACGAGCGCGCGAGGCCGATCGCCGCGCGCGTGATCCGTTTGCTGCGGTCGTCGTGCGGTGCCTGACGCGTGACGTCCGGATCGATCTTGAGGAAATCGAGCTGGAAATCGGCGAGCATCTCGAGCGAGGTGCCTTCGCTCGCGAAACCGTCGAGACCCAACTTGACGCCGAGCCGGCGCATCCGCCGCAGGAACGCGCCGATGCGCTCCGGCTCCGCGATCGCGGCGGATTCCGCGATCTCGATCCCCAGCTGCGTCAACAGCGCGCCGCCGTCCGCGAGCCCTGCTTCGACCGCGGCGCAGACCACCTCGTCGGTGCTGCTCAGATTGATGTGAACACGCACGTCCAGACCGTCGTCGCGCCAGACGTGCAGCATGCGCACCGCCTCGTTGACGACGAACGTGTCGATCGACTGCACGATCGCCTGACCGTTCGCCGCCGCCATGAACGTGCGCGGCGAGAGCCAGCCGCGCGTCGGATGGTGCCAGCGCACGAGCGCTTCGGCGCCGACGACACGCATCGTCGCGGCGGAGACGATCGGCTGATAGCAGACGAGAAAGTCCCGCGCGAGATCGGCGGTGCGCAGGCGTTCGCGCAGCTCGCGGCGCTCGTGCATCTCGGCGCCGACGCCGTCGCGATACCAGCGGATGCAGCGTCCACCGTCGCGCTTCGCCGCATACATCGCCTCGTCTGCGTGCGCGATCAACGCTTCGGCGGTCGTACCGTCGTTCGGCGAGATCGCGACGCCGATGCTGGTACCAACGTCGCGCACCAAACCGTCGTCTTCGACGCGAATGAACACGCGCTCCAGAAAACGCTGCGCCGCCTCGGCCATCTCGTGCTCGCCGGAGACGACGTCGAGCACGGCGAGGAACTCGTCGCCGCCGATCCGGCCGACGACGTCGCCGCGTCGCGTCGCCTCGCGCATGAGATGCGCCGCGTCGAGCAGCGCCGCGTCGCCGGCCGCGTGCCCGAACGTGTCGTTGACGTTCTTGAAGCCGTCGAGATCGATGAACAGCACGCCGACCTGTCCGCCGGACCGCGCGGCGGCGGCGAGGGCCTCGTCGAGGTGGCGCAGGGTCGCGACGCGGGAGGCGAGGCCCGTGAGCGGATCGAGCCCGAGCTCCCGCCAGGCCGTGTCGCGCGCCCGATCGCCGCCGAGACCGTCCGACTCACCCGCGGTATACACCCGCCGGCGAGTCCCCCGTGCTACATCCAAGGAAGCGAGTATCCCTCCGGCCGGTCTAGTGCCGGTGCGGCGACCCGAAACCCTCCGTCAGAAAGTCAAGAGACGGTACACACGTCAAAGCGCGGCGTCGCGGGGAGTGCACGATACCGGACGGCCCGTCAGCGTCTCGGCGAAGACGAGCCACGGTTCGGCGCTGACGTGCACCACGCCGCGGAACGGATAGTCCAGCGCGATGATCAGGCTGAACATCACGCCGATCAGCATGCCCAGCAGCCCCGTCGCGACGAGTTGGAGCCGAAAGTTCGCGGCCCCGAGCAGGTAGGTGAAGCCGATCGTGATCGCCGCGCCGAGGCTCAGCGAGAGCCACAGTATGGCCTCTAGGCCGCCGCCGTTGCGCACCAGACGCTCGCTGCGCAGCGCGAGCTGCTGGTGCACGAGCGAGAGCGAGTCTCCGTAGGCGATGCGTTCGCGCTCGCCGCGCGGCTCGACGGAGGTGACGTCGCGGACGAGTCGCGCGATCGCGGCGGAGGCTCGCGGCCCCTCCTTGCCGTACTGCATCGCGTCCCACTCCTCGCACGCCACGGCTTGCGCATACGCCCCCAGGTCGGTCGCGATGTGCGCGCGGCCCCCGAAGACGAGGCTGTCGGCTTGCAGGCTCGTCGCGGTCGTGACCTCGCGGCGCACGACGTCCTGCGCCATCCCGAACTCTTCCCAGACGACGATGACGACGAACCCCAGGACGACGGCGTAGAGCACTCCGACGATCGAGACGGTGAAGCCGACGACGTCGTTCTGCCGGCGCAGCACCGCGGGCGGCACGTACCGGCGAAAGAGGAGATGACCGCCCACCGCGAGCGCGACGATCAGCAGCACGACGAGCACTCCCGCAAGAGGGCTCCGCAACGGGATCACGCTCACCGGCGGCGGTCGATCGCGACCAACGCGGCGGGGTTGTCGAGCGCGCTCAGGTCGCCGAGGTTCTCGGCGCCCAAGTACCGCCCGCGCGCGACACGGCGCATCACCTTGAGATTGCGCGTCTTGGGAAGATCGTCGACGAAGTGGATCGCCTTGGGCCGCAGCGACTTGCCCATGACGCGGTCGACGATCGCGAACAGCTCGGCGCGCAGCGCGTCGCCTTCGTCGCGAACGTGCTTGGCGACCGCGAGAACGACGACGACGTCGCCCTTGATCTCGTCGGGGATCGCGATCGCCGCGGCTTCCTTGATCGCCGGATGTGAGACGACGGCGCTCTCGAACTCCGCCGGGCCGACGCGTTTGCCGGCGACGTTGATCGTGTCGTCGCTGCGGCCGCGGATGAACCAGTACTCCTGACCGTACTCGCGCTGAATCTCGCACCAGTCGCCGTGCACCCAGGTATCGGGGAAGCGCTCCCAGTACGCGGCGAGATAGCGCGCGTCGTCGTCCGTGCGCGGATCGCCGCCCCAGAACGACTGCGTCATCCCGATCCACGGCTCGCTGACGACGAGCTCGCCGACCGCGCCGCGCACCGGCGCGCCCTGCGCGTCGTAGACATCGGCGACCATCCCCGGGATCGGTCCGTGGAACGAGTTGGGGACGAGCGGCATCGTCGGGAAGCAGCCCACGATCCCGCCGCCGATCTCGGTTCCACCGGAGTAGTTGATGATCGGCGCGACGCCGCGGCCGACGTGCGTCGCGAACCACTTCCACGGCTCGGTGTTCCACGGCTCGCCGCTCGAGGCAAGGATGCGCAGGTGCGAGAGATCGTGGCGCGCAGGCCATTCGTCGCCGTGCGCCATCAGCGAGCGGATCGCGGTCGGTGCGATCCCGAGGTGCGTGACGCGATGGCGCGCGCAGATGCTCCAGAGCCGGTCGGGATGCGGATAATCCGGCGTCCCTTCGTAGAGCATGATGCTCGCGCCGAGCGTGAGCGCTCCGAACACCAGGAACGGCCCCATCATCCAGCCCATGTCGGTGAACCACAGCATCCGGTCGCCGGGCTTCACGTCCATGCACAGATGCTGGTCGATCGCGCACTTGAGCGGGAACCCGGCGTGGACGTGGTTCGCGCCCTTCGGCCTCCCCGTCGAGCCGCTGGTGTAGAGCAGCATCACGCGATCGTTCGCCGAGGTGCGTTCGTAGGTCGCGAGCGCGGTCGCCGCGGCGACCGCTTCCGCCCAGCGATGGTCGCGCCCCGGCGTCATGGCGACGTCGAAACCGGCGCGCGGGAAGACGAGCACCGCCTCGATGCTCGGCACCTGCGCGAGCGCTTCGTCGGCGAGCGTCTTGATGACGACCGGCTTGCCGCGGCGCGTCACGCCGTCGACCGTCAGCAGCACCTTCGCCCCCGCGTCGGCGAGCCGGGACGCGAGGGCGTCCGGGCCGTAGCCGGAGAACGCCGGCACCGCGATCGCGCCGACGTAGGCGATCGCGAGCAGCCCGATCGCCGTCTCGGGGATCAGCGGCATGAAGATCCCGACGCGATCGCCCTTGCGCACGCCGAGATCGCGCAGCACCGTGCCGAGCCGCGCGACCGCATCGCGCAGCTCCGCGAACGAGTAGCGCCGCTCCGCCCCGTCCTCGCCCTCCCACACCAGCGCTTCGGCCGCACCGAATCCGCGGGCGATCCAGCGGTCGAGCGCGTTCGCCGCAGCGTTGTACTCCGCGCCCGGGAACCAGCGCGCGAACGGCTTGCCGCGTTCGAGGTCGAGCACGCTGCTCCACGGCGCGTCCCAGTGCAGGTCGAGCCGCGCGACGAGCCGCTCGGAGAATCCGGCGAGATCCGCCTGGGCGGCGGCGAGCAGCGCGCGGTGGTCGGCGACGCCCAGCTCGCGCATGAACGCCGTGACGTTGGCGTGCGCGATCTGCTCGGGAGTGGGCGTCCAGCGATCGAGGACGCGCGGCGTGGCGGTCATCGCCTGCGGCGTTCAAGGCCGCTCGGTCACGCCCCTCGGGGCGACCGCTTCCCTGCGGGGCGGCCCGAATGACCTGTTATTTTTAAGGGGTGCTTCGTTCGAGCGTCGAAGCTCGTATGGCCATGTCGGTCACACCTACGCGTCCCGACGTCTCCGACGAGGAGGCGATGATCCTCGAGGTCGTGAGGGAGCTGGTCAAAGAGCGCGTCGAGCCGCGCGCCGCGGCGATCGACGCCGAGGCCGCGTTTCCGTGGGACCTCAAGGAGCTGTTCGCGCAGAGCGATCTGCTCGGCATTCCGTTCCCCGCGGAGTACGGGGGGCTGGGCGGCTCGTTCCTCACGTACGTCAAGGTCGTCGAGGAGGTCGCCAAGGCGTGCGCGTCCTCGGCGCTCATCATCGCGGTGCAGGAGCTGGGCGCGCTGCCGATCCTGATCGCAGGGAGCGAGGAGCAGAAACAGCGCTGGCTGCCGCCGCTGGCGAGCGGTGAGAAGCTCGCTGCGTACGCGCTCACCGAGCCGGGCTCGGGCTCCGACGCCGCCGGCTCGATGCGCACGCGCGCGCGTCGCGAGGGCGACGACTACGTGCTGGACGGCACGAAGATCTGGATCACCAACGGGAGCGTCGCGGACTTCGTGACGGTCTTCGCGGTGACCGATCCGACGAAGGGCGCGAACGGGATCAGCGCGTTCGTCGTCGAGAAAGGGACGCCGGGCTTCACGGTCGGGAAACTCGAAAAAAAGATGGGGATCCGCGGCTCGCCGACCAACGAGCTGGTCTTCGAGAGCTGCCGCGTCCCGATCGCGAACCTGCTCGGCGCCGAGGGCGAAGGGTTCAAGATCGCGATGAAGGTGCTCGACAAGTCGCGCCCCGGGATCGCCGCGCAGGCGCTGGGGATCGCGCAGGGCGCGCTCGACTACGCGACCGAGTACACGAAAGGGCGGATCGCGTTCGGCAAGCCGATCTCGCAGCAGCAAGGGCTGCAGTTCATGCTCGCCGACATGCGCACCGAGGTCGAGGCGGCACGCCTGCTCCTCTACGAGGCGGCGCGCAAATGCGACGAGGGCGCATCCGACGTGACGACCTGGGCGGCGATGGCGAAACTCAAGTGCGGCGACGTCGCGATGAGCGTCACGACCGACGCGGTCCAGCTCCTCGGCGGCTACGGCTACTCGACGGAATATCCGGTCGAACGGATGATGCGCGATGCGAAGATCACGCAGATCTACGAGGGGACGCAGCAGATCCAGCGGATCGTGATCGCGCGTGCGATGGTCGGGAAAGGGACG
>DATJHK010000019.1:0-3165 GCA_035493875.1 Candidatus Limnocylindria bacterium
CGACAAGCTCATTGGTGCACCATAGAGTCGGCAGGCGCGGATGAACGCGTCGCGCTAACCCTGGTCAACCCGCTATGACGGCCTAACAAGCTGGCTGCGCGACAGCCCGCATGAGACACGCCGCGTAGCGGGTGCCGGAGGGTGAGATGGGCCACAGGACGTTGCGTCGCTGCGGTTTCGGACCTGGTCGAACGCCGGTCAATGAGCAACCCACCCGACCCGCCGGCACGGAAGTATCGTAGCATTGCAAGGAGGCCCTGTCGATGCACTTCGCCGGTCTGGACTGGGCGAGCCAAGAACACGTCGTTTGCATCATCGACGAGCGCGGAAGTGTCCTTGAGCGTTTCGCCGCGGCACACGACCAGGCAGGGCTCGACGCGCTGTGCGAGCGGCTGCTGCGATACGATGACCTCTCGATCAGCATCGAACGTCCGAGCGGCCTGGTCGTGGACACGCTGCTCGAGGCGGGTCTGCGCGTAGTCGCCGTGCATCCGAACGTTGTCAAAGCGGCACGCTCGCGCTACCGCACGGCCGGCAAGAGCGATGCCGCAGATGCCTACGTGCTAGCCGACTTGCTGCGTACCGACGGCCATCGCTTCGCGCCGTTGGTGCCGCATAGCGAAGAGATCAAGTCGTTGCGTTTGCTCGTACGGCTGCGTAAGGATCTGGTGCACAACCGCGTGGGGCTCGCCAATCAGTTGCGAGCGTTGCTGCACGAGGTTTTTCCCGGCGCTGCCGGGCTCTTCAGCGATGTGGACTCGGCTATCGCCCTGACCTTTCTGCGTACCTTCCCTTCGGAAGCGGCGGGTACAAAGCTGACCGAAAAGCGCCTCGCGCGCTTCCTGACCGAGCAAGGCTATAGTGGCCGTCGTTCGGCGGCGGAACTGCTTGCGCGCCTGCGGACTGCACCCCGAGGGATCGTCTCGGAGGACCTCTGCGAAGCGTCGGCCGCCGGGGTCATGAGCCTGGTGACGGTGCTCGAACCGATCGTTGCACAGATCAGCGCGCTTACCGCCAAGATCGATCGGCGCTTGGATGAACTCCCCGATGCCAAGATCATCTGCAGCGTTCCGGGGAGCGGCCGAGTTACCGCGGCGGCGATAGTCGCGAAGCTGGGCAGCGATCGTCACCGTTTCAAAACGCCGGAGCAGCTCGCCGCTCTCGCCGGCGTGACGCCGGTGACTCACTCGTCCGGAAAGCATCATGCGGTCAGGTTCCGCTGGGCCTGCGACCACGAGTTGCGTGAGGCGTTCACGTGCTTGGCGGATAACTCGCGAAAGCGCTCCGCCTGGGCGGCGAGCATGTATCGTCGTGCCCGGGACCGGGGGTGCGACCATCCCCACGCGATCCGCATCCTGGCGCGCGCCTGGACCCGTGTCATCTGGCGCTGCTGGCAAGACGGCGTACCCTACGACCCAACGAAGCATGGGGAGGCCGCGAAGCTACTCGCGGCCTAGGGTTGACACAGGACGTCTCATGCTTCGACAAGCTCAGCATGACACACACACACACACACACATGCACGCGCACATACATATACTGGGACGTCTTGCACGTCGCGGGTGTTAGAGGGCTTGTTTCTCCACCTCGGCGCGGAGCGTGCCGAGGTGGTCGTTCACGCATTCCTCGATGAGGGTCCAGCCTTCGGCGTCGCGTTCGATGACGGCGTAGGCGCCGTTCTCGACGTGGACCTTCCAGAACGCGTCCAGCTCGCGACCGAGCAGCTCCACGAGCGCGACGCGCACGACGGCGTCGTGGGTCACGACGAGAGCAGGTGCGTCGGATACGAACGACGCGGCGAAGGCGCGCCAGCGGTCGCGCACCTGGACGAGCGTCTCGCCGCCGGCGAACGCGACCGTCGCCGGCGACTCGCGCCAGGCGCGGTAGCGTTCGGGATCGTTGGCCGCGATCTCGTCGCGCAGACGGCCGTTCCACGTGCCGTGCTCGATCTCGAGCAGCCGGTCGTCGTGCTCGAGCTCGAGGTTGAGACGTTCCGCCGTCGGCTGCGCCGTCGCGACGCAGCGCAGCAGCGGACTGGTCACCACGCGTCCGACCTGCTTCTCCGCCATCGAGCCCGCGAGCGCGAACGCCTGCTGCATCCCGAGCGACGTCAGCGCCGACTCGCGCCGGCCTTGATAGCGTCCGGCGAGATTCCACGTCGTCTCGCCGTGCCGCGCCAGGTATACGCGCATCGCTAGAAGTCGACGCGCGCGGTGAACGCGCCGTCGACGGCGAGATTCACGCCGGTCGTGAACGACGAGACGGGGCTCGCGAGAAAGACGACGGCGTCGGCGATCTCCTGCGGCGTCGCCATCCGTCCCGTCGGATTGCGCCGCAGCGCGGCCTTGAACACCTCGGGAACGGTCTGTTCGCGCTTCTGCCACGTGCCGCCGTCGAAGTAGACCGTCCCGGGCGAGACGACGTTGGCGCGGATTCGCTTGGCGGCGTACTCGCGCGCGATCCCCTTGGCGAGATGCGGGAGAACGGCTTTCACCGCGCCGTACGACGCTTCACGGTCGGCTTCCATCGACGACACCGTCGAGATGAACACGATCGAGGCATCGCCGTGCTCGGCGCCGGCGCGTTCGAGGAACGGCTTCGCGGCGTCGAACGCGCGCACCGCACCGAGCACGTCGACGCGGAAGTTCGCTTCCCAGTCGGCATCGCTGATCCCGTGCACCATCGCGCCGGGATTGGAGACCAGCATGTCGATCCCGCCCAGCTCCTGCGCGGCGCGCGCGATCCATGCCTTGAGCGCCGCGCCGTCCGAGACGTCGACCGACGCGCCGTACGCGTTGACGCCTCGTTCGCGCAGCTGCGCGACGGTCGCCGCGACCGCGTCGGCGTTGCGCGCGCAGATCGCCACGTCGGCGCCCTCCGCCGCGAACGTCTCCGCGATCGCGCGCCCGATCCCGCGCGTCCCGCCGGATACGACCGCTTTCTTCCCCTTCAGACCAAGGTTCACGAACGTTCCTTCTTCCTCTGTGTTGTTGCGTTGCTCATCCCGGCGTTTTCGAGAGCACCCAAGGGGCGTTGGCGTAAAAGTCGATGAACGCGAGCGGTTCGCCCCAACGGGCTAGCGTCCACGGATACGGCGTGCCGTTGTTCATCGAGAACGAGAACGCTCTTGCAGGGTCACCGTATCCCTCGGGCACACGCTCTTCG
>DATJHK010000020.1:0-43951 GCA_035493875.1 Candidatus Limnocylindria bacterium
ACGCGCCGCCGAGCCCGATCAACGTCTTGCGCTGCATGCGGCGCGACGTTACGCGGCGATACGGTGCTCCCTGCTGCGAAACGTTCGCTTCGCAGCAGAGAACGACCGTGTAGTTCCCGATTACCGGACGATCAGACGCCGAATCGCGAGTGCTAGTTGCCCTGACGCCAGGTGAAGTCCATGCGCACGGTGCGCGGGAGCGCCGGGATGAGCGGCGTCGTGTACGGTCCGTACTGGCCGAGGTTGTTCTCGCCGACCTGCGGGACGCCGACATTCGGAAGGACGAGATTCTCGTACGTGTTCGTGTTGAGCGCATTGTCGACGGAGATCTGCGCGCTCACCCAGCGGCTGACGGGATGGCGATACGTGAAGTTCACCAGCGTCAGCGGCGCCTGGTTGTACGAGTTGTTCTTACCCTCGAAATCGGCGCCGAGCATCAGCAGCGAGTGGTCGCGGAAGGCGTACTGCAGCGACCCATAGGCCTTCAGATACGGGATGCAGATCGTGCCGCACAGCTGCACGCCGTTGGCCGGTTCCGAATACGAGGAGGAGAACACGCTCACCGGGATGCCGGTGACGATCGCGCGCTCCAGCGTTCCGGTGAGGTAGTAGCCGAGACCGATCGTCGGGAGACGCGAGTACTTCACCATCGCGGACTGCGAGGAGAGCAGCGCGGCATTGATCGGCTCGTTGACGTACGTGTAGGCCGGAAGATCGACTTCGGTGGTCGCGGTCTCCATCACGTTCGTGATGTTCATGTCGAGGAAGTCGAAGCTCAGCACGCTGTTGTCGTGGAAGCGCTTGTCCACGCCGAGGTCCCACTCGTGGGAGATCTCGGGCTGCAGGTTCGGGTTCTTTTCGTCCAACGTTGCGTAGGGCGAGCCGGTGCTGGAGGCCTGGATGATCGCGGGGACACCGCTGATGTTGCCCGCGTACGGGAAGTTCACCGAGGTGCCGTACGATGCGCGGTACGAGAGGCCGGCGCGCGGCGAGAACGTCAGCGCGACGTGCGGGTCGAAGTGGCTGACGCTGTCCGAGGTCGGAACGTTGATCGCGCCCGACGGCGCGACGCTCGTCGGCACGGTTTGCGCCTTCCAGCCGGAGAGCTGCCAGTTCGTCTCGTACGCGCCGGCGGCGAGCGCGAGCGTGTCCGTCAGCGCGAAGTTGCCGGTCAGCGAGAAGATGTTCGTGCGCGCCATCGTGTCGGGGACGACGACCGGCATCTGCGGTCCCGGCGTCCCGGCTTGGGCGTACGTGTCGTCGCTATGGTAGTCGTAGGTCGCTGTGACGGAGTCGGCGCCGAACGGGTGGATGAACGATACCGTCGTCCCGTGCAGCTTGTCCAGCTCGAAGGTCGTGTACGCCGACTGCGGGCACTCGTAGTAGCCGTCGGTGGACGCCGTCGAGCATCCCTTCGTCTGGCTCGCCGTGTAGTAGTTCGGATAGTTCGCTTCACCGCCGCCGTCGATGTCGCGCAGAACGGTGCCGGCGTAGGGACGCACGAGCAGTGTGTTGTCGCCGATCGCGGTGCGAAACTGCCCCTCGAACAGCGGTTGGTCGTTGAAGACGTTCGAGCCCGGATAGAAGATGTAGCCGTTGATCGTCTTGCCGATCAGGCTCGAGTCGTTCGGGTTCGAGCAATGCCCGTTGCTCAGGCACGGCACGATCGTCATGTTGCCCGCGTACTCGCCGTAGGCCGTAGCTTGCGGGTAGTAACCGGACTGCGAGCCGACATAGCCGACCTCGAACGAGGTTACGGGCGAGAAGTCGTAGTGCAGCTTCGCGATCTCGCCCTTCTGGAAGAGCGGTGCGCCGAGCTGGCCGCAGTATTGGACGATCCCCGTGCTGCCGGGCAGGTTGACTTGTTTCGTGTTCGACGGCGTCACGACGCAGCCGGTCTCGTTCTGGTAGGGGTTGTTCGAGCCGTTGTAGCCGGCGCCGAAGACGTACTTGAGCTTCTCGCCGAGCTTGCCGACCGTGAGGAAGTCCGAGTACTGCGACTCGTAGCTGTCGATCCCGGTGGTGAACATCGTGTAGGAGTGCCCGTTGTACGAGGGCGTGAGCAGGTTCGCCGTACCGCCGATCGCGGTCCCCGCGAACGGCGTCGTGTTGCCGGGGCCGATCTCGGTCTCGATCCCGCCGATCATGAACGAGTTGAAGTACTGCGAGATCCACGAGCCGTAGCGGCCCGTCGAGAGCGGGTGCCCGTCGAGGAGGACCTGCGACTCGTACGGCTGCGCGCCGCCCAGCGAGATCGAGGTGTTCGGCGCGCTCCCGGTGCGCGAAAGGTTGAGGCCCGGGATCTGCTGCAGGACCTCGTTCATCTGCGGGTTGTCGACGTTCCGCAGCTGCTGCGCGCTGACGATCGTCTCGGCCGAAGCGCCGGTGTTGATCGAGCTGCTCGCCGACGTCGCGACGGTACCGATCGAACGCAGTGAGCTCAAATCGCTCTGCTGGAGAACGACACGCTCGCTGATCGTGTCGTCGCTTACGACCGCGAGGTTGTCGGCGGTGGCGGAGAGATACCCGCCCTTGTTGACTTGGAGGCGATAGATACCCGGTGCGACGTGCGCGAACGTGAACTTGCCGTTCGCATCGGAGGTGGTTTCCTCTCGGCTCGCACCGATGACCGTGACTTGCGCGCCGGCGACCGGTGCGCCGCCGACGGTGTCGATCGTCCCGCTGATTGCGCCGGCATCGTTCGCCGCGAGCGCCGGGATGGAGAAGAGGAAGGGAAGACTCGCGATCGTCGTCGCGACGAGCGCAAAGTGTCGGATGGGCTTGAGCAAAACCGACGCAGCATAAAGCCGCAAGTTCAACGTTCGATTAAGGCGGCGCTCGTAGCGTCGTTCGCTTCGAGCGGATTCTCGTCGTTTTCTATAGCTCGTTTGAATCGCACGATTACGAGATACGCCGCCCCAAATGTCCAAAGTGCAGAGCGATCGCTTCCCTCTTCGTCGACGTGTGATCGCATGAGGAACGGCCTATGTAGGAACTAGCATGTGCCGGCCCAGGGGGAAAAAAATTCTGATGGGCTCCATTACGAAGAAGCCGACCTCGTCGTCGCTGAAGCGGCAGTTGCATCATGGCTGCGCGCTCGCTCGAACAAGTAGGACGGAAGAAGCCTTAGTTGTCCTCGAGGACGTCTTCGCCGTCGCCGAACGCAGCAACGAACGCGTCCTCGCGGCGGAAGCGCTGGACTGGCTCTTTTGGTGCGCCCAGGCGGAATTGGATGGGCGAGGAGTCCAACGGTGTGCAGAGCGGATGCTCGCGCTGCCGATCAGCGCAACATCCCCACAGGCCTTTCGGCTCTACGTGCGCCATGCCGTGGCCGCACTCCAACTCGGTGATGCCGCCGGGGCTCTGAATATTATCGAACGAGCGGAACGGGTTAGCCGCGAGGCCGACATCGAGGCCTTCACGTGCTATCTCAGTGCGAAGGCGGATACTCTCGCCGCGCTCGGCCGTGACGTGCCGGCGCTCGAATACGCCCGGCTCTCCGCCGATATTTGTTCGAAGCGCAGTGATCCATTCGCACACTGGCAGCGAACGCTCTACCTAGGATATACGCTGCAAGCGGGTGGGCAACTCGGCGCTGCGCTCGACGCATACCTGGCCGCGGCGACGATCGCGAGCGATGCCTCTCTCGTGTGGGAGCAGGCCCTCGTGACCGCGCTTGCGGCCTGGATCGCATTCCTCGTGGGAGATGTCGTACAAGCGCTGGCGCTGTTGGCAGCCGCTCGAGCCTCTTCGGCTCGGCAGCCGTGTTTGCGCGTTGCATGCGCCTGGATCTCGCTGCGCATCGGCATATCCGTCGGTGATGATCAGCTGATCGCAAGCGGCGCCGACGCGCACCTTCTCGATGTCGTTCTTTCATCTGCCGATACATATGCCGTCGGTCTCGCCGTTACCACATTCCACGACTACCATCGCAGCCGCGGCAACGATGCCGAGGCCGACCGTCTCCTGCGGATTGGAGCCGATCGGCTCGCATCGCTCGCTTCCGGCTGGGCGTTACTTGCTCCGATCGCTCGCTATGGCGATGACGCGATGGTTGCCAAGGCGGAGGCGCTTCTCGAAAGCTTTCCGCGCGATCATCGCGTCGCGCGCGCCTATCGCCGACTCTTCGCCGCACTCCGCGCGAAGCGCGATGGTTCGACTGCCCTCGGGGAGCGCCTCGCCGGCGAAGCGCAGCTGCTGTTCGAAGACTTCTCGAATGCCTTTGAAGCGGCGCAATGTCTCGAACTTTCAGGCCGGGTGGCCGAGGCGCACCAACGCTTCTCCGCGCTGAAAATGCACGGTGAGATTGCGCGCCTGCGGTCGCTTCGCGCCCGCCGCGGCCGGCCGCGCAACGGGTATGACGCAATACAGCAGTGCCGTGAGATCAAGGGCATGCTGGCCCAAGGCGCGACGATCAAGGTCATTGCCGAACGTCTCGGGGTTTCGGATCGCACCGTCAAGGCGCGCGTCGCCGACATCTACGTTGACGAAGGCGTCACCACACGGGCGGCGCTTCTGGAACGCATTCGGAGTCGCACACGCAAGGCGCCCGATTTAATTGCACGCTAGCGGGCATCGCCCGGACCGCAATACCCTCCTACAATCAGCGGAAGTCATCCGCGGATACTGCCGGGCGTGAACCCTGAACGTATGAATCTGACCAACGTTTCGACGACGGCCATCGCGGTCGCGACGTACATCGTCATAGGCGGCTTCTTTGCGCAGAGCGGCGTCATCCTCAACGCCGCCGCGGCCGACTTTCGCGCGCCCGTTCCGGAAACAGCCACGTTGTTCTCGTATCTCGTCGGCGGCTCTCTGGTCGGCCTGATCGCCTGCCTGTTCATCTTCAACGTGTTCTCGATCCGGCAGGCCTTGTTCGGTGCCTATCTCACGCTGTTCGTTGGGGTCGCCCTTCTCGCCGTCACTCGCGCGTTGCCGATGGGGGCGCTCGCGGTCGGACTCTGCGGCTTCGGAGCCGGCGTCGGCCTCTCGACCGGCGCGGTGATCATCGCGAAGACCTTCGTCGGACGACCGCGTGTGCTGGGTTTCCTCAGTACGGACTGCGCGTTTAGTCTGGCAGGATACGTCTTTCCGCCGTTTGCGGCAAACGCGATCGCCCGCGGCTGGCCGTGGCAGAGCGGCTATATCGCCGTCGCCTGCGTCGCGGCGCTGCTGCTCGTGGGCGCAGCATTCGTCCGGTTTCCGGTGACGGGTCGGACCGCGATGCCGCAAAAGCGAAGTATGCCGCAAACGACGACTGCCAGATCACGAAGCGTCATCGCTCTCTTCGCGCTCGGCTTAGGACTGTATCTTTGCGGGCAAGGCGCCTTCTTGATTTGGGCGCCGAATGATTTGGAGGCGACATTCGTCTTGCCGGCGCAGAAGGCGGCGGGTATTATCGGCACCTTTTGGGGACCGTCCGTCTTCGGCCTCATCACGACGGCGTTGCTCGTCACACGCGTTCCAGCCCGGCGGGTCCTCGTCGGCGCGGCCGGCATCACGGTAGGGACGCTCGTCGCGGCAACCACGGCGCACGACGCTCACACGTTTTTCACGGCGACCCTCGTCTTCGGCTTCACGTCGACGTGCCTGTTCAAATTGATGATATCGATCGGCACCGACCAGGTCGCCGGCGCTTCGCCGCAATTGGTGACGCTCCTTATCCTCTCGTCGACCGTCGGGTCAACGCTGGCCCCCGCGATAAGTGCGCCGATCGTCGGCATATACGGAGCACATGCCGGAGTCGTGATGGCGCTCGTCTGTTACGCAGGAACACTTGCGGCTGTGGTCGCCGGAATCATCGTCGAACGCGGCGGCCGTAGCGCGGCGGCGCTCTTCCCTATCGCAACGGAGGGAGCTTGATGTCTCCTAACACGACCGACATGGCGTCGCTCCTGGCAAAGGATGTTGGAAGAGCCGCCCTTCCCGTGATCAGCATCGCCGGACTGCGATCGCCCGACCCAAACGATCGTGCAGTCGTAGCCCGTGAAATTCGCGCTGCATGCGTAGATAAGGGCTTTTTCTATGTTTGCGACCATGGCGTGCCGAAGGATCTCATCGCGAAGGTCTTCGAGGAAGTGCGGCGCTTCTTTTCGCTGCCGGTAGAGCGCAAGATGACCGTTGATATCGCAAAGTCCTCTGCGTTCCGCGGCTACGAGCCGATGCGCGTGCAAACGCTTGAGGTTGATACACCATCAGATATCAAAGAGGCGTTCACATTCGATCGTGACCTCCCGCTTGATCACCCTTCCGTCGTCGCACGTCGTTTCGGATATGGCCAAAATCAATGGCCGGAAGATCTCCCGGGCTGGCGTGAGACGCTCGAAACGTATCGGCTGGTCATGGACGAATTGGCGACATTGATGGTGCGTGGTATGTCCTTATCGTTGCACCTATCGGAAGACGCGTTAGACGGCTTTAGCGGAGCCGATGCGAGCGGTACGGTGCGGCTGATACACTACCCGCCGCAACCGAAAAATGCGCTCCCCGACGAAAAAGGCTGCGGTGCGCACACCGATTGGGGAGCCTTCACGTTCTTACTGCAGGACGATGCCGGCGGATTGCAGGTCTGGGATCAGCATGAGGGATGGGTGCACGCGGCGCCGATCCCCGGTACGTTCGTCGTGAACGTCGGTGACATGATGGCCCGCTGGACGAACGATCTCTATAAATCGACGATGCATCGGGTCGTCAACGTCTCCGGCCGCGACCGGATCTCCGTGCCGTTTTTCTATAATGGTCGCCTGGACTATCGCGTTTCGTGCATCTCGAGTTGCCTTTCCGAAAGAGAGACGCCGAAGTATCCGGCGACCACGCCGTCCGAGCACTTGGAGGAAATGGTTCGTCGCACGTTTCTTCGCTAGCCCTTCGACCGTGGCCGCCTCCCGTTGCCTACACATCAGGCAAGTCGACGGGCGCGTCAAATGCAAATGATGCGGGCGACCGACGTTGAATTGTGCCGTCCCACGTGGCCGGGGGGTGGGAGAAGTGCAGCTGGACGTCGATATCGCGTGGGTTCCTCAGACGTCGGCGACCAGCCGAGGTGGAAGGCCGTCTCCCACCGGGGCAGTATCTCGCTCGGGACTTCCCCGTTTTGTCGGCAGGGTCGACGCCGCACGTACCGCTCGGTCAGTGGTCGCTCACGTTAGAGGGTCTCGTACGGTCACCGGTGGTCTGGACCTGGGACGAGTTTCTCAAACTCCCCAGTCAGATCATCACCGTCGACATCAGTTGTGTCACCAAGTGGACAAAGCTCGACACGAAGTGGCGCGGGTCTCCGTCGATACGCTGCTCCAAAGCGCCGAGATCGACGACAAACCGCTTGCGCCCGAGCACGGGGGCCCGGTGCGGCTCGTGGTGCCGCATCTCTATTTCTGGAAGAGCGCCAAATGGGTGCGTGGGCTGCGATTCATGGACCACGACGAGCCGGGATTCTGGGAGTCGCTCGGCTATAACATGCACGGCGATCCCTGGAGGAAAGGGTCAGAACCGAGACACCGCGCGCCAAGACGTTGACGCTCGCGCTTCCGAATTGGGTGCCCCACCGGGCGGGTCAGCATTACGACGTGCGGCTGACGGCGACCGACGGCAACCGCACCGAGCGCAGCTACTCGGCCGCCGCCGAACCCGAGCGCGTCGGCGAGATCGATCTGACCGTCGAACGGATCGACGACGGTGAGGTCTCGCCCTATTTGGACGACGTCCTCGTGCCCGGCGACAAGCTCGAAGTACGTGGGCCGGTCGGCGGATACTTCGTCTGGGACGTGTCGCTGGGCGGCCCCTTGCTCCTGATCGGCGGCGGCTCCGGGGTGGTGCCGCTGATGGCGACCCACACTCTTGGTGGAGGCGGTGTCGAGCGCGCTCCTTGCAGCAGGGCTGCCGGCCGAACGCGTGTTTACCGAGCGATTCGGCCCGACTGGAGGGTGACGTGAACGTGGACGACGACGCGGCTGACATGAACACGGCTTTGATGGTCGACGGGAACGCCGTCGCCGGCCAGCTGCAACGGATCTTCGGCCGGGACGTGACGATGGCCGTCGCGAGATGTGCAGGTTGCACACGTGATGCAGAAGTTGGTGCCTTGCTGGCCTTCGTGCGGGGACCGGGTGTGGTGCTGCGCTGCCCGTCGTGCCAAGCCGTCATCGCGCGGATCGTGGAGACGAACGCCGATCTGTATCTCGACGTGCGCGGCGCCGCGTTCGTGCGGATGGAACCACGGCCTTAGTCGCGACGACACATTCGTGCCATTGGTTCCGGTGGTTCGCGAAATTGAAGTGGCCGAGTGTGCGTTTCATCGACGGGTGAGATCGCGGTGAGCCGCTAAGGTCGAGCTCAAGGAGGGTGCTGTTCCTCGTGCGGACCTTGTTCGTTTCTCGTGAAGCGCCGTATCCGGTTCGTAGCGGCGCGCCGCTGCGGATGTGGCAAAACATCGAGTTGCTCGCGACGCGCGGTCCCGTCTTTGCCTTCTCGGTCGGCGGCGTCAACGACGTCGTCGGCGTGCCGCCTCCGCTCTCGGGTTGGCTGCACGTCGACCGAGCGGAGTTCGAAGCGAAGCCTGCGCGCGGGATCGGGCGCGTGAAGAAGATCCTCCGCCCGCGCCAGTACCCGATCGACAACGATGCCGTTACGGGCGAGATGAACCGTCGTTTGCGCGCGTACATCCGCGCAGTTCGTCCCGACGTGATCGTCCTCTCGCATTGGGTCGATGCCTGTCCGGACGCGCTCAAGGGGTTCCCATCTGTCATTGTCGACGCGCACAATGTGGAGTCGGTTCTCGCTCGGGATCTCGCGCACGTGCATTCACCGCGGCGCTCGCTGAGGCGTGCGTTCCTCGACATGCGATTCCGTCGCCGTGAGCTGAAGCTGTTTCGCCAGGCGAAGCGCGTGTGGGTCCCGAGCGAGCACGATGCCCGCACGGTGCTCGAACTCGATCGTTCCCTCGCCAAGCCGATCGTGTGGCCGAATGCGGTCGACGTCGACTCCTACGCCGCGGTTCGTACTCGGACGACCGCCGATCTCGATGGGCTCGAACCGAACGGCAAGACGATGATCTACGTCGGGTTCTACTGGTACCCGCCGAACGCGCGTGCGGCGCAGCACCTCATCGAGCACACTCTGCCCGCAGTTCGGCGGAGGCATCCGGACGCGCGCCTGCTCCTCGTCGGAAAAGATCCGACGCAGCTCATGCTCGACGCGGCCTCTCGCGACGAAGGGATCCTCGTCACCGGCTGCGTCGCCGACACGCGGCCGTACCTCGCCCTCGCCGACGTCTGCCCGGTCCCGCTGACGGAAGGGAGCGGGACTCGGCTCAAATTGCTCGAGGCGTTCTCGTGCGGGATCCCCGTCGTCAGCACGAGTAAAGGCGCCGAGGGGATCGAGGCCGGCAGCGGCGCGGAGATTCTCATCGCGGACGATCCCGAGCGCTTTGCTGCCGCCGTTGCGGAAGTGTTCGACGAACCTGATCGCTTCCGGGATCAAGCGCGTCGGGCGCTCGAGCTCGTGCGAAATCGCTACTCCTGGGACGCGCTTGCCGACCAGCTCGACGACGCACTCCCTTCATCCGTGCCCAAGCGCTACGATGCAGCGACGAAGCGGGCAGGCCGCGCTTCCGGACCGCTACGGCTTCGGTCCCGCGTGGTTGCGAAGGAAGGGAGTGATGAGGTCGATCGGGATCGGGAAGACCGTCGTCGAGTTATGCTCGGTGGCGACCTCCGTTAGTACTTGCAAGAAGCGCAGCTGCAGCGCGACCGGCTGCGTTGCGATCCTCTCGCCGGCGAGCACGAGCTTTTCGGCGGCTTGGTACTCGCCTTCGGCATTGATGACTTTAGCGCGGCGTTCCCGTTCGACTTCGGCCTGTTTCGCCATGGCTCGCTTCATCGTCTCCGGCAGAACCACGTCGCGAACCTCGACCAGCGTGACCTTGATTCCCCACGGCTCGGAGCCTTCGTCGATCACCTGCTGAAGCTGCTGGTTGATCCGATCGCGTTGGCTCAGCAGCTCGTCGAGTTCGTGTTGACCGAGGACGCTGCGGAGCGTCGTCTGAGCGAGCAGGAACGTCGCCTTGGAGAAGTTCTCGACTTTGATCACGGCGTCTTCGGGGTTCACGACGCGAAAGTACATGACCGCGTCGACGGTGACCGGAACGTTGTCGCGCGTCATCATCTCCTGGCGGGGCACGTCCAGCGTGACGACGCGCAAATCCATCCGTACCATCCGGTCGACGATCGGGATCAAGATGATGACGCCGGGACCCTTGGCGCGCAGCAGCCGGCCGAGGCGGAAGACGACGCCGCGTTCGTACTCGCGGGTGATCTTCACGGCGGAGGAGAGGAGTGCGAGCAAGACGATGATGAGTACGATCGGAGTCAAGAGCGCTATGATCATCGAGTCCTCTCCTTCGCGAGGTCTTCGGTCCGGGTTTGGCCTGCCTCGCGCACGTCGAGGAGCAGCCCCCGCACGCCTACGACGCGGATCGGCCGGCCTGCCGGGATGGCTTCCTCGCTCGTGCGCGCACGCCACAGCTCCCCTTGGACGAAGACGGGGCCTTCCGGCGCGAGCTCGCCCCGCGCCACCCCGAGCGCGCCGAGCAGGGTTTGCGGCCCTGTCCGCACGGCACGGGCCTGCGCGCGGATTCCGGCACCGACGGCGAACAGGAAGAACGCCGCGGTCAGCGCCGCGGTGATCAGGATCAGGCTGAGAGAGATGCGCAGGAACGGCGCCTGATTTTGCGTGAGGAGCAGCGAGCCTATCACGAACGAGGCGATCCCGCCGGCGGTGAGGATCCCGTGACTCGGCACCTTGATGTCGGCGATGAACAGCACGATCGCGAACCCGATCAGCAAGAGCCCTGCGACGTTTACTTCGATCGCGGCGAACGAGGCCAGCGCGAGGATGAGCGCGAGGACGCCGAGTACGCCCGGAAAAACGGACCCCGGGTTGCTTAGCTCGAAGATGATCCCATAGATCGCGATCGTCATCAGCACGAAGCCGATGTTCGGATCGCTGAGGAGTTGCAGAAACCGCTCCGAGGCGTCCATCGCGATCGGCGCGAGCGCGGCATCGCGCGTCGCGAGGCGGTGCGTTCCGGCGACGGTCACCACGCGTCGGCCGTCGATCTGCGCGAGCAACTCGCGCTCCGTACCGGCGATGAGATCGACGACGTGAAGGCGGTGCGCCTGCGTGTCGGTGATCGAGACGCTCTGTCGAACGGCTTGCTCCGCCCACGCTGCATTGCGTCCGCGCCGGAGCGCGATTGCCCGAATCTCCGCGGCGGCGTCGTTCGTGATCTTCGTCATCATGGTCTTGTCGGCGCCGACCGACGAGACGCCGACGGGGTGCGCGGCACCGAGATGCGTCGTCGGCGCCATCGCGGCAATGTTCGCGGCGTACAGGACGAAGACGCCGGCCGATGCGGCGCGCGCGCCGGTCGGCGACACGTAGGCGACGGTCGCCACCGGTGCGTTGAGCTCGGCCTTCGTGATGTCGTCCATCGACGTCATCAAGCCGCCGGGCGTGTCGATCTCAATGACGAGCGCCTCGGCGCGGTCGCGGATCGTCTCGTCGAGGGCCCGGCGCACGTAACGCGCCATCCCGGGGCCGATCACGCCGTCGATCCGAATGACGTGCACGAGAGGCGTGACCCGCGCTGCCGACACGGTGGACGCCGCGAGCGCGATCGTCATGAGGACGGCGGACACGCCGATCATCAGCGCGTCGAGCAAGCGATCTCTTGAGGGTAGGAGTGCGTGGGGCAAGGAGGCCCCCCTTCGGACACCGTTATTATCGGGGATGTGCCGCGCGATCGCCACACTCGATTTCTGCTTCGCTCGAACTCGCGCCCCTCAGCGGCTAGTCCGGCGAGGTCGAACAGGTCGGGCGCATCGGCTCGAAGACGTCGTCGGCGAGGCGGTGCGCGAGGCGCACCAGCGCCGTCGCGAGCGCGCGCCGCAATCCGCGCGGACGCCGTACAGGTTCGGTGCCGGCGCGCTGCGGAGCCGCGGTGACGGTGCGCTCGCGCGGGACGACGCGTTCGATCTCACGGTGGTGCTCGGCGGCGGGGATCGTGGTGAGATCGCTGCGGAGGACGGCGCGCAGGGCGCCGGCCGTTGGATCGGTGCTCGTGATCAGGTCGCCGTCGCGGCGACGTGAGATCGTCATGGGGAAGGACCCCTCGAAGTCGGGTGATGTACCCTGCAAAGATGTTATGGCAGTTACGGGTAACTTGTCAAGTGTCTTTGGTGGTGATACATTCGAGGCCGTGGCCTCCACGCATGACGAGACAGCCCCCGGTGAGCTGGAACTCGTGCGAACCTTCATCAACACGACGGACCTCTTGCGGGAGACGGAGGGCCTGGCCGCGCCTGCCGCGCTGCGCGCCTGGCTCGCGGAGCGTGGGTTGATCGACCCACGGGCGACGGTGACACAGGAGGGCGTCGCGCGTGCGCGCGAGGTCCGCGAGGCGCTGCGCGCCTTGGTTGAAGCCAACTCGGGGACGCCTTGCGCTCCCGGGAACCTCGCCACGCTACGGGAAGCCGCAGCGCGCGCCCCGCTGCACGTCATGTTCGACTCCGCCCGCGCGACGACGCGACTCGAACCGCTCGATCGCGGGATCGACGGCGCGCTCGGCCGGCTGCTCGCAATCGTTCACGGGGCCATGGAGTCGGGCGAATGGCGCCGCATCAAGGCCTGCCACGACGCCGACTGCCGCTGGGCGTTCTACGATCACTCGAAGAACCGATCCGCGACGTGGTGCGACATGGCCTCGTGCGGCAACCGAAACAAAGCACGCCGTCGCCGGGCGCGCTGAACTTCTTATGCCTCTCGGGGCTAGAAATACTGCTGCTGTGCTCATTCACGTCATCGACGGCACCTACGAGTTGTTTCGTCACTACTACGCGCTACCGTCCGCGCGTGACGTAGACGGCCGGGAGATCGCTGCGGTTCGCGGTGTGCTCGCGTCGATCCGCGGCCTGCTGCGGGATGGTGCGACGCATATCGGGGTCGCCACCGATCACGTGATCGAATCGTTCCGGAATGGCCTGTGGCCAGGATACAAGACCGGCGAGGGCATCGATCCCGATCTTTTTGCACAGTTCCCACTGCTCGAAGAGGCGCTCATCGCCGACGGGATCACCGTGTGGCCGATGATCGAATTCGAAGCCGATGACGCGTTGGCGGCAGCGGCGGCAGCCGCCGCTGCCGATCCGCGCGTCGAGCGAGTGATCATTTGTACGCCGGACAAAGACCTCGCGCAGTGCGTGCGCGGTTCCCGCGTCGTGCAGCTCAATCGCCGCACACGCACCATCTTCGACGAAGCCGCGATCGTAGCAAAGTTCGGCGTTCGACCGGAGAGCATCCCTGACTACTTGGCGTTGGTCGGTGACGCGGCGGATGGCTTTCCCGGGTTGACGGGCTGGGGTGCCAAATCGGCCGCAACCGTCCTTGCCAAATTCGGACACCTCGACGCCATCCCGGCCGACCCGCGTGAATGGAACGTCAGCGTCGCGAATCCGGGGAAGCTGGCGCAGGTATTGCAGCGCGACCGCGACCGCGCACTGCTTTTTCGGAAGCTCGCGACGCTCCGCACCGACATCCCGTTGTTCGACGACGTAGAAGCGCTTCGCTGGAAGGGTCGAATCCGCTAATTGCTGCGTGGCGCACCAGGAGGTTGGATCACGTTAGCGTCGGGCTGAGTCGCATCCGATCATCGTCGTGACGTGCACGGCCTCGGCGCGCGGTTCGACGACGACCGCGCCGCAGCGGTCCGTGCGATATACCGTGGCGCCGACGGTGCGCAGTGCCGTGAGCGTCGAGGGAGCGGGGTGCCCGAAGAGATTGTGGCGGCCTACGCTGATCAGCGCGTAGCGCGGGTGGACGGCGGCGAGGAACGCCGGCGTCGAGGAGTAGGCGGAACCGTGGTGTCCGACTTTGAGGACGTCCGTGGCGAGCTCGGCGCCGCTCGCGAGCATCCGCGCTTCGCTCTGGGCGCCGGCATCGCCGGTGAAGAGCATCCGGAACGGCGACGAGCACGTCGAGCAGCGATACGTCAGCCTCAGCACGACGGAGTTCTCGTTGACGTCGTTCGGGCCATCGGTGAGCAGCGGTTCCTCCGGCGCTAGCGCGTCCAGCACGACACCGTCGGGTGTTGCGTACCGCATCCCGCGACGCACGAGGAGCACGGGGACGCGGCGTGCACGCGCGGCGGCGAGGCAATCACGATAGGCGCGGCCGCCATATCGTTGCCCCGAATCCCCGATCGCCTCGACGCGCAGCGCTTGCACGATGGACAAGCAGCCGCCGACATGGTCGCCGTGAGGATGCGTTTCGATCAGCAAGTCGACGTGCCGGATCCCCTGGCGGCGCAGATAGCCCAGGACGATGCGCTCTCCGATGATCTCCGCCGGTGAGCGGCCGCCGACGTCGGGACCACGCTCGAGGCGGCCGCCGGTATCGATCAGGATGACGTGGCCGCGCGGCGTGCGCACCACAATTCCGTCGCCTTGTCCCACGTCGACCATCGTGATCGTCAGCCGGCCGTCGGGAAGGCGCAGCGTCGTCGCCAGCACCGCCGCGCTCGCCGCGACCAGCAGCGCGACGGCCCAGCGCCGGTGCGTGAAGAGGAGTCTTGCCGCGCACAGCACGGCGACGTCGTAGCCGACGATCGCGGCGAGCGGCGGGGGCGCGACGGCGATCCACGCGCCGGGGAGCGCGGCGACGCCGGCGGTGACGCGCAGGATCGCATCGACGTCGAGCGCGGTCAGCGCCGCGACGACGGGCCCGAGGATCGGTGTCGCGGCGAAGAGCAGCGTCGCCCCGCCGCAGAGCATCGCCAGCGCGGTTGCGGGAACGACCAACGCGTTGGCGATCACGGCATACGGTACGAGCAGCCCGAACGTCGCGGCACTCAGCGGCCAGACGCCGATCTGCGTCGCGATCGTCAGCGCCAGCGCCTCGCGCACGCGCGCCGGGAGCGCCGAACGCGCCAGCGCGCCGGCGAGCGGCTCGGCGAAGAGCACGATCGCCGCGACGCATGAGAAGGAGAGGGCGAACGAGACGCTGCCGACCGATGCCGGCCACAGCGCGGCGACGACGATCGCCGCCAGCGCCAGCGCGTTCCACGACGCGACGCGCGCGCCGCACGCGCGCGCGAGCAGGCCGACGCAGACCATCACGGCCGCGCGCTCCGAGGGAAGATGGGCGCCGCTGAGCCACGCATAGCCGGCGACGACCGGGATCGCCGCGAGCGCGGCGGCGACCCGCGGCACGCCCGACCACCGCAGGAGCCCGAGCACGCACGCCGCGACGACGCCGAGGTGCAAGCCCGCCGTGACCAGCACGTGTACGGTGCCGGTCGCTTGAAATGCGTCGCGCAGGTCGGCGGGAAGCGTGCCGCGCTCGCCCCACAGCGCGCCGGCGACGATCGTCGCCTCCGGCTCGCGCAACACGGCGCGCAGGCGTGCCGAGAGCGCGGCGCGCGCCCGAGCCGACCAGGCGCGCGTATCGTACGGATCGACGCCGTCGCGCGCGACGACGTGTCCGCCGGCAAGCATTCCCGCGAGCCCTTCGGCGAGCGCCAGCGCGCGGCGCGATGGTTCGCCGGGATTGCGCGGTTCGTCGAACGGAACGAGCCGTCCGCGCACGACGAGCCGCTCGCCGGGGACGACCGGCGCGTTCAATTGCGCGCGTACGATGCGCCCGTCCGGCAATGCGAGCGGTGCGACCGTGCCGTCGTCGCTGCGCAGCACGTCGCCGACGACGGTCGCCGCGGTGCGCTGCGTGTGCGTCTCCGCCAGAATCAGCGGCGGATGCCCGCGCAAGAGCGCGCACAGCGCACCGGCGAGCGCCCAGGCCGCGGGGATGCGGCCGCCGCGCCATGCGCACGCGACGACCGCGCTCACGCACGCCGGCGGGAGCAAACCGTGCGCCTCGGCGGAGATCGCCGCGAGGAACGCAAGCGCGGGCAGGACGAGCGGCGCGCGTGCCACGTTGGTCGTTCACGCGAAAGCCGCCGCACGACAAGCCGGGCCGAACGCGACGTCGTCGATGCGCGGCTTGAACACTCCTACTTCTCGTGACGCTCGTACCGCCCCGCAACGCCGTGACGTCGGATACGCTCGCTCTTAGAGGAAATCACCTGTACGACGTCGTGGCGAAAAATTTGTGTGATCCAGCCAACGAAACTGCTGCACAACGGTCGCACGCTTCTGCGAGCAACGTCGCAGCGACGCCTGTCCTGATTCCTGCGAATGTCGCATACGCATTGCTGCGTACGCTCAGAGAACCGTGAGAAATGACACGAATTCGCTATAATTGAGCGGAAATCGACACTGTTGGTGCGCAACGACGCAAACGAGGTGTCTTCCTTCTGCACGCTCGTCTCGTTGGTGAAGAGAAACTACTAGAGCTTCACGGCGGATGCTGCGAATGTGGACCGCGACGACCGTGAAGTGCGGGTTCACCGGAACGGACTCCGGCGTGCACGGTCGATGAACGCTCCACTCACCCCCACCTCGGCGCGGCGGATGTTCGCGCCCCGGAGGCATCTCGTTCCGTGTCATTCCTTTCGACGGCGCTACGAAGGGCCGTATGTTCCATGGTCCTTCTCGCGCTCGCCGCGTGTAGCGGCGCAAACGGCGGTTCCGGCGCCGTCCCCCCAATGGGGTCGACGGCGGTGACGGGATCGACCGCTATCGGCGGCTCAAACGCTCAGCCTATCGCTCCGACCGCGGACACCGCGACCTCGGCGACCTCGCCGGCGCCGACCGCCACGCCGTTCAGCGTGACCGGCCAGATCTCCAACGTGTACACCGGCGGCTTTCTGATCCAAGCCGGCACCGGCTGCGGCTATCTCAAAGTCGTGACGACTTCCGCGACGCAGATGTCCCTCAACGGCCAAACGCTCAAGAGCGGCGTCTACGCGCGTGCCTGGGGCACCGGAAGCTGCGCCACGCAGATCGCGGCCTCGGCCGTCTCGCTCGCGGCCTCCGCGACCGGTCCGTTCCCGACCCCCTCGGGCGCTCCGGCGACCTCGCCGTCCGCGGCGCCGACGACCGCGCCGCTCACGGCGGCCGCCGCGGGTACCGCGAGCAGCTACACCAGCATCGTCAACGGGCAGCCGTGGCCGAGCAACTTCCGGCCGTACTCGCAGTACCCGTGGAACGATCCGCTGCCCGCAAACCCGCAGAACGTCGATGCGGCGAACACGAGCCGCATTGCGGCGTACCTGGGCAACGTCGAGCACGACTTCTTCGCGTCGACGACGAGCGCCGACTACTCGCATCCGGTCTACTACGCGAGCAGCAGCGACCCGACGGTCAGCTTCAGCTGCAGCTCCGCGCAGTACGGCTGCAATCAGAGCTTCTCGTCGCTCCACATCCCCGCGCAGGCACGGCCGGCGGGAGGCAGCGACCATCACATGGCCGTCATCCAGCCCGACGGCACCGAGTACGACTTCTGGGGCGCCTCCTACTCCGGCGGCAGCTCGCTGAGCGCGAGTGTGGGGGCCGTCTCCAGCGTGCTGACCAGCGGGATCCCGACGTCGATGTCGGCGACCAGCGGCGCGTCGCTCGCCGCGGGGCTGATCCGCTTCAGCGAGATCTCGAGCGGGACGATTCCCCACGCGCTCTTCATCGTGTTGCCGTGCACGACCGGGGTGACGTACCCGGGGACGACGACGGCATCGTCTTGCCCTGACGGCGCCGGCGTGCCCATCGGGACGCACATGTTCCTGAATCTGAGCGATGCGCAGATCAACGCGCTCCCCGCGAGCACCGCTCCGTCGTACCTCTTGCCGGTGCTGCACGCGCTGCACCAGTATGGCGGCTACGTCGAGGATACCGGCTGCAGCGGCAACGGAACCGAATCGTCGGGTACGCCCTGCGTCCTCTTCGAAAGCATCACGCAGTACTCGTCGTTCGGACAGACCTACCCGGGCGCGGCGTTCGCCGCGGCTCATGGCTATACGAACGGCGGCCAGTCGTACGTCGACCCGTCGGGGATCAACTGGGCCACGCTGCGGCAGTACATGCAAGTCCTCTCGCCATGCTACGCGCAGGGAACCTGCAGCACGTAATGACTCCTACGCTCGCCGGGACGGTGGCACGTCGCCATCGTCCCGGCGCGCGAAACGTCCAGAGCGCAAAGTTGGCCACGAGAGAAGAATAACCGGCATCGTGGCGTTGAGCGACGGGTCGATCGAACTGGCCACCGGGCAGGGCCTCGGTGCTCGCTCACTGCGCGCGCGAGGCGCGGGAGAGACCTTCGCGAGGACGAACCACCTCGAACACATGCGTATCGTGGTTACCGGCGGAGCCGGCTTCATCGGCTCGCACATCGTCGACGCGTACGTCGCCGCGAAGCACGAGGTCGTGGTGATCGACAGCCTCTGGTCGCACGGCGGCGGGCGGCGCGAGAACATCCCCGACGGGGTCTCGTTCGTCCATGCCGACATCCGCGACGAGGCGATCCATCGCGTCTTCACCGAGTTCAAGCCGGAGATCGTCTCGCATCACGCGGCGCAGCATTCCGTTGCGATCGGCGCGCGCGATCCGCGCTACGACGCCGACGTGAACGTCCTGGGGATGCTCAACGTCCTCGAAGCCGCCGTGAAGGCGGGGACGCGCAAGGTGCTCTTCGCCTCGAGCGCCGCGACCTACGGCGACGTCGAGACGATGCCGGTCGACGAACGTTCCCCCCAGCGGCCGGTCTCACCGTACGGGATCACCAAGATGGTCACCGAGCACTACTTGCGCTTCTTCCAGCTGCAGCACGGGCTCGACTACACGATCTTCCGTTACGGCAACGTCTACGGGCCGCGCCAGGATCCCAACGGCGAGGCCGGCGTGATCGCGATCTTCCTGGGCAAGTTCATGCAGAAGCAGGGGGTGCGCATCGACTGGGACGGCGAGCAGACGCGCGATTACGTCTACGTCGGCGACGTCGTACGCGCGAACGTCGAAGCGCTCACGAAGGGCTCGCAGGAGACGTTCGTGATCGGCACGGGGAAGAAGACCTCGGTCAACGAGATCTATCGCGCGATGGTCGAGGTGACGGGGTTCGAAGCGCCGGTCACGCGCGCGGAGCGCCGCGCGGGCGACGCGCGCGAGGTGTACTTCGATCCGGCCAAGGCCAAGCGCGAGTTGGGCTGGGAGACGCAGACCGCGCTGATCGACGGGATGCGCGCGACCTACGCATACTTCCGCGATCGCGACAAGACGACCGCGTAAGTGACGTTGATGTCACGCTGAGCTCGTCGAAGCGCGCTACGGGACGGGATGGACGTCGGCCGGATCCTGCGGCGGCGTCTTGATCGCCAAGATCTTCAGGTGCCCCGAGGTCTCAAGCGTCCCTCCGTGCGGCGTACCCTTGGGGATCACGAGCAGCATCCCCGGTTTGACCGGGTACTGCCGATCGCCGAGCCATTCGCTGCCCGTGCCCTCGATGACGTATTGGATCTCGTTCGCGTCGGCGTGGTAGTGCTTGGCGACGGTCCCGATCTGGATCTGTACCGCCGCGCCGTCGGCGGTCGCGAGCATCTTCGAGCGCAAATTCGGGCTGGCCGCGGTCGGCGTGGGCAGATCGCCGGGCGCGAGCGCGCCCAGATCGATCGTGGCCGGCTGGAGCGGGGCCGCGGCGGCCCGCGCAGGCTGGGCGAAATGCGAGGCACCGACGCCGGCTGCGAACGCCAGCGCGGCGACCGCCGCGGTGCGAAGGGCGGTGTGCGTCATGGCGCCGTCTGCGACGCTAGGACGCTCGCTTCCCCCTGCGAAGGGAAGCGGCCTCACCTCCGCACCGGGGTCCTCAGGCGGCGACGATGTTCAGCAGCTTGTCCGGGACGAAGATGCGCTTGCGGACCTGCTTGCCGTCGATCTGCGTCGTCACGTTCGGCTCCTGGAGCGCGAGCGCGAACGCGGCCTCCTCGCCGATCCCCGGCGCGGCGGTGATCCGCGCGCGCAGCTTCCCGTTGACCTGCACGACCAACGTGATCTCGTCGACGGCCAGCGCGGCCGGATCGGGCTCGAGCCAGCGCTCGAGGTGGACGCTCGTCGCGTAGCCCATCTTCGACCATAGCTCGTCGGCGAGGTGCGGCGCGAACGGCGCGAGGACGAGGGGGAGCGCGTGCACGACGTAGAGCACCGCCGGATCGTCCTGCGCGCCCGGCTCGCGCAGCGCGGCCGTCAGGCCGTTGATCAGCTCGTCGAGCTTCGCGGTCGTCACGTTGTAGTGCAGGCGCCGCGTCTCGGTCTCGCTCTTCCCCGACTCGAGCGCGACGTGGAGTGCGCGGACCAGTGCGCGCTGCGTTTCTCCGCGCATCTCGGGGAGCCGGTCGAGCGGGACCGCGCGCGCCTGCGCGGTGAGCGGTTCGCACGCGCGCCAGACGCGCGAGACGAAGCGGACGCGCCCGACGATCCCCTCGTCGGTCCAGTCCAGCGTATCCTCCGGCGGCGCGGCCTTGAGCAAGAACAGGCGCATCGCGTCGACGCCGTAGTTCTCTACGGTCTGGTCGATCCCGACGACGTTGCCGCGCGACTTCGACATCTTCTCGCCCTGGTAGATCAGCGTCCCTTGGTTGAAGAGGCGCGTGAACGGCTCGTCGTCGCCCTCGACGTAGCCTTGGTCGACGAGGAACATGTAGAAGAAGCGCGCGTAGAGCAAGTGCATCACCGCGTGCTCCGCGCCGCCGATGTACTGGTCGACCGGCATCCAGCTCGACGCGATCGCCTTGTCGAACGGGGCCTCGTCGTTCTTCGGATCGAGGTAGCGCACGAAGTACCACGAGGAGTCGACGAAGGTGTCCATCGTGTCGGGATCGCGCTTCGCCGGCCCGCCGCACTTCGGGCAGGTCGTGTTCACGAAGGCCGGATCGTTGGCGAGCGGCGAGCCCTGTCCCGTGATCTGCGCGGTCTTCGGCAGCAGGACGGGGAGCTGGTCGTCGGGGACGCCGACCAGGCCGCACGTCTCGCACGAGACGATCGGGATCGGCGTGCCCCAGTAGCGCTGGCGCGAGATGAGCCAGTCACGGAAGCGGAAGTTGATCGTCGTCTTGCCGCGGCCCATCGCTTCGAGACGGCTGGCAAGGGCGCGCCGCGCGGGGCCGGATTTCATCCCCGTGTACTCGCCCGAGGCGATCAGCTTGCCGTCCTCGACGTACGCCTCCGCGAGCGGCGCCTGCAGCGTCTCTTCGAGATCCGTGATGACCTGCGCGATCGGGAGCCCGTGCTTCTGCGCGAACTCGAAGTCGCGCTCGTCGTGCGCTGGGACGCCCATCACCGCGCCGGTGCCGTACTCGGCCAGCACGTAGTTCGTCACCCAGATCGGCACGCGCTCGCGCGAGAACGGGTTGATCGCATAGGCGCCCGTCGGGACGCCCGTCTTCTCCATGAGCTGCGTGCGCTCGAGCTCGCTCTTGGTGCGCAGGCTCGCGGCGAACTCCTCGACGCGGCGCGCGGCCTTCGGCATCTTGGCGAGGATCTTCGCGACCGCCGGATGTTCCGGCGCGACCGCGACGAACGTCACGCCGAAGACCGTGTCGACGCGCGTGGTGAAGACGTCGATCGTCGCGTCGACGTTCTCGACGTCGAGCGAGAACGTGACGCCTTCGCTGCGCCCGATCCAATTGCGCTGCATCGTCTTGATGCGCTCCGGCCAGCCTTCGAGCCGGTCGAGTCCGGCGAGCAGCCGGTCCGCGTAGTCGGTGATCTTGAAGAACCACTGCGCGAGATTGCGGCGCTCGACGACCGCGCCGCAGCGCCAGCACTTCCCGTTCTCGACCTGCTCGTTGGCGAGCACGGTCTGGTCGACGGGGCACCAGTTCACCGGCGCTTCGCGCTTGTACGCGAGACCCTGCTCGAACATCCGCAAGAAGAACCACTGGTTCCAGCGATAGTACTCGGGATCGCAGGTCGCGAACTCGCGCGACCAGTCGTAACCGGTTCCCATCAAGCGGATCTGGCGCTCCATGTTCGCGATGTTCGAACGCGTCCAGGTCTCGGGATCGATCTTGCGCTGGATCGCCGCGTTCTCGGCGGGGAGGCCGAAGGCGTCCCAGCCCATCGGGTGCACGACGTTGTAGCCGCGCATCCGCATCATCCGCGCAAGCGCGTCGCCGAGCGTATAGTTCTTCGCGTGTCCGACGTGCAGATCGCCCGAGGGGTACGGGAGCATCTCGAGCACGTAGTACTTTTCTCGCGGGTCGTCGTCGCGCGTCGCGTAGACCCCGTCGCGCTCCCAGCGCTCTTGCCAGGCGCGCTCGACGGCGCGGTAATCGTAGACGTTCTGCTCCTCGGACATGGAACGTTCAGACTACGGCATCGGGCCGTCCGAGCCTTGGCGAGGCGAGCCTTCCGCGTGAAGGAGCGGCGTGCGAGCCCTGATCGCGATCGCGGCGGCCGGTGTCGTCGCCGCCCTGATCCTCCTCCATCCTGCCGCCCCTCCTCCCGCGGCCGCCGTCACCGCCGGCTGGGGCACCGCGGCCCCCGAGCCGCGGCGCGCCGCGCCGTCCCAAGCGCCGGCGGCGACCGTGACCGTCTACGTCGCCGGCGAGGTGGTCCGGCCGGGCGTCTACGCCGTCCGCGCGGGGGCGCGCGTCCAGGACGCGCTGCTGCGCGCCGGCGGCCTGCGCGCCGACGCCGATCCCGTCGCGGTGAACCTCGCCGAGCGGCTGCGCGACGGCGAGGAGGTCGCGGTCCCCGCGCGCGGCGCGCCGCCGGTCGGCCGGGCACGGCGGGCCGCCGCGCCGCATCCGCGCCGGGGCGCTCGCGGCCCGCGCCGACGGGCCACGGCCCCGGCCGCCGCCGTCGATCTCAACGCCGCGGACGCCTCGTCTCTCGCGGCGCTGCCCGGGATCGGTCGTGAGCTGGCCGCGCGGATCGTCGCCTTCCGGGAGCTGAACGGGCCGTTCGCCTCGCCCGACGAGCTGCTCGACGTCTCCGGGATCACCGAGCACCGCTACGACGCGATCGCGCCCTACGTGACGGTGCGCTGAAACGACGAGGCGCCCGGGTTGCCCCGGGCGCCTCGTTCCTCGTGAACGCTACCAGCCGCCGTCGCCGCCGCTGCTGCCGCCGGAGTCGCCCCCGCCGCCCCAGCCGCCGCCGGAATCGCCGCCGCCGCCGAAGTCACCGCCGCCACCGCCGCCGCCCCAGTCGGCGCCGCCGATGTTCGAGGTGTCGATCTGGCCCGCGTCGCTCTGCCAGCCGCTGGCGTCCTGGCTCTGGCCTTGGTCGAAGCCGGCCGTCCCGCCGCCGCCCCAGCCGCCGTCGCCGATCCCCTGATCGCGGCGTCCGAACAGCTCGTTGCCGAGCCATGCGCCGCCCAGGCCGCCCAGGAGCCCGCTCCAGAACCCGCCGCCGCCGCCGAAGCCGCCGCCCCCGTATCCGGGACCGTAGCCCGGACCGCCGCCATAGCCGGGGCCGCCGTAGCCGGGGCCGCCGTAGCCGGGCGGCATCATCCGCGGGCCCGACATCGCGCGGAAGATCCCGCGGATCACGAAGAAGATGACGGCCAGAATGATCAGCCACCAAATCCAGCTCATGTTCGAACCTCCGGTCGAGCCGCGGCTCATGCTCGGGGCGCCGACGGGCGCGCGATTGCGCTGCAGCGAGCCCTCATGCCCGCGGTACTGGTTGATGATCAGCCCGACCGCGTTCTGCACCCCGCCGTCGTAGTCGCCGGAGCGGAACGAGGCGCGCATCGACTGCGCGATCGTCTGGAACGAACCGGTCGGGAAGAAGCGCCGCGACGCGGTGTCGCCGGCGATGCGGATCTGGTGCTCTTTCTGGGCGATGAAGATCTCGACGCCGTTGACCTGCTGCTGCGCGAAGCTGCGTTCGATCGCCGCGTCGGGCGACTGACCGTCGAGCGAGGGGGTCGTGACGACGACGACTTCCTTGCCGGTCTGGGCGTTGAAGTCGCCGACCTGCTGGTTGATCTGCGAGACCGTGGTCTGCGAGAGCAGGTGCGCGTCGTCGACGACGTAGCTCGTGCGGGCGAATGCCGGCGCGAGGGTCGTCGCGAACGCGATGGTGAGCGCGGCGAGCGCCGCCAGGGGTTTCATCTGTGGGCTGGTCCTCCGGACACGAAGTACCCGTCGGGCACGGGGAAGTTCCATCACCGGATCGCCCACAGCACGCCGACCGAGGTGAACACGAAGATCGCCAGCACGACCCAAACCAGCGCGTGGGTCAAGCGGCGGACGAGGTGACGCGAGCGTTGCGCGGGGCGGCGGTTCATCCGGATTCCGCCCGAGCTTCGGCGACGCGGCCCCAGAGCCGTTCGAGGTTGTAGAACTGCCGCTGTTCCGGGGTGAAGACGTGGGCGACGACGTTGCCGAGATCGATCAGGATCCACCCGCCGTCGGCCTGGCCCTCGAGCCGTGGGCGCAATCCCGCGGCGGTCGCGCTCTCGACGATCGCATCGGCGATCGAGCGGGTCTGGATCGTCGAGCGCCCGGTCACGACAATGAAGGTGTCGGCGACGATCGTGCGGCCGGTCAGGTCGAGGACGGCGATGTCCTCGCCTTTCTTCTCTTCCGCAGCGTCGCGGACGAGGGCGATGAGATCGATCTCAGGCAGGGCGTTTCTCCTCCTCTGGCATCTCCAGGCCGTAGGTGTGTGCGGCGGCAAAGGTTTGCGGCGCGACGGCCAAGCCGCGCCCGATCAGATAGCGGATCGACGAGGCAAGCACGGCGCGCATCGCTCCCTCAAGGTCGCGCAGCGCGAGTGCCGCAAGCTCGGCGCGCTCAGGGAAGCGGCGTCCGGGCTCGAGCCCGTCGGCGAGGTACACGACCGCGTCGAGCGGCGACATCGTTGCACCGGCGACGGTGTGCTTACGGATCGCCGAGAGCACGCTCTCGTCGTCGACGCCGAACCGTTCACGCGCCAGCTCGGCGCCGAGCCGGGCATGGAGTACGATCGGGTTCGCGCGTTCGAACGGATCGAGCCGCATCCCGCGCGCCGCGGACTCCTCGAGCAGCCGTTCCGCCGGCCAGAGCCGGGCCAGATCGTGCAGCAGCCCGGCGAGTCGAGCGCGCTGCGCGTCGAGGCCGTGGGCGACGGCGAGGCGCCCCGCCATCCGCGCCACGCGCAGCGTATGCGCCAAACGGTGGCGCTGCCCGAGCTGCTCGCCGACGGCGCGCGCGACGCGGACGAACTCGACGCCCGTCAATGCCGGACCTCGCGGTAGACGCTCGCACCGATCGCGCGCCCGGAGAGCTTGGCCGGGACGTAGACGTCGTGCACGAGCTTCTCGGTCAGCGCGCTGTCGAACGCCGCATCGCCGCTGGGAACGACGATCGCGGCGTTCGTGACGACGCCGCCACGGTCCAGGTCGAGCCGCACGATCGTCGCGCGATCGCCGCTGCCGTCGCCGACGGCGCTCCTGCGCAGCTTCGGCGCGACGAACGGGAAGCGCGTCTGCTGCGGGCGGGGATCGGTCAGATATCCGAGCCGCAGCAGCGCACCGCGGTCGCCGAGGACGACGTGCGTGAGCTTCTGCGTCGGGCCGTCGAAGACCAGGACCGCATCGCTCTCTTCGCCGATCCGAAAGACGCGAAAGTTCGCGCCGTCGGTCTCTGCGTCGGCGGCCAGTTCGTCGCGCGCGCCGTCCGAGGTCGTCGTCCCGTAGACGAGCTGGTGCGTCGTCCCGTCGACCAGGAGCGGAAAGACCGAACCCGGCGGCAGCGCGACGTCGACCGCATGGACGGTCGCGTCGTCGTCGACCAGCACGGCAAGGGTCGCCCCGCCGTCCTGGAAGACGACGTGCTGCCCATCGTCGCGGCTCGCCACCGAGGCGGGGACGCCGTAGGTGCGCACCAGCGCCGCGAGCGGCCGGTGCAGGATCTCGATCGCAGGTGCGTTCACGCGTCATCCTGAGCTTGTCGAAGGGCTGAATTCGCGCTGGAAGGGCGGCGCGCGATCTCGCTCTCGAGCGCGCGGCGCAGCACACGCAAGCGCGCGGCGTACAGCTCGCCCTTGAGGTTTCCGGCCCACATCACGAGCGCGTTCTCGTTGTTGTCGCTGTAGTAGCCGCGACGCGTCGAGACGGTCGTGAACCCGTATTTGCGATAGAGTTTCTGCGCCGTCTCGTTCGATTCGCGCACTTCGAGCGTGATCCACGACGCGCCGTGCGCGATCGCCTCGTCGAGCAGCCGCAGGAGCATCTCCTCGCCGATCTTCAGTCCGCGATAGTCGGGGTGCACGGCGATCGTGGTGACGTGCGAGTCCTCGAGGATCACCCAGATCCCGCCGTACGCGACGACCTGGTCGTCGAGGCGGCCGACGAAATAATGCGCGAGCTTGTTGTCGCGAATCTCGTTCGCGAACGCGTTCGGCGGCCACGCCGTCGAGAACGACAACGTCTCGATCCGCAGCACCGCCGGCAGATCCTCAGCCACCATCGGCGTCACGATCATCCGCCGCGGCGAGTCTGATTCAGGTCGCGTCAGCTCGGCTTTCACCGGCGCGCCTTCGTCACGGCGGGGGCTTCGCCGTAGTCCGGGGCGAGGGCGTGGGGGGATGGGCTCGGCACGCGGGTGCGGGCGAGTTGGGCGATCGCGACGGCGGGGATCTCGGCCCGGGGCGAAAGCGCACACACGGTCCATCCGCGTTCGGCGATCTCGGAGAGCACGTCCTTCGTGTTCCCGCAGAGAGCGAGCTCCCCCGTCCCTCGGCCGATGAGATCGTCGAGAACCTCGGCGGTGGGTCCGCAGCGGACGCGCTCGCCGCCGGCCTCGCGGCGCCGAGCGCAGATCACGCCGCGCCGGCCGTGAACGATCGTCAAGACCGACGGCGGGACGTCGTCGGGCTCGAGCGCGTCGTATGACGAGACGCCGACCAACGGGACACCGCTGCCGTAGGCGAGCGACTTCGCGTACGCGACCGCGATCCGCACGCCGGTGAACGAACCCGGACCCAGGCCGACCGCGATGCGGTCGAGGTCGCGCAGACGCAGTCCGGCTTGATCGAGCAGCAGCTCGATGCGAGCGATGCCGTGTTCGAGCGCGTCCTGCGAGCCGCTGGCCTGCGCCCGGACGGTCGTTCCGTCGTCGAGCGCTGCCGAAAAACCGCCGAGCGCCGCGTCCAAGGCCAAGATCCGCATCATCCCCGGCGTTGAACCCGGATCGTGCGCGGTCCGTCGCCGACGCCCTCGATCGCCACCGCGAGATGCGGCGGGAGCCAGCCGTCCGCATGTTCGGGCCACTCCACCACCGTGATCCGGTCGGGGCCGAAGGCTTCGTCGAGGGCCAGCTCGGCCAGCTCGTGCGCGGGGTCCTCGATGCGATACAGATCGACGTGCTCGACCGGCGGCTCGCCCGCGTAGCGCTGGCGAAAGACGAACGTCGGGCTGCTGACCTGCTCGTCCGAGCCGTGGAGCGCGCGGACGAGCGCGCGCACGAACGTCGTCTTCCCCGCGCCGAGCGGCCCGGAGAGGGTGACGACGTCGCCGGGCGCCAGGTCGGCGGCAAAGCATTGCGCGTACGCGTCCAGCGCGGCCAACCCGTCGAGGACGTCTTCCTTAGCTTCCAGAATACTCCCAAGGTGCTTCTGCGCATGAGTGACGTCCTGGTGGGGATCTGCGCCGGCGCGGTGTGTTCGGTGTTCGCGGCGGCGTTCGAGGCCTCGATCCTGACGCTCCGCTTCTTCACGCTGGGCAAGGTCGGCGGCGGACTCGGCAGCAAGCTGTTGCTCATCGCGATCATCGGCGCGATCCTCGGGGGCTTGGTCGGGTTCCTCGTCGGTGCGCTCTTCAAGCAGCGCGAACCCGTCACGCGTCCTCCCGCCACGCGTCCCCCCGCCGCGCAGTGATCGCGAATCCCGCGGCGGCGAGCCATCTGGCCGAGCTCGAGGCGCGCGTCGAGAGCCATCTCGGCGCCGTGCGCGTTCGCGCCGCCCAGCTGCGCGAGCGGCTCGGCGCCGACGCGGCCGCGCTGCGTGCGCAGCTCGCATCCGCGCAGCCCGCTCGCGTCCCGGCTCCGGGGCTCCTCCTCGACGCGCCGCTCGTCCCCGACGTCCCGCTGCTCGTCCTCGACGAGGACGTTCCGCTCGGACCGGACGCGTAACACCCTCGCCGTGCGTGCACCCACCGAGCTCGGCCGGCGGCCGAGTCGCATTCCCCGTGAAGTAAGGAACCCGTGAACAACGACTCTCGGATCTCCGCGATCGCCGTCGAAGACGAGATGCGGGAGAGCTATCTCTCCTATGCCATGTCGGTCATCGCCTCGCGCGCGCTGCCGGACGTGCGTGACGGTCTCAAGCCCGTCCAGCGCCGCATCCTCTACGCGATGCGCGAGATGGGGCTGGATCCGTCCAAGCAGCACCGCAAGTGCGCCGGTGTGATCGGCGAGGTCCTCAAGAGCTTCCATCCCCACGGCGACAGCTCGGTCTACGACGCGCTGGTGCGCATGGCGCAAGACTTCACGCTGCGCTATCCGCTCGTCGACGGTCACGGCAACTTCGGCTCGATCGATCCCGACCCGCCGGCGGCCTACCGCTACACCGAAGCGCGTCTCGCGCGGCCCGCGCTCGACATGCTGGCCGACATCGACAAAGCGACCGTCGATTTCGTCCCGAACTTCGACAATCAGACCGAAGAGCCGGTCGTGCTCCCGGCGCGTCTCCCGCAGCTGCTCGTCAACGGCAGCTCGGGGATCGCGGTCGGGATGGCGACCAACATCCCGCCGCACAACGTCAGTGAGATCTGCGACGCGGTGACGTACCTGGTCGAGCACGAGATCGCGGGCGGCACCGCGTCGGTCGACGAGCTCGACAGCGCGCTGTGCGACATCGTCCACGGACCGGACTTCCCGACCGGCGGCGTGCTGATGGGCCGCGAGGCGATCCGCCAGGCGTACAAGACCGGACGCGGCTCCGTCGCGCTGCGCGGCAAGGCCGAGATCGTGGAGGAGAAGGGCAAGTACCGGATCGTCATCAGCGAGGTGCCGTTCCAGGTCTCCGTCAATCGCATCCTCGAGTCGATCACCGAGGCGTATCAGGAGAAGCGGATCACCGGGATCACCGCGCTCCACAACGAGTCGAACCGCAAGGGGATGAAGATCGTCGTCGAGCTGCACCGCAGCGCGACGCCGCAGGTCGTCCTCAACCAGCTCTACAAGCAGACGCCGCTGCAGTCGAGCTTCGCGTTCAACATGCTCGCGCTCGTGCCGTCGGCCGAGCACCCGAATGCTCCGCTCGAGCCGCGCGTTCTCGCGTTGCGCGAGATGCTCGAGTACTTCATCGGGCACCGCAAGAACGTCATCCGCCGCCGTTCGGAGTACGATCTGAACAAGGCGCGCGAACGCGCGCACCTGCTGCTCGGCTTCTTGGTCGCGCTCGACAACATCGACCGCGTGATCACGATCATCCGCGAGAGCGACACGGTCGAGACCGCGCGCGAGCGCCTGATCGCCGAGCCGTTCGTCCTCTCCGACGCGTTCCGCCGCATGGCGGGCGAGGGCCTCTCCGACGAGTTCGCGCTCTCCAGCGTGCAGGCCGCGGCGATCGTCGACATGCGCCTGCGCACCCTGGTCGGCCTCGAGCGGCAGAAGATCGAAGACGAGTTCGGGCAGCTGCGCGCCACGATCGCCGACCTCGAGGACCTGCTCGCGAAGCCGGCGCGCATCCTGGGCGTCGTCAAAGACGAGACCGCCGACGTCAAGAAGCGTTTGGGCGACACGCGCAACACCCCGGTCGAGGCGCTCGAGGGAGAGCTGGCGATCGAGGACATCATCGCCGACACCGAGGTCGTCGTCACCGCGACGGTCGGCGGCTACATCAAGCGCGTCTCGGTCGACACGTTCCGCGCGCAGAACCGCGGCGGGCGCGGCGTCATCGGGATCGCGAACCTCAAGAAAGAAGACGTCGTCCGCAACTTCTTCGTCGCGACGACGCACCAGCACATCCTGTTCTTCACGAACAAGGGGCGCGCGTTCCGTCTGCGCGCGTACGAGATCCCCGACTCGACGCGTCAGGCGCGCGGCACGGCGCTTGTCAACCTGCTGCAGCTCCCACCGGGCGAGGTCGTCACCGCGGTCTTCCCGGTCCGCGCGTTCGATACCGAGGAGTACCTCGTGATGGTGACGCGCGCGGCCGTCATCAAGAAGACGAAGCTCGGTGAGTTCGAGAACGTCCGCCGCAACGGCTTGATCGCGATCGGACTAGACGAAGGCGACGAGTTGCTCGCCGTCGACCTGAGCAGCGGCGACCGCGACGTGCTGCTCGCGACGCACGACGGGATGGCGGTGCACTTCAGCGAGACCGACGTGCGGCCGATGGGCCGTCCGGCGCGCGGCGTCAAGGCGATGACGCTCGCCGAAGGCGACGAGGTCGTAGCGATGGACATCGTCGAGGACGACCGTAACGAGGTGCTCATCGTCACCTCGCACGCGTTCGGGAAGCGCACGCCGATCGACGACTACCGCCATACCTCGCGGGGCGGCAAGGGCGTCAAGGCGTTCGCCAAGGAGAAAGAGATCGGCCACGTCGTCGACCAGATCTTGGTCGCGCCGGAGGACGAGCTGCTGATGATCACCTCGGGGAACCAGGTGATCCGCATCCCGGTCAGCCAGATCCGCCGCGCCGGCCGCTCGACCAAGGGCGTGCGGCTTCAGAAGCTCGCCGAGGGCGACGAGGTCATCGCGATCGCGAACCTGGGCGTCCAGACGAAGCGCGTCGCCGACATCACCGGCGAGGCGCCCGTCACCGGCTAGCTCACCGTTTCATCTCGTGCGGCACAGCCGCACGAGATGAAACCGACGGTTTCTGACGCTCATCCGCCCCGCCGATCAACCGGAAGATCCGAAGACGCGCGACGCGTTGAACACGCTCCGCTCGTAGCGATCCTCACGCCGCGGGCCGTGGGCCCCGGGTCACGAGCGCCGCGAACGCGCGCGCGGCGGGCGAGGGAGTCGTGCGGCGCAACCGCACGAGATGAAACGGACGGTGCAGCGCGAGGCCGCGCACAGGGACGTGCACGACGCGTCCGAGCTGCAGCGCGTCGGCGACGACGCGCGTCGAGAGCACCGCCGCGCCGATCCCGGCTTCGACCGCGCGCACCACTCCCTCGCCGCTCGGAAACGCGAGGGCGACCGACGGCTCGACCCCCGCGTCGCGGAACGCGGTCTCGAATGCGTCGCGCGTCCCCGATCCGGGCTCGCGCGCGACGAACGGCAGTTCGCGGAACGCCTCCGGTGCGACGTCGATTTGCCCGGCGAGCGGATGCGTCGGAGCGACGATGACGGCGAGCTCGTCGTCGCCGTACGGCGTTACCTCCAGCTCCTCGTCGGCGGGGACGCGTCCCTCGACGAGCGCCAGCGCGCGATCGCCCAGACGCACCAGATCGATGATCCGCTCGGTGTTCTCGATCGTGACCTCGAGGCTGATCCCCGGATGGCTCGCGCGGAAGGCCGCGATCAGCGCCGGGACGTCGTATGCGCCGATCGTCAGCGTCGCACCGAGCCGTAACGTCCCCGAGCGCGCGTCGGCGTACTCGAGCATGTCGCGCTCGAGCGCGGCGGCCGAACCGAGCACCGTCTCGGCGCGGGCCGCGAGGAACCGGCCGGCGTCGGTGAGGACGGCCCGACGCCCGACGATGTCGACCAGCTTCACCCCGAAGTGCGCCTCGAGCCCGCGCACGTGCTGCGTCACGGCGGGCTGCGTGAGATGCAGTGCCTCGGCGGTCCGCGTGTAGTTCCCCTCGGCGGCGAGCCGGCGAAAGGTCGCGAGCGGAACCAAGTTCACCATACTACGGATTATAAGACAAATTTTTCGAAACGCAAGAATTCTCTAGTTGGACTTATTGAAGTTTAGGCCGTACGCTTGCCTCATGGAACGTGTGCTGCGGGCCTTCGCGGCCGCCGGACCGGCTTGGTTCACCAGCGTCATGGGGACCGGGATCCTGGGCATCGGGATCGTCGCCTCGCCGGTTTCGTTTCCCGGGCAGGCCACGCTCGGCACGCTCGTCTGGGGGGCCGCCGCGGTCGTCTTCGCGGTGATCGTCCCGCTGCTCGTGCTGCGGGCGATCCTCAAGCCCGCGGCGCTCCTGGCGACGTTCCGCGACCCCGCGACGGCCCAGGTCTGGGGAGCGCCGCCGATGGCGGCCTTCACCCTCGCGGTCGGGCTGATGCGCATCGTCGCACCGCACGCGGATGCCGCCGTTCGGCCGGCGCAGGCGCTATGGGTGCTCGGGGTCGTCGGCAGCCTCATCGTCGTCTCCGTCGTCCCCTATCTGATGGTCACGCGCTACGAACTGGTGCTGGAGCGCGCCCTGGGGACGTGGCTGCTGCCCGTCGTGCCGCCGATCGTCGCCTCGGTCCCCGCGGCGCTGCTCCTTCCGACGTTCCCGGCGTCGATGCGTTCGAGCATCCTGGCGATCGCCTTCGCGCTGCTCGGCATCGGGCTCGTCCTCGCCGCCGCGTTCATCGTCGTGTTCTTCAGCCGTCTCCTGTTCCACAAGACGCCGCGCGGCGCGCTGGCGCCCTCGATGTGGCTCGTCGTGGGGCCGCTCGGGCAGTCGATCGCCGGTTTCAGTGCGCTCGGCGGCGCCGCCGTCGGCGTATGGCCGGCGGTCGGGCACATGCTCTCGGCGGCCGCGCTGGCGTACGGCGTCCTCGTCTGGGGCTTCGCGGTCTACTGGCTCGGCTTGGCCGTCGTCACGACGCTGGCGGCGGCGCGCGCCGGGATGCCGTTCACCCTCGGCTGGTGGTCGTTCACCTTTCCCGTGGGGGTGCTGCTCGCCGGGACCGATGCGCTCTGGGCCGCGACCGGCGCCCCGCTCTTCGCGGTTGCCGCGCTCGTGCTCCTCGGCCTGCTCGTAACGACGTGGACGCTCGTCGCGGCCCGCACGGCCCACGCGATTCTGCGCACGCTGCGCGCGGAAACCCGGCCGAGCGCGCCGGAACTTCCTCACGCCGCCTGAGTCCGGCTAGGGCGGAAAAGCGAAACCGTCCGACGTGTGTCGGGGGTCGGAGGCGGCAGAGGTACGAAAAACCACCATCATGAGCGCACTCCCCGACGTCTCGCAGAGCACCTTTCCGACCCAGGTGCTCGGGTCCGACAAGCCCGTTCTGGTCGACTTCTGGGCGCCGTGGTGCGGCCCGTGTAAGATGCTCTCGCCCGTGGTCGAGAAGATCGCCGGCTCGCTCGGCGACAAGGTCAGCTTCGTGAAGCTGAACACCGATGAGAATCCCTCGCTGGCGGGCCAGTACGGCGTCTCCGGTATCCCCTGTCTGATCCTGTTCAAGGGCGGGCAGGCCGTCGACCGGATCGTCGGCTTCGTCCCCGAAGCGCATATCCGCTCGATGCTCGACAAGCATCTCGCCGCTGCCTGATCTGCGCCGTCTCCCGGCGGTCCACCGTGTTCTCGACGAACCGCGCATCGCGCGGTTCGTCGTGCTTCTCGGCTCGACGATCGTGAAACGGCACGTCGACGCGGTGCTCGACGCGGCGCGCGCCGGCGCGAGCGCACCGGACGCCGACGTCGTGATCGAAGACGTCCTCGCGCGCTGCGCGGCCGAACGGCGGCGTGGAGTGCTCGGGGTGCTCAACGGGACGGGGATCCTGCTGCACACGAATCTCGGGCGCGCGCCGCTCGCGCGCGAGGCGATCGAAGCGATCGGCGATGCCGTCGGCGGTGCGTCGAATCTCGAATACGATCTGGACGCCGGGACGCGCGGTTCGCGGTACGACCGCGTCGGCGCGCTCCTGCGCGCGGCGACCGGCGCCGAGGACGCGCTCGTCGTCAACAACGGCGCCGCGGCGGTGCTGCTCGTCCTCGACACGTTCGCGCGCGCGCCGGACGGGTCGGCGCGCGAAGTCGTCATCGCGCGCAACCAGCTCGTCGAGATCGGCGGCGGCTTCCGGCTCCCGGACGTGTTGGCGCGCAGCGGCGCGGCGCTGGTCGAGGTCGGTGCGACGAACAAGGTGCGGCTCGAGGACTACGCGCGCGCGCTGACCCCGCGCACCGCGCTGCTGCTGCGCGCGCATCCGTCGAACTTTCGGATCGAGGGCTTCGTCGCCGAGGTCGGCGGCGCGGAGCTCGCCGAGCTCGGCCGTCGTGCCGGCGTCCCCGTCGTCGAGGATCTGGGGAGCGGCGCCCTCGTCGACCTGGCAACATACGGCTTGCCGCACGAACGCACCGTGCAAGAGGCGCTCGCCGACGGGATCGACCTGGTCGCGTTCTCCGGCGACAAGCTGCTCGGCGGCCCGCAGGCGGGGATCGTGGTCGGCCGTCGCGCGGCGATCGCGCGGATGCGCGCGAATCCCCTGCTGCGCGCGTTGCGCGTCGGCGCGCCGACGATCGCGGCGCTGGCGGCGACGCTGCGCTTGCACCTCGACCCGCGCGGCCGCGAGCGGATCCCGTTCTACCGCATGCTCGGCGAGAGCGCGCAAGAGCTGCGTGCGCGCGGCGAAGCGCTGCGCGCGCGGCTCGACGGCCTCGACCTCGCGCTCGCCCAGAGCGAGGGGTACGTCGGCGGCGGGAGCCTGCCGCTCGCGCCGCTGGGCTCGATCGCGCTCGCGTGGCGTCCAGCGCGTGGCGACGCGAATGCGGGCGCGGGACGGCTGCGCCGCGGCACGCCGCCGGTCGTCGCGCGTGTCGAAGGCGACCGCGTGCTGATCGATTTGCGCACGATCCCGCCGGAGCGCGACGTCGAACTCGGCGACGCGCTCGCGCACGCCGCGTAGCGATGCACGTCGTCGGCACCGCCGGTCACGTCGACCACGGAAAGTCCGCGCTGGTGCGCGCGCTGACGGGGACCGATCCCGACCGCTGGACCGAGGAGCGCGAGCGCGGGATGACGCTCGACCTCGGGTTCGCGCACCTGCGTCTCGACGACGGCGTCGAGGCGGGGATCGTCGACGTTCCGGGACACGAGCGCTTTCTGCACAACATGCTCGCCGGCGCCGCCGGGATGGAGCTGCTGCTGCTCGTCGTCGCGGCGAACGAAGGGGTGCGCCCGCAAACGCGCGAGCATCTCGCGATCCTCGACTTCCTCGGCGTGCGGCGCACGATCGTCGTCCTGACCAAGTGCGATCTGGTCGACGCGGCGGGGCTCGCCGCCGCCGAAGCGTCCGTGCGCGAGGCGGCGCGCGGAACGATCGCGCAGGACGCGCCGGCGATCGCCGTCTCGAGCGTGACCGGCGAAGGTCTCGATGCCTTGCGTACGGCGCTCCGCGAGGCGCTCGCCGCGCTTCCGCCGCGCAGCCCCGAAGCGCCGGCGTTCCTCCCCGTCGACCGCGTCTTCGCGATCGCCGGCCATGGGACGGTCGTGACCGGGACGCTGATGCAAGGGACGCTCCGGGTCGGCGAGACGTTGTTCCTCGACCCGCCCGGACGCGAGGTGCGCGTGCGGGGCCTCCAGGTGTTCGGCGCCCGACGCGAGCGCGTCGAGGGCGGGGCGCGCGTTGCGGTCAACCTCGCGGGGATCGACGTCGCGGAGACGCAGCGAGGCGCGGTTCTCGCGTCGGCGACGTTCGTCCCGAGCGCGACGCTGCCGGTGCGCATGCGCACGCTCGGCGCGGCGCGCCCGCTCCTGCGCCGCCGTACCCCGGTGCGCGCGTACCTCGGCGCCGCGGAGATCCTGGGCACGCTGGTCTTCGACGTGCCTCCGACCGACGACGCGCCGGTCGCCGCGAACCTGCGTCTGCGCCGTGCGGTGACGGTCTTCCCCGGCGAGCCGTTCGTCGTGCGCGCGCTTTCCCCCAAGACGCTGCTCGGCGGTGGGACGGCGGGCGGCGAGTCGATGCTCGTCGAGGACGACGACCGCGTCGCGCCCGACGTCGCCGCGATCGCCGGTGCGGTCGCGGAGAGCGAGTTGGCGCCGCGCACGCCGGCGGAGCTCGGCGCGCGCGCGAACGTGCGCGAGGAACGGGCCGCGGAGATCCTCGTGGAGTTGGCCGCGATCGGCGCGGCGCGGCGGCTGCACAAGCCGATCGCGTACGTCGACGGCGCCGCCGCCGACGTGCTTTCCGCGCGAATCCGGCAGACGCTGGCGCGGCACGAGGCGGAGTCGCCGTGGGTACTCGGGACGACCTCGCTCACGCTCGCGCGCGAGCTGGACGTCGAGGAGACCCTCCTGGTGCGCATCCTCGCCGCCGACGTGGAGGAGGGGCGGATCGCGGCGCGCGCCGGCTACTACATGAGCCTCGGTCACCGGCCGCAGCTCTCCGCCGAGCAGCGGGCGTTCTTCGAACGCGTCGTCCCGGCCGATCCGCGCCAGCCGCTCGTCCCGGCCGTGCTCGCCGACGTCGTCGCCGAGCTGCGCCGCACGAAGATCGCGGGGCTGCTGCAAGCATTCGACACCTTGATCGAGACCGGCGCGCTGGTGAAGGTGGGCGTCGATCTCTATCGCGGCGCGCAGATCGCCGAGATCCGTCGCCGGCTCGAAGAAGCGATCCGGCGCGACGGACCGATCACGCTGGCGCGCTTCCGCGACGCCGTCGGGACGACGCGCAAGTACGTCGTCCCGCTGATGGAGTGGTTCGACGCCACCGGAGTGACGATCCGCGACGGCGACGTGCGCACGCTGCGCCGTCAGACGGTTCCTTAGCCGACCGGGCGAACGCGCGCGCGCGTTCCGACGTTCTCCGGGAGAAGAGGAGCTCGTCGTATGCGCCGACCGATACGCGTTTGCGGTTCCGTGCTGGCCCTGATCCTCGCCGCGGCGGTCCCGGCGGGCGCGCAGCCGGCAACGACGCGCGTCGTGACCTACCGCCCCGCGATCCCGCCGGGAAATCCGGAGCCGGGGCAATGCTGGACGACCTCGATCGCGACGAACCGCCCGGACGCATATCGTTGTCTGCGCGGCAACGAGATCTTCGATCCGTGCTTCGCGGCGCGCGCGAACCTGGTCGTGTGCGATCCGAACCCGGCGCTCGGCCGGCGTGGCTTCGCGCTCGTCCTCACGCGTCCGCTGCCGACGGCGACCCCGCCGCCCGGACCGGTGGAGCCGTGGATGGTGCAGCTGACCGACGGCAGCGTCTGCACGCCGTTCACCGGCACGCGCACGATGATCGACGGCCGGATCATCGCCTACGGCTGCGCGAAACGCGACGCGCGCGTCGGCGAGAACGGTCCATGGACCGGCTTGCTCGAGCAGACGATGACGACCGGCCGCGTCTGGCGCGTCCGGAAGGCCGTCTACAGCGCCGGACCCGACGGACGAGCGAAGGGCACGATCACGACCGCGACGATCGCCGCGGTCTGGCGGTAGTGGGTTGCGCTCCGTGCCGTCTTCGGTTACGCGAGGACGAGGCCGGGGTGGAAGACCACCTTCTCGCAGCCGTCGGTCTTCGTCGCGAACATCGCGTACGCGCGCGCGGCATCGTCGAGGTCGAAGCGGTGCGTGATGACCGCGCGCGGGTCGATCTCGCCCCTGCGCACGCGTTCCATCAGCGGGCGGACGTACCGGTGCACGTGCGTCTGCCCGCTCTTGATCGTGAGCCCTTTGTTCACGACCATCCCCATCGGAAACGCGTCGACGAAACCGACGTAGACGCCGGGGACGGAGACCGTGCCGCCTTTGCCGACGCTGTAGATCGCCTGGCGCAGGACGTGCGCGCGGTCGAAGGTCAGCTTGAGCCTCTGCTTCGTGCGGTCGGCGAGCGCATCGATCGCGTGCGAGTGCGCCTCCATCCCGACGCAGTCGACGGCGCGGTCGGGGCCGCGGCCGGCGGTCTCGTACTTGAGTGTCTCGACGACGTCGACGCGCTCGAAGTCGATCACGTCCGCGCCGGCCGCCTTCGCGCGTTGGAGCCGATCGGGGATGCGGTCGATCGCGATGACGCGCTCGGCGCCGAGCAGGTACGCACTCTTGATCGCGAACCAGCCGACGGGACCGCAGCCCCAAATCGCGACGACGTCGCCCGCCTCGATCCCCGCCTGCTCGGCGGCTTGATAGCCGGTCGGAAAGATGTCGGTCAGGAACAGGACCTGTTCGTCGTCGAGATCCTCCGGGACGATGAACGCGTTCGCATCGGCCCACGCGATGCGCACGTATTCGGCCTGTCCGCCGGGATAGCCGCCGAACGCGTGCGAGTAGCCGTACAGCCCGCTGCACGTGTAGCCGATCGCCAAATCCGCCATCCACGCGTTTGGGTTCGTGTTGTCGCAGAGCGACGTGCGGCCGCTCTTGCACTGATGGCAGTTTCCGCACGCGATCGTGAAGGGCACCAGCACGCGATCGCCGACCTTCAGCGTCGTCACCGCGCTCCCGACCTCGACGACCTCGCCCATGAACTCGTGGCCGAAGACGTCGCCCTTCTCGACCGTCGGTACGAAGCCCGCGTACATGTGCAGGTCGGAGCCGCAGATCGCGGTCGAGGTCACGCGCAGGATCGCGTCGTGCGGGGTGAGGATCTCGGGATCGGGGACGATCTGCGTGCGGACTTTCCCGGTACCGGCGAACGTGACGGCTTTCATGACGTGACGTCCGTTCCGTTGAGCGCGACGTCGCCGGCTTCGAGCTTCGCCTTGAAGCGCCGCAGATCGTTCTCGACGCGCGCCGCGAGCGCGAGACGGGCGGACGGCCGCCGCGGTTCGAGCGTGACGCGCAGCTCCGTGCCGCGATCGCCCGGCGCGCGCGTGAACGTGACCGAGCCCGCCTTCGTCGGCTGACATCCTACGCCGCGCCAGGCGATGCTGCGGTCCGCCTCGTCGGCGACGATCTCGACCCGGTCGAGGATGGAGATGATCGACGGCAACTGCTCGGGATCGTGCCATGCCGCGTACAGCTCGGCGGCGGGACGCTCGATGGTGAACGCCTTCTCGATACGTGAACCGTTCCGGCCACGCATCGCGCGAACCATCATCACGCCGCCCGCGCCGAGCAACCCCACGCCGGTCAGAATCGCTGCCGATCGCATCGTGCGCATCGCGGCTCATGTACCCAACGGGTACCGCGCCAACCGCGGGTACGATGCCTTCCATGGGACGGATTCGACGAATCGCCGCACTCGCACTCGGCGCCGGCACGGCAGCCGCGGGTGCGGCGCTCTTGGCGCGCGGATCGCACGTCGCCGATCGCGAACGGTTGCGCGATCGCGTGGTCCTGGTGGTCGGTGGTTCGCGCGGATTGGGCTTCGCGCTCGCGGAGGATCTCGCGCGCGGCGGCGCGCGGGTGACGATCGCCGGTCGTGACGAGGTGGCGCTCGCGCGCGCCTGCGATCGACTTGCGAGCGAGGGGCTCGTCGTCGAGGGCGTTCCGTGCGACGCGCGCAAAGAGCGCGACGTCGCCGCGCTGGTCGAGCACGTGGAGGCGACCAGCGGTCCGATCGACGTGCTGATCAACGACGCCGGCGTGATCGGCGTCGGCTCCGTGTGGGATCAGGCGGTCGACGATTTCCGCGACTCGCTCGAGACGCACGTCCTCGGACCGCTGTACACGATGCGCGCCGTGCTGCCCTCGATGCGCGCGCGCGGCGCCGGGCAGATCGTCAACATCGCGTCGATCGGCGGTCTCGTCGGCGTGCCACATCTCGCACCGTATGCGGCCGGAAAGTTCGGCTTGGTCGGCCTCTCGCAAGCCTACGCGGCCGAGCTTGCGCCGTACGGAATCACCGTCACCCTGGTCTGCCCGGGGCTGATGCGCACCGGTTCACCCGACCACGCGACCTTCAAGGGACGCACCGCCGCGGAATACACGTGGTTCGCGCTCGCGGCGAGCAACCCGCTCCTCTCCAGCTCGACGCACCACGCCACCGTGCGGATCGTCCACGCGATCGCACGGCGCAAATCGTTCGTCACGATCACGCCGTTCGCGCGGATCGCGCCCATCCTCAACGCCCTCGCGCCCGGGGCGACCAATCTGCTCCTGCAGATCGCCGCACGACTGCTGCCGCCGCCGGCGGACGATCAGCGGACGCGCCGCGAAGGCGAGGAGAGCCACGGTACGCTCGCACCGAGCCTGCTCACCGCGCTGGACCGGATCGCGAAGCGCCGCTACAACCAGTAGCGCGGCGCGTCAGCGAGCGTCGTCGATCGCGTCGTACACGCGGCGGCGGCGCGCGCGGGCCCGATCGCGCTCGTCGTCGCTCCAGTCGCGCAGCGGCGCGTCGCTTTCGAGCAGCGGGATGTTCGGCCGCGCATCGAGCTGCGGGGTGAGGCTGCGCGCGATCGCGGCGAAGGTTGGACGGCCGCCGAGCTCGGCGCTTGCGAGCGGACCGGTCGCGGCCCAGCGCGGGCCGAGCGCGCACTCGATCACCGTGTCGACCTCGGTCGCGTCGACGATCCCGGCTTCGACCAAGTGTGCGGCTTCGCGCAGCAGCGCGAACTGCAGCCGATTGACGACGAAGCCCGCGATCGGCGCGCGCAGCCGGATCGGGCGCATGTGCAGCGCCGCAAGCCACGCTTCGACGGTCGCGAGCGCGGCGCCGTCGACGGCGCTCGGTACGATGAGCTCGACGATCGGCACCGTGGTGACGGGATGGACCATGTGCGCGACGATCACGCGGCCCGGGTGCGGCAGTCCGGCTCCCAGCGCGTCCGGGACGAGCGACGAGGTCCCCGACGCGATCGGGACGTGCTCGCCGAGCAGCGCCTCGAGCGCGCGGTAGAGCGCGCGCTTCGCGGCGAGGTCCTCGGGGATCGTCTCGGCGACGAGATCGGCGCGCGCCGCGTCGGTGAGGCGGTCGCTGACGTGGACGCCGCCGGCGGAGATCCCGCTCTCACTCGCCGCTTCGCCGAGCGCGCCGAGGGCACGCGCCGCGTCGCGCGCGATCAGCGTCGTCGCGCAGCCGTGCGCGGCGCAGCGAAGGGCCAGGCGGGTACCCATCGTCCCCGCCCCGATGATCGCGACATTCACGCCTCAGGCGGTTACCGGTGCGAAGAGCGCGTCCTGCTCGCGCCGCAGCTTCCACAGGAACGAGCTCTCGTCGAAGGCGACGTCGTCTTCGCCGATCGGGTGATCGGGCGGGACGTCACGCAGCAGCCGCAGTCCGTGCGCGAGCCCCATCGGGATGAGTCGTCGCTCGCGCGCCAGCTCGGCGGGGACGCACGTCCCGTAGACCGCGTAGCCGCCTTCGCCGTCGATCGTCTCATCGCGCGACATCGCTCCGCGCGTCGCGCAGACGACCTCGGCGCGATGGCCCGCGAACGGCGCTCCGGTCGGTTCGCCGTGTAGCGCCGCCGACGCGATCGAGACCCCGATCTCCAGGCCGATGAGATGATACGGTCGCCACAGCGCCGCATAGCGCCCGCTCGGATCGGTCGTGATCCCGTACTCGCCGAAGCAGCGCTTCGCGTAGTCGCTCGCCGAGGTGAAGGTGACGTAGACGCCCCAGCGCAGGTGGTCGGGGACGAACGTCTCGTCCTCGCGCACGCACGAGACGACATCGACCATCCCGGCGTGCGGCAAGATCCCGCCGTCGGCGCGCGGGCGCAGCAGCGTCGGAAGCTCGTACACCGACGCCGGTGCGAACGAGAGCCCGTCGCTCGCAACGCCGAGGCCGGTCGCGTTCGCGACGGCGACCATCTCGATCGCCGACTTCGTCCCGTCGAGGAACGAGTTGAACATCCGCGGGTTGAAGCCGCCGGTCGCGATCTGCTCGGGGGTGAAGCCGTAGTAGCCGAACGCGGTGTCCGGCGTCGAGCGCCGGTAGTGCGGCGCGTACTTCGTTCCCTTGCCGGCGGCGACCACATCGAAGCCGCAGGTGCGCGCCCAGTCGACCAGCTCGCAGATGATCGCCGGCTGGTCGCCGTACGCCATCGAATACACGGCGCCGCTTCGCTGCGCGACGTGGTGCAGGTACGGCCCGACCACGACGTCGGCCTCGACGGTCACCATCACGACGTGGACACCGCGCTCGAGCGCGCGATACGCGTGCAGCGCACCGGCGGCTTCGTGCCCGGTCGCTTCGATCAGCACGTCGATCTGGCACGCCGCGGCGACCTCGCCGCTCTCGACGAGCGCCGTCTTTTCGGCACGCGCCGCGTCGTTCGCCGCGCCGATACTGCTCGCGTGCACGAACGCTGCGAGATCCCACCCTGCTTCGGCCGCGGCGGCGCGCGCTCGGGCGCCGTCGAGATCGGCGAGCACGGCGAGGCGCACGCCGCGCATCAAGCGCAGCTGCGCGAGGATCATCGTCCCGAACTTTCCCGCGCCGATCAGGCCGACGCGGATCGGACGCCCTTCCGCCTCGCGCTGGGCGAGGCCGCGCGCGAGGTTCATGCCGTCACCGCCTCTTCGCGCGCCAGCATCTGCAGCGTGTCGTCGGCGAGCGGGACGATCGGCGTGAAATCGCGGTGCGCGATGTACTCCGGTCGGGTGAACTGCCGGATCGCGTTGTCGGTGCGGTTCAGCGAGAGGTACACGATGTTGCGGTCCCACGGCGACATGTTCGCCGGTGATGCATGCACGATGTTGCAGTGGAACATCAGCATCGAACCGGCCGGGCCGGTCGGCGCGACGAGACCGCCGCGGTCGGCGAGCGCACGCACCGTTGCGTGATCGAGCGTCCAGAGCGGATACGAGGTGGTCGTCGTGTCGTGCGAGGCGCGCAGCGTCTCCGCGCGGTGCGAGCCGGGGATGATCATCAGCGGTCCGTTGAACGGCGTCACGTCGTCGAGGAAGACGGAGATGTTCATGGCGCGCGGCTCCGGCATGCGATCGTCGTTGACCCAGGTGCCGTAGTCCTGATGCCACTGCCACTGGTCGCCTTCGAACGCGGCCTTGGCGTTGATCTTGAACTGGTGCATGTAGACCGGTCCGCCCAGGATCTGCACGACCGGGTCGACGAGCCGCGGATGGCGGGCCAGTCGCCGGTACGCCTCGTCGTAGGTCTGGCAGGCGAACGCGGTGCGCGGCACGGCGCTGCCCTTCTCACGCACAACCTCCGCGCGCTCCATCGCGAAGATGCGCTCGCGGTGCGCGCGGAGGATGCCGACTTCCTCGGGGGTGAAGCGCGACGGCAGAAAGAGGTAGCCTTGCTCGTCGAGGGCTCGCAGGTGGTCGGGGCTCAGCTGCATGTGCGGTCTCCCGATCAGATTGTATACAACACTCGCTCGGGTTGGTACGTCATGGAAGCGCTTTCGCCTGCGCCTCGCTGTCATGCTGAGCCTGTCGAAGCATGCGCGTGCCGCCGGCGTGCTCTTTCGCCTGTGCGTTCGCTGTCATGCTGAGCTTGTCGAAGCATGCACGTGCCGCCTACCGCGACGTCTGGGCACAAGACGCTTCGACAAGCTTAGCGTGACAGAACGGCTCAGCGCGGTTTGGCACGTGACATCGGCCGCACGTGCACGCGCGTCTGTTCTGCGCTACGGCGCTTGGGGCTGCGTGCTGCGCGTGAGGCGGCTCGTCCAGGGATAGAGGACGGTTCAGGACGAGGACGCCGAGATCGCCGAGGCGACGCCGCCGGCAACGAAGGCCTCGCCGAGACGCTGCTGGGCATCCACATCCTGAAAAACGCCAATGTCGTGCTGTCTTGCTTGCGCGGCTGACCCGGCATTCGGACCCAGACCGCGAGCCGGATTGACGGAGGTGTCTGCCCCATGCTACTGTGCATCGCAGAGTTTCAAGAACGAGAAACTCGTAGCTCCGGAATCGACGCAAAGGAGGGTGTCTTGGATACCGTGCTCGCTCTTCTCCCGTGGGCCGCGTTGCTTTGCGGCCTCGTCGGTGCCGCGTCCGTCGTCGGCGCGACGATCGTCCGGGTTCGGCGTCACGACTGGGCAGCTTTGGTGCGGTCGGCCGCGTGCGTGGCTCTGACCGGGGCCGTCGTCCTGTGTTGGAAGTTCGATCTCCAGACGCCCTCGGGATCCGCGAACGGCGTTTTCTGCGTCGCAGCATTTCTTGCAGCGTGCTTTCTTGTCGGCTCGGCGTGGAAAACGCTGATCCCCCCGCGGAGCTTCGGCATCGTCGTTCTCGTGCTCGTCACCTTCGGTGGGCTCCTCAGCCCGTTCGCATTTCTTATGTCGCTGCTTACGATCGGTGATCTTGATTCACCGCCAATGATGGACGTGGAGATCA
>DATJHK010000021.1:0-55423 GCA_035493875.1 Candidatus Limnocylindria bacterium
GCGCGCTCTCCGGCGTGGATCTGGTGCCTTCGACAGGCTCAGGCCGCGCGCAAAGCGCGCACGTGCTTCGACAAGCTCAGCATGACGGGAGGGGTTATTGCGGGCGCGTTTCGTCTTGGGCGACTTTGATCGCGAGGGCGAGCTCGCGCAGGAACGACGAGGCGTCCATCACGATGCCGAGGGTTTGGTGCGAGCCGCGGTCGGTCAGCTTCGTCACCGACGAGGGGTTGATGTCGACGCTGACGGTCTTGACCGAGGCGGGGAGCAGGTTGCCGACCGCGATCGAGTGGAGCAGCGTGCAGACCATCAGCGCCATCCCGATCTCGGGAACGTGGCGACGCATCATGCGCTGCGCCTCGATCACGTCGGTGATGACATCGGGGAGCGGGCCGTCGTCGCGGATCGAGCCACAGAGCACGACCGGGATCTTGTTGCGGTAGGCCTCGTACATCACGCCGCCGCGCAGCATCCCGAGGTCGATCGCGTTCTGGATCCCGCCGACGGCGCGGATGCGGTTGACGGTGCGCAGGTGGTGGACGTGCCCTTCCTCCGCGGGGAAGGCGTCCTCGAGATTCACGCCCAGCGAGGTGCCGAAGAACTGCGACTCGATGTCGTGGACGGCGAGCGCGTTGCCGGCGTAGAGCGCGTTGACGTAGCCTTCGCGGATCAGCTCGGCAAGATACGGTCCCGCGCCGGTGTGGATGATCGCGGGGCCGCCGACGAGCAGCACGCGCTTTCCGGCGCGCAGCACCTTGAGCAGCTCGCGCGCCAGCTCGCCGAGGAGCGCGTGGCGCGGTTTCTCGCTCGAGACGGCGCTGGCCATGAACTCGAAGACGGCGCGGCGGCGCTCGCGCTGCGGCACGCTGACCTTCACCCCGGTGTGGCCGACGACGACGACGTCGCCCGCCTTCACGTCGGAGGGCGCGACGGTCAGCGGGCCTCCTTCGTCCAGGACGATCGCGCAGTCCATCTCCGGGCGCGCGACGGGGATCCAGACGCCCGCGACGCGGACCTCGGTGTCGTAGTTCGTCGTGGCGTAGAACTGGTCGGGCAGGACGCCGTCGGCCGGGGCGGGCTCGGTGACGACGTCGCCCTCGTCGAGGACGACGGCCCCCGTCTCACGCTGAAGCTTTTCGATGACCTCATCGAGGTGCGCAGCATCGGCCGACTCCACGCGCAACCGCGCGTAGGACGGTTCAGTCTTGGTCTGGCCCGACTCGAACTCTTCGATGACGTAGGCGGTCGCCTCGTCGTCGGTCAGGATCCCGAGCACCCGATTGAAGATCCCAGAGTCGATGATGTGGCCGCGCAGCTCGATCCGGCGGACGACCGTCGGTGACGGCGAAGCGGTGCTCATTATGGGGCTCGTCTTCGTACCGACGCCGCTGGGCAACCTTCGCGACGTCACGCTGCGCGCGATCGATGCGTTGCGCGACGCGCCCCTGGTCGTCGCCGAGGACTCGCGGGTCACCCGGCGCCTGCTGAATGCGCTGGAGATCGGTCCCAAAGAGATCTGGACCTACCACGAGCACAACGCGCGCGCGACGACCGACGCGATCCTCGCCCGCGCGCGCGAGGCGACCGTCGCGGTCGTCACCGACGCCGGGACGCCGGGGATCAGCGATCCCGGTTCGGCGCTCGTCGCCGCGGCGCGCGAGCAAGGGATCCCGATCGAGGTGCTCCCGGGTCCGGCGGCGTTCGTCTGCGCCGCCGTCCTCTCGGGGTTCGACCTGCGCACCTTCGCCTTCGCCGGCTTCCCGCCGCGCGGCGGCGCGCAGCGGCGGGCGGCGTTCAAGGCGGCGCTCGGGACGACGACCGTCTGGTATGAAGCGCCGCACCGCATCCGCGAGTCGCTCGAGGACCTCGCCGCCGTCGCGCCGGAGCGGCGTGTCTTCCTGGTGCGCGAGCTGACCAAGCTGCACGAGCAGCAGGTCATCGGTACGCCCGCCGAGGTGCTCGCCGCGCTCGCCGACCCGGTGCGCGGCGAAGTGGCGTTCGTCGTCGAGGGGCAGGCCGAGACCGCGGTCGCCCGGCCCATGCCGGCGGCCGAGCTGGAGGCGGCGATCGACACCCTGATCGCCGAGGGGCTCACGACCTCGGCGATCGCCAAGCGGCTCGCCGAGGCCGGGCACGGCGAGCGGCGTCATCTCTACGCGCGCGTCAGCGACCGCCGCGGAGGCGGCGCGCAACCGGGGTGACGAAAGCGACCCGGTGCCATCCCGCGCCTTTTACGTAACCACCCCGATCTACTACATCAGCGGGACCCCGCACATCGGTCACGCGTACACGACGATCGCCGCCGACATCCTGGCCCGCACCGCGCGCGCGCACGGTCCGGCCCGTTCGCTGACCGGGACCGACGAGCACGGCCAGAAGGTCGCGCAAGCCGCCGAAGCGGCCGGGATGACGCCGCAGGCCTTCACCGACTCGCTCGCCCCGAAATGGCGCGCGCTGGCCGACGCCTACGACGCACAGTTCGACGATTTCATCCGCACCACCGAACCGCGCCACGCGAAGGCGTGCCTCGCGCTGTTCGAGCGGATGCGCGCGAGCGGCGACGTGTACGAGGGCGTCTACGAGGGCTGGTACTGCACGAACGACGAGACGTTCTGGCCCGAGAACAAACTCGTCGACGGTCGCTGCCCGAACGCGGAATGCCGCCGTCCGGTGCAGTGGCTCTCGGAGAAGAACTGGTTCTTCCGCCTCTCGGCGTATCGCGACCGGCTGCTCGAGCACTTCCGCGCGAACTCGGACTTCCTGCGCCCGCAGTCGCGCTACAACGAGATGATGGCGGTCCTCGAAGGCGGTCTCGAGGATCTCTCGATCTCGCGCTCGTCGTTCGACTGGGGGATCCCGCTCCCGGGCGGCGGCGTGCTCTACGTGTGGTTCGACGCGCTGATCAACTACATCAGCGCGCTCGACTGGCCCGACGACCGCGAGGGGCTCTTCGCGAAGTTCTGGCCGGGGCTGCACCTGATCGGCAAGGAGATCGCGCGGTTCCACACGCTGATCTGGCCCGCGATGCTCTGGTCCGCCGGGCTCGAGGCGCCCGAGCGCGTCTTCGCGCACGGCTGGATCCTCTCCGAGGGCGAGAAGATGTCGAAATCGCTCGGCAACGTGATCGAACCGTTCGCGCTCGCCGAGACGTTCGGCGCCGACGCGGTGCGGTATTTCCTGTTCCGCGAGGCGCCGTTCGGCAGCGACTTCTCGATCTCGATCGAGAAGCTGCGCCAGCGTCACAACAGCGATCTCGGCAACGACCTGGGCAACCTCGTGCACCGCACGCTCTCGATGCTGAACCGGTATCGCAACGGCCTGGTGCCGCAGTCGACCGAGAGCGAGATCGGCGATCGGTTCGCCGACCTCGGCGTGCTCGTGCACGCTCACGTGATGGCGCTGCGCTTCCGTGAAGCGCTCGACGAGATCTGGAACCTCGTCGGGACGCTCAACCGCGCGATCGAAGAGCAGAAACCGTGGGAACTGCACAAGCAGGGCCGCGGCGACGAGCTCGACGCGCTGCTCTATACGCTCTGCGAAGGGCTGCGCTGGCTGGCGATCGTGCTGCACCCCTTCATGCCCGCGAAGGCGACGCGAATCTGGGAGCAGCTCGGCCTGGACGGGACGCCGGCCGTGCCGTGGAGGGAGGCGCTGCAGTGGGGCGGTCTCGCCGCGGAGACGCAGACCGCGCTCGGCACGCCGCTCTTCCCGCGCATCGAGGAACCCTCGCCGGCGTAAGCGTCCCGCCGGTTAGGGCGGCGCGGCGCCCGCGGCGCGCTCGCGCGAGATCTCGTTCGCGCACGCGGGACGGTAGTAGAGACAGACGAACCGCGAGAGCTCGAACGTCTGCGGCATGGCGTAGCCCGGCGGCGGCCCTTGCGGCGGAAACGGCCGGCCGTCGCTCATCGGGTCGTCGTCGATGCGGAACGTCATCGGCCACGGGATGACCGCGGTCTCGGCGTAGCCGTCTCCGTAGACGATCGCGCAGGCCAGGTAGTACGAGATGAACATCCCGCGGATGAGGTTCGGGGCGATCGAATGGCACTGACCCTGCAAGCCGATCAGATCCCGCTGCGTCCCCTTCATCACCATGTCGAAACGGCGACGCGCGCTCGGCGGCTCGCGCTGCGGCTCGACGTCGGTCGCCCCGCCTTGCGTCTGCGCGATCGTGTGCGCGAACTGGCTCTCCATCGCGGCGATCTGCTGCGGCGTGAGCCGATTGCGCGCCACGTGCCGGGGTGCGGGCGGCGCGCTCGGCACCGGACGCGGCAGGTGGACGGTCGCGTGCCGCACGGGATGCGGGGTGGGGACGCGGGTCGGCTCCATCGTCGGCCGCACGGTCGGCTCGACGGTCGGCCGCATCGTCGGTTCGATCGTCGGCGGGGCGGTCGGCACGACGGCGACGCGGCGGGGCTGCGGACGTACCGGCTGCGTCGGCTGCGCGCGGCGGCTGGCATGCGGCACGGTGCGCTTCGAGATGGTGATCGCGTCGGAGATCGCGACCAGCTCCGGCGTCGGCTTGGGCTGCGGAACGACGCGCGCGATCGTGGCGAGAATCCGGCGCCCGAAGTGCGACCACACCCCACCCGCCGTCACGTGGATCAAGACGGAGAGGAGCAGCGCAAGCGCGAGCACCGTCCGCGCCGGGTCGCGCCGACGGCTATCGGGCGCGTCGAACACCGGGCGCCGAGGTCATGGGGAGGAGGGGTCGCCGCCGTACTGCGGATCGCCGTTCGCCTTCTCGCGGTCGATCACGGCCTGGCAATCGTTCTTGAAGTAGGCGCACGTGACGCGCGAGAGCGCGAACGGACGCGGCAACGAGAAACCGGCCGGGGGGTCGGTCAAATCGAACCGCCGCCCGTTCACCATCGGATCGTTGTTCTTCGGGAAGTGCACGGGCCACGGTATCGACGCCGTTTCGGTGAATCCGTCGCTGTACGTCGTGGTGCAGGTGAGATAGTACCAACTGGTGTCGCCGGTCGTCCAATGGTGCTGTTGATCGTGGACGTACTCGCAATACCCCTGTCCGGAGACTTCTTGCGGCGTACCCTCCATGACGAGCTTGAAGCGGCGGTCGGCCATCGTCGAGGTCGCGGCTTGCTTCGGCTGCGGCGGACCTTGCTCGACCGCGCGCTGGTCGTCGGAGATCGCTTGCCGGAACTGGTTGTCGAGGGCCGCTAGCTGCTGCGGTGAGAGCGCGTTCTTCGGCGCGGGCCGGTGCTGTTCGGGGGCCGTCCGCACGGCGACGCGCGGCGCCGGCGCGGTGACGCGCTGGGGACGGACCACCTTGGGGGCGGGCGGGATCGTCGGCGCCGGGGTGGCGCGGGGCGCCTCCGTCGGGATCGGTGCCGGACGGGGGGCCGGAGCCTGCGCCACCGTCGGCCGCACGGGCTTCGGCGGCGCGACGCGCGGGGTCGTACGCCTGGGCTGGCGTGGAACGACGGCGCGGGAGATGACGATCGTGTCGACCGGCGCGACCTCGTCGGGGCGCGGGGTCGGGGTCTCCTTCGGGTGCGGCAAGATCTTCCCGACCGTGATCGCGATGCGATGGCCGAACCCCGCCCAGATACCGCCTGCCGTGATGTGGAACAAGGCGGACAGGAGCAGGGCCAAGCCGAGGAGGTTGCGACCGCGGCGGCGGCGTTCGGGGGAAGAGTGCACGGGAGATCCTAAGGGTTCACCATGATCGACACGCACGCCCACGTGCACGACTCCAAGTTCGACGACGACCGCGAAGCGACGCTTGACCGCGCGCGCGCGGCCGGCGTCGATACGATCGTCACCGTCGGCTGTGACGTCGAGGATAGCCGCCGAGCCTGCGAGATCGCTGAGTCCTACGGATTGTTCGCAACGCTCGGAATCCATCCGCACGAGGCCCAGGACGCGCCCGCAGATCTTGCGGCCGTCTTCGATACGCTGCGCGAGCGACACCTCGCCCGTGTATTAGCGATCGGTGAGACCGGCCTGGACTATCACTACGACCATAGTCCGCGCGACGCGCAGCGGCGGGTCCTCGCCGTGCAGCTCGCCTATGCGCGCGAACGCGGCCTCCCGCTGGTCTTCCACCAGCGGGAGGCGCACGACGACTTCGTCGCCGCGCTGCGCGACGGGTTCGCCAAAGGGCAGCGAGGGATCGTGCACTGCTTTACGGGGACCCCGGACGAGGCGGCGCTCTTCCACGGCGAGTTCGGGCTCGTGCTGGGGATCGGCGGCGTGGTGACCTTCAAGACCGCGGAGCCGCTGCGCGATGCGGTGCGCGAGGTCGGACTCGACGCGCTCGTGCTCGAGACCGACTGTCCGTACCTCGCCCCGGTCCCGCATCGCGGCAAGCGCAACGAGCCGGCGTTCATCGCCGAGACGGCGCGCGTCCTCGCCGACGTCCTGGAGACCGACGTCGCGACCGTGCTCGCGCGCACCGACGCGAACGCGCGCCGCATCTTGGGCCTCGAGGTCCCCGCATGATCGCGCGCGCCGCACGTCCGGCGCGCGAAACCAACGCGATCGCGGCAGGCCACGAATCACGCTGCCTGATCTTCACCGGCAAGGACTCGGCGCGTGCGCTCAACGATCCGAGCGAGATCAGCGAGCTGCTGCGCGACGAACAGAACTTCGTCTGGTTCGACCTCGCCGAGCCGACGGCGGCCGATCTTGCCCTGCTGCAAGAGGAGTTCTCGCTCCATCCGATGGCGGTCGAGGATGCCTCGCTCACGCACGAGCGCCCGAAGATCGAGCGGTTCGACGGCTACTGGCTGACGGTGCTGCACGCGACGACCCTCGACGAACACAAGCATCTGGTCGTGCACGAGCTGGCCGTCTTCGCCGGCAAGAACTTCGTCGTCACGATTCGCGCGCACCCCGTCTTCCCCATCGACGAGATCGAGCGCCGCTGGCTCGCGCGCGGCGCGCTGCCGCACGACTCGACCGCGTTGCTGTACGTGATCCTCGACGTCGTCGTCGACGGCTACCATCCCGTCGCGAGCGCGTACGACGAGCGGCTGATGGAGCTGGAAAGCCGCGTCGTCGGCACCCCGGCGCGGCCGGAGCAGGTGCTCCCCGACGTGCTGCGCTTCAAGCGCGAGCTGGTCGAGTTCCGCCGCGCGGCGGCGCCGGTGCGCGACATCCTCGTCCCCGTGCTGCGCGGCGATCTCCTCTCGCTCGACGCGGCGATCCTGATCTACTTCCGCGACGTCTACGACCACGCAGCACGCGTCGCCGAGGAGATCGACTCGATCCGCGACCTGCTCAACAGCACGCTCGACATCCACCTCTCCTCGCAGGCGCACCGCCAAGGCGAGGTCGCAAAGCAGCTCACGCTGATCGCGACGATCTTTCTCCCGCTGACGTACGTGACGGGGTTCTTCGGCCAGAACTTCGGCTGGATGGTGAACCGGATCGACGGCCCTCGACCGTTCTGGCTGCTCGGGATCGGCACGCAGGTGGTCGCGCTTGCCCTGCTGGTCGGCTACTTTCGGGCCAAACGCTGGTCCTAGATGAGGGCTCCTCCGGCGCGTCAAACCCCTTCGGGATGGTGAAGGAGCGCCGGTGAACCAAAAGGCCCTCTACGTGCGCGAGATGTTCGCGGCGATCGCCCCGCGCTACGACCGCGCCAACCGGCTCCTCACCGCGGGCGTCGACGAGGCCTGGCGCCGCCGCGCCGTCGGCGAGCTGGCCGCCCCGCGCGGCGGACGGGTCGCCGACCTGTGCTGCGGGACGGGAGATCTCGTCTTCCACCTGCTGCGCTCCGACCCCGAGCTGCACGTGACGGGGGTCGATTTCACCGCCCCGATGCTCGACGGCGCCCGCGCCCGCGCGCTCAAGGCCGATCCCGCCCGCCGCGCCGTCTTTCTGGAGGGCGACGTGACCGCGCTCCCCTTCCCCGATGCGAGCTTCGACGGCGCGACGATGGGCTTCTCGATGCGCAACGTCGTCGACGTGGTCGGCGCCTTGCGCGAGGCCCGGCGCATCCTGCGGCCGGGTGCGAGGTTCGTGAACCTCGACGTGACCAAGCCGGCGAACCCGCTCGTGAAGCGCCTGTTCGGCCTCTATTTCTACGGGGTCGTCCCGCTGGTCGGCGGTCTGGTCGGCGGCTCGAAGACCGCCTACCGCTATCTGCCGAACTCGCTGACGAACTTCCCCGACGCCGACGGCCTGGCCGAGCGCTTCCGCACCGCGGGCTTCCGCGAAGTCCGCACGATTCGCCTGGGGATGGGCGCGATCGCACTGCACGTGGGGATCGCCTAGGATGCTCCAGTCGGCACCGAGCAGCGAGCGCGATCTCTACGCGCTGGTCGAAGAATACTTTCGCTCCTCGTTCGACACCGACAACGCGCTGATCACCGAGGCGGTGCGGCGGATGCTCGAGGCCGGCGGGAAGCGGCTCCGGCCGCGTTTCACGCTGCTCGCCGCCGAGGCCGTCGGCGCGCGCGCCGAGACGCATCTGCGTCTGGCCGCCTTCATGGAGCTGATCCACGTCGCGACGCTGATCCACGACGACGTGGTCGACGGCGCGGAGACGCGCCGCGGCGTCAACGCGACGGCGGTCGACTTCGGCAACCGGATCAGCGTCCTCGCCGGCGACTACCTCTTCGCCTGGATCTTCAAGAACGTCACCGCCGGGTATCCGCACCCGATCCCGCACATCCTGAGCGCGACGCTCGCCGACATCACCGACGGCGAGGTGCTGCAGCTGCGCGCGCTCGGCGACCTCGCGACGACGCTCGACGCCTACGTCGAGATCGCCGCGAAGAAGACCGCCTCGCTCTTCTCGGCCTCGGCCGAGTGCGGGGCGATCGCCGGCGGCGGCTCGCCGTTCGCCGTCAAGGCGCTGCGCGACTTCGGGACCGCCTACGGGATCGCGTTCCAGATGCGCGACGATCTGCTCGACTTGACCGCCGACGAAGCGGCGCTCGGCAAGCCGGTCGGTAACGACCTGCGCGAGCGCAAGATGACCGTCCCCCTCGTGCTCGCCCTGGCGGGCGGGGATCGGGATTTTCGTGCGGACGTCGAACGCTTCTTCGCGGAAGACGACGACACGCGCGAGCGGATCGCGAGTATCGTCACCGGGATTACCGCCCAAGGGGGCGTGACTCGCACCGAAGCCGCACTCGCAGGGTACGTCGAACGAGCGAAACAGGCGCTCGCGCCGCTCGGAAACGTCCCCGCCCGCACCGACCTCGTCGCGCTCGCCGACGCACTACTGTAAGAAGAGAGACCCAACCATGCTCGGAACAACGGAGATCGCGCTCATCGTCGGCGCCGCCGTCCTGCTCTTCGGCGTCGACAAGCTGCCCAAGCTTGCTCGCAGCGCCGGCCAGGCCAAGAAAGAGTTCCTGGTCGGCCAAGCCGAGGCCGACGTCGCCGCCGAGAAAGCCCGTCAAGACGCGCGCGCGCGCGCCGAGGCGAACGTCGCCGCGGCGACGCCCGTGACGCCGGACCCGGCCGCCGGAGCCACCGTCCCGACGACCCCCACGACCACGACGACCGCACGCCCGCAAGAGTAGTGAGGGCCGTCCGGCTGGGAGAGAGGTGACGGGTGCTCGCCGAGCGCGACCCGCTCGAGGGCCAGCAACGGCCGCCCGCGTGGGATCAAAAGGAGATGCCGTTCACGGAGCACCTGCGGGAGCTGCGGAACCGGCTGGCGATCTGCGTGGGGACCGTCCTGGCCCTCGCCGTCCTCCTGCTGTGGCCGTGCCAGCAGGCGATCCACCCGCTGGTGCGGCTCTACTTCGGGCCGCACGTCGAGCTGCACGCCTTCGGGCCGGCCGACGCCGTGTGGGCGATCTTCAAGTTCGCGATCTACGCCGCGGTCGTCCTCGGCGCGCCGGTGATCCTCTACCAGATCTGGATGTTCGTCGTCCCGGCGATCCACCCACGCACGCGCCGCGCCGTGTATGCCTACGTCGCGCCCTCGTTCTTCCTCTCGCTCGCCGGGATCGCGTTCGCGCACTTCCTGGTGATCCCGCGCGTGGTCGGCGCGCTGATCAACATCACCTCGACGATCGCGGTGCCCACGTTCGGGATCGAGGCGACGGTCAACCTGATACTGCTGCTCTTCCTGGCCTTCGCGGTCGTCTTCCAAACGCCGGTCGTGATGCTGCTGCTGGCGCGGATCGGGCTCATCAACAGCCGGCTCTTGCGACGTTATCGCAAACACATCGGTTTTGCGATCATGGTCGGTGGCGGCGTCCTCGCGCCGGACGGAAGTCCGATGACGATGGCGCTGATCGCCGGGCCGATGTACGTCCTCTTTGAGATATCGATTTGGCTGATCGTCTTTCTGGAAAAGTCATGGAAGCGCGAAGCCGCAATGGCCTAGGCGCCAGCGCGCTCGCTTCGCTGCACGAGAGCTGGGACGATCTGGTCCGGCTGTTCGCCAACGTCACGTTCGGTGTGTTCCTGCTCGCCGTCTGGGCGGTGCTCACGCTGATCGGCGTCGTCATCGACCAGGGCAAGGATCCCACCTACTACGCACAAAACTACGCGCCGCCGCTCGCGCGGGCGATCCTGCGCCTGGATTGCGACAACATCTACCACAGCGCCGCGTACATCGGGATCCTCGGGCTGATCCTGTGCTCGATGGCGGCCGCGACGTTCACCAAGGTGATCCCGCGCCGCATCCCGCGGCTCAACCCGGTCAAGATCGACGCGATCCCGCTGCACGCGAAGATCGCCGTCGACGAGCCGGTCGACGCGGTGCGCGAGCGGCTCGTCGCGTTCTTCTCGCAGCGCGGCTGGCAGGTGCGCAAGCGCGAGTTCGGCGGCACCGAGTGGGCGTTCGCCGACAAGAACAACTGGGCGCGCCGCGGCGTGCTCGTGGCGCACATCGGCTTCCTGATCATCGCGATCGGGACGACGATCTACTGGGCCAAGGGCTACAGCGGGCAGTTCACCGTGCTGAGCGGCCAGACCGCAACGATCCCCGAGAGCGGCGCGAAGATCGCGCTGCAGCGCTTCGCGTACCGGATCGATCCGATCCGCACCAAGTCCGGGATCGTCTACCAGCCGATCGACTACGTCTCGAACGCGACCGTCACCGGCCGCGACGGCGTCGGTCGCCAAGCGGTGATCCGCGTCAACCACCCGTACGACGTCGACGGCGTCGACGTCTACCAGTCGACCTACGGTTTCGCGATCGACTTCCAGCTCACGAAGGACGGCCGCCCCGTCGCCGGGCCGGATCACCCGCTCAAGGAAGGCGAGGCGTTCATCGTCGACGGCACCGGCCGTTCGATCCAGTACGCGCGCTTCGTCGGGACGATCGATCGCGCGACGGGGCAGCCCGGTCTCGACCCGCGCCCGAACGATCCGGGCGTCGTGATCCAGGCCTTCGACGGCGACCAGCCGGTCGGCTCGGCGCTGATCCCGCTCGGCACCGCAGTCGATCTCGGCGCCGGCTACCGCCTCGAGGCGGCCCGCTACATCCTGTACTCGGGCTTCCAGTATCGCTATGACCCCGGGATTCCGGTGGTCGGGATCGGCTCGTTCGTGCTGCTGGCGGGCCTGTGCATCTCGTTCTACTTCCTGCCGGCGCGTCTGTTCGTGCTGGTGCGCGAACGCGCGGAAGGGGGAACGGAAGTCGGTATCGCGGCGACAACCGTTCGCGGCTACGATGTGTTCGAGGAGCGGTTCGGTGAGATCGTCGCCGCGCTTCGACGGACGCACGGTGTGAAAACGACCGAAGTCCCTGCCGCAGCGGCTCTCGGTACGGCATAAGGAGAGGATATGGACCCCACCAGACAGTCGATCGACCAAGTGCTGCTCGTCGTCGGGATCTCGGCGTACATCACGGGCGCGCTGGTCCTTCTGGCGTACTTCCTGACCCGCCGTCCGTTGCTGCGCACGATCGGGATGCCGATCGCGACGATCGGCTGCGTCGCGCAGATTCTCGAGCTCGGCGCACGCTGGTGGATGACCGGCGTGTGGCCGCTGACCAACCTCTACGGCTCGCTCTCGATGTTCAGCGCGATGGCCGTGGCGATCTTCCTGATCTTCGCCGTCAAGTACGACCTCGCGTTCCTCGGCGGCCCGGTCCTCGCCGCCGCGGCGATCGCGCTCGGCTACGCGACGACCTGGAACGAGGGCACGATGCCCGCCGTTCCGGCGCTGCAGTCGTACTGGATCAAGATCCACGTCCCGATCGTCGTCACGTCGTACGCGGCGTTCATGGTCGCGGCGTGCGTCTCGGCGATCTACCTGCTCAAGGCGGGGATGGAGCGGCGCTACGCGAGCCGCGGCCTGCGCGGCGTCATCGCGACCGCCGGCGGCCCGAAGCTCGACGTCTCGATGAACGCCTACGCCGCGACGGCCGACGACATGCTGCGCACCTCGCGCGACGAGACGCCGGCGATCACGCAGGCCGCCACCGCGGGCGACGGGCTCGCGCAATGGCTCGCCGGGCTTCCGACGCTCGCGCGTCTGGACGTCATGCAGTACCGCATCATCGCGGTCGGCCTCCCGCTGCTGAGCCTGGGGATCATCACCGGCGCGATGTGGGCCAAAGAAGCCTGGGGCGCCTACTGGCAGTGGGATCCGAAGGAGACCGCCGCGCTCGCCTCGTGGATCATCTACGCGATGTACATGCACTTGCACACGCGCCCGGAATGGCGCGGCTCGCGCACGGCGTGGATCAGCGTGATCGGCTTCATCTCCATCATGTTCTGCTATCTCGGCGTGAACATCTGGATCAGCGGTCTGCACTCCTACAAGATGTAACCCCCGCTCACGCGATCGCGAACAAAAAGAACGGGCCCGCTTCGGCGAGCCCGTTCTTTTTTCGTGGCGGAGAAATTCAGCTCGCCGACGCGGTCTTCGGCGCGGGCGCGACCGACGGGATCGGGGTCGGCGCCGGGACCTGGCCCGGGTTCTCCCAGATCGACTTCGCGGCGGACGGGAGATCCTTGGGGAGCTTCTTCATGAAGTACGTCAGCTGCCAGATCGACTTCTCGTCGAGCGACTTGTCGTACGCGGGCATCCCGGTGAAGCGGATCCCGTGCTCGATCTTCCAGTACGTCTCACCCTCGGGGTCGTCGTCGACGCCGTGCTTGTTGAACTGCGGCGGCTGGACACCGAGGCCGCGGGCGATCGAGTTGGGCGTGGTGTTCGCCGTCCCGTGACACGCAGCGCAGTTCTGGACGTAGAGCGTCGCGCCGGTCGCGACGTCCTGATCGGTCGGGGGCCCGAACGGGTAGGGTGGCTGGGGCGCCTCGCGGCGGATCGTCGCGTTGAGCGACGTGTGGGCGGCCCATTTCTCTCCCGGGAGCAGCGCACCGTCCGCGCGGGCGGGCACGTTCCCGGTCATTACCGCCGTCACCCCGATGACGGCGAACACGATCAGCGCGGCGACGAAGCCGCCAATGAATCCACGCATATGGCAACGATTTTCTCCAGAATTGCTTGGATTCCACTCAGGCAGCTCCCAGGTTGACGCAACGGGAAGCCGTGAGCGCCGGTCTCGGGAGCGATGGCCATCGCACCGCCGCGCGGCACCACCCTCGAAGGGCTGCGCTTCACCAACAGCTTCGCCGCCCTCGGAGAGGCGTTCGGGGAACGTCGTGAACCGACGGGGATCGACGGTGCGCGGCTCGTCGCGTTCAGCGAGGACGCGGCCGCGCTGATCGCGCTGCTGCCGAGCGAGGCCGCCCGTCCGGAGTTCCGTGCGCTGATCGCGGGGAACGCGCTGGTACGCGGGATGGAGCCGGTCGCGGCGCTCTACGGCGGCCACCAGTTCGGGGTCTGGGCCGGGCAGCTCGGAGACGGACGCGCGATCCTGCTCGGCGAGGTACGTGACCCTTCGACAAGCTCAGGGCAGGCCGGGGAGCCGTGGGAGCTGCAGCTCAAAGGCGCCGGCCGCACCGCCTACTCGCGCTTCGCCGACGGACGCGCCGTCGTGCGCTCGACGATCCGCGAGTTCTTGTGCAGCGAGGCGATGCACCATCTCGGCGTTCCGACGACGCGCGCGCTCGCGATGGCCGCCGGCGACGAACCGGTGCTGCGCGAGCGCGTCGAGCGCGCCGCGACGCTCGTGCGCATGGCGCCGACGTTCGTGCGGTTCGGCTCGTTCGAGATTTTCCAAGCGCGCGGACAGCACGAGCACCTCAAGACGCTCGCCGACTACGTGATCGACCGCTTCTTCCCCGACTGTGGCGCGGGCGAAGAGCGTTATGCGCGTTTCTTCGCGCAGGTGGTCGATCGCACGGCGCGGCTGATGGCGCGCTGGCAAAGCGTCGGCTTCGCGCACGGCGTGATGAACACCGACAACTTCTCGATCCTCGGGCTGACGCTCGACTACGGTCCGTTCGGCTTCCTCGAAGCGTACGAGCCGCACTTCATCTGCAACCACACCGACGAGACGGGGCGCTACGCGTTCGACGCGCAGCCCACGATCGGGCTGTGGAACTGCTACGCGCTCGCCGACGCGCTCGGTTCGCTGATCCCCGCCGCGACGCGTGAAGCGGCGCTCGCGACGTACGCGCCGGCGTATCGCGAGGAATTCGTCGCGCTGCACCGCGCGAAGCTGGGGCTCGCCGATACGCGTGACGACGACGCAGACCTCTTGCTCGAGCTCTTCCGTCTGCTCGAAGCGCGCCGCGTGGACTGGACGCGCTTCTGGCGCGCGCTCTCGCACGACGACGCGGGCGCGTCGGCGCTGCTCGGCGAGGACGAAGCCTCGCGCGCGTGGTTCGCGCGCTACGCCGCACGCGCCGCCGGCGATCCGCGCGGCGATGCGGCGCGGCGCGCGGCGATGCGCGCGACCAATCCGAAGTACGTACTGCGTAACTGGGTCGCTCAGCAGGCGATCGAGGCCTGCGAAGTCGGCGACGACGCGGTGGTGCGCTTGCTGCACGAGGTGCTGCGCGCGCCGTACGACGAGCACCCCGAGCACGAGGCGTGGGCGCAGCCGGCGCCGGCACGGTATGCCGGGCTGTCGGTCAGTTGTTCTTCGTAGCGGAGGCCGGGAAGCGTCCGGGGCGAAGCGGTTCGGGGTGGAACGGAATGGCGAGATTCGCTTGCTCGTCCGGGGGATTGCACCCGGCGTCCCCGTCACGGAGATCGCCGCGCTCTTCGCCCCCTTCAACGCCGACCCGGACCGGATCGCGATCCCGCGCGACCGGCGCACCCGCCGCCGCAAGGGTATCGCGTTCGTCGTCGTCCCCGACGACCGTCACGCCCAACTCGCGATCGACGCGCTGCAGAACGCCGTCCTCGGGGAGAAGACCCTGACCGTCGAACGCGCCGCGCCCCCGCCGCCCCGCCGCGGCCGCCGCCGCGGCTAGTCAGCTCAAGGAAGCCCCGAGCGCGCCACACCGGCGAACCGTCCGCACCCCGACCGCCGCGTCACCCTGAGCTTGTCGAAGGGCCGCGGCGCAGCCGCATCGTCCTGAGCCTGTCGAAGGACACCGTGCCACGCACACTTCGACAAGCTCAGTGGAACGGACGCCCTTCGACAAGCTCAGGGTGACAAGGGGGGCGGGACGGGTCGGGTCACTGCAGGTATTTTTCGACCGTCTCGGCGCTGCGCTCGGCCGTGTCGGCGGGGTTCTGGCGGAACTCCTCGCGCGCGCGGCGCTGGCGCAGGAGATCCCACAGGCGGTCGAGCTGGACATTGATCGCGCCCAGGCGACGGCGTTCGTCCGGCGTCGTTTGACCGCCCTTGTCGAACAAGGCGTGCTCTTCGGCGACGAGGCTCTCGATCTGCTGGTGCAGTTGCTGATCGTTCACTTTCGCGTCTTCCCCGGTCCGACGACGAACACCCACGGCAGAGCAAGCGCCGGACCCGCGCCGGCGACGATCGCGGCCGGGCCGTAGCCCAGGCCGACCGCGGAGGCCGCCGTGGCGAGCGCGGCTCCGGCGACCGCACCGAGCGCGAGCGCCATGTTGTACGCTCCCATCGCCGCGCCGCGCGTCGTCTTCGAGCTGCGCTCGAAGAGCAGCGCGACGCCGATCGGCACCATCGCCCCCCAGGCGACGCCGGCGAGGCAGCCCGCGACGGCGACGAGGGCGGGCGTATGCGCGTTCGCGGCGAGGACCGCGCCGGCGAGCTGGAACGCCGCGGTCGGCACGCCGACCGCACGCGGCCCGAAACGGTCGACGAGCCGCCCCGCCGGATAGCGCAAGACGAACGTGGTGATCGCGAGCGCCGTGAACAGCAGCGCCGCGTTCGCGATCCCGCGCTGATGGAAGGTGATGACGGCGAGCGAGGTGTTCACGCCGCTGAGCAGGCTCGCGCCGACCAGGAACGTGAGCGCCGGGAGCCACGCGGAGCGCATGAAGATGCGGCGCGAACGGCGGATCCGCACGTCGTGCCGCTTGGGTAGTCCAAGCAGAATACCGACGCCGATCAGCGCCGGAAGGCTGCCGAACAGATACTGTTCTCGCCCGACCCCGTGCTGCCAGAGCCACACCCCGACGGCGGGCGAGATCGCCAGGGCGAGGTTGCCTACCATCCCGAGCGTCGCCACCGCCGAGACCGCGCGTTCTTGGCTGACGATCGCGCTGGCGTAGGCGAACTCGGCGGTGATGTACGCCGTGATCGCGAGGCTGCGCAGCGCCATCACCCCCGCCGTCGCGGGCGTGCCGTGCACGAAGAACAGACCGAGCAGCGCAAGCGACGCGGCGAGCCCCGCGATCCGTACGCCGAGGACGCGCCCGAAGCGGTCGACGAGGCCGCCGACGGGGAGGCTTCCGAGCAGCGGCGCGAGCGCCGCGACGGTGGTGACGAGCGCGATCCCCGTCGGTGTGACGTTGTCGTCGGCGAGCGCGAGCGGCAGCGATCCCAGCGGAAGGTTGACCGTCAGCTCGACCAAGATCGCGCTGACGAGCAGGATCGCGTAGGCCATCCGCTCAGTGTACCATGCGGGCGGCCGCAGGGGACCCTTAGCGATTCCTACGAAGGTACGCGAGTTTTGTCGGCCGCAGCTCTACACTTTTGGTAGAGACTGTTTTCTGGCACCGTATCCATCGTAGGGAGTTTTCGTGGCTCACGCAGAGGCGTACAACGATCCGGGGACGCCTGAAGAAATTACCCGGCGGACCTTCATGGCGAACGCCGTGTACGCCCTCGGCGGCGTCATCGGCCTCGGGATCGCGATCCCGGTGATCACCTCGCTTCTGCCTTCGGCCGACGCGACGACCGACCAGTGGTCGGGCCTCACTCCCGAGCAGGCGGAGGCCTTCAAGAAGGCGACGGATTCGCCGGTGAAGGTCACGTTCGACGTCCACGAGACGAACGGATATTTCGGCGCGAGCGATACCGAACAGTTCGTGTGGGCGGTCAAAGCGACCGAAGATCAGCTGCGTGCGGAACGACCCGAGCTGTTCAACGGCACGGAGAAGCTGCCGTTTACCGGACCGGTCATCAACCTGGGCTTTGCCGTGTTCAGCCCGATCTGCCCGCACCTCGGTTGCCGCTTCGCGTGGAACCAGCCGCAGAACAAGTTCATCTGCCCGTGCCACGGCTCGGAGTACAGCAAGCTCGGCAAGCATGAAGCCGGCCCGGCACTGCGCGGTCTCGACCCGCTGCCGATGCGCGATTTCCAAGGGAAAGTGCAGATCACGTGGATCGAGTACGCGACCAACACGCCGGCGCTGATCGTCCAGAAGATCGGATGAGGGGATAGTCGACGCGATGTTGACCTGGCTCGAACAACGCACCGGGATCGTCAGCATGACGAAGGACTTCCTCACCGAGGACGTCCCCGGCGGCGCTTCCTACTGGTACGCGTTCGGCAGCGCGACCGTCTTCGCGATGATCCTGCAGATCGTCACGGGGATCTTCCTGTGCTTCTACTACGCGCCCTCGACCGCGACGGCGTGGGAGTCGACGAAGTACCTGATCGAGAAAGTCCCCGCGGGCCACTTCGTCCTCTCGCTCCACTATTGGGGCGCGTCGGCGATGATCGCGTTCATGGCGATGCATCTGCTGCAAGTGCTGCTGTGGGGCGCGTACAAGAAACCGCGCGAGTTGCAGTGGATCGTCGGCGTGATCCTGTTCATCGTCACGCTCGTCCTCGGCCTCACCGGCTACCTCTTGCCGTGGGACCTCAACGCGCTGCTCGCCTCGAAGGTCGCGATCGACATCGCCGGAAACGCGCCGATCCTCGGCAAGTACGTGCTGGAGTTCCTCCAGGACGGCACGTCGATCGGGACGCTCACGATCAACCGCTTCTTCGGGATCCACGTCTGGCTGATGCCGGCGCTGCTCGTCGGTCTGGTCGGGATGCATCTCTTCATCTTCCGCCACAACGGCCCGGCCGGTCCGCCGATCGACGAGGCGCCGAAACTCAAGCCCGGTCGCTTCTGGCCGGACCAGATGTTCATGGACACCGTGCTCTCGTTCGTGATGTTCGTGATCATCGTCGCGCTCGCGACGTTCTCGCCGGTCCCGCTCGACGACAAGGCCGATCCGAACAACGCGGTCTTCGTCCCGTACCCCGCCTGGTATTTCCTCGCGCTCTACGCGCTGCTCGACGTCGTCGGCAAGTTCCCGCCGGCGATGGTGCAGATCGCGACGCTGTTCGCGACGATCGTCGGCCCCACGATCCTGATCATCGTGCTGATCGTGCTCCCGTTCATCGACCGCAACCCCTCGCGCCGGCTCACCCGCCGCCCGTGGGTCCTCGGCCTCACCGCGCTCGTGATGGTCGGCGCGATCGGTTTCTCGTGGTACGGGCAGTCGAACGTCGTCGAGCAGCAGCTCGCGCACAACCTGATCGGGCCCGGCGCCGCGTCGGCGGCGACGACGGCCTCCTCGACGCTGGAGGTCGAGCACGGTCCGGTCGGCACCGCCGGCGGTGCCAGCGGCGCGACGGGGAGCGCGCCTGCCTCCGCGGCCGCGGGCGCGTCGGTCTACACCGCCAACTGCGCCGGCTGCCACCAGGCCAACGGCCAGGGTCAGCCCGGGATGTTCCCGCCGCTCGCCCAGAACCCGGTCGTCACCGGCGATCCCGCCGCGGTCGCGAAGATCGTCGCCAACGGCCTCTCCGGCCAGATCTCGGTCAAGGGCTCGAACTACAGCGGGCAGATGCCGGCGTGGAAGGGACAGCTCTCGAACGCGCAGATCGCGTCGGTGCTCACCTACATCCGCAACGCCTGGGGCAACAAAGCCTCGCCGGTTACCGAAGCGCAGGTCGCCGCCGCCGCGAAGTAGCGCACGGCGATTCCGGAACGTATACGAGCCCGCCGGGAAACCGGCGGGCTCGTGCTTTTTCTCGCGCCGTTCCTTGCACGGGCTCTCGTCGCCGCGCGCGCGAACCGTGCTATCGTAGCGCGGCGTCGCGGTGACAGGGATCGCCGAAGACGTGGAGCAGGGCCGCGCGCGGATGATCGCCGCCCGGCGCCGTGGCGACCACCTCGGCTTGGCGTCCGGCGGACTGCGCGCGCGCGATGAACCGGTTGCCCTCCTCCGGCGTCGTGACGATCCACATCCCTTCCTGGGCGCACATCATCGAGCGGAACACGGCGTTGTTCTTGACGTCGACGACCGGCGGCGCCGTGTAGAAGATCAGCCCGTTGCCGCCCGCGACGCCGTGGATCCCGACCGTGTCGCCGGCTTGGCGCTGCGCCTCGATCGCCTGCGCGAGCGGCGGGATCGGCTTGAGCGGCTCCGCCGCCGGCTCGGCGACGAACGCGATGAACAGCACCAGCGCGCCGCTCGTCACCGCGAGCACGTACGGTGCCCACTGCGCGGTCCGTGCGCGGGCCAGCGCGAGCACGGTCACGAGCGAACCGAGCAGCATCGCGACGCCGAGAAACGCCAGCTCCGGACCGACGACCGCCGTGTCGACGTCGAGCCGGTTGGTGCGCGTGAAGACCGCGATCGCGAGGGCGACGCAGCCGACGAAGATCGGGACGGTCGCCGCCGAGACGACGGCGGCGCGGCGCACCGTGCCGGGCGGGACGCGCTCGAACCAGAGCGCGACGAGGATCGCGAGCGCCGGCAAGATCAGCGCGACGTAGTTGGGCAGCTTCGTGTTCGCGAAGCTGAAGAACACGAACGGGACGATCGCCCACGCGAACGCGAAGCGCGTGAACGCGCCGTCGGGTTTGGTCGCGTCGCGCCACGCCGCGACGGCGGCGACCGGCAGGAACGCGATCCACGGGAAGAAGCCCAGGATCACGACCGGGACGTAGTACCAGAACGGTCCGGTTTGGTTCTCGATCACGCCGGTGTAGCGGCCGACGGTGTAGTGTCCGATCAGCACGACGAGCCCTTGCAGCCCGACGCGCGAGACGAGCGCGACGAACCACGGCAGCGTCACGGCGCAGAAGGCGAGCGCGGCGAACGCGAGCGCGTACGGATGCGGCGCCGCGAGTTTCCCGGCTCGACGCTCCCAGAGCATCCACGCACCGACGATCAGCACCGTGACGACCGGCGCGACCGGGCCTTTCGCGAGCGTCCCGACGGCGAGCGCGAGCGCACCGCAGACGAACGCGGTGTCGCGCCGGCGCGCGTCGCCAGTCGGCTCGAACGCGCGGTACCACCACAGCGCTGCCGCGGCGACGGAGAAGTCGAGCAGCGCGTCCATGATCGCGAGCCGTCCGACGATCGCCTGCATCAAGCTCGTCGAGAGCACGATCGCCGCGACGGTCCCCGCGCGCCCGCCGGCGATCCGGGCCGTCGCGTACCCGACCGCGCCGCCCATCGCGATCGTCGCGAGCGCCGACGGAAGTCGCATCGCGAACGCGCTCACGCCGAAGACTTTCGCCAACAGCGCGGCGATCCAGAAGTAGAGCGGGGGCTGCACGAACCACGGGTGGCTGTTGAGGTGCATGACGACCCAATCGTGCGTCAACAGCACCTCGCGTGCGACTTCACCGTACGCGGTCTCGCTGTTATCCCATAACGTGCCGATGCCGAGCCCCGGCAACGTGACGAGCGCAGCGAAGAGCGCGCCGAGGAATGCCGCTCGCGCGGGGACAGATAGCATCTGATGGAAGATAAGGGATGTGTACCCCGTCGCCCTCTCAGTGCGCGGTCGTCGCGCCCTCGTCGTGGGGGGCGGCTCCGTCGCCGAACGCAAGATCCGTGGTCTCCTCTCCGCCCAAGCGGCGGTCGTCGTCGTCAGCCCGGCGCTCACCCCCGCGCTCCGGTCGCTCGCCGATGCAGGCACCATCGCCTGGCACCCGCGGCGCTACGAGCCCCATGACCTCCACGATGCCTTTCTCGTCTTCGCCGCGACCGACGATGACGCAGCCAACGAAGCGGTCGTCAGCGCGGCCCGCGCGGCCGGGATCCTGGTCAACGACGCCTCCGCCGGCGAGCGCGGTGATTTCACGACCCCTGCCGTCCACCGCTCCGGGCCGCTGACCGTGACCGTCGACTCCGCCGGCCTTTCCCCGGCATTCACCAAACGGATCCGCGACGAGCTGGCCCTCCAATTCGACGCCCGCTACGCGCGTGCCGCTGCGACCCTCGGGGCGATCCGCGAACGCGTCCAAGCCGTCGTCCCGCCCGGGCTCCGCACCGCCGTGCTGCGCCACTTCGCCGAGCGCGACGTCGACGAGCTGGCGGCGATGCCGCCGGCGGCGGTCGAGCATGAGGTCGAGCGAAGCGCCGAGACGTTGGCCGGGGTCGTCCCCTCCGAGACGCGCGCGATCGTCTGCGCCAGCCGCGCCAGCAAGCTCGCGATGACGCAGACGCGCACCGTCATGGCGACGCTGGCGCGGGCCGGGATCCCCTCGCAGGTCCTCGAGATCACGACGCGCGGCGACGCGGTCCAGGACCGTTCGATCGCGGCGATCGGGACCGACAACGTCTTCGTCAAGGAGCTGGAGCTGGCGCTACGCGAGCGGCGGGCCGACTACGCCGTCCACTCGTGCAAGGACCTGCCGAGTACCCTCCCGGACGACATGACGCTCGCCGCGGTCAGCGCGCGCGAGGACGCGCGCGACGCCTATTGCAGCGAGCGCTTCCCCACCTTCGCCGACCTCCCGCCCGGGGCGCGAGTCGGCACCTCCTCGCCGCGCCGGCGAGCGCAGCTTTCGGCCCTTCGCGGCGATCTCAGGTACGATGACATCCGCGGCAACGTCGACAGCCGGCTGCGCAAGCTGCGCGAGGGTCAGTACGACGCGATCGTCCTGGCCTGCGCGGGGATGAACCGTCTCGGGATGCGGGCGACGTACATGGTTCCGTTCCCGGTCGACGAGCTCACCCCGGCGGTCGCGCAAGGGGCGCTCGGGATCGAGAGCCGCGCCGGCGAGCCGCTGGCGGCGCGTCTGGAGGCGCTGCTCGGCGATCCGGCGACGGCGATCGCCGTGCGGGCGGAGCGCGCCTTCCTGCGCACCCTGCGCGGCGGCTGCCAAGCCCCGGTCGGCGCGCACGCGACGTGGGTCGAGGGCCGGTTCACCGTAACCGGCGCGATCGCTGCCGCCGACGGGAGCCGCGTCCTGCGCGAGCGACGCGAGGCGACCCTCGCGGTCCGCGACGTCGCGGCGGCCGAACAGCTCGCCGTCGACCTGGCGAGCGAGCTGCTCGCCGCGGGTGGGGCCGATCTGCTCGGCGCGACCACCGGCGGGCCGCTGCGAGGCCGGCTGCTGCTTCTCCCTCGCACGCAGGAGCGGCCGAGCCGGATCGCCCCGGCGCTGCGCGAGGCCGGAGCCGACGTCGTCGAGGCGGCGGACAGCGCCGCCGCGGCCGGCGTCCTGGGCGGCCGCGTCCCGACCGCGATCCTCTTCCCGTCCTCGGGGTCGGTCGACGCGATCGCCGACTACCTCGACGCCCTGCGGCGCGACGGCCACCGGCCGATCGTCGCCGCGATGGGGCCGTCGTCGTCCGCGAGCGCCGGGGCGCGCGGCTGGCCGCCGGATGTCGTCGCACCTACCGCCGAGATCGGCGCGTTCGTCCAATCGGTGACGCGCGCGCTGCTGGAGACCCAGGGATGAACCTCGCCGAAAAGACCAAGATCCTCGTCCGCCCCCGGCGGCTCCGCTCCAGCGATGCGATGCGCGCGCTCGTGCGCGAGACGCGCGTCAACCGCGACGGCTTGGTTCAACCGCTCTTCGTCGTCGAGGGGAACGGCGTCGTCCAGCCGATCTCCTCGATGCCGGGCGTCAACCGCTACTCGGTCGACACCGTGGTGACCGAATGCCGCGAGCTCGCCGTCGCCGGCGTGCGCTCCGTGCTGTTGTTCGGGATCCCCGACGGGGCCGACAAAGACGCCGTCGCGAGCATCAACTACGATCCGAACGGCGTCGTGCAGCGCGCGGCCCGCGCGATCAAGGAAGCGCTGCCGCAGATGCTCGTCATCGCGGACCTGTGCAACTGCGAGTACACCGACCACGGGCACTGCGGGATCATCGACGCGAGCGGTGACGTCGACAACGACGCGACGCTCGAGATCCTCGCCCGTACCGCCGTGAGCTACGCACAAGCGGGGGTCGACGTCGTCGCGCCGTCCGACATGATGGACGGGCGCGTCGCCGCGATCCGCACCGCGCTCGACGACGCGGGCTTCACAAAAACGACGATCATGTCGTACGCGGCAAAGTACGCCTCGGGCTTTTACGGTCCGTTCCGCGAGGCGGCCGAGTCGACGCCCTCGTTCGGCGACCGGCGCACGTATCAGATGGATCCCGCGAACGGGCGCGAGGCGCGCAAAGAGGTGCTGCTCGACATCGAGGAAGGCGCCGACATCGTGATGGTCAAGCCCGCGATGGCGTACCTCGACATCGTGCGCCAGACGCGCGAGCTGACCGATCTCCCCGTCGCGGTCTACCACGTGAGCGGCGAGTACTCGATGATCAAGGCCGCCGCCGAGCGCGGCTGGATCGAGTACGACCGGATCGTCGACGAGACGCTGATCTCGATGGCGCGCGCCGGCGCCGACATCATCATCACGTACTTCGCCAAGGAATACTTGCTGAGGACGCGAGCGTGAGCACAGCCGGCCCGTCCATCGGCGTGCTCATCCTGGCCGGCGGCGAAGCGACGCGCCTGCCGGGCAAGCTCGCCATGCGGGTCGGCGACGTGCCGATGCTCGTGCGCGTCTTTCGCAACGTCTCGGCGGGGCGGGAGACGTGGATCTCCACCAAGGGCGAGCTTGCGCCGGAGCTCGACGCCCTGCGCGGCGTGCCGACGGTCGTCGACCGCTGGAAGCTGCGCGGGCCGCTCTCGGGTCTGGTCTCGACGATGAGCGCGATGCCGACCGAGTGGGTCTTCGCCGTCGCCGGCGACGCGCCGTTCGTCGACGCCGCGTTCATCGACCGCCTCGCCGCGCACGTCGCGCCCGACGTCGACGCGGTCGTGCCACGGCACGAGAACGACGCGCGGCGCATCGAACCGCTCGCCGCGCTCTACCGCCGCGAGGCGTTCGTGCGCGAGGGTCTCGCGGTCTTGGAATCCGGCGAGGGCGCGCTGCGCCTGGTCATCGACAAGCTGCGCGCGACGTTCGTCCCGGTCGGCGACGAGCGCGCGTTCTCCAACATCAACACGCCGCAGGACTACGCGGCGCTCCACGAGGCTCTCTGAAGTGCAACGGAACGGTTCGGACACGGCGTTCGCGCAGGCCAAGCGCGTCATCCCGGGCGGGGTCAACTCGACCGTGCGAGCGTTCAAGGCGGTCGGCGGCACGCCGGTCTTCGTGCGCGAGGCGAAGGGCGCGTACCTCACCGACGTCGACGGCAACCGGTATCTCGACTACGTCCTCTCGTGGGGACCGATGATCCTCGGCCACGCGTTTCCCGCCGTCGTCGAGGCGCTGCAGCGCGCCGCCGAGCGCGGCACGTCGTACGGCACGCCGACGACCTATGAGACGGAATTGGCCGAGCTGATCGTCGATGCGGTGCCGAGCGTCGAGAAGGTGCGCTTCTGCTCGTCGGGGACCGAGGCGACGGCGAACGCGATCCGTCTCGCGCGCGGCGTGACGGGCCGCGAGAAGATCATCAAGTTCGCCGGCTGCTATCACGGGTCGGCCGATCCGTTCCTCATCAGCGCCGGGTCGAGCGCGCTGACGATGGGCGTTCCGGATTCCAAGGGCGTCACCGCGGGGACCGCGCGCGACACGCTCGTCGTGCCGTACAACGACGCAGCCGCCGTGCGCGCGGCGTTCGAGCACAACCCCGAGCAGATCGCCGCGGTGATCGTCGAGCCGTACGTCGGCAACATGGGGCTCGTGCTCCCCGTCCCGGGCTTCCTGCACGCGCTGCGTGCGCTCACCAGTGAGTTCGGCGCGCTCTTGATCTTCGACGAGGTGATGACCGGCTTTCGCGTCGCGCGCGGCGGCGTCCAAGCGCGCGAGGGGGTCCTCCCCGACATCACCACGCTCGGTAAGGTCATCGGCGGCGGGCTGCCGGTCGGTGCCTTCGGCGGGACGGCGGCGATCATGGACCGGCTGACCCCCGAGGGCGACGTCTTCCAGGCCGGGACGCTGAGCGGAAACCCGCTCGCGATGGCCGCCGGGATCGCCACGCTGCGCGAGCTGACGGACGACCGCTATGCGGAACTCGAGGGGCTCGCGAAGCGTCTTACGGACGGTATGGCGGAAGTATTCCGCCGGCGAGGCGCGCCCCACACGGTCGCCTACGCGGGCTCGATGTTCGGTTACTTCTTCACGGACGGTCCGGTGACCGACCTGGCGAGCGCGAAGACCTCGGACGTCGCGCTGTACGGGCGCTTCTTCCATGCGATGCTCGACCGCGGCGTCTACTTCGCGCCCGCGCAGTTCGAGGCCGGGTTCGTCTCTCTGGCGCACACCGCGCAGGAGATCGACCGCACGATCGAGCTGGCCGACGACGCGCTAGCCGAGGTCTTTGCATGCCGCTAGTGTGTCTGGGGCTCTCGCACAACACCGCGCCGGTGGACGTGCGGGAGCGCCACGCGTTTCCGCCCTCGAAGATGGGCGAGGCGCTGGTCGCGTTGCGCGACTACGAAGCGGTCCGCGAAGCGCTGATGGTGCAGACCTGCGGGCGCCTGGAGATCTACGCCGAGCTCGAGGACTACGAGTCCGGCGTCGGACAGCTCAAGTCGTTCTTGAGCAACTTCCGCCACGGCGACGTCTCCGACATGGATTCGTACATGTACACGCTGCTGGGGACGCAGGCGATCGACCATCTCTTCCGCGTCAGCACGGGTCTGGACTCGATGCTGATCGGTGAGGCGGAGATCCTCGGCCAGGTCAAGGACGCATACGTGCAGGCGCAGCGCGCGCGCTCGCTCGGCAAGACGCTGCACACGCTCTTCCGCGAGGCGCTCGAGGCCGGCAAGGCCGCGCGCTCGCAGACCGCGATCTCCGGCGACTCGACCTCCGTCGCGACGGCCGCGGTGACGTTCGCCAAGCACCACGTCGGCGATCTGCACGGAAAGACCGTCCTGGTGATCGGGGCCGGGAAGATGGGCGGCCTCGCGGCACGCCGTCTGAAAGCCGAAGGCGCGAACGACATCGTCGTCCTCAACCGCTCGCACAAGCGCGCGCAGAGCGTCGTCGGGGAGCTGGGCGGGATCGCGCGCACCGCCGAATTGCCGGGGCTCGTCAACGCGCTCAAGCAGGCCGACGTCGTCGTCACCTCGACCGGCGCCTCGCACTTCGTGCTCACGCCGGGGAACGTCGCCGAAGCGATGCTCGCGCGCCCCGAGCGCCCGCTCTTCATCGTCGACATCGCGGTTCCGCGCGACGTCGATCCCGAGGTCAGCCGCATCGACGGCGTCGGCTTGGTCGACGTCGACGGCCTCAAGGGCGTCGTCGACGTCACGCTCGAGAAGCGCCGCGAAGCGATCCCGCTGGTCGAGGAGATCATCGCCGGGCACGTCGAGCGCTTCCAGCAGTGGTATCAATCGCGCGTCGCGGTGCCGGTGATCGCCTCGCTCGTCGGCAAGGCCGAGGCGATCCGCGAAGCCGAGATCGAACGCCTCTTCGCGCGCTGCCCCGAGCTCACCGAACGCGAGCGCAACCTGATCGTCGGGATGTCGCTGACGATCGTCTCGAAGCTGCTGCACAGCGCGATCACGAAGATCCGCGACAAAGCCGTCGTGAACCGCGCCGAAGCGCTGACGCACGCGCGGATGCTCGACGAACTCTTCGAGCTGCACGTGCGCACCGGCGAACCGCTCTTCGCGCCGCCGCTCTCCGCGCTCGACGGCGAGACCGTCGAATGAGCGCGCCCGGCAAAGTCTGGTTAGTTGGTGCGGGCCCCGGTGATCCGGGGCTCTTGACGTTGAAGGGCGCGCGGGCGCTGGCGCGCTGCGACGTGCTCGTGTACGACTATTTGGCCTCGCAGGCGATCGTCAACCTCGCGCCGCCGGACTGCGAGAAGATCTACGTCGGCAAGAAGGCCGGCGCGCACACGCTCACGCAGGACGAGATCACCGCGCTGATCGTGCGCCTCGGGCTCGAAGGCAAGAAGATCGTGCGGCTCAAGGGCGGCGACGTGTTCGTCTTCGCGCGCGGCGGTGAGGAAGCACAGGCGCTCGCCGAGGCGGGCGTTCCCTTCGAGATCGTCCCCGGGATCACGTCCGCGATCGCCGCGCCGGCCTACGCGGGGATCCCGGTCACGCACCGCGATCACAACACCTCGTTCACGATCGCGACCGGACACGAGGACCCGACGAAGGGCTACTCCTCACTCGACTTCGCGAAGCTCGCGAACCCGAAGGCGACGACGATCTTCCTGATGGCGATGGGCAACCTCGCCGCGATCGTCGCGCAGCTGCGCGCGCACGGGCTGCCGGGAACGACGCCCGTCGGGATCGTGCACGAGGGCACGAAACCCACGCAAGAAGTGCTGACCGCGACGCTCGACACGGTCGTCGACGAGGTCGCGCGCACCGGGATCACCGCGCCGGCGATCGTCGTGATCGGCGACGTGGTGCGCGAGCGCGAGCACATCCGCTGGTTCGACGCGCAGCCGCTCTTCGGCAAGCGCGTCCTCGTGACGCGCCCCGCACATCAGGCCGACGAGCTCGCGCAGCAGCTCTGGGAGGTCGGCGCGGAACCGATCCTCGCGCCGACGATCGCGATCGGACCGCCGGATCACGAGGAAACCGCGCGCGCGGCGGTCGAGCGCGTCCATGCCTACGCGTGGCTCGTCTTCACCAGCCGCAACGGCGTCGACGCGTTCTTCGACCGCCTGCGCGAACTGGGTCGCGACGCACGCGCGCTCGGCGAGGTGAAGGTCGCCGCGATCGGGCCGAAGACCGCCGAGGCGCTCGCGCTGCGCGGCGTGCACGCCGACTTCATGCCCGCGGCGTACGTCAACGAAGCGGTCGCGGAAGGGCTGCTCGAGCGCACCGAACCGGGGACGCGCATCCTGGTGTACCGCGCGCAGGAGGCGCGCGAGGTGCTCCCCGAGACGCTGCGCGCGCAGGGCCGCGACGTCGACGTCGTGGCCGGCTACGCGACGCGCTTCGTCGACGACCCGGAGCTGGCCGAGAAGGCCGAACGCGCCGACATCGTCACGTTCACCAGCTCGAGCACCGTCGCGGGCTTCCTCGCCAACGTCCCCCACGGACCGCGTCTGCTCGTCGGCAAGACCGTCGCCTGCATCGGACCGATCACCGCCGCGACCGCGCGTGAAGCGGGGATCCGCGTCGACGTCGTCGCCGACGCGTTCACGGTCGACGGCTTGATGCGGGCCCTGGGGACGCCCGCGCCGCTCTGAACCCGCGCGACCTCGTCGTCGGCGCGGTGTTCGCCGGCGCGATCGCGCTGGCCGCGCGGCGCGCGCACGCGCTCACGCGCGGCGGCGCGCTCGCCGCGTTCGCCGTCGGCGCGCTGACGTACGCGAGCGGCACCGTCGGCTTCACGCTGGTGCTGCTCGCGTTCTTCGTCCCGTCCGTGCTCCTCTCGCGCGTCGGAAAAGCGCGCAAACGCGCGCTGCTCGACGTCGGCAAAGCGGGCGCGCGCGATGCCGCGCAGGTACTCGCGAACGGCGGGATCGCGACCGTCTGCGCCGTCGTCTTCGCCTTCACGCACGACCCGCGCTGGGCGTGGGCGTTCGCGGGCGCCTACGCCGCTGCGACCGCCGACACGTGGGCGACCGAGATCGGGACGCTCGCGAAGCACCAGCCGCGCTCGATCTTCACCCTACGCCCGGTCGCGACGGGGATCTCCGGCGGGATCACGCTCCCCGGCACGCTCGCGGAGATCGCCGGGGCGCTCTGGATCGGGGTCGTCGCGCTGCCGTGCCTCGCGCTCGCCGGCGTCCCCGGGGCTGCCCGCGCCGTCCTCGCCGCCACGCTCGGCGGGATCGTCGGCGCGACGCTCGACTCCATGCTGGGTGCGGGCGCGCAGGAGCTGCGCCGCTGCGATGCCTGCGGGCGTACCTGCGAGACCGATCCACACTCCTGCGGGACGCCGACGCGCCTCGTCCGCGGTCTCCCCTGGGTCTCCAACGACCTCGTCAATCTCGCCGCGACGATCGGCGGCGCGGCCTTGGCCTTCGTACTCGCCTAGATCATGCCGCCGAAGAGCGAGAGGGGCTCGGCGAAGCGGCCGGTCTCGAAGCGCAGGAGCGCGGCCTTGAGTGCGAGGCCGCCGGCGTAGCCGGTCAGCGAACCGTCGGCGCCGATGACGCGGTGGCAGGGGACGACGAGCCAGATCGGGTTCGTCGCGTTGGCGCGGCCGACGGCCCGGGAGAGACCCGGATCGCCGAGGGCGGCGGCCAGCTCGCCGTAGGTCCGCGTCCGGCCGAACGGGATCTCGCGCAGCAGCGCCCAGACCCGCTGTTGGAACGGCGAGCCGTGCGGTGCGAGCGCGAGGTCGAACCTCCGGCGCTCGCCGGCCTCATACTCGGCGAGTTGGCGCGCGACGTGCGCGACCGCGGCGTCGTCGCGAACGGCATCCGCGGGCGGCGCGACGTCGACGCTGAGGCGGCAGAGCGCTCCGTCACCGTCGAGGACGGCGAGCGCCTCGCCGAAGCGCGTGGCGATCACGCCGTATCGGTGCTTCAGGTCGGGTCCGCCGGGCCTGCCGCGCATGACGAACGGAATTCGCGATCGGCGGCGCGATCCCGCGATCCGCGTGTTCTTTTTCCGAGCAACGTGCGATACTGACGCTCCCCACGGAGCCGAGCGAACGCCATGCGATTGATCGTTTTCGCCCTCGCCCTGGAGGCGCTGACCGGCCTCGTCCTGGTCGGCGTCCCCTCGCTGCTCGGACGGCTCATCCTCGGGACCGAGCTCCCTGCCTTGGCTCAGGTGATGGGCCGCCTCGCGGGGATCGCGCTGCTCGCGTTCTCGGCGGCGTGTTGGCCCGATGGGGGCCGCACGAGCAATACTCGCGCCGCCGTGCGGGGGCTGTTGCTCTACAACCTCCTTGCGACGGTCTTCTTCACGTCCTTGGGGGCGAGGGGCGTCGCTGGGCCGCTGCTGTGGCCCGTAGTCGCGATCCACGCGATCTTGTCGGTCCTGTTCGTTCGTCTCGCCCTCGCGGGGAACAAGCCGTAGCGAACCGTCGACTCCGGCACAAATGCAAGTGCCGATCCCGACCTGCGTCGGCGCGCGCGAGACCCGAGCGTGCGACGCTTGTCGTCCCATCTTCATGGCGCACCAGATGAGCATCGACCGAGACGTGAGCGAACGCGGGTTCCGCCTGGTGATGATCACCTTGGGGATCATCGCGGCGACGCTCATGCAGACCCTGGACACGACGATCGTCAACGTCGCGCTGCCGACGATCCAGGGCAACCTCGGCGCCTCGCAGGACGAGGGTGCCTGGATCGTCACGGGCTACATCATCTCGGCGGTCGTCGTCATCCCGCTCACGCCGTGGCTGCAGGCGCGCTTCGGGCGGCGCCAATACTACTCGGTCGCGATCATCGGCTTCACGATCGCTTCGGTACTGTGCGGCCTGGCGAGTTCGATCACGCAGCTGATCGTCTACCGCATCATCCAGGGACTCTTCGGCGGCGGGCTCGTCGCAACCGGACAGGCGTCGCTGCGCGACACGTTTCCGCGCCATCTCTTGGGCGCATCGCAAGCGGTGTTCGCGCTCGGCGCGATCGTCGGCCCCTCGATCGGGCCGAGCATCGGCGGCTGGCTCACCGACAACGTCTCCTGGAACTACGTCTTCTTCATCAACATCGCGCCGGGGATCTTCGCAACGATCGTGATCCTCACGATGATGCGCAACCCCAGCGATCCCAAACCCCTCCCGATCGACGCGATCGGCCTCTCGCTCCTGACGATGGGGCTCGCCTCGTTGCAGTACATCCTCGATGAGGGGCAGCGCAACGACTGGTTCGACGATCCGGTGATCCGCCTGCTCGCGTTCACCAGCGTCATCGGAATCGTCAGCTTCATCGCGTGGGAACTGTGGGGAACGCGGCGGCCGATCGTGGACCTGCGCGTACTGCGCCATCGCGCCGTCGCGGCGGGCAGCATCCTGAGCCTGGCGATCGGCTCGGTGCTCTACGGTGCGACGGTGATCCTCCCGCAGTACACGCAAGGGCTGCTCGGCTTCACGGCGACCCTTTCCGGCGAGCTGATCTTCGTGCGCGCCGCGTGCATCGCCGTGCTCACCCCGACGATGGCGCGCCTCGCGGGGAGCGGGAAGATCGACACCAAGATCCTGTTGCTCGCCGGTTTCACGATGGTCGGCAGCGGGCAGATCTGGCTCGGCTTCCTCACCACGTCGCACAACGATTTCGGATCGCTCGTCGGTCCCGCGGTCATCGCGGGCCTGGGACTGGCGATGATCTTCACGCCGCTCTCGATCGCCGTGCTTGGCGCCGTCCCGCCGGACGTCGTGCCGAAGGCGACCGCGTTCCAGGCGCTTTCCCTACAGCTCGGCGGCTCGTTCTCGACGGCCGCGCTCGTCACGCTGCTCGCGCGCCGCACCGCGTTCCACCAAACCGTCCTCGCGCAAGCGGCGACCCCCGCCAATCACGCGCTCGTCGTGCTGCAGTGGAAGCTGCAGAACGTGGAGCTCGCGCTCGCGGCGATGTATCAGCAGGTCGCCACGCAAGCCAGCGTCATGGCCTACGCCGACGCGCAATGGGCGCTCGGCGCGCTCACCTTCATCCTGCTGCCGCTCGTCTTCGTGCTGCCGAAGCGGCGCAAGGGCGCAGCCGCGCCGACGAGCATCCCGCTCGAGTAAACCTCGCGCGGCGGCGCGCTACGCCGAAGCGGCGCGCCCGTAGCGCTTGTCGAGATACGGGATGATGTCGTCGTCGTCGTCGAGCACGACCTCGCCGTCGACGAGCACGGGGATCGACGTCTGTCCGGAGACCTGCCGGACCACGTCGCGGTCGGCGTGCGAATGCGGAACGTTGACGATCTTGTAATCGAGCAGCAGGTCGGTCATTTTTTTGCGCACGCGGGCGCAATACGGGCACCACTCCGCTTGGTAGAGGACCATATCCGTTTCACGACCCATGCCCCACCGGAAGGCCGCCGGGGCGGGAAAAGGTTGCGCAGTCGCTTGCGTCGCAGTTCGCTTCTCCCAGCAGCGATGTCGACCGACGTCTCGTCCCGACGGCGCGACCGCACCGCGATCCTCGGCTCGATCGCGTTCCACCTCTGCGTGCTGAGCGCGCTCGTGGCGCTGCGGCCCCCGGTGTTCCCGACAGAAGAACCGGACGAGCGCGCGTTGATCGCGGGGATCATCCGGTTCGAACGGGCTCCGGCGCGCCATCGCCTCCCAGCCGCACCCCGCGCCGCTCCGGCGACCCCGGCTCCCCGGCCGATCGAACGGCCGGTCGTCCATACCGCCGTCGCGCACGAGAAGACGCACAGCCTCCCCGTCGTCGCGACCGAGCCGCGCTATGCGCCCGTCGTCGCGCACCGCCCCGCCTCACGCCCGGCGCGCAACGCCGCAACGCCGACGCAGACCCCGACCGCGATGCCGGAACCGAGCGCGGCGGCGCGCGTCGCGGTCGCGGCGGAGCCGCCGGCGCTGCCGAGTGCGACGCCGGCGACCGACGTCCCGGCGGAACGCGACGCCGGGCCCGGCAATTTCGGCGAAAGCTATCCCGCGCGCCCGATGCCCGGGATGCTGGAAGCGCTGCGCTCGCGCTTGAGCGGGCACGTGGTGGTGCGCGTCGCCGTCGACGAGCACGGTCGCGCGACCAGCGTCGTGATCGTCTCGGGGATCGACGATCCCGCGCTGCGCGACGAGGTCACGCGTACGCTCCTCGCCGCCAGCTACATCCCCGCGAGCTGCAACGGCCTCGGCTGCGCCGCGACCGTCGAGCTGCGCACGTAAGCAGGCTAACCTGACGCCTCTGATTGGACGCTTTTAAGCACCGGCGAGAGTAAGGATCGTGGCGGCTTGTTCGGGCGTGAGCCGCTTAATGAGATGACGCCGCACGGCTTGCGCATGAATCGGCCGCGCTCGCTCCAACGCGTCGCGTCCGAGCCGAGTAATAGCGACCTGCGATCCGTCTTGCGTTGTCTTCGATCGCGTGAGCAGGTCGCGCTCTTGCATCCGGGTCAGCTGATGCGAGATTCGGCTCTTGTCCCAGTTTAGCGCAGCGGCCAACTCACGCTGGCGAAGTCGTCCATTGCCGATCTCAACGAGGCGTTCGAGTATTCCGTAATCCGCCGCAGACAAGCCGCTCGCTTCGGCAACGTCGCGAGCCACCTGTGAGGTGACTGCCTCGCTGATTTGCAGCCAGGCGTGCCAGAGCCGCAGCTCCCGGGCGGTGAGGTTTTCGGAGCGAGCCACAGCCTTCATACTCCTTGATACTGGTTGACATGACAACTCGTAGCTGTTACCAAGTTGATATGACAACTACATTGGAGGCTTCACCCAAAAGTCTCCTCTTGATCGGCGCCTCGCGCGGTCTCGGCTTGGCGCTCGCCGAGCAATATCTAAAACGCGGCTGGCACGTCGTCGGCACCGTTCGGGGCGGTGACCGGACGAGATTGCACGCCCTGCGTGAGCACTGGAAGAGTCAACTCGAGATCGAGACGGTCGACATCAACATACCTGACCAAGTCGCGGCGCTCCGTACCCGTTTGAAGGGACGAATGCTGGATCTGGTGCTGGTGAATGCCGGCGTGAAGAACGACGATCGAGAAACGATTGCGGACGTGAGCACGGAAGAGTTCGTGCGCGTCATGGTGACGAACGCGCTAAGCCCGTTACGTGCGATCGAAACCTTGAACGGCCTCGTTCCTGCGGGTGGCACGATAGCGATCATGTCTTCTGGCCAGGGAAGCGTAACCAACAACGTGAGTGGAGGATACGAAGTCTATCGCGCGAGCAAAGCCGCACTCAACACACTTATGCGGAGCTTTGCCGCACGACACGCATGCGACAATCGAACGCTGCTGCTCTTAGCGCCAGGCTGGGTGCGCACCGACATGGGAGGGCCGCAAGCGCGGCTCAGCATCGATGAAAGCATCCCCAATCTGGTAAACATCATCGAAGCGCAACGTGGGAAGCCCGGCCTGCAGTATCTCGACTATCGCGGCCAAACCGTGCCCTGGTAGGGGTGCACGTTGCGCCCGAGGGCGAACCGATACCTCAGCGGTCTCGGTTCACCCCATCAGCCGCCGTTATTTCTTCTCGAAGTCGAACGGGACGCCGAGCTCGCCGCCGAGCTTCTGCAGTCCGTCCCACACCTTCACGTGGACCGGCACGCCGTGCTCGCGGTTGTAGAGCGTCTTCTCGTGCTCGATCTCGCCGGCGACGTAGATGCGGTCCTGGCCCGGCGCCTTCGCCGAGTCCTTGAACGCGCGCAGCTCCGTGTCCATGTCCTTGCGGAACGCGGCCGGATCGCGGAACCCGTCGACCTTGAACGCCGCGAAGAAGTGCGAGATCTTGCCGGGCTGCGGGCCGTCGGACGGGAGCGGAAGATCGAGACCGAACGCGCCGCCGGAGAGAACGCCGCAGAGGATCTCGACCAACAGGCCCAGGCCGTAGCCCTTGTGGCCGCCGTTGTCGACGCCGTACCCGCCGAGCGGGAGCAGCGCGCCCTTGAGCGCGGTCTGCGGGTCGAGCGTCTCGTGCCCTTCGGCGTCGATCGCCCAGCCCGGGTTCAGCTTCTTCTCCTTGCGGTTGTAGACTTCGAGCTTGCCGCGGGGAACGGTCGTCGTCGCGAAGTCGAGGACGAACGCGGGCTCGTTCTGCGTGGGGATCGCGAACGCCAGCGGGTTCGTGCCGAGCAAAATGTCGCGTCCGAAGGTCGGCGCGCCGTAGCGCACCGTGTTGGTGGAGGCGATCCCGATGATGTCCTTGTCGAGCCCCAGCATCGCGTAGTAGCCCGCGATCCCGTAGTGGTTCGAGTTGCGCACCGCGCCGAACGCCGCACCCATCTTGTCGGCCTTCGCGAGCACCTGCTCCATCGTGCGCTTCGCGACCGGATGGCCCAGGCCGTTCCCGGCGTCGACGAGGATCGAGGTCGGCGTCTCGCGGACCGTCGTGACGTTCGGCTTCGCTTCCAACTGCCCGTTGCGCAGACGGCTGACATAGTACGACTCCAGCCGAGCGACGCCGTGCGACTCGACGCCGCGAAGATCGGCTTCGACCAGCACGTCGGCGACGACCGCCGCGTCGGCGGGTGCGACCCCGACCTTCTCGAGCACGCTCGAGACGAATTTCTTGAGCCCCGGCTCCGTGGAGAGCCGATACTCGGACGTCACTACGTCGGCCACGATTCCTCCGGTATGAGAAGCAGGCGGCACCGGTCCTTCCGGCGGCCGCGTCCGTTGTAGTCTACTCCCTGAAAAGAAATTCCACGTAGGACCGTGGTCGGAGCGATTCGCGACCGGGCGCTCGCTTCGAGGGAGTTGTGGTGCGCGCGGCGGGCGAAGCGCGCACCGATGATCGAGACGTCGCCCGAGCTTCTGAACGCGCTGCGCGCGGCGGTCCCCGGCGGCGTGCTCACGGCGGCCGAGGACGTGATCGCCTACGGCTTCGACGGCACGTTCTACGAGCACGTCCCGCCGCTGGTCGTCCTCCCGTCGTCCACCGCCGAGGTCGTCGCCGTCCACCGCATCGCGACCGAGCGGCGCATCCCGATCACCCCCCGCGCGATGGGGAGCGGGCTCTCCGGCGGCGCGGTGCCGCTCGGCGGGAGCATCGTCCTGGGGGTCGCGCGACTCGACCGCATCCTCGCGATCGACGAGGTCGACCGGGTCGCCGTCGTCCAGCCCGGGGTCATCACGGCGCGCCTGCAGGCCGCGGTCGAGGCCCGCGGGCTCTTCTATCCGCCCGACCCCTCGAGCCTCAAGCAAAGCGCGCTCGGCGGGAACGTCGCCGAGAACGCCGGCGGCGCGCGCGCCCTCAAGTACGGCGTGACCGGCGACTACGTGCTCGCGCTCGAGGTCGTGCTCCCCGACGGCACGCTGATCCGCACCGGCGGCCGCACCGTGAAGAACGTGACCGGCTACGATCTGCGCCGGCTCTTCACCGGCTCCGAGGGGACGCTCGGAACGATCACCGAGATCACACTCAAGCTGCTCGCGAAGCCGGCGGTCGCGCGCGCCGCGCTCGCGGTCTTCGACCGCATCGACGACGCCGCGCAGGCGGTGACGGCGGTGATGACGAGCGGGATCCTGCCGACCGCGATCGAGCTGGTCGACAACTTCACGATGCGCTGCATCGAGGAGAACCGGCCGATCGGGCTTCCGCTCGACGCCGAGGCGATCCTGATCTTCGGCGCCGACGGCAATCACGCCGCGATCGTGGACGCGGAGATCGCCGAGATCGAGCGGATCGTGCGCGCGCACGGCGCGCGCGACGTGCAGGTCGCGCACGACGAGGCCGCATCGGAGAAGCTCTGGACCGCGCGCCGCTCGATCTCGCCCTCGCTCGCGCGGCGCCGTCCGAACAAGCTGGGCGAGGACATCTGCGTCCCGCGCGCGAGCATCCCCGCGATGGTGCGGCGCGTGCGCGAGATCGCCGCGGAATATCGCTTGGAGATCCCGCTCTTCGGCCACATCGGCGACGGCAACTTGCACCCCAACATCTTGTGCGACAAGACCGATCGCGAAGAGATGGCGCGCGTTGCGGGCGCCGCGCGCGCGATCTTCGAAGCCGCGGTCGCCCTGGGCGGGACGCTCTCGGGCGAGCACGGGATCGGCCTGCTCAAGAAGCAGTTCATGGAACTCGACGTCGGCGTCGACGCGCTGCGCGTGATGCGCGCGATCAAGGACGCGATCGATCCGCTGGGAATCATGAACCCCGGCAAGATCTTCCCCGAACCCGGCGGCGCGGACAGCTTCTCGTTATAACGCCCGGGGCGTCAGGCCGACGCGGGGGCTCTACCGCCCGTGGCGGGACTCCTCGCGTATCGCGCGGGCGTGTGCGTCCGCGATGATCCCGGGTTCGGAGAGGAGGCGCGTGGAGAGGCGGGTGAGGTGCTCGCGCTCCTCCGCCGAGAGCGGGGAGAACATGCTCTCCTCGACGCTGTTCACGATCTCGGCTGCCTTGGTCGCGACCTTGCGGCCCTTCTCGGTCAGCGCGATGCGGTACGCGCGGCGGTCCTCTTCGGAGCGCACGCGTTTGGCGAGCTTCAGCCGCTCGAGGTGATCGACCAGCGCGACGACGGTCGTGCGGTCGACGCCCAGGGCCGGGCCGAGCGCGCTCTGCGACTGCGGACCATCGAAGAACAGCAACCGCAGCAAGCGATAGTGCCGTAGACGCAGGTCGAGCGGCGCGAGAGCCTCCTCGACGAGCTCGGCCACCGTCATCGACAGCGTGCCCAGCACGAAGTCCGAGCAGCAGATGAGGGCAGCCGGATAGGTGCAGGCCGCCTCGGCGGTGGTCTCCGCCGGCTTGTCCTGTCCCAGTGGTCGAGTCTTGGCCTCCACGGCGTCACTTCTTTCCCAGCCGCGCAACCCAATCCCGGTGGCCGCGGTCACGTCCGTCAGAACTTCTGACCATCTAAGGCTTAGATTATCTATGTTAAGGACCTTCAAGGAGGCCCCGCTGGAGCCGTACTTCGAAGCCGTCACCCGGAACGCGCTCTTGCGTCGCGTCCGTCCGATCGTCGGCGATGCCGACGCCGAGGACGTCGTCCAAGACACGTACGAGAAGGCGTGGAAGGCGACGACCGCACGCGCGGGGAGCGATCTGCGCCCGTGGCTGCATCGGATCGCCCGCAACACCGCGCTCGACCGGCTTCGTACGAAGCAGGCGACCGCCGTTGCGGACGTCCCCGAGGGCACCGACGAGAGCGCCGAAGCGTCGGTCCTACGTCAGGAAGCGCGGGTCGATCTCGCGACCGCTCTGCGCCATCTGCCGCCCGCACAACGCCGCACGATCGTCTTGCACGACGTTGCGGGCTACACCAGCCACGAAATCGCCTCGCTCGACGCGATCCCGTACCACACGGTGCGCACGCGCCTCTTTCGCGCACGCCGCGCGATGCGCGACGCCCTGACCACGCAGGCAGCATGATACAATTCTTTCTCCGGCGCCCCGTATTCGCGGGCGTCGCATCGATCATCGTCCTCATCGCCGGACTCGTCGCCCTGCCGTCACTGCCGATCGCGCAGTACCCGCAGGTCGCGCCGCCGGAGGTGAGCGTCAGCACGGTCTACATCGGTGCCAACGCGGAAGCCGTCGAAAGCGCCGTGACCACGCCCCTCGAGGAAGCGATCAACGGGGTCGAGGGGATGCGCTACATGACCTCGACCAGCGGCAACGACGGCACTTCGACGATCACCGTCACCTTCAACCTCGACCGCAACCTCGACGCGGCGCAGGCCGACGTGCAGAACGCGGTGCTGAGCGCCACCGGGCGCCTTCCGGCGATCGTCCAGCAGACCGGCGTGACCGTCAAGAAGACCTCGTCGGCGAACCTGCTCGGCGTCGCGTTCATGACCGACGGCCGCATGTCGCAGGGTGCGCTCAGCGACTTCGTCGAGCACCAGGTGATGGACACGCTCAAGCGGGTGCGCGGCGTCGCCGACATCCAGGCCTTCGGCCTGCGCCGCTACGCGATGCGCCTGTGGCTCGACCCGCGCCGGCTGATGATGGAGGGGCTCACCGCGAGCGACGTCATCACCGCGCTGCAGAGCCAGAACCAGCAGGTCGCGGGCGGCGCGGTCGGCGCTCCGCCGACGACCGGCAACCAGCTCTACCAGGTGGAGCTGAACGCCGACGGCCGGCTCACGACGCCCGAGCAGTTCTCCAACATCATCATCAAGACGACGCCCGACGGCGGCTACGTGCGCGTGCGCGACGTCGGCCATGTCGAGCTGGGCGCCGAGGACTACACGACCGCGGCGCGCTTCAACGGACACCAGAGCGTCGGCTTCGTCGTCGTGCAGCAGCAGGACGCGAACGCGCTCGACCTTTCGAACAGCATCCGCGCCTCGCTGCAGCAGATGCAAAAGACCTTCCCGCCCGGCGTCTCGTACGCGATCCCGTTCGACGCGACGCTCTTCGTGCGCGAGTCGATCAAGGAAGTCGTCCTGACGCTCGCCTTCGCGATCCTGCTCGTCGTGCTCGTGATCTACGCCTTCATCCAGGACTGGAAGATGGCGCTCGTCCCGATGATCACGATCCCCGTCTCGCTCATCGGCACGCTCGCGCTCATGAAGCTGCTCGGGTTCTCGATCAACACGCTCTCGCTCTTCGGCCTCACGCTCGCCACGGGTCTCGTCGTCGACGACGCGATCGTCGTGATCGAGAACATCGCGCGCTTCGTGCAGGAAAAGAAGATGCCGCCGCTCGCCGCCGCATCGGCCGCGATGCGCGAGATCTCCGGCGCCGTCATCGCGACCTCGCTCGTGCTGCTCGCGGTCTTCATCCCGGTCGCGTTCTTCCCGGGCTCGACCGGTCTGCTCTACAAGCAGTTCGCGATGACGATCGCGTGCTCGATCGCCATCTCGCTCTTCACCGCGCTCACGCTCGCGCCGCCGCTCTCGGCGATCCTGCTCGGCGAGGAGCACGCGCCGACGGCGCCGATCTTCCGCCTCATCAACTGGACGATCGCGGGGCTGCGCCGCTCCTACCACGGACTGCTCCCGACGCTGCTGCGCATGCGCGCGCCGATGCTCGGCGTGTTCGCGCTCGCGCTCGGACTGACGGCGTTCCAGTACACGCACACGCCGACGTCGTTCATCCCGGACGAGGACCAGGGGTACCTGATCGTCGTCCTGCAGACGCCGACCGGCACGTCGTCGGACTACGAGCGCCGCGTCTCCGAACGCCTCTCGGAGCGGATCCGCCAGGCGGTGCCCGAAGCGGAGGGCGTCTTCACGCTCGACGGCTTCGGCTTCACCGGCAACGCGCCGAGCCGCGGCGTCGCGTTCATCCCGCTCAAGCCGTGGGACGAGCGCAACGGACCCACCCATACGTTCCAGGCGATCCTCGCGCGGCTCTACCCGATCGTCTCCTCGGAGCCGGACGCGCAGGTCTTCGCCTTCAACCCGCCCTCGGTACAGGGTATCGGGAACTTCGGCGGCTTCCAGTTCCAGGTGCTCGATCAGAACAACGTCGGCTTCCCCACCGCGTCGGCGGCGGTGAACCGTCTCATCGGCGCGGTCAACGGCGATCCGCACTTCGCGGCGGCGTTCACCAGCTTCCGCGACGACGCGCCGCAGTTCAACCTCGCGATCGACCGCGAGAAGACCGAACAGCTCGGCGTCCCGTTCGGCACGCTCGCGCAGACGCTCGGCGTGTTCGAAGGGTCGGAGTACGTGAACGACTTCAACCTGAACAACCGCGCCTACCGCGTCTACGTGCAGGCCGACGCGCCGTACCGTTCGGCGATCAACGGCTTGGACTCGATGTACGTGCGCTCGCCGCAGGGCGGGCTGATCCCGCTCTCGACGCTGATGACGCCGTCGAGCACGAAGGTGCCGACGGAGATCACGCACTTCAACCTCTACCGCTCGATCGAGGTCGACGGCGCGCCCCGGCCCGGCGTCGGCTCCGGCGACGTCATCGCCTCGATGCAGAAACTGGCCGATCAGGTGCTGCCGGCCGGGATGGGCTACTCCTGGTACGGGCTCACGCGCGATCAGATCGAAGGCGGCAACTTCGCCGCGCTCGTCTTCGCGCTGGGGATCGTGTTCGTGTTCCTCGTCCTCGCGGCGCAGTACGAGAACTTCTGGGATCCGTTCGTGATCCTGCTCTCGGTACCGCTGGCGCTGCTCGGCGCGCTGTGGGCGATCGGCCTGCGGCACTTCCCGAGCGACGTGTTCGTGCAGGTCGGCTTCGTCATGCTCATCGGTCTGGCGAGCAAGAACGCGATCCTCATCGTCGAGTTCGCGAACCAGCTGCGCGAGTCGGGGATGAACCCGATCGCTGCGGTGGCGCGCGCCGCCGAGACGCGGCTGCGCCCGATCATCATGACCTCGCTCGCCTTCATCTTCGGCATCTTGCCGCTGGTGTTCGCGACCGGGGCCGGAAGCGCGAGCCGCTCCTCGCTGGGCACCGCGGTGCTCGGCGGGATGCTCGTCTCGACGGCGCTCAACCTGGTCTTCGTCCCGGTGATCTACGTCGCCGTGACGATGCTGCGCGAGCGGGTCGCCGGCCATCGCGAACCGCGTCGCGCCGCCGAACCGCAGGCGGAGCCCGTCCACGCCAACGGCGCACAGGTCGTCGGCTGGATGGAGGTCACCGACGGCGACCGCACGGAGTGGAAGCCGGTCTATGCGACCCCGGTCGGCGAGGCGCAGACGCCCTGATCCGGCAAGGCGAGGGAGACCCTCGGCACTCGCCGTAGGCTCCTCTCCCTCGCCTTCTCCGCAAGGAGGTCGCCGTGCCGAACCACAGCGCATTCGCCGAACTGCTGTGCGCGCTTGCAAAGGAGCGGGCACGTGCCCTCGTCGTCGGCGGCCTGGCGAAGAAGCTGCACGGCGAGCCGGTCGAGGCCTGCGACCACATGCTCTGGTACGACGCCGACGAGGCGAACGCGGCGCACGTCTATCGTGCGCTCGCGCGGGTCGGCGCGCCGCTCGACGGCGTCGCGGTCCCCGACCTCGTCGACGTGGACTACGAGTTCCGCTACGGCGAGGGCGAGGGCGAGATCGCGCTGGTCGGCGGGCTCGACGGCCTCACCTTCGCCGATGCGTGGGAAGGTCGGCTCGAGACCCGCTGGCGCGACGTCCCGATCTGCGTGATCGGGGGCGACGCGCTGCGGGCCTACGAACGGGCGTCGCGCCCATAACGCACGGTTACGTCTTCGCTGCAGCCTCGTCGTAGAACGAGACGCCGCGCTTCTCGCGGCCGATCGCGGTGAGGATGAAGACGCCGGCAAAGACGCCGACCATGATGATCGACATCGCGTGCCCGTAGTTGGCGCCGCCGCCCGGGAGTGGGAAGCTCTTGGTCGCGTACGCGGCCTCCCACTGCGCCGAGAACGCCGAGATCAAGTTGCCGAGCTGGTAGGTGAAACCGGGGAACGTCCCGCGCACCTCGCCCGGTGAGAGCTCGTTCAAGTGCGCCGGGATGACGCCCCACGCACCCTGGACGAAGAACTGGATCAGGAAGCCGCCCAGCGCGAGCATCGCCGTCGAGGGCGCGCCGACCCACAGCGGGATCGTGATCGCGCCGAGCACGCACGCGATCAGGATGGTGACGCGCCGTCCGATGAACTGCGAGAGCCCGCCGAAGAGCGTGCCGCCGATGATCGCGCCGATGTTCGCGATGATCGCGATGTACGAGGTCATGTGCGGATCGAAGCCGCGCTGCTTGGTGAGGAACGTCGGATAGAGATCCTGCGAGCCGTGCGACATGAAGTTGAACGACGCCATCAGCAGGATCGCGTAGATGTAGAGCAGCGGATGGCGCAGGATCGAGGACATCAGGTTCGCGCGCTCGCCGGTCTTCGCCGCGACGCCGGCCTTCCACGCCGGCGATTCCTCGACGCCGGAGCGGATGTAGAGGACGAGGAACGCCGGCAGCGCGCCGACGACGAACATCCCGCGCCAGCCGATGTGCTCGAAGAGCGCACCGAAGACGACCGCCGCGATGAGGTAGCCGAGGGCGTAGCCCTGCTGCAGGATCCCCGACGCGATCCCGCGCGCCTGCGCCGGGAGCGTCTCGAGCGCGAGCGCCGCGCCGACACCCCATTCACCGCCCATCGCGATCCCGTACAGCGCGCGCAGCACGATGAAGATCGTGAACGTCGGCGCGGCCGCCGTCAGCAGCTCGAAGAGCGAGTAGGCCAGGACGCTGATCATCAGCGGACCGCGGCGTCCGAAGCGGTCGGCGAGGACGCCGAAGATCAGTGCCCCGACCGGCCGCATCATCAGCGTGATCGTGATCGCGAAGGCCACCTCGGGGATCGCCTTGCCGAAATCGCCCGCGATCTTGAACACGACGAAGGTGACCAGAAAGAAGTCGAACGCGTCCAGGCACCAGCCCAAGAACGCAGCGATAAAGGCCCGGCGCTGAGACGGGTTCAGCGTCCGAAGCGGCGCGAAAATTGCCATAACCTGCGGTAACCCGCATGCCTGGTAGAAATTTGCACCATCAGGAAGCAGAGCGAGCAGACGTCGCTTCGGGTTCTACCCCAATTCGTCCAGCAGCGACCACGCCTCGGCGTCGGCTTGCGCGAACGTCACCTCGCCGTCGACGCTGCGGTCGTACGCGGCGATGATGCGGCGCTTGATGTCGGTCTGCGCGCGCTCGTGCTCGAAGTCGCGATCGGTCGGCCGGTACATCGTCACGTAGAGCGCGAAGTTCTCGCGCGCCTCGGTCAGCGCGTAGTCGTGGTTCGGGCCGCCGGCGATCACGTCGGGACGCGGCGCGCCGGACGGCGCGCGCTCGGCGTCGTCCTGACCGTCGTCCTCCCAGCCGCAGAGCGGGCAGATGTCGTACGCGGCGCGGCCCTTGATCGTCGGATAGCCGCAGCAGGGACACGTCGCGCGCGTCCCTTCCGTGAGCTGCTCGTGCAGACGCTGCTCGGGCGTGAGCTCGGGAGCGAGAATCTCTTCGAAGGTCTCGCGACGCAGTTCGAAGCTCGCGCGGTCGAAGGTCAGAGCGTCGTCTTTCCGAGGGCGGAGAGGATCAATTCCACGGCGAGGATCGCGGTACGGTTCTCGCGGTCGAGGATCGGGTTGATCTCGGTGATCTCGAGCGAGCCGAGCGTCCCCGAGGCGGCGACGGCTTCCATCAGCGTGTGCGCTTCGCGGTAGGTGATCCCGCCGCGCACCGGCGTGCCGACGCCCGGCGCTTCGCGCGGGTCGATCCCGTCCATGTCGAAGCTCACGTGCACCGAGCCGGGTCCGTCCGCGACGATCGCGAGCGCTTCTTCCATCACCCGGCTCATACCCAGCCGATCGACGTCGCTCATCGTGAAGGCCTTCACGCCGAGCTCGCCGATCATGCGCTTCTCGCCCTCGTCGACGTCGCGCAACCCGATGAAGACGAGGCGATCGGGCTGCACGTGCGCGTCGCGCAGCGCGAAATAGACCGGCATCCCATGCACGTTCCCCGAGGGCGAGGTCAGCGGCGTGTTGATGTCGCCGTGCGCGTCGACCCAGATCACGCCCGGCGCGCGGCCGCGCGCCCGCGCGACGCCGGCGAGCGTCCCCATCGCGATCGAGTGGTCGCCGCCGAGGACGAGCGGAAAGCCGCCGGCGCGCACGATCGTCTCGACGATCCCCGCCAGCTCGCTGCAGACCGCGCCGATGACGGGGAAGTACTTCGCCTCCTGGTCGGCGGGCGCGATCGACTCGGCGACCGGGACGTGCAGGTTGCCGTGATCGGCGACCTCGATCCCCAGGCGCGCGATCGACTCCTGCAGGCGCGCGTAGCGGATCGCCGAGGGCCCCATGTCGACCCCGCGCCGGTCGGCGCCCAGGTCCATCGGGACGCCGACGACGTCGACGCGGCCGATCCGTGTGCGGCTCGGCGAGGCCTCGCCGGAGGCTTGCGTGAGCACGCCCGCGTTCTTCGCCTCAGACGCGGGCGCGCCCCGGTCGTTTCTCGGCCTGTGGCTCGGGGGTCAGCTCCGGCTGCGCGACCGCGCGCGTCACCGGACGCGGCAAGAAGTGCTCGCGGAAGACGCGGATCATCGCCGCCGCGGGGACGGCCAGGAAGGTCCCCGGCAGCCCGAAGAGCTCGCTGAAGGCGAGGATCGAGAGGATGATCCAGAACGGCGAGAGACCGACGTTGTCCTTGAGGACGCGCGGAGCGACGAAGTTGCCGTCGACCTGCTGGATCACCGCGAAGAGCGCGGCGACGATCAGCGCGTTCGTCGGCCCGTTGTATGCGAGCGCGAGGATCACCGAGGGGACGAAGCCGATCACCGCGCCGGCGTAGGGGATGAAGTTGAGGATCCCCGCCGCGACCCCGATCAAGAGCGCGTACGGAACGTGCAGCGCGAAGAGCATCACCGTGATCATCGCGCCGACGATCGCGCCGTCGATCAGCTGCCCGCGGATGAACCCGCCGACGACCTTGTCGAGATCGTCGAGGACCGCCTCGCCCTTCGGCGCGTGCTTCGCCGGCAGCAGCCCGAGAAACGACTCCTTGAGATGCTCCATGTCGAGCAGCATGTAGGCCGAGAGGATCGGGATGATGACGACCGTCGCGACGACCGAGACCGTCGAGAGGACGACGGCGAGCGTGCGCGTCGCGAACTCCTGCGCGTTGTGCTGCAGGAACGCGCCGAGCTGCGCGGGCAGCGAGGCGAGGTAGGCCCGTTCCTCCGGCGGGAGGTACCGGAAGAAGCGGTTGTTCGGGTCCTGCAGCGCCTGCGAGGCGTGCGCGACGAGCCCCGGCGTCGCCTTGGCGAGATTCTGCACGTCTGCGATCAGCGGCGGCACGAGGAGCTGGACGACCGCCGCGGCGACGATCCCGATGATCGCGTAGACGATGACGACCGACCACAGCAGCGGGAGGCGCTGGTTGAACCGCCGGACCAGCGGATAGACGAGGTACGCGAAGAAGACGGCCCCGACGAAGAGCAGCCCGGTCGCGCGCACGGCGCCGAGGAACTGCAGGAGCCCGACCAGCAGGTAGATCGCCACCGCGATCAGCCCCAGTATCTTGAGCCAGAACGTCACGCGGCGTTCGGCGCGCGAGATGCGGCGCCGCGGCCGCGGCGGAACGTCGTTCGGTCGAGCGGGGGTCACACGCGCCTTTTCCCCGTTGGCGAAAGGCCGCCCCGCACGGACGTCGTACGACCGCACGCAATGTCCCGCACCCCCCGCGCGGCGTGTCTTGCGCTGGCGCTCGTTCCTTTCGTGGCCTGGTTCGCCGGCTGCGCGCCGGACCCGGTGCCGAAGGGGATGCTCAAGGTCGGGATGGTCACGGACGTCGGGGGTCTGGGCGACCGTTCGTTCAACGACTCGGCCTACGCCGGGCTGCAGCGCGCGAAGCGCGATCTCCACGTCTGGACGACGGTGCTCCAGTCGCGTTCCGCCGCCGACTACGCCGTCAACATGGGCGTCCTTGCGAACAAGGAGTACGACGAGATCTTCGCCATCGGGTTTTTGATGGCGAAGGACGTCACCGACGTCTCGGAACGCTATCCGTCGCGCCACTTCGGGATCATCGACGCGGTCGTCGACGAGCCCAACGTCACCTCGGTGACGTTCAAGGAGGAAGAGGGCTCCTTTCTCGCCGGCGCGCTCGCGGCGATGACGACCAAGACGAAGACGATCGCGTTCTTGGGCGGGATCGACATCCCGCTGCTGCGCAAGTTCGAGGCCGGCTTCACCGCGGGGGCGCGCGAGGTGGATCCGAACGTCAAGGTGCTCGTGAAGTACGTCGGGTCGTTCGAGGACGTCGCCTCGGGGAAAGAGCTCGCGGGCGTCCTGTACGATCAAGGCGCGGACATCGTCTACGTCGCGGCCGGGAAGGCGGGGCTGGGCGCGATCGACCAAGCCAAGGCGCGCAGCGGCGCGTACGTCATCGGGGTCGATTCGAACCAGGACGCGCTCGCGCCCGGGAAGATCCTCACCAGCATGGTCAAACGCGTCGACGTCGGCGTCTTTCGCGTCGCCCAGGAAGCGGTGCTGCACAAGCGGTACTTGCGCCACCTCGTGCTCGGCTTGAAGGAAGGCGGCGTCGGCCTCACCGACTTCCGCTACACGCGCAGCGTCGTCACGCCCGACAAGATCGCGACGCTGAATCGCCTGAAAGCCGCGATCATCGCCGGCAAGATCGTCGTACCGTCGACACGGGAGGGACTGGCATCGTTCACGCGCGTCCCGCTCTGACGCTGCGCGGCGTGCGCCGGCGCTTCGGCGCGGTGCAGGCCGTCGACGGCGTCGACCTCGAGCTGCACTCCGGCGAGATCCACGCGCTCGTCGGCGAGAACGGCGCGGGCAAGTCGACGCTCGCGGCGATCGCCTACGGCGCCGTCGCCGCCGACGAAGGCGCGGTCGACGCGCTCGGCACCGTGGGCCTCGTCCACCAGCATTTCAAGCTGATCGACCGGCTGCGCGTGTGGGAGAACGTGCTGCTCAACCGCGAGCCGCGCCGCGGCTGGACCATCGACGTCCCCGCCGCGCGCGCGCGCGTGCGGGCCCTCGCCGCGACCTACGGCCTCGAGGTCGACCCCGACGCGCGCGTCGAGACGCTGCCGGTCGGGATCAAGCAGCGCGTCGAGCTGCTGCGCGAGCTCGATCGCGAGCCGGCGGTGCTGCTGCTCGACGAGCCGACCGCGGCGCTCGCGCCCGGCGAGATCGCCTCCTTCTTCACCACGGTGCGCGCGCTCGCGGCGCGCGGGACGGCGATCCTCGTGGTGACGCACAAGCTCGCCGAGGTGATCGCGTATTCCGACCGCGTCACCGTGATGCGCGCCGGCCGCGTCGTCGCGCGCGTCGCGACCGCGCAGACCGACGCCGACGCGATCGCGCGCGCGATGGTCGGCGGCGAGGTCCCCGCGCTCGCGGCGCGCGCCGCGACGGCGCCCGCGCCCCTGCTCGAAGCGCGCGGCTTGAGCGCCGGCGAACTGGGGAGCGCGCTGCGCGAGGCGAGCTTCGAGGTGCGCGCCGGCGAGATCGTCGGGATCGCGGGGATCGAGGGGAACGGCCAGTCGGCGCTCGCCGACGCGATCGCGGGCGTCGCGCCGTACACCGGCGAGCTGCGCTTCGCGGGCGAGCCGCTGCGCGTCGACGACGGGCCGGCGGCGCGGCTCGCGCGCGGGATCCGCGTCATCCCGCAGGACCGTCTGCGCGAAGCGCTCGTGCTCGACTGGAACGTGCGCGACAACGTCGTGCTCGGCCGCCAGCGCACCCTCCCGATCGCCAAGCACGCCGACGCGGCACGCACGGTGATCGAGCGCTTCGACGTGCGTCCGCCGGACCAGGAGGCGATCGTCGGGATGCTCTCGGGCGGCAACCAGCAGAAGATCGTCGTCGGCCGCGCGCTCACCAGCGAGCCCCGCCTGGTCGTCGCCTACCAGCCGACGCGCGGGATCGACATCGGCGCGGCCGCGCTCGTCCAGTCGCGCCTGATCGAGGCGCGCAACGCGGGCGTCGGCGTGCTGCTGATCTCCTTCGAGCTGGACGAGATCTTCGCGCTCGCCGACCGCGTCCTGGTCCTGGCCAACGGCCGGTTCGTCGGAACGTTCGAACGCGAGGCGATCGACCGCGGCCGGATCGGCGCGCTGATGGCGGGCCACGCGTGAAGGTGTTCGCGCGCAATCGCGCACTGCGCGACCTCGCGATCACGCTCGTCGTCGTCTTCGGCGTCGGCTCGCTCGCGATGCTGTTCGCCCACGTCTCGCCGGTCGTCGGCTTCGGCGCGCTCTTCGACGGCGCATTCGGCACCAAGGAAGAGTTCGCCGAGACGCTCGTGCAGGCGACGAACCTGCTCTTCCCCGCGCTCGGGATCGCGATCGCGTTCCGCGCCGGGCTGTTCAACATCGGCGCCGAGGGGCAGCTGATCCTCGGCGGCCTCGCTGCGGGCTGGCTCGGCGCCGAGTTCCCCCTCCCGGGGTACCTCGCGGTCCCGATGGTGCTCGTCGCCGGCGCGCTCGCCGGCGGGGTCTGGGGCGCGATCCCGGGATTCTTGCGCGCACGCTTCGGCGCGAACGAAGTGATCGCGACGCTGATGCTCAACGTCGTGGCGACCTTGCTGGCCACGTACCTCGTCGGCGGTCCGCTCGCGCAGGCCGGGGGCGGCGACCAGGAGACGGCGACGCTCCCGAAGGCGGCGCAGCTCCCCGACCTGCTCGCGAACTCGCGGCTGACCTGGGCGTTCCTGATCGGTCTGGCGGTCGCGTTCGGCCTGCGCTGGGTGCTGCGGCGGACCGTTTTCGGCTACGAGCTGCGGGCGGCCGGCGATGCGCCCGAGGCGGCGCGCCGCGCCGGGATCGACCTCGGCCGCACCGCGCTCGTCGCGATGGCGCTCGCCGGCGCACTGGCGGGCCTGGGCGGCGCGACGATCGTCGCGGGCGTGCTGCACCGCTTCAACACCGGCCTCTCGCCCGGCTACGGGTTCATCGCGATCGCCGTTGCGCTGGTCGGCAACCTCGATCCGCTCTGGATCCTGCTCGCCGCCCTCGCGTTCGGGATGCTGCAGAGCGGCGGGGTCGCGATGCAAGCCGAGGCCGCCGTGCCCCGCGAGGTCGTCTCGCTCGTCACGGGGCTGGTCATCATCGCGCTCGCCGGACGGCGCGTACTCGCCACCCGGAGGACGACGTGAACGCGCTCCTGGCAACGCTCGGCGCCGTGCTGGGCTTAACGCTCGTCAAGGCGACGCCGCTGATCTACGCGGCGCTCGGCGGTGTGCTCTCCGAGCGCTCGGGGGTCGTCAACATCGGCCTCGAGGGGATCCTCATCGCGGGCGCGTTCGTCTCGGTCGTCGTCAGCGGCGCGACCGGGAGCCCGGTCCTCGGCGCGTGCGCCGGCGTGCTCGCGGGCGCGCTGGTCGCCGCCGTGCTTGCCTACGCGGCGACCCGGCTCGCGGTCGATCAGATCGTCGCCGGAACCGGGATCAATATCGCCGCGCTCGCCGCGGCGGCATATGGCCTCGTGCTGATCTACAACCAGCCGGGGGCGTCGCACGAGGTTCCCGCGCTCGGCCAGGGCGGCGAGACGGCGCTGATCGTCCTCGCCTTCGTCGCCGCGGCCGTGCTGCACGTCGTGCTGAGCCGCACGCCGTGGGGGCTGCGCGTGCGCGCCTGCGGCGAGGACCCCGGCGCTGCGGAATCGGCCGGGATCGACGCGCTGCGCACGCGCTTCTGGGCCGTCGTCATCGGCGGTGCGATCGCGGGCTTGGGCGGCGTCTTCCTCTCGCTCGCCGAGCTCGACCTGTACTCCGACGGGATGACGGCGGGCCGCGGGTTCATCGCGCTCGCCGCGGTGATCTTCGGTCGCTGGACGCCGTTCGGAGCGACGGGCGCGGCGCTGTTCTTCGGCTTCTTCGCCGCACTGCAGTACTCGCTGCAGCGCGCCGGCGTCCCCAGCGAGCTGATGCAGGCGCTGCCGTATCTGGCCGCGCTCGTCGCGCTGGCGGGCTTCGCCGGGCGCGTCCGCGCCCCGGCCGCCGACGGCGTTCCGTTCGTTCGCCCATAGTTTACGAGCGCTGAACGGAAACGTCGGCTCGACTCGATCTGCATCCAAGCGCGCAGCAGCGCCGTTTGCTGTCTGGCGAACGAAAACTCCTTGACTTTCACGCGAAACGGCCGACATATAGTAGAACAATGTCGGTGCCACGACGACTCGCCGCCAGCGTCGCCGCGTGTTGCTTTGCGCTCAGCGTGCTCGCACCGGCGTCCGCAACCGTGATCCCGGGACCGCTCGCCGATTTTCAGGCGCAGCTTCTCGCGTACACGATGCGCGCGCCGGGACATGTCGGAATCGCGGTCGAGGACGTGCTCACCGGGACGAAGACCGGTGTGAATTCCGGCGCCGAGATGCCGGCGGCGTCGACGATCAAGATCCCCGTCATGGTCGAAGTCTTTCGGCAACTGACGGTCGGACGGTTCGACCTCAACCGCAAGCTGCATCTGCAGGACAGCGATCGCGATTGGGGCTGGGGGACGCTCTGCGATGCGCCGACCGGCTCGGCGTACACGGTGTCGCGATTGCTCGCGCTCATGATCGACGAGAGCGACAACACGGCGACGAACATGCTGATTCGTTTCGTCGGCCGGCAGAACATCAACGCGACCATGCAACGGCTCGGTTTGGACCACACGCGGCTGAGCGACTTCATCCGCTCGAACGGCCCGATCCGCTGGGCGCTGCGCTCGAGTCCCGCCGACATGGCGCGCTTGCTCGAAGCGATGGCGAAGGACCGTTTGATCGACTCCTGGGCGTCGCGCGAGATGATCGCGATCCTCGACGGTCAGCACCACAACGGCCTTCTTCCGCAGCCGCTGCCGCCCGGAACGACGATCGCGCACAAGACCGGCACCCTGCACGACACGCTCAACGACGTCGGGATCGTCTACTTGGGCGAGGATCCGTACGTCATCGCCGTGATGACCACCGATCTCCCGACGCTCGACGCCGGCCGCCAGTTCATTCGCGGCGTCTCGCGCATGGCGTACGACGCGCTCGGCCGTTTCGCGACCTGGCGTCTCGCGAACGAGGGCGGCTCCGCCGCCGTGCAGCGCACCGTGCCGATCACGACGGACGCCGCACCGGTCGCGCCCGACACGCAGATGTGGACGCAGCACGACGGTGAGACGCCCGAGGCGGTCGCGACCGCGCTTCCGTCCGTCGCGCCGGTGATCCCCGACGACGGTCCGACCGCGCCGCCGACGACGGCGCCCGCACCGCCGCTGCTCTGACGCGGTGATGGAGCCCGCGGCTGCGGATGCCTCCGACATCGAACGAATCGAGCTCGAAGCGTGGCTCGACCAATACGCGGCGGCGCCCAGTACCGAGCGTCTCGGGCGAGCGTCGACTCGTATCGAAGACGCGGCCATCATCGCGCTCAAGGCGGTCCCGCTCACGCTGTTCAACCGTGTCCTGGGCCTTGGGATCGTACGGCCCGCAGCACAAGACCTGCTGGATCGAGCGATCACGTGGCTGCGTGAATACGGCGGCTCCGCCTGGGGCGTCGATCTCGCGCCGAGCGCCGCTCCCGCGGAGCTTGCGAGGTGGCTGGAGACGCGCAGCCTCGTAGCGGAGGAAGGCGGCACGGCGAAGTTTTGGCGTGCACCGGTCTTGCCGGCGAGCAGCATCGCCTGCGCGCTCGAGCTGCGTGAGGCCGACGCCTCAGTCGCCGACGACTTCGGTGCGACGGCGCAGGCCGGCTTCGAGATGCCGGCCGAACTCGCGCGGAGCTTGGGTGCGCTGGTCGGCCGTCCTCGTTGGCGCACCTACGTCGCCTACGACGGGTCGACGCCGGCCGCCGCCGCCGCGATGTTTCTCGATCGCGGATATGCGTGGCTGGGGATCGGCGCGACGCTTCCTCACCATCGCGGGCGCGGTGCGCAGAACGCGCTGCTCGAGCGACGGATCCGTGACGCGGTCGCGCTCGGCGTGCGGGGTCTGGCGGTCGAGACGGAAGCGCCGGCCGCGGGGGAAGAACCCGGCGCTTCGTACCGTAACATCGTGCGCGCCGGATTCGCTTTGTCGCACGTTCGCCGGCGATACGTTACTCATAAAACTTGACGCGCGGCCAAAGCGCCGCGAGCGAGGGGCGGATTCCGGCGCAATAGGTGAACGTCACCGCGTTCTCGTAGGGCATCGCGTATCGCGAGGACGCGGCGCCGAGCACGCGCACGTCGCCACAGTAGCGGCGCATCGTAGCGGGAGCGTCCCAACCAAGCCGTAAGACGTTGCGCGGCTTCTGGCCACGCAGTCCCCACACGTAGTATTGATTGTGGCCCGCGAGCGCCGGCGGGAGCCCGTAGGCGCCGCCGTAGACGTCGATCGCACCGGCCTCGCCGTAATTCGCCGCGACGATCGCCGTGCTCGCGCGCTGCGCCGGCGGGATCGCATCATACGCTGCCGCGACCTCGCGCACGAAGTCGTGCCAGCCCAGCTCGTCGGAGAACATCTGCGGCAGCACGGCGCTCGCCGCGGCCTTCTCCTGCGCCTGCGGCGCGAGGTGGAGCGCGCGCTGGTAGACGGCGAGCGTCGCGGGCGGCAGGACGGGAAGCGCGATCGGCGCGACGACGATGCTGAGCGCGACGGCGGCAGCGAGGTACGCCGCGCGCGGCGCCGCGGCCCGCACGACGCCCTCCCAGAACACCCCGCCGAGCACGAAGACCGTCGGGTAGGCCGCCGCGAGATAGTAGTCCTTGCCGTGCGTCGCGATCGTCAGCGCCGTCTGCGCCACGAACGCGATCGCGAGAAAGCGCAGCCCGGAGAGCTCGCTGCGCACGAACGGCGCGACGACCCCCGCGATCCACACCGGCGCAAGCAGCGGGTTCATCACGAACATCTGGTTGACGAGGAACGCGAGCGCCGGCGTGTCGGCGTCCTTGCCGTGCGCCGCCGCGACGAGCTCGGCGAACGGCCAGCCGTGCAGCGCCTGCCAGACGATCGACGGTGCGGCGATCACCGCCGCGAGCGCGAGGCCGAGCCACAGCTCCTTGCGCGCGAAGAGCCGCCGCTGCGGGGTGAGCGCGACGCCGAGCGCGAGCGCGATCAGCCAGCTCGCGAGCGCGTACTTCGCCTCGAGCGCGACGCCTGCGACGGCCCCGCCCCAGAGCAGCGCGCGCCCGTCGTCGAGCAGCGCGGCGCGCGCGAGGGCGTACGCGATCGCCGTCCAGGCCAGGAGCTCGAACGTCGTCGTGTTGAGCGTCGCGGTGAGCGCCATGAACATCGGTGCGAACCCCACCGCGATGGCGGCTGTCCACGCCGCACCGGCGCGTCCGCCGAGAAGCCGCACGAACGCGACGGCGAGCCACACGAGGCCGCCCGCCGCGAGGACGGCCGGCAAGCGCAGAAGCCATGTCTGCGCACCGAGCGCGTACGTCCCCGCAGCCAGAAGCGGCACGAGCGGGGGCTGATCGACGTAGCCGAACGCCGGATGGCGCCCGCACACGATGAAGTACAGCTCATCGCGGAACACATCGTACCGTCCGGCGCACGCGGCGTGCAGCGCGAGGACGGCCAGGCCGATCGTGAGCGCGGCGGGGTCGCGAAACCACGACCGGCGCGCGGTCTGCGCGGGGTTCATGCGCTACCTCGTACCAGAGCGGCGCCGCGCTTGCCAGGGATTGGGGACGAGCGGGCACCGGCGCGGGACGAACGGGCTCCGGTCAGACCCCGCCGAGAAGCTCGGGACGCCGCGCGACGTAGCGGCGGGTCCAGGTCACCTCCGCCCCGTCGCTGAGCACCACCTTGTACTCGCCGTGGAACCACGACCGCAGCTCGCGGATCGCATCGATCCGCACGAGCGTCGAGCGGTTCACGCGCACGAAGTCCCGCGGGTTCAGCGTCTCTTCGAGCGCGTCGAGCGGGGTGCGCAGGGTGTGCGACGCGCCGGCGGCATGGACGACGACGTAGTTGCGGTTCGCCTCGATCCGCACCACGTCGCGGACGGCGACGAAGAACGCACGCTCTCCCTGCTCGACGAGGATCCGCTCGCGAAATGCCGGCTCGGGCCGAAGCTGCGCGACGAGGCGTTCGAGCTGCGCGCTCGAGAGCTCGTTCGCGGCACCGGCGCGCCGCACGCGCGCGAGCGCCGCATGCAGGCGATCCTCGTCGACCGGCTTGAGGATGTAGTCGATGGCTTCCACCTCGAACGCGCGCACCGCGTGCTCGGCGTGCGCGGTGACGAAGACGATGCGCGGCGGAGCGCTTTCGCCCAGCAGCGTCCGCGCGACCCCGAGGCCGTCGGTCCCGGGCATCTCCACATCGAGGAACAACAGGTCCGGGCGCTGCCCGTGTACCTGCGCGAGCGCATCCTGCGCGCTTGCGGCTTCGCCGACGATCTCGATGTCGGGGTGACGGCCCAGCAGCCGCAGCAGCTTGCGCCGCGCGGGAGCTTCGTCGTCGACGACCAGCGCGCGCAGCATCGCGCGCTACGAGACGGCGGCGGCGATCGGCGCGGCGTGGTACGGGAGCGTCAGCACGACCTCGGCCCCGCCGCCTTCGCGCTCGCCCAGCCGCAGCGCGCCGCGCGCCCCGTAGAGCTGTTCGAGCCGCCCGCGCGTGTTCGCAAGCCCGATCCCTCCGCCGGCGCGCGCGCTCACGGCGGCGAGTCCCGGGCCGTCATCGGCGACCGTAAGCTGCATCCGTTCCCCGTCGCGGCGAGCGCCGATCGTGATCGCCAGCGCCGAGGCGCCGGACGCACCGCCGTGGCGCAGCGCGTTCTCGATCAGCGGCTGCAGGATCATCGTCGGGACGAGTGCGTCGACCGCTCCGGGCTCGATGCGGTACTCGACGCGCAGCGCGTCCTCGAGCCGCGCCTGCATGATCTCCAGGTACAACCGCGCGATGCGCAGCTCGTCACCCAGCGCCGTCTCGGGCTGCTCGCAGGCGGAGAGCGTCACGCGCAGGAGATCGGCGAGCCGCGCGATCATGCGGTCGGCGACGCGCGGGTCCTCGTACATGACCGCCGAGATCGTGTTGAGCGTGTTGAACAGGAAATGCGGCTGGAGCTGGAGCTGGAGATTCGCGAGCTTCGCTTCCACCAGCTCCGTGCGGAGCTGCTCCGCGTGCCGGCGGTGATCGAGGAACGAAGTGCAGCCGGCGATGACCGCGAAGGTCAGCACGTCCTTC
>DATJHK010000022.1:0-23321 GCA_035493875.1 Candidatus Limnocylindria bacterium
TTGGTGGAGCTGCCGGGGAGCCGCCCCCCGGGTCCGGAAAGCCGGACTGATCGTTTCTCCAGGCTCAGTCCCGATTTTGTCTTGAGCGCACGAGCTTCTCGGTACAGGAATCGCGTGCGCAGCAGCTCCGGTTGAGTTTCGGACGCATCTCGGAGCAGCCTCCGCGTCCTAGCCGGACTTTGTGACCGCCTGCAGGATGGATCCGGCTACCTCCCGCGGACGGTCGCTGTTAAGTGTTTAGCTTAAGCAGCGAGAGCGTATTCGTTGTTCGCGTGTAAACGCTTGTGATCGTTTAAGGTGGGCTCACAGCACCGCCTGCTTCAATCAGCCACGGTTCTCCCCGTCGAGACTACTCAGCCCCGCGCGAAGATCCGCATGCGGACCAGCACCCCACTATAACACGGAGGCGGAAGAGATGGTTCCCACCGCCGCCTCGACCGTGGCGAAGCCGTCCCGGCGCAGAAGGGTAACGAGCTCTCGCTTGATCTGCGTCACGAGCGTCGTCCCCGCGTAGATCAGGCCCGTGTAGAGCTGGACGGCCGACGCACCGGCGCGGATCTTGGCGTACGCGTCGGCCCCGCTTGCGATCCCGCCGACCCCGATCAGCGGCAGCCGCCCTCCGGTCAGCTCGCGCACCCGCGCCAGCATCGCCGTCGAGGGCGTGAAAAGCGGCTTGCCCGAGAGCCCGCCCGTCTCGCGCGCACGTGCGCTGCGCAGGCTCGCCGGCCGAGCACGCGTCGTGTTGGAGACGATGATCCCGTCGATCCGGCCCTCGATCAGCGTCGCGACGAGCCGCATCAGCAACGCGTCCTCGATGTCCGGCGAAAGCTTGGCGACGAGCGGCGGCCGCCGCGTCGTCCCCCAGCTGATCGCGTCGAGCCGGGCGAGCAGCTCCGCGAGCCGGCCGGGATCGAGAAAGATCTGCCCGTTCGCGGTGTTCGGGCACGAGACGTCGAGCGTGAGATAGTCGGCATAGGACGCGAAGCGCTTCACCAGCGCGACGAAATCGTCGGCCGGGTCGCTGCTGTCGGCGTTCGAGGCCAGGTTGATCCCCAGCGCGATCCTGGGCCGCCCGTGCCGCCGCAGGCGTGCCTCCATCGCCCGCGCGCCCTCGTTCGGGAACCCCATCCGGTTGATCACCGCGCGGTCTTCGGGAAGGCGAAAAACCCGCGGTCGCGGGTTGCCGACCTGCGGGTGCGGCGTCACGCCGCCGATCTCGACGAAGCCGAAGCCGTGCGCCGCCATCCGGTGCGCGACGCGCGCGTTCTTGTCGAAGCCGGCGGCCAGGCCGACCGGGTTCGTCAGCGGGCGGCCGAACAGCGTCGTCGCGAGGATGGGGTCGTCGCCCGCGGGCTGACCAGGGACGATCCCCGCCTCGAGGGCGCGGAGCGTGAGCTCATGCGCGTCCTCAGGGTCGAGACGATGCAAAAACGGCCGGGCGAGACGGTAGGGATCGAACACCGTCCCCCAGGACCGCCCGCCCGCGCGCAAGGTGGCAGCGTTAGGCGCGTTCCGTTGCGCCCGCCGTCAGCGCCGAGAGGATCCACGAGACGATCGTCATCACGATCGCGCCCCAGAACGCCGGCCAGAACCCGTGGACGTCGAGCCCGACGTGCAGGGCGCCGACGAACCAGAACAAGAGCGCGTTGATGACGAGCGTGAACAAGCCGAGGGTGAGGATCTCGAGCGGCAGGCTCAGGATCACCAGGATCGGCCGGATGATCGCATTCACGATCCCGAGGATCAGCGCGGCGATGATCGCGCCGACGATCCCGCTGACGTGCACGCCGGGGACGACGTAGGCGACGACGATCAGCGCGACGGCGTTCACGAGCAACCGGATCAGGAATCCCATCTCACCTCCGAGGACGTTCGGGCCGCAGCACGTGCGCGGCCGCTGGGATCTCTGATTCCCGCGAAAGCGCCTTTCGACCCTTGGGCGGCCTACGTCTCGCCCGGCCCTCGCTCCAATTCGCGGCAGCGCGCGCAGCGACCGTGCAAACTCACCGACGCGCGTCCGATCTCCGCTCCGAGCTGACGCTCGATCCGCGTCGTGACGTGGGGCGGAACCGTGTAGTCGACGTCGGCGACGCTTCCGCAGCGATCGCAGCGAAAGTGCGCATGGGCCGCTCCGCTCGGCTCGAAGAACGCGCCTTGCGCGCCGGGAAGATGCACTTCGTCTACGAGTTGCAATCTTTCCAATCGAGCCAGGGCCCGGTACACGGTTGCGAGCCCGATGTGGGGCTGACGTTGACGTGCAAGCGCGAACACTTCGCCCATCGCGACGTGGCCGCCGGCCGCGGCCTGCTCGCACACGATGTCGTAGACGAGCCGATAATTCTTTCGAAGCGGGATGTCGGCGTGGGCGCTCATGCGTAACGTTCCTTCGCTTGATCTACTCTACCATAAGCGCGTATCGTAAAACGAGAATGAACGTCGTTCTCGCCTTCGTCCGCCGAGCATCCTAGCGGGCGATCATCTCTTCCGTCACCGTTCCAGGGCGTCTCGCGGTACGAACAAGCAATCCGTGAAAGGACAACCAGTATGGTCGTCGCGCCGCTGAAGACGTACGCAACGAGGGTGCGGGACGGCGACCTGTTCGTCGCCTTCGATCTTCCGCGAGGTCGTCGCCATGAACGGTAATTCCACCCTGCGTCTTCGCGACTTCGTCGCCTCGCGCGAAGACCCACGCATCCTTCTGCTCGACGTTCGGCTGCCTGTCGAGCGCGCCGCGGTCTCCTTGGAGAACCGGTTCTTCACCGTGATCCACACGCCGCGCCCCGACGTGCCGAAGACGTTGGTCGCGCTCGCGACCCTCCTCGGAGCGCGTCACGTCGTCGTCGTCGACGAGCTCGAGGCGGGCGCGCGCGATGCGGCGCACCTCCTGCGAAGCATCGAGGTCGATGCCGCGGCGCTCGAAAACGGACTCGCCGGCTGGGTCTCCGCCGTCGTCGAGGAATCGTGCGAGGTGCACGACGCGCTGCAGGTGGTGTCGCTCGTGCGCGTCGTCTCGATGCTGCACAGCTACATTCTGCTCGAGGCCGGGGAAGCGATCGTGGTCAATCCCAGCGGCTGCGTCGACGCCTTCCTGGCCGAGTTCCAACGGCATCGCTGCCGGCCGATCGCGGTCATCGACACGGAGATCCGTCGCCAGGACGTCTCGTGCGGCCCGGCGATCTGCGCCATCACGGGCGTGCCGTACTACGTGCCCGAGCGTGCACCGAAGCGCGTGGGGTTCGCCGAGCTCAGCACGCGCCCGAGCGGCGAGCTCCTCGTGACCGCCGCCGACGTCTGCATCACGCGAACGTGAAGCAGCGCACGCCGCCGCATCAGCCTCCGAGCGCGGCTTTCACCTGCGAGGCGAGCGCGGGCGTCATCCCCTTGACGGCGGCGATCTCGTCGACCGATGCGCGTTTGATCGCCCCGACCGACCCGAACGCCGTCATCAGCCGCTTCTTACGGACCGGCCCCACGCCGTCGAGGGTGTCGAGGACGGAACGCGTCATCGCCTTGCCGCGCTTCTTGCGGTGGTGCGTGATCGCGAAACGGTGCGCCTCGTCGCGGATGCGCATGACCAGATGGAGCCCCGGAGACCCCGGCGCGAGGACGATCGGCTCTCCCTGATCGGGCAGAAAGAGCCATTCGTGCTCCTTCGCGAGCCCGGCGACGGGGATTCCCCACATGTCCAGCTCGTGCATCACCTCGACGACGGCGTTCAGCTGGCCCTTTCCGCCGTCGATGAGGAGCAGATCCGGTTTCTCGTGGAAGCGCTCGCGTTTGCGCGCCTGCGCTTCGATCGCCGCGGTCGCCGCGTCGGTCTCCGCCGCCGGCGGACGATCCGCATCCTTGCGCAGATAGCGCAGGCGACGGCGCAGCGTCTCCTGCATCGAAGCGAAATCGTTCGGGCCCTGCACGGCTTGGATCGTGAAGTGCCGATAGTCGCTCTTCTTCGGCCGCCCCTCGACGAACACGACCATCGAGGCGACGGAGTTCGTCCCCTGGATGTTGGAGATGTCGTAGCACTCGATGCGGTGCGGGGGCTCGGGAAGGTCGAGCGCGGTCGCAAGCTCGGTGAGCGCGCTGGCCGAAGCGGTCTCCGTCGCTTCCTGGTGCACGAGGAACGCGCGCAGATTCTGCTCCGCGTTCTTCTTGACGAGCTGCAGGTAGTCGCGCCGCTCGCCGCGCTCGGGCTGCAGGATGCGCACGCGCTGGCCTTTGATCTCGGTCAGCCAGGCCTCGATCACGCTGCCGTCCTCCGGCAGCGCCTCGACCAGGATCTCCTTGGGGACCGTCGCTTCGAACCCGGCGCGCCGCCGCGCGCGCGCCTTGAGCGCAACCGGCGCCTGCTGATCGCGCGCGGCGCGCAGCGCGAGCGGCGAGCCGCTGACCTCGGAGTCGATCCCGCTGATCCCGAACGCCCCGGTGCGCGCGGTGTAGAACTGCTTGAGGAACTCCGAGAACAGCTCCGCGTCGGTCGCCTCCGCGCTCCCCTCGAGGATGAAGTGCTCCTGCCCCAGCAGCTTCCCGTCGCGCACGAGGAAGACTTGGACGCAGGCCTGGCCCTGCGCGCGCGCGAGCGCCATCATGTCGACGTCGATCCGCGAGCGCCAGACGACCTTCTGCGCCTCGATCGTGCGCCGCACCGCGATGATGCGGTCGCGCAGCCGCGCCGCCGCCTCGAAGTTGTAGTGCTCGGCGGCATCGCTCATCTCGCCCTGAAGCCGCTCGATGAGCGGGTCGAAATGGCCCTCGAGGAAGAGCATCACCTCGTCGACGAGCCGGTCGTAGTCGTCTTCCGACTGATAGCCGACGCACGGCGCGAGGCAGCGCTTGATGTGGTACTGCAGGCACGGGCGCTTGCGCTTGCCGTCGATCGGCTCGCGACACGTGCGCAGCGGGAAGACGATGCGCACCAGGTCGATCAGCTCGCGCAGTCCGGCGGCGTTCGTGTACGGCCCGAAGTAGCGCGCCCCGTCGTCCTTCACCACGCGCGTGAAGACGATCCGCGGAAACGGCTCGTTCGTCACCTTCAGGTACGGAAACCGCTTGTCGTCGCGCAGCCGCACGTTGAACGGCGGCTGATGGCGCTTGATCAGGTTCGCTTCGAGGATCAGCGCCTCGATCTCGTTCGTGACGACGATCGTGCGCACGTCGACGACCCGCTCGACCATCTTCTGCGTGCGGTACGCGTGAGCCGCGGAGTCCTGGAAGTACGAGCGCACGCGGTTGCGCAGCGAGACGGCTTTCCCGATGTACAGGATCCGTCCGTCGGCCCCGATCATCTGGTAGACGCCGGGAAGGTCGGGGAGCTGCGCGAGGGTCAGCTCCAGATTCGGCGACATCTCGTGCCCCGCCACTTAGGCGACGAGGTCGGGCGCTCCGGCCTTCTTCTTACGGGCGCGCCAGACCAGAAAGCCGGCGACGATCGCGGCGACGAGCAGGACGACGATGACCAAGGCGAGCTTGTGAACGACGGTCAGGATCGCGTCGAGATTTGCCCCGGCGACGTTGCCGAGATACGCGAGGCCGAAGCAGAAGATCGCCGAGCCGAAGGCGGTGTACGTGACGAAGTAGCGCTTCTGCATCCGCGAGATCCCGGCCGGGAACGAGGCGACGCCGCGGATGAAGGGCAGGAAGCGGCACCAGAAGACGGTCAGCGTCCCGAAGCGCTCGTAGAAGCCGTGGACCCGTGCCAGCTCCTTTTCCTTGAACATGACGTACTTGCCGTACCGCTTCACGAACGGCACGCCGCCGTAATAGCCGATCGCGTAGAGCGTCGTCGCCCCGCAGACCTCGGCGAGCGTCGCGACCAGAGCGACGAGGATCCACGTCGGGACCCCGTCGATCCCGGGGAAATGATGGGCCGCCGCGAGGCCGCCGGCGGTCGGCATCACGATCTCCGTCCCGGCGGGCGCCCCCATGTTCCCGAGGAACATGACGACGAACAGGCCGGCGTAGCCGAAGTGGACGACGAGATCGTGAACGACTTGGGTCAGGTGTGCCATGCGCGCCTCAAGATGTCGGCGGCGAGCCCGCCGCCCTCGGCGCGGATCGCCTCGAAGAGGTCGATCGGTTCGACCTCGCGATCGCCGGCCCGACTCTCAGCGAGTTGTACGATCTTTCTGACGCGAGGTGTCACGAGGATGCCTTCCCACATACGATCTTCACCGGTGCCTAACGCACGCTTGACCTCGGCGTGAACCCGAGCGGGCGGGATATGCTCCGCCGCAAGGGCCGCGTCGACCGCCGCGTCGTGCTCTTCCAGCAACGCGTACAGCACGTGCTCGGCGCCCACGTAATAGTGGTTGTGGTTCCGGCACTCTTGCTCCGCCACTCGGAGCACGCGTCGGGCGGCTGGGCTGAATCGTGAGAACAACGGCGGCCCGTGGATGTGGGATGGAAATGGTCGGGGCGGCAGGATTTGAACCTGTGACCTCTGCGTCCCGAACGCAGCGCTCTACCAAGCTGAGCTACGCCCCGTAACCGGCTTGGACCGAAGGCCCCAAATTCTCAAACGGCATCTTCTCTCCTGCCGGGTGGGGGAACGAACTCTGCTATACCGAATCCCCAGGACGCCCCATGAGATACCTGATCGTCGGCTGCGGACGCGTGGGCTCGACCCTCGCCAAGCTGCTCGTCGCCGACAAACACGACGTCGTGGTCGTGGACGAAAACCCGGCCGCCTTCAAGCGACTGGGCAACCGGTTCGGCGGCCAGGTCGAGGTCGGCACCGGGATTGACTACGACGTCCTCAAACGCGCAGGCGCCGAGCGAGCCGACGGCTTCGTGGCCGTCACCGACGGCGACAATCGGAACGTCATGGCCGCGCTCATCGCGCAGCGGATGTTCCGCATCCCGAAGATCGTGGCGCGCATCTACGACCCGCCGCGAGGCCAGCTCTACCGGGAGCTCGGGATCGAGACGTTCTCGCCGACGACGCTCGGTGCACAACTGATTCGCGACCGCCTCCAGGACGTCGCGTATGCGAGCGTCCCGTCGTTCGATTTCGGCCGCCTCTCCTCGCTGATCGCGACGGTCTCGCGTAGCCAAGCCGGCAAGCGCGTGCGGGAGGTCGAGGTCGACGGACGCATCCGGATCGCGGCGATCCGGAGGCTCGGCAGCGTGATGGTCGCCTCCCCGGACGAGGTCCTGACCGAGGGCGACGAGATCAACGCGATCGTCGCGCCCGAAGCGTTCTCCGAGTTCGCCGCCGCGTTCGCGTCGGCCCGACCCGAAGTTCGACTGACCGCATGACGGAGCGCTGCTAGGAGCACCATGTTCATTCTGATCGTCGGAGGCGGGAAGGTCGGGACGTATCTCGCGCGCGGCCTGATTCGGCAGAATCACGAAGTCGTCGTCATCGAGAAGGATGCGCGCAAGGCGCAGCTGATGACGAATCTGCTGGAAACCGACGTCGCGATCGTCGGCGACGGCTGCGACCCGAACGTCCTCATGCAGGCCGGGGTGCAGCGCGCCGATGTGGTGGTCGCCGACACGGGCGACGACGAGGACAACCTCGTCGTCACGATCATCACCAAGAAGCACTCGGAGGCGCGCTGTATCGCGCGCGTCAACAACCCGAAGAACAAGCTGATCTTCGAGTCGCTCGACGCCGACAAGCCGGTGATGGTGATCTCGTCCACCGAGATCATCCTCGACATGATCGACGACCGCGTGAACGCCTGCGATCTCGAACCGCTCGCGAAGGTCGGTCACGGCGACCTCGAGCTCGTGCAGCTGCGGATCCCCGACGACTCGCCGGCGAAGGGCAAGCGGATCGCCGAGGTCGCGCTTCCGCGCGGCAGCGTGATCGTCGCGGTCGACCGCGGCGGCGGCGACGTCGTCGTGCCGAACGGCGATACGACGTTGCAGCGCGGCGACGACGTGATCGCGATGATCAAGCGCGAGACGCGCACCGACGTCTGCGCCGCTCTGGTGGGCTGACCGAAACCCGAACCGCCGCGGGTGTCGGTGCCCGCGCCGCGTACGACTAGTCGGCAGACGCCCGCGGCGTGAACGTGCTGCGACCACCTCTGCTTGGAGATGACGCGCACCGATGTTGCAGTCCCCCTGGTCCGGGCTCCAGCCCCGGACGTTCGATCCGACCCCAGTGCCGATCACGGCCGGAACCGGGCTGGGAACGCCGGCCGGCGAGATGCTCCGTGCAGCCCCGCTTCAGCCGCCGGGCGACGGCGTCGCGCCGCAGTGGTGGGGTACCGGCGCGAGCAATCCGGGCCTGCAAGGAGGTTCGAGCTACGGTGGCTCCTCCGGCGAGAACGGCGGGATGTTCTCGATCGTGCAGAGCCTGATCGGGATGGTCCAGCAGCTCATGAGCGCGCTGATGAACGGCGGCGGCGCCGCGTTCGGGAGCAATCCGCCCTCGCCGTTCGGCCCCGAACAAGGCTTCAAGGACGTCGACATCAGCTCGACCGGCGATCCCCACCTCGCCGAGACCGGGACGGCACTCGGGCCGAACGGGCCGACGGGCGTTTCGAAGCACTACGACGACATGAGCTCGCAGGGCAATCTGCTCTCCACGCACGACGTCGCGGGCGGCTATCGCGTCTCGACGACGACGACCCAGCCCGACGCGCACGGGGTCACCTACAACGCAAGCGCCACGGTCGACGCGAACGGCGGCCGCGACCGGATCACCATGAACAAGGACGGCTCGTTCTCGATCACCGACTACGGCCAGAACCTCGCGCTGACGAAGGGGCAGAGCCTCACGCTCTCCGGGGGCGAGACCGTCACCGAGAACCAGGACGGCTCGCTCTGCGTGAACGCGACGAACGCGCGCGGCGGCTCGGTCAGCACGACGCTGCGCGCGACGGGGAACGGGGTCGACGTGACGACGCACGCCCACGACGTCACGCTCGGCGGCGAGGTCGTCGCCCACGCTTAATGGGTGTGGGTGAAGTTGCCGAGCGGGATCCCGAGGCGCTCGATCCGCTGCAGCGCCGCGCGCATCCCGATCGGGTCGCGCGGGCGGCCGACCGCCGCGAAGTAGCGCTCGGGGTCGATGTTCAGCGTGCGTGTCTGCACGAGCGCGACGCGGTGCGCGCCGAGGAAGCGCTCCAGCGTCTCGACCTCCTCGCGCTCGTCGGTGACGCCGGGGTGCGTGAGGTAGTTCAACGAGACGCGCAGCCCCGAGGAGACCGCGAGCGCGATCGACTCGAGCACGTCGTCGAGATCGTACCCGGTCGGCCGGTAGTACGCGGCGTACGCGTCCTTGCGGAACGCGTTCAGGCTGATCCGTACGGCCTGAAGACCCGCGTCGATCAACCGGCGCAGGCTCTTGGGCAGCGACCCGTTCGTGTTCAGATTGATCGTCCCGTTGGAGCGCGTCGCGCGGATCTTCTCGATCGCGCGCTCGATCGTCGTGACGCGCAGCAACGGTTCGCCCTCGCAGCCCTGGCCGAACGAGACGATCCCTTCCGGCACGCGCTCCAAGTGACGGATCGCGATCCGCGCGACGTCGTCGACCTCGGCCTCGAACGCGACGCGCGTCTGCGGCGAGGGCATCCCCGCGTCGGGGGCAAGTTCCGAGATGCAGCCGACGCAGGCCGCGTTGCACTTCGGTGAGACGGGGAGCGCGGCTTCGCCGCGTTCGAGGAAGACGTTCTGCGCGGTGAAGCAGCCGTACTCGCGCGAGCACAGCGCGACCTGCGCGAGCGTGCGATTTCCCGGGTCTTCCGCTTGCCGGCGCGCCAGCAGCGCGTCCAGCTCGCCCTCCTCGAAATAGCGCGGAGTCCAGTCCTCGCTCTCGTCGGTGCGCATCGCGGCGATGTACAGCTCGTCCTCGACGACGCAGGCAAACGTGTACCCGAAGAGCGGGAGCGCCGGGGCGTCGGGCGCGCGCCGATAGGCGGGGAGCAGCAGGCGTGTGTAGCCGGCCGGCAGCAACGCGGCGAGAGTAGTGCGCTTCGCCGGCCCGCGTCCCGTCGTGAGCAGCGGCGTGCGGCCCGGCAGCATCGTGGTGACCGTCCCTTGCGGCGCCGGGATCAGCTCCTCGCGCAGCGGCGGCCGTTCGATCCCGCCGTCCGCGAGCGGCGCGCGCGTCTCGTCGAAGAAGATCCGGCCGCGCGAATCGGTGTACGCGAGGCCGATCACGCGATGACCCGCTCGTACTCCCGCACGGCGTCACCGATCAGCGTCGCACGCGTTCCCGGCGTCCACACGACTTCCAGCACGCCGCCGGGGACGCGCAGCGCGACCGGCGAGGTCGCCTCGCCGCTCGCGATCAGCACCGCCGCCGTCGCCACCGTACCCGTCCCGCACGCCTGCGTCGCGCCGGCCCCGCGTTCCCAATGCCGCACCTTCCACTCCACCGTGTCATGCCGAGCGCCCCCGTCGTGCTGAGCATGTCGAAACATGCGCTCGACGAAGTGGACGTTGGTGCCGTGGGGATACCGCGGATCGCGCTCGATGCGCGGCCCGATCACCGCGAGGTCGATCGCGTCGACGTCGTCGACCTGGATCACGACGTGCGGATTCCCCACGTCGACCGGCACGGCGCGATACCCCGCGACCTCGTGCGGCTCGCCGAGCTTGGGTTCGCCCACCTCGACCGCGATCGTATACGGCGCGCGCGAGAGAACGCGCGTCCCGATCGGACCGGCGAGCGTCTCGACGGTCGCTTCTCCGATCCCATCGTGCTCGTCGAGATAGCGCGCGAAGCAGCGCATCCCGTTCCCGCACATCTCGGCCTCACTGCCGTCGGCGTTGATGATGCGCATCCGCGCGTCGAAGCGCTCGGAGCGCTCGACGAGGAGCACACCGTCGGCCCCGACGCCGCTAGCGCGGTCGCAGACCCGCCGCGCGAACGCGACCGGGTCGTCGAGCGGCGTCTCGCGTTCGTCGACCAGCACGAAATCGTTCCCGGTCCCATTCGTCTTGATGATCGGGATGCTCGTCGTCACGACGCGGCGACCTCGTTCTCGCTCGGGATCAGCGGGGCGACGAGCGGTCCGAGCGGCGAGATCGTCGAGACGGCGTGCTTGTAGATCAGGTGCGCCTTCTTCTCGAACTCCAGCACGATCGTGAACGGGTCGAACCCTTTGACGACCCCGCGAAGCTGGAAACCGTTCACCAGGTAGATCACGACGGGGACCGCTTGGCGTTTCACCTCGGCCAAATAGGCGTCTTGAAGCTGCTGGGTACGAGGCGTGGCCATAGTTCAGGCTTAGGCCCAGCCCGCGAGTGCTCCCGCCTCGGCTGCGGCGCGCGCCAGGACGTCGCCCTCGCCGATCCGCACCAGATCCGGTTCCGTCCGAAACCACGTCGCTTGGCGCTTGGCGTACCGGCGCGTGTTGCGGGCGAGGTGCTCGCGCAGCTCCGGCCGAGTCGACCACCCGGAAAGATAGGCAAGCGCTTCGCGGTAGCCGACCGCGTCGGCGGCGACGGCCTCGGCGCCGATCCGTTCGGCTTCCTCGAGCAAGCCCGCCGCGAGCATCGCGTCGACGCGCGCGTCGATGCGGCGGCGCAGCGTCTCCGGGTCGATCTCGAGCAGGAGCTTTCGGAACGGGATCCCGCGCGTGCGCAGCGTTGCGCCGGGGTCGCTCGGCGGCGCCGCGACATGCTCGCGACGGGCGAGCGCGATCTCGAGCGCGCGGGTGACGCGATACGCGTCGTGGGGCGGGACGCGCGCGGCGAGCGCCGGGTCCAGCGCCCTCAGCCACGCAGACAGCGCTTCGACGGGGTGGACGCGCGCCTCGTGCGCGAGCCGCTCTCGCAGCGCCTCGTCGCGAACCGGCGAGAGCGCGACCGCGCCCGTCAGCGCGCGCACGTAGAACCCCGTCCCGCCGACGACGATCGCGCGCCGCCCGCGCGCGTGGATCGCGTCGATCGCCGCGAGCGCGTCGTCGACGAAGCGCGCCGCCGAGTAGCGTTCGCCCGGATCGAGAAAGCCGACGAGGTGATGCGGGACGCGCGCTTGGTCCGCCGCGCTCGGCGCCGCGGTCCCGATCGCCATCCCGCGGTACACCTGGCGCGAGTCGGCACCGACGATCTCGGCGTCGAAGCGCTCGGCGAGCGCGAGCGCGAGCGCCGACTTCCCGGACGCCGTCTGGCCCGTCACGATCAGCACGCCGCGCACGCCGCCCGCCGTTGGCGAGGAACGTCGCGACGACCTGCGCGAACGGCGCCGCATGGCGAACACGATCACTCCCCGTCGTTACGGCGTCGTCGGCGCCGGGGTGATGGGCGGCGCGCTCCTGCGGGGCCTCCTCGACCACGGCGTCGCGCCCGCTGACTGCTGGGCAACCGCGGCGTCTCAAGAGACGTGCGACCAGGTCGTGCAGACCTTCGGCGTCGCGTGCACGACGACGATCCCGACACAGCTCGCGGACACCGCGATCGTCCTCGTCTGCGTGAAGCCCTACCAGATCGACGCCGCGGCCGGCGCGCTGCGCACCGCGGGGATCGCCGCGCCGACGATCGTCGTCTCGATCGTCGCGGGCGTGACGACGGCGCGCCTGCACGAGCTGCTCGGCGCGGACGTTCCCGTCGTGCGCGCGATGACGAACACGCCGGCGCTCGTCGGCGAAGCGATGACCGTCCTCGCGCGCGGCGCGCGCGCCGACGACGCGGCGGTCGCCGCGGCGCATACCGTCTTCGATCACGTCGGGCGCACGCTCGAGTTGCGCGAGTCGATGCTCGACGCCGTCACCGCCCTCTCGGGCAGCGGACCCGCCTACATGTACCTCATCCTCGAAGCGCTCGCCGACGCCGGCGTGCGCGTCGGCCTGCAGCGCGAGGTCGCGCTGACGCTCGCGACGCAGACGATGCTCGGCGCCGCGAAGATGGTGCAGGAGACGCAACACCACCCGGCCGCCTTGCGCGACGACGTCACCACCCCCGCGGGCTGCACGATCGGTGCGCTCCTCGTCCTCGAAGACGGCAAACTGCGCTCCACCCTCGCCCGCGCCGTCGAAGAAGCCACCCGCATCGTCACGGACCTTGGCAAACCCCGCTGACGGGGGCGGCCCATCCGGTCCCCCCTCCGTCACCCTGAGCTTAGCTTCCCTCCCGTCACCCTGAGCTTAGCTTCCTTCCCGTCACCCTGAGCTTAGTTCCCTCCCGTCACCCTGAGCTTGTCGAAGGGCGTCGTTCCCCTGAGCTTGTCGAAGGGGCGGGTGCCGTGTCCTCGACAAGCTCGGACCGCGCTTCGCGCGACGCCCTTCGACAAGCTCAGGGTGACGAGGTTTGGTGCGGTGACGACGCTTCGCTCAAGTGACGAGGGCTGTTCTCGCGCGCGCAGCGCGTTAGATGCGTTTGAACAATCTTGCGATGCGGTCGGGTTCGAGGCGCACGATCGTGGGGCGGCCGTGCGGACAGTGCATCGGATTCTCGCAGCGTTGGAGGCGCTCGACGAGGGTCGTCATCTCGGCGAATTCGAGCTTCTCGCCTGCGCGGACGACGGAGTGGCACGCGAGCGAGGCCCACACCTTCTGATCGGCGTCGAGGCCGCGCACCTCGTCGCCGAGGCATTCGACGAAATCGACGACGTCGAACGGCCGTGAACGGCCGGCGTGCACGAGCCGCGCCGGTGTCGCCGTGACGCGATACGCGCGTTCGCCGAAGTGCTCGACGTGCAGTCCGCCCGCGACGAGCGCGTCGAGCGTCACGTCGAGCCGCTCGGCTTCCTCGGGACGCACCTCGAAGCTGTACGGGATCAATAGCGGTTCCGCGGCGACGTGCGCCTGCGCGTTCGCCGAGAGCTGCTCGAAGACGATCCGTTCGTGCGCGGCGTGCTGATCGATCAAGACGACGGCATCGCCGTCGGTCGCGAGGATGAACGTGCGGTCGATCTGCGCCAGGACGCGTAAACCGCGCGCCGGTTCTTCCGCCGCGCTCGCGGGAAGGAGCGTCTCGGCCCACTCGACCGGCACCGACGGCGCCGCCGCCGCTAGCTCGCGCGCGGGCGGCGCGAACGAGATCGCGCGCTCGAGGCGTTCCGCCGCACCGCGCCGCAGCGCGCCGGTGATCGTGTCCTTGACGATCGAGACGACGCGGTCGCCATGACGCAGCCGCACGTCGCTCTTGGTCGGGTGGACGTTCGGATCGACCTCGTCCGGCGGGACGGTCAGGTAGAGGACGCCATACGGATGACGGCCGACCATCGCGAACGTGCGATAGGCAGCGCTCCACGCGCCGCTCACCAGCGTGCTGCGCAAGAGCCGTCCGTTGACGAACAGCAGCTGGTTGCGCCGATCGGGACGGTCGTCGCCCGGCGAGCTGACCCATCCGCTCACGCCGACATGCGGGTCGTCGCCGCGCACCGCGACCATCGTCGAGGACGTCGTCCCGAAAACGTGGCGCAGCCGCGGCGCGAGGTCCTCGCCGGGCGGAAACGCGAACGTCGTCTTCCCGTCGTGCTCGAGCGTGAAGCCGACCAGCGGATACGCCAGCGCCAGCGTCGAGAGCCACGACGCGATGCGGGCGAACTCCGCCGACGGTGAGCGCAAGTACTCGCGCCGCACCGGGACGTTGGCGAACAGCTCGCGCACGAGCGCGCGCGTCCCCGGCGGACCGGGCTGCGGGCGCGGTTCGCCGACCGTCTCGCCATGCGCGTCGATCGCCGTCGCGACATCGACGTTCGCGGTCCGCGAGATGAGCGTCACCTTCGCCACCGCGGCGATCGAGGCCAACCCCTCGCCGCGAAAGCCGAGGGTGTCGACGCGCGCGAGCCCCGCCGCGTCACTGAGCTTCGAGGTCGCGTGGCGCGTCAGCGCGAGCGGGAGCTCGTCGGGCGGGATCCCGACGCCGTCGTCCGCGACTTCGATCTCAACCAGGCCGCCGCCCCGGACGCGCACCGCGATCCGCGTCGCGCCGGCGTCCAGGGCGTTCTCGACCAGCTCCTTCACGACCGAGAGGGGTCGCTCAATGACCTCCCCGGCGGCGATCTGCCCGATCGTCTCGGGATCCAGCACGCGAATCACGGCCGGATCCTTCGACGCCCGGCGCCGCCGAGACTCGCGACTAGGGTTTGCGGCGCACGCCCGTGATCTGCGAGGTGTTCGTGGGGAGGGTGATCAGCCCGTAGACGCCGCCCGTGTACCCGACGCGCCCGAACGGATCGGTGTAGGCGAGACCGCCGTCGATGGGGAGCAGGTTGTACACGATGGCGGGGTTGCTCAGCGAGTACTCCTGGATCGCGCCCGTCGACGGGTTGATCGCGCCGACGAGCAGCTCGACGCCTTGGTCCCCGAACCAGACGTTGCCGTCCGGACCGGCGGTGATCCCCTGCAGATACGGGTTCCGCTGCAGACCCGTGCTGTATTCGGTGATCTGCCCGTTCGCGACGCTCACGCGGCCGATCGCCATGTCCTGGAAGTTCTGGTCGGTGAACCAGAGGTTGCCGTCGGGTCCAGCGGTGATCATCCACGGGTTCGACTGCGTGCCGTTCGGGTTGAGACCGGCGGAGTACTCGGAGATCGCGCCGCTCGACACCGTCAGCTTCCCGATCGCCGGCTGCTGGAAGTTCTGATCGGTGAACCAGATGTTCCCGTCGCTCCCGAGCGTGATCCCGTACGGCCGCGCGGTCGTGCCGAGCCCCGTCGTGTACGGCGTGAACGCGTGCGTGGTCGGGTTGAACGCCACGATCGCGGCGGGGTTCCGCTGCGTGAACCAGATCGTCCCATCCGCGCCCGTCGTCAGGTTTTCGATGATGATGTTCGCGGTCGTCGGATAGCAGGTCGGCGTGTTGGTGCTGAAGTTGTACGTGCAGAGGTTGGCGCCGGAGTAGTCTCCGAAGCCCAGCCACAGCGCGCCGTCGGTTCCGACGGTGATCGCCTGCGCCTCGAGCGGACTCGTGTACTGCTTGAACAGCCCCGCTCCCGGCTCGACCTCGCTGAACTCCTTCGCCGTGCCGTCGCTGAAGTAGTACGCTTCGTCGGGCGCGACCGGCGAGTTGATCCACTTCCTCGCCATCGCCATCCCGTTGGGATGCGCGGAGGCGAGGAGGTTGACGGTGTTCGTGAGCTGCGGGTAGGTCACGACGAGGGGGATCGTCGCGGTCGTCGTTTGATCGGAGAGCGTCAGCGACGTCTGCCCGTCGTAGCTGCCGCCGGGCGGCGGGGTGACGGTGATCGTCGCGGTCCCGCCGCTCGTCGCGCTGATCGTGGCGCTCGCGACGGTCGGATCGGAGATCGAGAGCGTGAACTGCCCGGTGAACCCCGCCTCGGAGACGGCGATCTGCTCCGGCGCGCCGGTGATGTACACCGCGGCCTTGTTCGGGGCGTAGTTCAGCGGGACGACGTCGGCCTGGACCGTCGTCGTCGGCTGCGCGTCGCCCACCGACACCGCCGCCTGAATCTGCCCGTCGCTGAGCACCTTGCTGCCGTCGTACTTGACCTCGACCGGCTGACCGGGGCTCGTGATCGTCGGCTGCGTGATCATCAGCGCGCCGTTCGGATCGGTGCCGCCTTTCACCGACAACGTCACCGGCGAGGCGAAGTTGCCGGGGCCGACGATCGTCTCGCCCGCCGCGTCGTACGCGACGACGCTGAGCAGCTGCGTGTGGATCGCACCGTCGGACGCGAACGGGATGTGCGCCGGCGTGATGCCGACGTGATCGACGACGCCGCCGAGCGTCACCGGGACGACGTTGTTCGTGTTCGCCGCGATCGTCGCGCTGAACGTCGAGGTGGCGAGCGCCGTGCCGGAGCCGTCGCTCGAGGCGAAGAGCGACATGCGGAACGCCGTCTCGCCGACCGGCGCGCCGATCGCGACCGTGCACGAGAGCGGCTGCGCGGTGTTCGTGGAGCAGCCCGGCGCCCCGTAGGCGATCTTCGTCACGACGGTGTCGTTCGCGATCGGCGTCCCCCCGACGCTCAGCACCGCGATCGAGGCGGAGCCGGTCTTCGGCGAGACGTAGTCGAGCTTGCGCGTCGCGGACGACGCCGTCGTGGACGCGCTCGGCACCGCGATCGTGAACTTCGCCGTCGCCTGCTGCGCCGAGGAGGGCGTCCCCGGCGCCCCGGTCGGAACCGCGCCGGCCGGCTGATTCGGCGTCGTCGCTGTGGGAAGGACGTGCGAACCGCCGCCGCCGCACGCGGCGAGCGAGAGCGCCGCGGCGAGCGCCGCGAGACGCGTGAGATACCGATGATCCGTCACTGTACCGGGAACTCCGTGGTCGTCACGCCGATGGTCAGCGAGGCCGACGTGCCGTCGGCGGCGGTGATCGTCACGGTGCAGCTCCCCGCCGCAACGGGGGTTACCGTGAACGTCGCTTGCGGTCCCGAGGCGCTGCTCGGCGAGATGCCGGCGATGGTGCTCGTCGCGGTCGTGCAGGTGTTGCTCTGCGTGAACGTGCCGGTGTCGCCGCTGCGGCTCACCACCACGCTCTGCGCGCTCGCGGTCCCGGCCGACGCGAACGTGAGGGCGGTCAGCGGCGCACCGCTCGGACCGGCGAACACGAACGCGCCCGGTGCGGCGGCGGACGGCCCGGCGGGCGTCGCCGGCGCGCTGCTGCTGCCGCCGCCGCACCCCGTCAGCACCGCCGCGCCGAGGGAGAGGGCCACGAGCGCCGTCGTGCGCTGCCGTCTCATGAACCGCTCTCCTCGTTGATGATCGCGTTGATCAGATGGTCCGCGAACGGGACGCCCAGACCGGTGACCTGGTCGTAGCCGACGCCGGCGTTGTAACCAGGATCGAGCGCGCCGCCCACCGACGGACTGCTCCCGGCCTGCAATGCGTTGTTGCCGAAGAGCACGTCGTAGAACGTGGTCGCGTACGTCGGCTGCTGCGCACCGTTCGCGTAGTACAGGGTGTAGAGAAGCTGGTTCGGGTTCCCCAAACGGTACGGGTGCTGCGCGTTCGCGCGCGAGGCGCAGGTCGCGTTCGCGTGGCACGCCTGCAGCACGAGCGCCCACATCGCCGCCATCTCCGGTGCGGCGACGCTGGTCCCGCCGATCGATTCGACTTCCGGCCCGCCCAAGCTCGCGTTGACCAGAAGCGCGACGCCGGTCGAGCTGTCGGCCTCCATCGCGACGTCGGGGACGTTGCGCTTCCCGGCGATCGCGCCCGGGATCCCCGTTTGGAACGCAGGCTGGGCGAAGTACGCCGAGACGCCGCCGCCCGAACCGTCGAGCCCGTAGCTCGTCTGCACGCCCCAGGCGGTGATCTGGTTCGTGAGCTGACCGAACTGGTTCATCGGCGTCGTGACGCCGCCGACGGAGACGACGCTCGGATCGCTCGCCGGATAGCTCAGGCAGAGGTCGTCGATCGTGTCGGGCGCACCCTGCTTGCACGTCTCCGCGCCGAGGTCGCCCGAGGCGACGAAGACCGCGATCCCCTCGGCCGCGAGCGCGGCGTACTCCGCCGGGCCGAACCCGTTGGTCGGGTTGTTCGGGTCGAAGTAGTAGCCGGCCGCGCCGCCGCCCAGCACCGGATCGCTGATCTCGGGCTCGCCGAAGCTGAGCGAGAGGACGTCGGCGGAGTTATCGGCGATCGCCTGCTGGATCTCGTCGTCGACCAGACCGATCCCGAGCTCCGGCCGCGCGTACCCGTTCGGCGCCGGCGAGGGGCAGTTGGCGTAGATCGGCTCCGACGGTCCGGACTCGTAGCACTCACCGGGGTTGTAGGCGAGATAGAACAGGACGGAGCTGCCGGGTGCGAGCGTCGCGATCTGCTCGGTGTCGAGTTGCGCCTCGCCGTCCTCGGGATTGCACTGGGGGAGGCTGCCCTGGCACGGCGCCGTCACCGGCGGAGGCGACGTCAACCCCTGGTTGAACGGGAAACCGCTCGTGGGATACGTGGTCGAGGTCGGCGCCGGCGTGTTGAGCGCCAGCCCCGCCGCGACGCCTTCATCGGTCGCGTCGACTTCCTTCACGGGCGCGGCCTGCACGTGGAACATGCTCGCGTACGCGGGAACGTCGGCGGACGAGATCGGCCCGGTTCCGATGACGCCGACCGTCACGCCGGTGCCGGTGTAGCCGGCCGCATAGGCGCCGGCGTAGTCGAAGACCTCGCGGATCTGGCCCGGCGAGTAGCCGCCGACCTGACCGTTGCCGGCGCGCACGGGGACGTTGAGCGCCTGCGCGAGCGGCTGCGTGACCAGATTCGAAACGGCGGTGACGGGGAGCGTGGCCTGCGTGAACTTCGGCGTCGACGTCGGCGCGATGAACGTCTTGCCGTTGCTCGCGCGATAGATGGCGAACGTCGTGCCGAAGGCGCGCTGCATCTGCGCCTGCGTCCCCGCGACGAAGAGACTCAACCGCTGCGGCCAGCCGCCGACGTGCAGCCCGTCGTTGACGAAGTACTGCGCGACCGCGTTGTAGTTCGCGCTGGTCGCGCCGAAACGGTTCGCGATGTCCTGCGGGGTGAGGAACTGGCGGTAGAGCGCCGACTTCGGATTCGAAACTTGCTGCGCGTAGCTGATGAGCCCGGCCTCGTTCTGCATCTGCACCGCGACGTTCACGCCGAGCGAGGCGAAGTTCGCCGGTCCGACGTACGTGGCGTTCGTCACCGCCTGGCTGCCCCAGGTGAACGTCGCGCCGGCAAGCGTCGTCGTCTTCGGCGGCGTGACCGCGGCCGGCACGACGGGGGCGGCGGCGCCGTGTCCGCCTCCGCCGCCGCAGGCGGCGAGGGCGAGGGAGAGCGTCGCCGCCGCCAGGCCGAGCGCCGCGTAAGGACGTGAGATCATCGCGCGCCTCCCTGGCGGCTGGTGATGAGCGATTGAAGGCCGCGCGCGACACTGGCGCGGCGGGCGGCGCGCAGCCCCTCGACGGTGCGGTTGAAGTGCATTTGCGCGGCGACGATCGCGGCGGTCGAGAGCGGCGAGACGGAAGCCGTGCTGCGCTTCGTGCTCGCGGTCGACGCGCCGCTCTGCAGCGCCAGGGTCTCGACCGTCGTCGTCGTCTGGTACGGCGTCGCGGACAGGTTGAACTGCGAGTCGCCGCTGAAGTCGTAGTACAACGTCTGCAGATCTTGCATCTGCACACACACCGCGCCGAGCGCGTTCACCAGAAATTTGTCCGTCGTCTGGGTGTCGGTGTAGCCGAGGATCGTGTCGACGCGATTGATCGTGCGCTCGATCTTCGTCGCCGAGCTCGCCGTCGACGCCGGCACGTTGCAGGCGGCCGGGATCGGCTGCGCTCCCAGATCCTGATCGCTCTCGTGGTAGAGCGTGATCGGCAACGGGTACCAAGCCGGGATCTGTCCGGACGTGATCGGCGCGTCGCTCGGGCCCGGACTCGGTACGGCATACACCTTGTAGGTGATCCGGTACGAGCCGTCGGTCTGCACCTGCGGTGCGGAGAGCGTGACGGACGCGTAGGCGCTGTGCAGCGCCCCCGGCCCCATCGGGGTGGCGTTCATCCCACTGCCGTCGGCGTTTTCGGTGATCGTGCCGGTGTCGGAGACCGAGCTGTACCCGGGCGGGTAGGTCGTCGTCTCGGTGTAGGTGCCGTTCGCGGCGTAGACGCGGTGCGAGTAGAACGCCGAGCCGTTCGCGTCGATCGCGTCGTTCTCGTCGATCGTCACCGCGGCGGTGTTCGACCACGAGCCAGCCCCGGTCTCGGGGAGCAGCCCGAGCGTAAGCGGCGTCCCGTACGTGTAGGTCAGCGTGTCGTTGTTGCTGTCGGCCCACATCGAGCCGTACTCGATGAGGGCGTACGACCCGTTGGCCGCCGGCGTCGTGTAGCCGTAGTACGTGTCCGTCTGCGAGGTCGTGGTCTGCAGCGGCGTCGTGTCGGTCTCGGCGACGGACGAGTCGTAGAGTCCCGAGACGCCGTTGAACTGCTGGCCGTCCTTCACCGTCCCGTTCTGCTGGATCGCGGTGAAGATCGTCGCGGTCGGCATCGGCGCCGGGTACGTGCGGTTGAACGTCTCGGTCGAGTTGCCGGAGTAGGTGAAGCTCTGCCCGGCACTCAGCGGGAGATCGGTCGTCGTGGCGACCGCGAGGGTGCCGGTCGCGCCCGTGCGCGCGTCGCTGACGGTCAGGTTGCCCTGCGTCGCGACGGTGCCGAACGTCACAGTCCCGCCCGTCCCGCTCGTGGCGCTGGCCGTCCCGAGCGTCACGCTGCTCGTGCCGAACGTCGGAGTGTACACGTAGGGGTTGCCGTTCGCGTCGGCGCCGGTCGCGGTGATCGCGAGCGTCGAGCCGACCGCGTACGGTGCGGGCGTCGCCGGCACGATCGTGAGCGCGATCGGAGCGGGCGTCGCCGCCGCCGAGGCAGCGACGGAGTAGAACGCGTACGCATTCGCCGTGCCGGTCGCGCTCGAGACGCCGACGTACTTCGCGTCGTCATCGTTCTTCACGGCGGTGCCGGAGAACGTCGCGGTGTCGATGTCGGTGAACGCGCTCTTCGCGCTCGAGTAGCGCGCGAGGCGGACGACGGTCCCGGCGGGCTGCGTGCGCCCGAGCGACTCCGTCACGGTGAGGCGCTTGAGCAGCGCCGTTCCGGCGGTGTCGACGGCGAAGCCGCCAAGGAACGACGCTCCCGTCGGGAACGGCTGCCCCGTCGGCCCCGTGTAGAGCGAGACGGTGACGGCCGCGTTCGCCGCGAGCGCGCCCGCGGGGATGGCGACCGTTACGCCGGCGCCGTTCGCGTCCTTGACGCTGATCGAGCCGCCGACGGCCGCCGTGATGCTTTGCGTCGCGGTCGCGGCCGGCGCGGCGGTCTGCGAGGTGACGGGGACGCTCGGAGCGATGGAGGTTCCGGAACCGCCGGAGCCGCCTCCACCACAGGCGCTGAGCGCGACTGCGCACGCGCCGAAGAAAACCACGATCGATCCACGCTTGAGCACGCGGGTGGCTACCTGCTTCCTAGGCTATTGCGGTTTTCGAGCGAGTATACGATTGCGTTCGAACGGCGGCATCCGTAACGTACGGATGCCGCGCGGGGTCAGAACTCGCTCGGCAGCTGCCAGCGCGAGCGGATCCCGAGCTTGCCGTACAGCGCCTGCAGGTGGTGCTCCACGGTGCGCACGCCGATCCCCAGGCGACCGGCGATCTCGGGATTGCTCAAGCCGTCTACGGCGAGCAGACCGACCTCGCGCTCGCGCGCGGTGAGCGCGACGTGCCCCGGAGCGCGGCGCGCGGGACGCGGCGCCGCACGCAGCTCCTTCGCATCGCGGACGTCGCCGATCCGCTCGTAGGTGCGCAGCGCGGCCGCCGGATCCCCCGCGGCTTGGTGGGCTTGAGCCTCGAAGCACGGCCAGCCGAAACCGGCGAACGCGCGCGCCGCGCGCCGTCCGCACGTGACCGCGGCGGCGTTGCGCCCGCGGCGGCGCTCGACGAACGCATCGAAGAGATCGCCGAAGGCGGCGATCACCGCCGGCTCTCCCGTCGCGCGCGCGGGTTCGAGCATGCGGCGCGCGCGCGGGACGTCGCGCAGCGAGCCGATTTTGGCGACCAGCAACGCGAAGCCGTAGTGCCACGATCCGCTCCCGTTCGCGACGAGCGCGCGGTGCAGCAACTCGCGCGCCGTCTCCCGTCCGCCGCGGTACCACTGGTATGCGGCGAACGCGGTCGCCAACGGCAGGATGCGCTGCGGCTCGCCGCTCGCGAACGCCTGCTCCAGCGGATCGCCCTCCAGCGCGCGCTCGATCAGCGCGTCGTCGTCGAGCATCGATCCCAACTCGAGCATCGGGACGACGGTATAGGGGACGTGCAGCTCGGCGATGTCGGCGTCGGCGCTCTCCAGCGCGCGCAACGCCTCGCGCGCTTCGCGCAAACGGCCGACCTGCATCAGCGCGCGCGCATAGGAGGCGTACACGAACGCGCGCTTCGACTCCGACGCAATCACGCCGGTGAGCGCGACGGCGCGTTCGAGCAGCTCGAGCGCCAGATCGTTGCGCGCGTGGACGAGCGCGACGTTTCCGAAGTTGCAGAGCTGCTGCGCGTGGAGCGCGGCGTTGCCGGACCGCTCGATGTAGCGCAAGCCTCGGCGGAGCTCTTCGATCGCGTCGTCGAAGCGGCCGGTGCCGTAGGCCAGCAAACCGCGCTGCTGGTGGAACTCGCCCAGGATCTCGGGATCGACCAGCGGGTACTCGCGCTCGACGCGATCGATGCACTCCTGCGCCTCCGCATGCCGCCCCGCCACCCAGCGCATCCCCGCGAGCCGCACCAGCGTGTGCGCCTTGATCGGATCGATCTGCGGAAGATCGAGACCGAGGATCTCCTCGGCGAGCGCGTCGACCGCAGCGACGTCGCCGGCGCCCCACGAGAGCTGCATCTTCTCCAGCAGCGCTTGCGCGGGCCGCCCGTCCTCCGCGACGGGGCCGCACGCGAAGTAGTCGTCGAACGCGAGCAGCGCCTCGTGCTCGAGTCCGGCGCGGCGCAGCGCGTTCGCGGCCTTGAGCAGGAGGCGGCG
>DATJHK010000023.1:0-33412 GCA_035493875.1 Candidatus Limnocylindria bacterium
TCACTGTCACCTCCGCGCCCATTGGCCGCTTCGTATGCGTTCCAGAGCCGTGTAGCTTCCGTCAAGCGCTCGTCCATGATAACCGGCGGCGCGTTGTACGTGGCGCGATCTTGATTGATCGCGGCCAGCCAGGCGATGTCGTCGGTGGTGGGTGTCGAGACCTTCAGGGTGCCGAGCGCGTTCGCTCCGGCGCTGTACGTCTCGGGCGCGTGCAGGGTGATGTAGCCGTTGGCGAAGGCCATGACGTTGCCGGTGCCGGCGGGGACCGAGACCGTGAAGGAGCCGTCCGCGGCGGTCGTCGTCTGCGCGTCGCCGGGCGGAAGCGCCGGCGGCGGGGTCGCGCCGACCACGAGAGTCGTCCCCGCGACGATCACGGCGCCGGAGATCGGGGCCTGCGTCGTGTAATCCACGAGCTTTCCGCTAGCCGTCGTCGTCGCGCTCGGCGTGGCGCTTGGTGTCGGCGTCGGGGTCGCGCCACCACCGCCGCCGGTCGGCACCGTCCCTCCACCGCCCCCGCCGCCGCACGCGCTGAGCACCACGAGCAAAACCGACACACCCAATCGCTTCATCTTCACCCGGCTCCCTAGGCGATGGTTCCTAGGGTAAACGTTCTATCAGCAGGCGCTCGATTCTTTTCCTGGCCGTCCCGGACGTCAGGGTGTCGACACGTTCCCGTCCGTCCAACCGGCATTCGCGCGCAGGTGGAGGTCCGGATCGGGAGGCGCCGCTTGTGCGCACGATGCCGTTCCGGGCTGGCACGCATACTGCACGTGGATCAGCGTCCCGCCGGAGGGATAGGGGCTGGGCGCCGGGGGCGGCTGCACCCCGCCGCTGCGCGTGTCGCCGCCGACATCGCCCTCGTGCGGTGCGCCGGTGGGGTATGCCCCGATCGGGTCATCTGCGCCGCTCTCGCTGCGCCCGGTTACCGCGCTGTACGGCGGCTCCGCGAAAAGCCGCAGCGCGACGTTCTCTTCACGTTGCACGATCAGCTCGCTGCCCGCGGGGTCGAAGACCTGGACGGCGACGCGCAGCGACATGCGCGACTCCTGCACGAAACCGTCGCACTGCAGCCAGCCGATCGTATCGTGCCCTGACGATGCGTCCGTCGGCGCGCAATGCGGCGGGGCGACGGTCGTCGGCGTCACGCTGTAACGCACGACGAAACGCGGGGCCGCGGCGGGGTCGGGCGGCGGCGTCGGTTCGGTCGCGATCGGCGGTGCCGACGGCGAGGAGAGCATCGCGACCGGCGCGGGCGTTCCCGTGAACGTACCGCCGCTCTCGAGAAGCTGATCGGCGCGGTCGGACGCGATCGCGCTCGCGAGCTGCCGCTGATACGCCGCGACGGCATCGTCGGCCGCGCCGTCGACCACGTGGTCGGCGGCGGCGTGGATCCCCGCGCGCGCGAACGCGGCGGCGCCGTCGAGCACGACGCCGGCGAGCAACGCGAGGACGACGACGAACACGAACGTCGTTCCGAGCATCGCGCTACATCCGCGCGGGGACGGCGACGGCGCGGCTCACGACGTGTCCCGGAAGGTAGAGCGGCGGGGCGAGCGTCTCGCTCTCCGTCAGCGTCGCGTCGGCCGTCGTCGTGCACGGATTGCGCGGGTAGCGCACCGTCACCGTGAAGACGTTCGCCGCGTAACTCGTGGTCACCGGGAGCTGCAGCGTGCGCACCGCGTCCGCACCGCAGAGATCGTTGCCCCGCACCTGCGCACCGCCCAGATAATGCTGCGTGCCGGCGTTCAGTAGACCCGCGGCCGCAGGATCGGACGCCGCGGTTCCGGTACCGAGCGGAACGTACGCGGCAGCGGCCCGCGCGCGTGCGAGCGCGTTCTCCGCGACCATCAACGCGACGTCGCGGGTGACGCCCGGCGTCGCGTTGCGCGCGACGGCCGCGAGCGCGCCGAGCGTCGCGGCCCCGGCGAGCGCGATGATCGCCACGCACAACACGAGTTCGATCAGCGTGAATCCCGCCTCGGGTTCAGTCGTACGAATAGTCACCGTTTTGTCCTTTGGCGCTGACGCGATCGCAGCGGCCCTTCTCTTGATCGGGCCACGTCGTCCGCGGCACATCGGCCTGGTCGTAGGGACCGGCGTCGTCGACGAACGGCACGAAATCGGAGTACCACGCCGCGACCGCGTCGCCCGTCATCGACGGCGGCGGCGAGGAGCGCGCGGCGAACGTCGCCGCCGTGCCGTGGCTGCCGTCGGCCGGCGTCTGCCCGACGTTCGTCGCGAGGATGGCGTGCGTCACCTGGTCCGTCGTCCCGTCCGGCGCCGTGCCGCTGTACGTGAAGACGAAATAGCCCGCGACCCACCACGCGCTCGGGACGACGTCGACGATCCCCGAGCCGTCGTTTCGCGGCACGTCCTTGTACGCGGCAGGGACGCTCCAGGAGAGCTGCCACCCCGTCAGCGCGCACGCCGTGACCGTCTGCGGCGCGTCGGCGGTGTGCCCGACGGTGCAGCGGTCGTCACACGTGTAGGTGAGCGCGAGCGTGTAGCCGGTCGGGAAGACCCCGGGAGTCAGATCGACGACGCGCGCCGCGTCGTCGTTCGCGATCGTCACTTCGACGATCGCGTTGCCGCCGCTGACCTGCATCCCGTTCGCATCGGTGAACCCGATCCCGACGGCTCCGTCCGAGACGGCGCTTCCGGCGAACGGCGAATCGGGATTTCCCGCGCCGAGCACGGGGTCGACGTGCGCCGGAAGCGATGCAGCGGCGACGCGCACCGCGGCGAACGTGCGCACCGTGTCGGTCGCGACCGTTCCTGTCTGCGCCGCGTCGCACGGCGCGATCGGTGCCGAACCGGTGAGCCGTTCCAACGCATCGCCGGGTATCGCGTCGCCTGCGGCGTGATTCGGAAAGCTCCGATAGCTCCAGAAATGCGGCCCGCCCGCGTCGGCGGTCGCGAACTCGACCTGCACGCAGCCGTCGCGCGCGGTCCCGGCGCTCGGCGAGCTGACCCAGATCGCGGTTGCGCTGCGCGCCTCGGCGCGCCACTGCGCCGTCAACCGCTCCAGCGACTCGTACGCGAGATGTCGCGCGGCGAGATGCTGCTCGCTCGCCGAGAGCTGGCGCAGCGCGGCAAGCGCGCCGAACGAGACGACGACGAACAACGCCGTCGCGAGCAGGATCTCGATCAGCGAGAAGCCGCGCTCAGAGTCGCGCACGCCGGGGACGGTGCCCCGGCGGCGCGGCGATTATGCGCGCACGAGGTTCGGCGGCGTGGCGCCGCTGACGGCGGCGATCGCGTTCTCCGCCGCCATCAGCGCCATCTTCGTGCGCGTCTCGGTGTTCGCCGAGGCGATGTGCGGAGCGAGCACGACGTTCTCCAAGCCGAGCAGGTCGGGATGGACCTCCGGCTCGCGTTCGAACACGTCGAGGCCCGCGCCGGCGATCTCTCCGTCGCGCAATGCGCGCGCGAGCGCCGCTTCGTCGACGACCGGTCCGCGCGCCGTGTTGACCAGATACGCCGTCGACTTCATCGCGCGCAGCTCGGCCTCGCCGATGTAGTGGCGCGTCGTCTCCATCAGCGGGACGTGCAGCGAGAGGAAGTCGCTGGTGCGGATCAGCGTTTCTTTGTCGACCCGCCGCGCGCCCAGCTCCGCCTCGATCGCGGCCGGGACGGGATACTCGTCTTGGTAGACGATCTCCATCCCGAAGCCCGCGCCGCGTCGGGCGACCGCCTGCCCGATTCGGCCGAAGCCGGCGACTCCTAACGTGCGCCCGACCAGGCTTCCACCGAGGAAGCCCATGATCTCCCAGCCGTGGAAGCGACCGGCGCGAACGTAGCGGTCCGCCTCGACCACGCGGCGGCCCGCCGCGAGCAGCAGCGTGAACGCGAAGTCGGCGGTCGCGTCGGTGAGGACGCCCGGTGTGTTGGTGATTGCCACGCCGTGCCGAGCTGCCGCGGCCAGGTCGACGTTGTCGTACCCGACCGCGACGTTCGCCACCACCTTGAGCTTGGGGCACCGCCGCAAGAACGCGTCGTCGATCCGGTCGGTCAGGAGCGCGACGACCGCGTCCGCGCCGCTCGCGCGTTCCGCGAGTTCGTCCGGGGTATACGGACGGTCGTCCCGGTTCTCGTCGACCTCGAAGTAGGATTCGAGCAGCGCGATCCCGTCGCGTGGAATCCGTCGTGTGACGACGACCGTAGGTCTCACCGTTTCTCCCTCCGAAAGCCGACCAACCATGCCCAACGCGTTCGATACGTCGATCTTCAAGAGCTATGATGTCCGAGGGATCGTCGGTTCGCAACTCACCCCGGAGATCGCGTATCTGATCGGACGCGCGTTCGTCCAGACTCTCGGCCGCACGAACATCTGCATCGGACGCGATATGCGTCCTTCGGGGACCGAGCTCCTCGAAGCCCTCGCCCGCGGCGCTACCGACGGCGGCGCCGACGTCACACGCATCGGTCTGATCTCGACCGACGCGCTCTATTTCGCCGTAGGCAAGTACGGCTTCGACGGCGGGATGATGATCACGGCGTCACACAATCCGGCCGAGTACAACGGCCTGAAGTTCTGCCGTGAGAATGCGGAGGCGCTCTCGCTCGACACGGGTCTGGGCGCGGTGCGCGACCTCGCGCTCTCGGGCAACTTCACGACCCCGGCGCGCAAGGGGACCATCAAGGACCTCTCGATCCTCGACGACTTCGGGAAGCACTGCGTCTCCTTCATCCGCGACGTGAGCAAGGTCAAGCCGTTCAAGATCGCGATCGACGCGGGGAACGGAATGGCCGGCGAGACGGTGCCGTACGTCTTCAAGTACCTCCCGCAGGTCGAAGTGATCCCGCTCTATTTCGAGCTCGACGGCACGTTCCCGAACCATCCGGCCTCGCCGATCGAGGACGAGAACAAGCTCGATCTGCGCAAGGCGGTGCTCGAGCACGGCTGCGACCTCGGCGTCGCGTTCGACGGTGACGCCGATCGCATGTTCATCGTCGACGAGCAGGGCGGCTTCCCCGACGGGAGTATCGTCACCGCGGCTGTCGGCGTCGCGACGCTCAAGGTGCACCCCGGCTCGAAGATCCTCTACAACCTGATCTGTTCGCGCAGCGTCCCCGAGGCGATCCTCGCCAACGGCGGCGTCCCGGTCCGCTCGCAGGTCGGCCACTCGCTCATCAAGCCGCTGATGAAAGAGCAGAACATCGCCTTCGGCGGCGAGCACAGCGGGCATTTCTACTTCCGCGACAACTGGTTCGCCGACTCGGGGATGATCGCGCTCATGCAGTGCCTCGATCTGTTCAGCGAGGTCGACGGGCCGATCACCAAGGCGATCGCGCCGTTCAACCAGCGTTTCCGCTCCGGCGAGATCAATACCAAGGTCGCCGACGCCGACGCGAAGATGCGCGAGATCCAAGCCCACTTCAAGGGCGCGAAGGTCGACCACCTCGACGGCGTCTCGATCGAGTATCCGGACTGGTGGCTCAACGTGCGCAAGTCGAATACGGAGCCGCTGCTGCGCCTGAACGTCGAGGGCGACACCCGCGAGCTGATGGAGAAGCACCGCGACGAGGCGTTGCAGCTGATCCGCTCGTAACCCCCAGATACCATGGTGACGGACCGAGCGCTGCAGCATCGCGCCTCACCTCGCACGTTGTTGCGAGGCCGGATCGGGGGCCCCACGCGTCAGCGTGGGGGGCGCGGAGCCTAGGGCGAAGCGCCGTGAAACTGGACCCGCTGGACCGCTACCGCGCCGCGCGTGACGATGTCGCTTCATCGTTGGACGAGCTGCTCGAGCTCGTGGGCGACGCCGGCCTCTGGCACGACGCCGCGGAGGATACCGGTGCGCTGCGGCGGGTCGTCTCACGGTTGCGCGACGGGCGCTTCGTCCTCGCGGTCGTCGGCGAGTTCTCGAGCGGAAAGTCGTTCCTGCTCAACGCGCTGCTCGGCAAGGTCGCGTTCGAAGAACGGCCGGGCGGGACGCGGATCGTCGGCCTGCTCGCCACCGACATCAACCCCTCGACCGCGACGATCACCGAGCTCTCGTACGCGAGCGAGGAGTCCGCGGTCGCGGTCTTCCCCGACGGCCGCGAAGAGCGCGTCCCCGTCGGACGCCTCTCACGTTTCGTCGCCGTCGCCGAGGAAGGCAAGCTTCACGACGCGACCGACGCCGACGACTCGGCGGCGCCCGCGCTCGTGCGCGTCGCCGTCGACTCGCCGTTCCTGCGCAGCGGCTTCGTGGTCGCCGACACGCCGGGCCTCGCCTCGATCAACCCCGCCCATCGCCGCGCGACGCTCTCGTATCTCCCCGGCGCCGACGCGGTGCTCTACCTGATCGACACGCAACAGCCGTTCACCGAGGGCGACGCGTCGTTCCTCGGGATCGTGCGGCGCTACATCGAGTCGGTGTTCATCGTGCAGACGAAGATCGACCTGTGGCGGATGCATGAGGGCGGCCGTGAGGCGTGGCAGTCGGCGGCGCAACGGATCGTCGCGCAGGCGGCGAAGCACGCGCCCGACACGCCGGTCTTTCCGCTCTCGGCCCGCGAGTACGCCGAAGGGCTGCTGCGCGGCGACGAACAGCTCGTCGCGCAGAGCCGGTTCCGCGAGTTCTTCGATGCCTTGGACGCCTCGCTCGTCGCGACGACCGGGCGTTCGCGTCTGCGGCGCGCCGCCGCCGAAGCGCGTCGCGTCGCGACACGCGCCGCCGACGCGCTGGCGTTCGCCGCGAGCGCGCTGGAGACGCCGCAGGCCGAGCTGCGCATGCGCCGCGCGACGATCGCTCCGGCCCTGGATGCGTTCGACGCCGCGGCGCACGCCGCGCGCGCGCGCCTGAACGAGACGGGCGCCGCGCTCGCCGAGACGACGCGCACGAGCGGCGCGCAGACGCGTGCGAGCCTCGAACGCACGCTGCTGCGCGCCTTCGACACGACGGACGTCGCGCGGCTGCGCGACCGGGCGAAGCTGCACATCGTCATCGACGACGTCCTGGCCGCGGCGATCGGCCGGTTCGCTTCCGACATCGCGGAACTGGTCGCCAAACGGCTGCGCTCCGAAGCGCGCGGCGCGTCGAGCGAGGTGGTGGAGGCCGGACGCACCGCCGATCGCGAGGGCGTCCTGGGACCGCTGCTCACGGCGCTCTCCGTCGAACGTCTGCCCGTCACGGAAGACGCGGCGCACGCGTTCGGGGCCGATCCGTCGAGCGGCGCGTGGAGCACCGATCTCGAGACCGGCCTGCGCAGCTCGATCGTGCTCGGCGCGCTCGGCGGTCCCGCCGTCGGTCTGGTCGACGCGATCGCGCGCCGCTTCGCCGCGCACCCCGCCGGCGTCTACATGAAACGCGAACTGCTCGCCGACCTGGACGCGAGCTTGTACCGGGAGTTCGACGCCGAGCTGGCCGGCTACGTCGAGGGGATCGCGACGCGGGTCGAGGCGATCGCCCGCGGTCTGGGCACGCGCGTCGCGACGCTCGCGCCGCGCGTGCGCGCCGAGGCGCTCGGGCCGATCGAGCGCGCGCTCGACGTCCACGCGAGCAACAGCGACCGCGCCGCGGCCGCGCGGGAGGCGCGCGCGCGTGCCGACGCCGCGCGGGCGCTCGCCACGCGCGTCGAGACGCGCAGCGAGATGTTCGCGCGCGAGAGCCGCGCGGAACGCGCCGAGCTGGCCGACCCCGCGATCCCGCTCGATGCCGGCGCCGGACGCGAGCGCGTCTCGCCCGCCGAGACGGCGCGCTTCGACCCGACGACGTACGAGCACGGCCTGCGGCCGGAGCGCTGGCGCGTCGTCGTCCTGGGCGCGTTCAAGCGTGGCAAGTCCAGCTTGATCAACGCGATCGCCGGCTCGCGCGTCCTTCCGGACGAGGGCGGCGAGGTGGAATTTCTGTTCCCCGTCCACGTCCGCTACGGCGAGACGCATCGCGCCTACGCGCTCGGCGACGACGCCGGCTGGAACGAAATCGCGACCGGCGAGATCCTGAGCGCGGCGGCGACCACACCGCTGCTGATCGAGACCCCGTGGACCCTCCCGCAGCAGCTCGTTCTCGTGCACGCGCCGCCGTTCGATACGGGCTTCCCGCTCGCGACCGAGATCGTGCGCGCCGCGGCGTCGTCGGCGAGCGAGATCCTGGCGCTCTTCTCACGCCAGCTCTCCGACCGCGAGCTCGAACTGTACGGCCAGATCGCGCAAGCGCAGAAGCCGATGACGTTCGTGCACACGCTCGCCGACCATGAGGACGCCGCCGAGCGGCGCAACGTGGTGATGCTCGCCGACCGTTACCTGCGCGAGCGCGCGATCGTCCCGCAGCGGATCTTCACCACCTCGACGCTCGAGTATCGCGAGGCGCTCGACGCGCAGCGCGCCCCGGCCGGCTGGAACGAGCTCGTCGCCCTGCGCGCGACGCTCGAGGCGCACGCCGAAGAGCACATGGCGCGGCTCGCTCGAGCGGAGCGCGAGCAAGCGGAACGCGAACGCTTGGCGCAACGCGCTCCGGTAAGCGAAAAGGCAGAACGCGGCTCGTTCCTCGGGCGACTGTTCGGCCGGCGTTAACACGGTCCACGCAAGGGGGGCCGCCGCGGGCCTCCCCGAATCGGACCGGACGTGTCCGACAGCTTCATCCTCGGCCCCGCTCGGATCGCTCCCGGAGACGGTTCTCTGACCCATGGTCGGATCGCCGTCGAACGTGGCCGAATCGTCCGGATTCTTCCCGAGGACGGCCCGAGCGACGTGCGGCCGCCCGAGGGTGCGATCATCGCGCCCGGCTTGATCGACGTCCATACGAACGGCGCGGATGAGTTCTTGTTCAACCGCGATCAAGGGAACGCGGTCGAGGTCGCGTCGCGCGCGTACGCGCGGCAAGGCGCGACGGGATTCGTCGCCGGAGTCATGACGGCGCCGTGGGAGTCGATGATGCACGCGGCGGCGGAGATCTCCGAGACCGCCAACCAGCTCGTCGAGGCCGGCGATCCGATCGGCGCGCGGTGTCTGGGGATCCACTTCGAGGGACCGTTCCTCAACCCGAAGTTCCGGCGGGTCCATCGCGCCGAATGGATCCTCCCCGCGACGATCGAGCGCGCGCAGGAGATGATCGAGGCGTGCCGCGGCGCACTCGTCATGGTCACGATGGCCCCCGAGGTCGACGGCGGCGACGAGGTCGCGCGCTTCTTCTACGATCAGGGGATCGTGTGCTCGGCGGGCCACACGTCGGCGCACTACCGCGAGGGGATGCTCGCGATCGGCCTGGGCTTCCGCACGCTCACGCACGCCTTCAACGCGATGCCCCCGCTCGACCATCGCGATCCCTCGATCATCGCGGCGTTCATGCAGGAGTCGCGCACGACCGTGCAGCTCATCTGCGACGGGCATCACGTCTCGCCGCCGATGGTGGACCTGCTCTACCGCACGCTCCACGAGCGGCTCGTCCTCGCGACCGACAACATGCCGCCGGCCGGGAGCGGTTACCGCATCGAGGGCGGGGTCGTGCGGTCCGAGGACGGGACGATCGCGGGCAGCGCACTGCTGATGGATCAGGCGGTGCGCAACCTGATGATGTACGCCGACATCCCGTTCGAGATCGCCGTCATCTCGGCGACGCGGAGCCCCGCGCAGTTGCTGGGCCTCGACCGCGAACTGGGGACGATCGCTCCCGGCAAGCGCGCGGACCTCGCGATCTGGAACGACGAGTACCAGGTGCTCGCGACGCTCGTCGGCGGGCACCCCGTCTACGGCGGAGCGCACCTCTTCCACTCACGCGCCGCCAAGGCCTGAACTGATCGCAGCGGTCATCGCCGGACTGGCGCTGCTCGGCGTGCTGGTGCGGCCGTTCCGCATCAACGAGGCGTGGTGGGCGGCCGGCGGCGCGATCGCGCTCGTGCTCAGCGGTGCGCTCGCGCCGCGCGACGCGCTCGGCGCCCTCGATCGCGGCACCGACGTCTACCTCTTCCTCGTCGGGATGATGGCGCTCGCGGAGTTCGCGCGCGAGGAAGGCGTGTTCGCCTGGATCGCGACCCATGCGGTCGGGGCGGCGCGCGGCTCGCGCGCACGGCTGCTGCTGCTCGTCTACGGCGCGGGGATCATGACGACGGCGTTTCTCTCCAACGACGCGACGATCGTCGTGCTGACGCCCGCCGTCCTCGTCGCGCTGAAACGGACCGACGCGCCTCCCGAACCGTACGTCGTCGCCTGCGCGCTCGTGGCGAACGCGGCGAGCTTCATCCTGCCGATCGCGAACCCGTCCAATCTGCTCTTCTTCGCCGACGGGATGCCGCCGCTCGCGACGTGGCTCGGCTCGTTCGCGCTCGCCTCGCTCGGCTCGGTCGTCCTCACGTACGCCGCGCTCGCGCTGTTCTTCCGGCGCCGGATCGCCGCGCCGCTGGTCGTCGACGACGGCGTCGCGCCGCCGCCGCGCGCCGCGGCGAACGCCATGCTGATCCTCGCGGCGCTCGCGCTCGTCGCAACCGCGGCGCGCTCCGGCCCCTTGGGCGCGACGAGCGCGGCCTTCGGAGTCGCGGCGACCCTCCTCGCCGCGACGCGCGACGTGCGCGCCCCGCTGGCGATGGTCCGCGGCGTCGCCTGGCCGGTCGTCGTGCTCACGGCGGGGCTCTTCGTACTCGTCGAAGCGCTCGACGTCGCGGGCGCCGGGACGCTCCCGCGCGCGCTCTTCGCGTGGGCCGGTCACGCGGCCGAACCGCCGGCGAAGCTCGGGATCGCCGCCGCCAGCGCGCTGGCCTCGAACGTCGTCAACAACCTGCCGGTCGGGCTCGACCTGGGCAAATACGTCGGGAGCGCGCACCCGCCCGCACACCTGAGCGCCGCCGCGCTCGTCGGCGTGAACGTCGGTCCGAACTTCACCGTGAACGGTTCGCTCGCGACCGTCCTGTGGCTCGCGATCCTCCGCCGCAACGGGATCGCGATGCACCCGCTGCGGTTCGCCGCGATCGGCCTCGCGACGACGCCCGCCGCGCTCGCCGTCGCCGCTCTCCTCGCTCGGTAGAGGGAACCGCGCGTTCGCGCGCGCAGTGCCGGGGATGACCGCGCCCGGCGTCACCGTAGAGGAGAGCGACGGCGTCCGCCACGTCGTGCTCGATCGTCCCGAGAAGAAGAACGCGATCACCGCGGCGATGTACGCGACGCTCGCGGACGCCCTCGAGACGGCGTGCGACGCCGGCGTCGGCGCGGTCCTCCTCGGGGCACGCGGCGCGGCGTTCACGGCGGGAAACGACCTGCGCGACTTTCTCGACCACCCGCCGGCCGATGACGAGGCGCCGGTCTTCCGGTTCCTCATGGCGCTGGCGCGGAACGAGGTGCCGCTGATCGCCGCCGTTCGCGGCGCCGCGGTCGGGATCGGGACGACGCTGCTGCTGCACTGCGATCTCGTCTACGCCGCACCCACGGCGCGCTTCACCGTCCCCTTCGTCGACCTGGGCCTCGTCCCCGAGAACGCGAGCAGCGTGCTCCTTCCCCGCGCGCTCGGCCGCGCGCGCGCCGGTGCCGCGCTCTACCTGGGCGACGCGCTCGACGCGGCGGGCGCGTATGCTGCGGGGATGGTGACGGCGGTCGTCGCCGACGACGAGTTGGACGCGGTCGCGCTCGCAGCGGCACGCGCGATCGCCGCGAAGCCGCGCGAGGCGGTCCGCGCGACGAAACGGCTCGTCGACCACGACCGCGCGGAGATCGTCGCGGCGATCCGGCGCGAGGGTGCGGTCTTTCGCGAACGGCTCGCCTCCGGCGAAGCGCGCGCCGCGATGGCGGCCTTCTTCCAACGCGGGAGCGCGCGCGCATGAGCCTCGCCGGCAAGACGCTGTTCATCACCGGGGCGAGCCGCGGGATCGGCCTCGCGATCGGACTGCGCGCCGCGCGCGACGGTGCCAACGTGGTCGTCGCCGCGAAGACGGTCGAACCGCATCCGAAGCTCCCCGGGACGATCCACAGCGCGGCGGCCGAGATCGAGACGGCCGGCGGGAGCGCGCTCGCCGTCGCCTGCGACGTGCGCTCCGAGGAACAGATCGGCGCCGCCGTTTCGGCCGCGATCGAACGCTTCGGCGGGATCGACGTCGTCGTCAACAACGCGAGCGCGATTCGCCTGGGCGGCACCGCGCAGATCGACACCAAGGCGTTCGACCTGATGCAGGCGATCGGCCCGCGCGCGACCTATCTCGTCACGCGCGCCGCCCTGCCGCACCTCCTCGCCTCGGCGCAAGCCGGCCGCAACCCGCACGTCCTCACCCTCTCCCCGCCGATCGCGCTGGGCTCCCAGTGGCTCGGCGCGGCCCCCGCCTACACGCTCAAGAAGTACGGGATGACGCTGCTCACGCTCGGCTTCGCCGCCGAGTTCCGGCCGCATGGGATCGCGGCGAACGCGCTCTGGCCGAAGACGACGATCGCGACCGCCGCCGTGCAGAACCTGCTCGGGGGCGAGGCGATGATCCGCGCCTCACGCACACCGGCGATCGTCGCCGACGCGGCCCACCGCATCCTCACCGGGACGCGCAGCGGCGAGTGTCTGATCGACGAGGACGTGCTGCGCGAGGCGGGGACGGACGACTTCGCGGGTTACGCGGTCGCGCCCGGAACACCGCTGGCCGAGGACATCTTCCTGGACTGATCAGTCCCTTCGGGGACATGGTGCCTCGCGCGACGAACGCCATATGCGACGATGGCACGATTCGCCAGGAGGGCGAGCCTGCTCGCGTTTCTCGGCTTCGCCCTCGCCCTCGGGTCCGCAGCGCCGACCTACGCCGCCGATCCGGCGATCGCGACCGGCTTCGCGTCCGCACGCGCCGACGGGATGATGCTGGGCATCCTCCTCGCGGTGCTGGTCTTGCAGATCGCGGGCTGGGCGATCACGCGCGACCCGAGCATCCCCTTCTATCTCGCCTTCGTGATCACGCTCGGGCTGGGCGAGCTTCTGCGCGGCGGGATGCTCCCGTCGACCCACGCGATCCCACCGCTCGCGATGTTCGCTTTCCTGAATGGGCTGACCGGAATCGCCAGCTTCGGGTTCGTCACCGTCTATCTGCGCCTCTGGCAGGACGCGCGCCGGATGTTCTGGATGCTGCTCGCCGTCGAGGCGCCGAAGTCGCTCGTTACGATTGCGTTCGCCCTGATCCCGGCCCTCCAGCCCTACGCCGAGGTCGTGCGAGCGCCGAGCTTCCTGATCGGGATACTCGTGACCCTTCCGATCGCGCTCTTGCGCGCTCGGCGCTTCCCCCCCGGGTTCTCGCTCGCAAGTGCGTTCGGGTTCCTGATGCTGGCCGTCATCTACCGCGTACTGCGCCAGTTCACGGGGTTGGACTCCCCCTTGTTGGACCGTTGGCTGTACGAGATCGCGGCGGCCGCCGACGTGCTGCTGTTCGGTATCGCGCTCATCGTGCGTGCCCGCTACGTCGTCCGCGAGCGCCGCGGGCTGGAGGTGCGGCTCGAAGTCGCGACGGCGGCCGCCGAGCACGATCCTCTCACGGGCGCGCTTAACCGGCGCGGACTCTTCTCGCGCGCCGCGACGAAACGCGCGTCGGGAACCCTGTTCTTCCTCGACGTCGAGGGCTGCGATCCGGTCGAGGCGGTCGCGGCGCTGCGCGGCGTCGCGCCCGAATACGCCCTGGTCGCCCGTATCGACGGCGATCAGTTCGTCGTCGTGACGCGCGAGGGGACCGGCCGGCCCGAGGTGCTCGCAAACCGCTTCGCCGACGCGGTTGCGGCGCACGCGTCGATCGGGTTCGTCATGCTCGACGGGATGCCGTTCGAGAACGCGCTGCGCATCGCCGGCGCGAACGCCTATCGCGCGAAGGCCAGTCGCCGCACCAGCGAGGTGTAGTCTCGGGGAGCCGACACGGCGTCTGCCGAACAGCGGGTCCGTCGATGGCACGTCTCGCCAGGAGGGCGGGGCTGTTCACGTTTCTCGCCCTCACCCTTTTCTTCTGCGCCCCGGTCGGCGCCGCAACGTTCCAGAGCGGCGCAACGATCTTGCACGTCACGCACGAGGGCCCGGCCTTCGTCGTCGGGCCGCAGCACGTGCAGCGGATGACGGTCGTCGTGCGCGGCGTGCGCAGCGTCGCCGGCGAGGCGATCCCCGTCGGCGCATCGCGCCTGGGTCACGGCGTCACGGCCGTCCAGCTTCCGCCGGATCTGCGGCCCGACGAACCGATCGTCGTGCGCGTCGAGCCGCCCGTCGCCGGCAGCCCCCGGATCGTCGAGGACGATCCGGCCGTCGATACCGGGATCTCCGCGGCGCACGCCGACGGGGTCATGTTCGGCGTCCTGCTCACGGTACTGGTCTTCCAAATCGCCGTCTGGACGATCATCCGCGAGCCGAGCATCCCGTTCTACGCGCTGTTCGTCCTCACGTTCGCGGCGATCGAGCTGCTGCGCGACGGGCTTCTTCCGCTGCCGATCCCACCGCTGCCGATGCTGCTCTTCCTCGATTGCGTCAACGGGATCGCCGCGCTCGGCTTCATCATCGTCTACCTGCGGCTGCTGCCGGACGATCCTCCCTTGTTCTGGCTGCTGATCGGCGGCGTGGCACCGGAGGTGCTCGTCGGCCTCGCGCTCTCGCTGGTGAAACCGCTGCAGCCGTACTCGGAAGCGGTTCGCGCGCCGCTGATCGTCATCGGGTCGGTCGTGCTGCTCGTCGTCGCGCTGCGCCGCGCGCGACGCTTCCCTCCGGCGCTCACCCTCGCGAGCGCGCTCGCGTTCGTCCTCCTGGGCGTCGTCTACCGCGTCGTGCGCGACGTGACGCCCTTCTCCGACCCGTTCCTGGACCGCTGGACGTTCGAAATCACGACGACCGCCGACGCCCTGCTCTTCGGTTTGGCCGTGATCGTGCGCGCGCGGTACGTCGTGCGGGAGCGCCGCGCGCTCGAGGCACGGCTCGACGCGGCGACGACGGCGGCCGAGCACGACGCGCTCACCGGCGCGCTCAACCGGCGCGGCCTCTTCTCGCGCGTCGCGGCGATCACGTCCGGAACGCTCTTCTTCCTCGACCTGGACGGCTTCAAAGCGATCAACGACCGCTTCGGCCACAGCGCCGGCGACCGCGTGCTGATCGAGGTCGTCGAGGTGCTGCGACGGCTCGCGCCGGAAGGCGCGCTGATCGCGCGAATCGGCGGCGACGAGTTCGTCGTCGTCACGCGCGACGCGGACAAGGCCGACGCGCTCGCCGTGCGGTTCGGTGAGGGGATCGCGGCGATCCAGACCCCCGCGCGGCTGCGCGGCGACGGCTTCGGCGCCTCGTTCGGCGTCGTCTCGCTCGCGGAGATCGCGTTCGAGAACGCGCTGCGCATGGCCGACGCGAAAGCGTACCGCGCGAAATCGCAGAAGCGCGCAACCGGGCTCTAACGCGCGCCGTCGCGCAGCACCGTGCGCAGCGCACCGGTCAGATCGGTGATTTGCGCGCCCGATTCGCGCACCAGGAGCGCGCCCGCGGCCCAGTCGTGCACGTCGCGGCCGACCTCCCAATACGCATCCAGGCGTCCCGCGGCGACGTAGGCGAGGTGCAGCGACGCCGAGGCCATCTGGCGCACGACGAAGACGCGTTCGGCGACGGCGCCGAGCAGCGCGCGCGCCTGCTCGTGCTCCGCGAAATCGCCGTAGCCGAAGGGCGGCAGCGCCGTGGCGACGACCGCGAACACCGCGCGACCGCCGCTGATCAAGGCCAGCGACGAGGACCAGAGCGGCAACCCTTGCAGATAGTGGTACGCACCGTCGATCGGATCGAAGATCCAGAAGGTCTCGTCATCGGCCGGCCGGCGCTGGAGGTCGGGCTGCGCCTCGGCATCCGACCAGCCGATCGCGCCCACCGCGACGACGCGCTGCACGAGCTGCTCGACCGTCTCGTCTGCACGCGGTGGGACGATCGCCGTCGCGAGCTCATCGGTGAGCGCTCACGTTAACAACTCGCATTTCGACGATGCCCGGATCACGCCGCCAACGCGATCGCGCAGCCGTGCCGGGGTCAGCATCGGCTCGCTCTATCAGTACTTTCCGGGCAAGGACGCGATCGCGAGCGCGTTGATCGCACGTGAGCGCGTCCCGCTTCTGGAAGCGGTCGCGGCTGCCGCCGCGGTCGAGGACTGGCGAAGTGCCCTGCGCGGCATGATCCGCGCTGCCGTTGCGCATCAGCTGCGCCGTCCGCGCCTCGCACGGCTGCTCGACCTCGAAGAGGAGCGGCTGGCTGCTGCGGGACGCGCCCGACGGCCGCCTGCCCGAGGCGCTGCACGCAGCTCGAGGCGCGGACAGCGCGCGCGTTGTTCGGCTACCTCGCCGCGCCGTAAGGCGACTCCCGAGCGCTCGGCCCTGCGGTCGGGGAGCGGGGGCCGGCTGCGCCGAACGTACCATTCACCGATGGCACGTCTTGCCGGGAGGGCGGGCCTGCTCGCGTTCCTCCTCGGCCTCGCCCTCGCTTCCGCCGTCCCCGCCCTCGCCGTCCCTTCCGAGCGCGGCGTCTTCGTGCTGCACGTGACGCGCAACGGTCGCGCGTTCGTCGTCGGGCCTCAGCGCGTCGAGCGCATGCACGTCACCGTGCGTGGAGAGACGAGCACGGTCGGGCAGGCGATCCCGCTCGGAGCGTCCCTGCTGGGTCACGGGGTCACCGCGGTGCAGCTTCCCGACGACCTGCGCCCCGACGAGCCGATTACCGTCCGCCTGGAGCCCGCGCACGCCGGGGTGCCGCGAATTCTCGCCGACGACCCGTCGACCGACATCGCCGTCGCGGCCGGGCGCGCAGACGGGATCATGCTCGGCGTGTTGCTCGCCGTGCTGCTGCTGCAGATCGCAGGCTGGACGATCTCGCGCGAGCCGAGCGTCCCGTTCTACGCGCTGTACGTCGTCACGCTCGGGCTCACGGAGCTCCTGCGCGATCAGCTCCTTCCGCTCCCGCACGCGATCCCGGCCCTGCCGATGCTCGTACTGCTCGACTGCATCAACGGTCTGGGTTCGATCGGCTTCATCGCCGTCTACCTGCGGCTGTGGCGCGACGATCGCAGGCTGCTCTGGGTGATGATCGCCGCGATCGCGCCGGCGTTCTTCGGCGCACTCGCGTTCGCCCTCGTTCCGGCGCTGCAGCCGCACTCCGAAGCGTACCGCGCTCCGATCCTCCTCGTCGGCTCGATCGTGCTCGTCGCGATCGCGCTCGTGCGCGCGCGGCGCTTCCCGCCGGCACTCACGCTGGCGAGCGCGCTGGCGTTCGTCACGCTCGGGGTCGTCTACCGCGCGACGCGCGTGCTCACCCCATTCCACGAGCCGTTCCTCGACCGCTGGCTGTTCGAGATCGCAACGACCCTCGACGCGCTCGCCTTCGGCCTCGCCGTGATCGTGCGCGCGCGGTACGTCGTGCAGGAGCGGCGCAAGCTCGAAGAGCGTCTGGACGAGGCGACGACCGCAGCCGACCATGATCCGCTCACCGGCGCGCTCAACCGCCGCGGTCTCAACGCGCGCGTCGCGGCGATCGCGTCCGGAGCACTCTTCTACGTCGACCTCGACGGATTCAAGGCGATCAACGACCGCTTCGGTCATCTCGCAGGCGACCACATCCTGGTCGAGGTGGCCGGCGTGCTGCGTCGGCTCGCGCCGCGCGGCGCACTCGTCGCGCGCGTCGGCGGCGACGAGTTCGTCGTCGTCACGCGCGAGAACGGAACGCCTCCCGACGTGCTCGCGAACCGCTTCGCCGCCGCGATCGCGGCGATCCAGACGCCGGCGCGGCTGCGCGGCGACGGCTTCGGCGCCTCGCTCGGGTTCGTCTCGCTGGACGGGATGTCGTTCGAGAACGCGCTGCGGATCGCCGACGCGAAAGCCTACCGCGCGAAATCGCGCAAAACGAACGGCGAACGCTACACGACGACGCTGCCGTAGCGCCGGATCTCGACGTAGAAGGCGACCGCGATCACGACGAACGCCGCGGCGACGAGCGCCACGGTCCCGCAGTTGAGCGGGAGCTGCGCGCGCGGATCGGCGCCGCTGGGAAATGCGTAGCGCGCAACGAGGCGGACCGCGAGCGCGCCGAGCCAGATACCGAAGGTGACGCGATTCCCCTGGACGCGAACCGACCACGGCACGTCGGCCGCGCGAAAGCGGGTGTTGCGCACGATCAGCGCGCCGGTGATCACGCCCAGCACGATGCCGCCGGCGAGGGAGAGGAGCATCTCGCCATCGCCCCGCGGGTCCAGCGAGGACGAGAGGGCGACCAGATACACGGTCAGCACGGCGAGGAGCGCCGGCCGAATCCACAGCGTGCGCGCGCGAACGACGCGTTCCACGAGCTCGCGCCGTGCGAAGCGAAAGACCACCAGGACCACGACGACCAGGGCGATCAGCGATTGTCCCGCAAATCCGTTCACGTCGATACCTACACTCCGTCCCCGGGGGATTGTTTCGCTACGCGGCTCCTCCGAGATACGCGGCCCGCACGGCCTCGCTGGCAGCGAGGTCGGACGCGCGTCCGCTCTGCGCCACCCGCCCGACCTCGAGCACGTAGCCGCGACTCGCGACCGCCAGCGCCTGGCTCGCGTTCTGCTCGATGAGCAGGATCGTCGTCCCGCGCGCGTTGATCTCGCGGATCACGCCGAAGATCGTCTGGACCAAGAGCGGCGAGAGCCCGAGCGACGGTTCGTCGAGCAGCAGCAAGCGCGGCCGCGACATCAGCGCGCGCGCCATCGCGAGCATCTGCTGCTCGCCGCCGGACATCGTCCCGGCCTTCTGCTCGTAGCGTTCCCGCAAGCGCGGAAAGGCGGTCAGCGCCTGTTCGAGGTCGGCCGCGATCTCGGCGCGCGAACGCCGCGTGTAGGCGCCGATCTCCAGGTTCTCGCGCACCGTCATGCGCGGAAAGACGCGCCGCCCTTCCGGCGCGTGACCGATCCCGGCGCGGACGATCGCGCTCGGCGCGAGCTTGGTGACGTCGCGCCCGTCGAAGCGGATCGACCCTGAAGCCGCACGCACCAGCCCGCTGATCGAGCGCAGCGTCGTCGTCTTTCCGGCACCGTTCGCGCCGATCAGGGTCACGATCTCGCCCTCCTCGACGGTGAGCGAGATCCCTTCGAGCGCGGTGATCCGCCCGTAACGAGCGACGAGGTTCTCGACTTCCAGGAGCGCCATCAGGCCGGTTTCCCCAAGTAGGCTTCGATGACGCGCGGATCGTTGCGCACGCTCGCGGGCTCGCCCTCGGCGATCTTCTCGCCGTGGTCGAGCACGGTGATGCGCTCGCTGACCTCCATCACGAGCCCCATGTCGTGCTCGATCAGGAAGACGGTGACGCCGCGCTCGCGGATCGCGCGGATCAACGCGATCAGCTCGCGCTTCTCGCTCGGGTTCATCCCGGCCGCGGGTTCGTCGAGCAGCAGCAGCTTCGGCTCGCTCGCCAGCGCGCGCGCGATCTCGAGGCGGCGCTGCATCCCGTAGGCGAGGTTGCGCGCGTACGTGTCGGCGGCGCGTTCGAGGCCGACGAAACGCAGGAGCTCGCGCGCGCGATCCCGCGCCGCCATCTCCTCTTTGCGCTGGCGGCCGGTATGGAGCAGCGAGTCGACGAGATTCGCGTGCAGGCGGGCATGCTCGCCGGTCATCACGTTCTCGAGCGCCGACATGAACGCGAAGAGTCGGATGTTCTGGAACGTGCGCGCGATCCCGGCGCTCGCGATCGCGCTCGTCGTGCGTCCGGTGATCGCACGTCCCTCGAAGGAGATCGTTCCGGCGTTCGGTTTGTAGATCCCGGTGACGACGTTGAAGACGGTCGACTTCCCGGCCCCGTTCGGGCCGATCATCGCGACGATCGTCCCCGGCTCGATCGCAAAGCTCAGCTCGTTGATCGCGACCAGACCGCCGAAGCGCTGCGTGACGCCCTCGAGTGCCAGGAGCGCCATCAGTGCACCGCCTCCGTGTAGAGCGTCTGCTCCGCGGCGGCGACGTTCGCGTCGCCCTCGGCGGCGTGCAGCTCGGCCTTGCGCTGGCGGCTCGGCAGCAGGCCCTCCGGTCGGAAGAGCATCATCGCGACGAGGATCACGCCGTAGATCAGGAAGCGCGAGTTGGTCAGGTCGACGTTGATCCCGGCGTTGTGCAAGAAGTTCGTCCCCTGCGGGAGGATGAAGCGCTCGAGCGCGGAGAGGATCAGGCTCCCGACGACGACGCCCGGGATGTTCCCCATCCCGCCCAGCACCAGCATCGCCAGGATGAAGACGCTGACGTTGAATCCGAACTGGTCGGGCGAGACGAGCTGCAGCTTCGAGGCGAGCGCGCAGCCCGCCAGGCCGCTGAACGACGCGCCGATCGCGAACGCGGCAAGCTTGGTCGTCGTCGTGTTGATCCCCATGTGCGCCGCCGCCAGCTCGTCCTCGCGAATCGCCATCCAGGCGCGTCCGAGGCGGCTCTCGCGCAGGTTGTTGGCCACCCAGACGACGAGCCCGATCAGCGCGAGCACCATGAAGTAATAGGGCAGCGGATCGAAGCCGAACTTGTAGGTGAAGATCGTCGGCTGGTCGAGCGAGCCGATCCCGTTCGGCCCGCCCGTCCACTGCGTGAGGTTGAGGAACGTTTGCGGGACGATCTCGCCGAAGCCGAGGGTCACGATCGCGAGGTAGTCGCCCCGCAACCGCAGCGTCGGTGCTCCCAGCAGGATCCCGAAGACGGCCGCGATCCCCGCCGCGATGAACAGCACCAGCCAGAAGGGGACGTGGATCCCGAACTGCGGCGAGGCGAGCATCGCGAACGCGTACGAGCCGATCGCGAAGAACGCGGCGTAGCCCAGGTCGAGCAAGCCGGCGAAACCCACGACGACGTTCAAGCCGAGCGCGAGCAGCACGAACGCGCCCGCATCGGCAAGGAAGTTGGTGAATCCGCCGTTGTGACCGATGAACGGCAGGGCGATGGCGACCGCGAACGCGAGCGCCGCGTTGCGGACCCCGGGCTTGAGCTTCATCACACCTTGTTCGGAAGCGACTCGCCGAGCAGTCCGGAGGGCCGGAAGATCAGGACGAGCACGAGCACGGAGAACACGACGACGTTCGACCACTGGTCGCTGATGAACTGCGTTGTGAGCGCCTCGATCAGGCCGATCAGGAACCCGCCCAGCATCGCGCCGGCGAGGTTGCCGATCCCGCCGAGGACCGCGGCCGTGAACGCCTTCAGCCCAGCCGCGAAGCCGTTGAAGAACCAGGCGGAGCCGTAGTATACGCCCGAGACGAAGCCCGCCGCCCCGGCCAGCGCCGAGCCGATCAGAAACGTCAGGGCGATCGTCGTGTTGATGTCGATCCCCATGAGCTGCGCGGCGTCCTTGTCCTGCGCGGTCGCCCGCATCGCCTTGCCCAGGCGCGTGTTGTAGACGAAGGTCTGCAGCACGATCATCAGGACGACCGCGAGCAGGATCACCATGATCTGCTTGCTCTGGATCGTGATGGCGCCCAGGGTGAACTGCGGGTTCGGAATGACCTGCGGGAACGGGACCGGCGAGGGCCCACGCCAGTACTGCATGACGTTCTCGAGGATGAACGACATCCCGATCGCGGTGATCAGCGGGGCCAGCTTGGGCGCGTTGCGCAGCCGCCGGTAGGCGAGCCGCTCGATGATCACGCCCGTCAAGCCGCACAGGAGCATCGCGCCCAGGATCGTCACCGCGACGACGACGATCAGCATCGGTCCGGTGACGACCCCGGTCACGCCGAGCAGCGCGAGGATCGCGAGCGAGAAGAACGTTCCGAGCGAGTACACGTCGCCGTGCGCGAAGTTGATCAGCTCGATGATCCCGTAGACCATCGTGTAGCCGAGCGCGATCAGCGCGTAGATCCCACCCAGGGAAAGCCCGTTGATGAGCTGTTGGAGAAAGACGTCCAAGATCAGGTTTTCAGTGTCAGCTGGTCGACGGTGATGCGCTGGCCGCCTTGGACCTTGAGCAGCGAGAGGATCGGCGCGGTCGAGTCGCCGGCGGAGTCGAAACCGATCTTGCCGATCGGCGAGTCGAAGTTGCTCGTCGTCGCGACGTTCTTGAGCACGTCGGCACGCGTGGGCATCTTGCCGCCGTTGTCCTTGATCGCTTTCTCGATCGCCGCGATCTCGATCTTCGCCGCGGTGTAGGCGTTCGCCGAATACGGGCCGACCGGCGTCTTGAAGCGCGCCTGGTACGCCGTGACGAAGTCCTTCGCCGTCGGCAGCTTGGTCGCGTCGGGCGCCGCGACGCTCATGTAGGCGCCGTTGGCGCTCTGCCCCGCGACCTTCTCGAACTCGTCGTCCGCGATGCCGTCACCGCCCATGAAGCCGACGCTCGCCATCCCGACGTCGGACATCTGGCGGCGCAGGAGTCCGCCGCCGGTCGAGGTGTTCCCGCCGAAGAAGACCACGTCGGGGTTCAGCGCCTTGGCCTTGGTGAGCAGCGCCTTGAAGTCTTGCTGGTTGGCCGTGATGTGCTCGTGGCCGAGCACCGTCCCGCCGAGCTGCTTGAACGACGCCTCGAACACGTTCGCGAGCCCCGTGCCGTACGTCTCGTTGTCGTCGATGATGAAGGCGCGCTTGTAGCCGAGCTTCTGCCCGAACTCCGCCAGCGCCGAGCCCTGCTTCGAGTCGCGGGTGCAGACGCGGAAGTAGGCGTTGGTGTCGGGGTTCGCGGTGCGCAGCTTGCGCGCGTCGTCGCCGATCGTCAGGCCGTCGTTGGTGTTCGCCGGCGAGATCTGCGTGAGCCCGGCGTCGTTCGTCAGCGGGATCTCCGACTTCGCGACGTTGGAGTTGAACGGCCCGATCATCGCGAGCACGGCGGAGTCGGCGATGAACGTCTTGACGTTCTGGGCGCCGGCGGCGGGGTCGTGCTTGCCCTGCACCGAGTCGTCGAGGAGCGAGCTTTCCAGCTTGAACTTGCCGCCGGCGAAGCCGTTCTTCTCGGCTTCCTCGATCGCCAGGATCGCGCCGTTGGAGGTGGGGACGCCGATCGAGGCGTCGGCGCCGCTCATCGGCATGTCGATCCCGATCTTGATGACGTCCCCGCTCGGCGCCGCGCCGCCGCCTCCGGAGGACGATGAGGAGCCCGAGTTTCCACACGCGGCGAGGGCCAGGGCGATCGTGACCGCACCGAAGGTACGGCTAAACGAGGACAGACGCATAGCGACTCCTGGGACGGGGATCGAATCGGGCGGGAGTACGCCCGCGCATCCGAACCGCCCTGCGAGGGCGTACCCAGGACAGCCCCTCTACGGCCCAGGGGCGAACGGCCCGGGTCCAGAGGTTGCCAAATGGCCGAAAGACCGCCGAGGCGTCCCGCTCGGCGGCTCCCTGTCGTGGGGACGGCCGACGCCCAGCTACGCTCTCCTCGCCGAGACGCTTTCGCCGGCACGCGCGGGTGATTGAGGACGCGGATAGCTAACTTTTCGGTAAGTACTTCCCTTTTGTTAGTTTTACTCCTACAGTGTTTCCGTCGGCTGTTCGATGGCCGATCCACCCCGCACAGGGAGTACCATGTCTCAGCAACAGACCGTCGTCGTCACCGGAGCGAGCTCCGGCTTCGGACGCGATACCGCAGAGCGTTTCGCCGCTGCGGGCTGGCGCGTGTTCGCGACGATTCGCGATCCGCGCGGCCGCCACGCGCAAGCCGCCGGCGAATTGGAAGCGCGCGGCATTCGCGTCGTCGACCTCGAGGTCACCGATCAAGCGTCCGTCGATCGCGCGGCCGCGGAGATTCTCGCCGCCGGCCCGGTCGACGTTCTCGTGAACAACGCCGGCGCCGCGTTCTTCGGCGTGCTGGAATCGTTCACGCCCGAGACCGCACGTAAGCAGTTCGACGTCAACGTCTTCGGAGCGCTGCGCGTCAATCGTGCCTTCTTGCCGGCGATGCGCGAGCGCCGCAGCGGCCTCGTCGTGTTCGTCTCGTCGGTCGTCGGACGTTTGGTGATCCCGTTCGGCGGCGTCTACGCCGCCTCGAAGTGGGCGCTCGAAGCGCTCGCCGAGACCGCGTCGTACGAGCTCGCGCCGTTCGGGATCGACGTCGCGATCGTTCAACCCGGCGCATACGAAACGAACATCTCGAACTCGCGCACCGAGCCCGACGATCCGCAACGCCTGGAAGGATACGGCGAGGTCACGCCGCTCGCGGCGAACATCTTCGGCGCCCTCGCTCAGGCAACGGAGGGCCGCGATTCGCGTGAGGTCGCCGAAGCGATCTTCGCGTTGGCGCAGCGGCCGGCCGGAACGCGCCCCCTGCGCACCTTGGTGCCGGACGATTCGCCGGTGGCGGCGATCAACGCCGCGGTCGCACCGATCCAGCGCGGAACGATCACCGCCTTCGGCCTCGACGCGTTGCTGCCGAAAACGGCGATCGCCGGCTGAGCCACCGCAGACCTGCGTCGCGGTCGCGCAGGCGGAAATGCGCTACGTCGAAACCGCGCTGAGCTCCCGCACCGCCGCCGCGTTGAAGTAGGCGGCGCGGGGGTGGTGGATCGTGATCGCCGCCGTCGACTGCTCGGGGACGATCTGGTACGCGGCGGTCAGCGTCGCGCCGATCGCGTTCTCGACGTCGAGCAGCCGCCAGACGATCTCGTGCTGGCTGAGGTCGGGGCATGCGCCGTAGCCCCAGGAATAGCGCTTCCCGCGCTCGGCCGGAAGCCCCAGCTCCTCACGTATGCGGCGGTGGGTGCGCTCGGCGAGCGCCTCGGCGGCCTGCACGCAGAAGCCATGCAGGAAGTACGACTCGCTGTAGTCGTTCGCGGCCTGGAAGGCCTCGATCCGGCGGGCGGGCTCCTCGCCGACGGTGACGACCTGGAGCGCGATCACGTCGCTCGCCCCACCGCCCTCCGGCTCGCGGACGTAGTCGGCCAGGCACAAATGCTCGCCGCCTGCCTGGCGGGCGAAGGTGAAGCGCGCGAGTTCCCGCGTACGGTCGTGGGGATCGTAGACGATCACGTCGTCGCCGAGCCCGGCGGCCGGGAAGTACCCGTACACGACGCGCGGGTCGAGGACGGGCTCGCGCTCCGCCAGCCGCTGATAGCGCTCGAGGCGCGGCGCGAACTCCTCGGCCAGCAGCTTCTCCCACTGGTCGCCCTTGGTGCTCGCGCCGCCCCAGGACAGCCGGTAGAGGCTGCGCAGGTCGAAGCAGTCCCACAGCTCGCGCGGATCGACGTGCGTGAGCGTGCGCGGGCCGAAGAACGGCGCGGCCGGGACGTCGGCGGGGCCGACCTCGGCGCGCGCGGTCCGGCCGTTCGCCGAAGGCGCGGCGAGCGCGCCGGCGTCCTTCACGCGCAGGTTCTCGGCCTCCAGCCGGACGCGTTCCAGCAGGTTCGTGCGCGAGGCGATGTCGCTGAGCGCGTCGAGGATCTCCAGGCCTTCGAACGCGTCCTTCGCGTAGAAGACGCCGGGGTCGAAGAAGCGGTTCTCGTCGACGTAGGCGATGCGGCGCCCGAAGTCGCGATTGATCGCCGCGCCGCCGATCACGACCGGATACGAGAGCCCGCGCGAGGCCTGTTCCTTGACGAGAACCGGCATCTGCTTCGAGGTCGAGACGAGGAGCGCGGAGAGCCCGATCACGTCGGCGTTCAGCTCGACGGCCTTGTCGAGGATCGTGCCGACCGGAACCTGTTTGCCCAGATCGTGCACGGTGTAGCCGTTGTTGGAGAGGATCGTCCCGACCAGGTTCTTGCCGATGTCGTGGACGTCGCCGAAGACGGTCGCGAGCACGACGACACCCTTGCTCACGCCCTCCTTGCGTTCGAGGAACTGCTCGAGGTGCGCGACGGCCTTCTTCATCACCTCGGCCGACTGCAGCACGAACGGCAGGATCAACTCGCCCGCGCCGAACTTGTCGCCGACGTCCTTCATCGCGGGGAGCAGCACGTTGTTGAGCACGTCGACGGGATCGCGCGTCTGCAGCGCCTCGTCGATCTTCGCCTCGATCCCGTCCTTACGCCGGCGCAGGATCGCGTTGTGGATGCGCACCTCGACCGGTGCGTCGGCGTCCTCGTCGAGCGCGGCGGCCGCGCCGTTGCCGGCCGCCGGCGTCTTCGCCTCGAAGTGTTCGATCAGGCGCTGCAGCGCGTCGGCGCGGCGGTTGAGGACGAGATCGTCGCACAGCTCGCGTTCCTGGGTGTCGATCTCCGCGTACGGGGTGATGTCGGCGGGGTTGACGATCGCCATGTCGAGCCCGGCCTCGACGCAGTGGTGCAGCATCACCGAGTTGAGCACGTGTCGCGCTGCCGGCTTGAGCCCGAACGAGACGTTCGAGACCCCGAGCGAGGTCAAGACGCCCGGCAGCTCACGCTTGATGAGGCGAATCCCTTCGATCGTCTCGACGGCGGAGTCGACGTACTCCGCATCGCCGGTCGCGAGCGTGAAGGTGAGGTCGTCGAAGATCAGCGCGCCCGGCGGCAGACCGTAGTCGCGCGTGACGATCTCGTGGATGCGCGTTGCGACGGCGAGCTTGCGCTCTGCGGTCTTCGCCATCCCCTCCTCGTCGATGGTCAGGGCGACGACCGCGGCGCCCGCCTCGCGCACGAGCGGCATCACCGTGTCGATCTTCGTGCGCCCGTTCTCGAGATGCACGGAGTTGACGACCGCGCGCCCCGCGTAGATCTTCAGCGCGGCTTCGATCACCTTCGGCTCGGTGGAATCGATCACGAGCGGCGCCTCGACGGACTGCGCGAGGCGCTTGACGATCGTCGCCATCTGCACGTCCTCGTCGGTGCGCTCGGTCAGCGCGGTGCAGACATCGAGCAAATGCGCGCCGCCCTCGACCTGCGCGCGCGCGACGAGCGTGATCTCGTCGTAGTCGTCGGCGAGCAGGAGCCGCTTGATCTTGCGCGAGCCTTGGCTGTTGACGCGCTCGCCGATCAGCAGCACCGTCCCTTCCTGCTCGAGCGCGACGGCGGTCATCGCCGAGGCGGCGTACTGCAGCGGCTGCGGCGCGGGGAGACGTACGGCGCGTCCCTCGGCGCGCAGCGCGTCGAGCCCCGCGCGGAACGCGGCGATGTGCTCGGGGGTCGTTCCGCAGCAGCCGCCGATCGCGTTGACGCCGAAGTCGCGCACGAACGCGCTCAGCTCGACCGCCATCTCGCGCGGCGTCTCCGGATAGATCGTCTCGCCCTTCGGGCCCATCCGCGGCAGCCCCGCGTTGGGGATCACGGACACGAAGCAGCGTGAGCGCTCGACCAGGTAGCGGATCGGATCGCGCATGTGCGCGGGGCCGGTCGAGCAGTTGAGGCCGATCACGTCGATCGGCAGCGCGTCGAGCGTCGCACAGACCGCGCTGATGTCGGTCCCCAGCAGCATTCGGCCGGTGACGTCGAGCGTCGCCTGGGCCTGGATCGGGACGCGCCGCACGCCGCGCGCGAAGGCGCGCGTGATCCCCGCGATCGCGGCCTTCATCTCCAACAGATCCTGGCTCGTCTCGAGCAGCAGCAGGTCGACGCCGCCCTCGATCAGCGCCTCGGACTGCTCCTCGTAGAGCGCCGCCAGCTCGTCGAAGGTGATCTTCGAGAGGGCCGGATCGGACGAGGAGATCAGCATCCCGGTCGGCCCGAGCGAACCGGCGACGAAGCGCGGCCACGCGGGGGTCGCGAACGCGTCGGCGGCACGGCGCGCGATCTGTGCCGCGGCGACGTTGACCTCGCGCGTCTTCGCGCCCAAGCCGTACTCGTCGAGCTTGAGCCGCGAGGCGGTGAACGAGTCGGTCTCGACGACGTCCGCACCGGCCTCGAAGTAGCTGCGGTGGATCCGCTCGATCACGTCGGGCCGTGAAAGGACGAGGGCCTCGTTGCAGCCGTGATACTGGGGGCCCCCGAAATCCTCGTCGGAGAGATGCAGCCCCATCAGCTGGGTGCCCATCGCACCGTCGAAGAGGAGGACGCGCTCACCGAGCGCCGCGAGGTAGTCGGCCATGTCGCCCATGGTAGGCCGTGGACCCCCCGTTTACCGTGACGAGAAGTCCAATCCGCCGCGATACGGCGGGATTGGACTTCGGCAGCTCAGGCTGCGGTCAGGTCGCGCTTCCCGGAACCGGTCGTCTCCAGCAGCTTCTTCAAGCGCGGCTGGCACGTGCCGCAGCTCGTCCCGGCAGCGGTCGCTTCGCCGATGAGATCGATCGTCGTCGCGCCGTTCGCAATTGCGGCCTCGATCGTGCCCCGCGCGACGTCGTTGCAGACGCAGATCTGCTCGTCGCCGCCGTCGGGGGCCGCCGCGCGCGGCTCGACGAGCGTGTCGATCGAGAAGACGAACGCGCCGACGCTTCCGGCGAGCGGCGCCCGGCGATCGTACGCCTTCGCGAAGGCGGCGGCCGCGGCGGCGTCGCCGACGACCTGGGCGCCGACGAGGAACCCGCCGCGCGCGATCGCGCGCCGATAGCGCCCGTCCGGCTCGATCGCCATCGCGACCCCGTCGCCCGGCTGCGGATCGCGTTCGCCGACCGCGACGACGTTGACGCCGGCGACCTTGAGGCGCGTCGAGACCTTCGAGCCGCGGTAGGTCGAGGCCGTCCCGGTGAGACGGTCCGCGAGGACGCGGCACTGCTCCCACACCGGCTCGACGAGGCCGTAGGTCAGGCCGCGGTGCTCGATGCACTCGCCGACGGCGTAGATCGCCGAATCGCTCGTGCGCAATCCGTCGTCGACGACGATCCCGCGCTCGACGGTGAGCCCGGCGGCGCGGCCCAGCTCCGCGTTCGGGATGATCCCGCAGCAGATGACGACGAGATCGGCCGCGACGAGCGTCCCGTCGTCGAGCACGACGCCGGCGAGGCGCTCGGCATCGAGCGCGCGGATCTCGGTGGCGCGCGCCGCGGTGCGCACGGCGATCCCGAGGCCCTCGATCCGCGCGCGCAGCGCTTCACCCGCGCCGGGATCGAGCTGCTGCTCCATCAGCGTCGGCATCAGGTGCAGAACGGTGACCTCGAGCCCGAGCGAGCGCAGACCGCTCGCCGCTTCGAGCCCCAGCAGCCCTCCGCCGAGCACGACGGCGCGCTTCGCCGACGCCGCGGCGTCGTGCAGCTCGCGGCAATCGGCGAGCGTGCGGAAGACTCGCACGCGCGCATGTTCGCGCCCCTCGATGCGCGGCACGAACGGACGGCTGCCGGTCGCGAACACCAGGGCGTCGTAGCGTTGCTCGTTGCCCGCCTCGTCGACGACGACGCGCCGCTCGCGATCGACCTGCGTGATCCGCACCCCGCTGCGAAGCGTCACGTCGTGCTGCTCGTACCACCCCGGCGGGTGCGTGACGATCTCGTCCGCCGAGCGATGACGGCCCAGCACGCCGGAAAGCATGATCCGGTTGTAGTTGCCGCCCGCCTCGTCGCCGTAGACGGTGATCCGCAGCGACTCGCCGCCGCGGCGGCGAATCTCCTCGACGAGCCGCGCACCACCCATCCCGTTGCCGATGACGACCAGCTCCCCCGCCGTGACGTCGGGCTCCGGGCGCACGCCGTCGATCGCCGCCGAGACGACGCAGAAGAACGTCTGCGGTCCCAGGCGCGCGACGGTTTCGGAGAAGCGCTCCTCCCCGTCGCGCCCGAGCTCGTACAAACGCAGCAGCGCTTCGATCGCGGGGATGACACGCGCGCGGGGGATCTTGCGCGCGTACGTGACGCCGAGCCGGCGCTCGCGCGCGTTTCCGCCCAGATAGAGGACGAATGCCTCGACGCGCTCGCCTTCGAACTCCGTCATCCCGCCGGCGAGGCCGATGTCGGCCACCTGGTGCTTCGCACACGAGTGCGGGCACCCCGAGACGTGGATCCGGAAGTCGGCGTAGCGCGGATCGGTGCGCCGCGGCTCCATCGCGCGCGCGATCTCCTCGCCGAGCGTCATCGACCCGGCGACCGCGAGTGCGCAATATTCCAACCCGACGCACGAGAGCACGTCCGCGATCCCGCCACGCCCGCGCGTGCGCATTCCGAGCGACTCCAGCGTCGCGATCGCATCGGCGAGTCGCTCGTCGGGGACGTCGTGCAGCTCCGCGTTCTGGTCGGGCGTGAGGTGGACGACGCCGTCACCGAACCGCTCCGATGCGTCGGCGAGCGCGCGCGCCGCGTCGCTCGTCAGCTCGCCCATCGGGATGAGCGCGGGGATCGTGAAGAGCCCCGCTTGGCGCTGCTCGGTAGGACCGCCCACCTCCGCCGCCGGAACGGTACGGCGCTCGTGCGCGGGCGCGAACGAGAGCGCGGGAAACGCCTGCGCCTTCGCGGCTGCGAACTCTTCGGCGAAGACCTCGCGCACGCGCTCCTCGCCCCACGCCTCGACGAGCAGCTTGATCTTCGCCTTCGCCCGGTTCTGGCGGTTCCCGTACTTCTCGCCGAACGCGACCAGCGCGGTGAAGGCAGCCAGGATGTCTTCCTGCGCGATGAACGGCGCGATCTCGATCGCCAGCCGCGGCGCGGCACCCAGCCCGCCCGCGCCCCAGAGCGCGAAGCCCGGCGGGCCGTCCGGCTGTTCGACCGCGACGAAGCCGATGTCGCTCGTCGCAACGTGATCGTCGCACTCGGGCGAGCACGCGATCGCGACGTTCATCTTCCGCGAGATGTTCGTCGCGTCGCTGATCGCGACGATCTGGTCGTGGAGGAGCCGCGCGAACGGCTCGGGCGGCAACACCTCACCGGCGTACGTCCCCGCGTGCGGACAGACGACGACGTTGCGGATCGTGTCTCCGCAGGTGCCTTTCGTCGTCAGTCCGACCTCGGCGAGCGCGCTCCACGCCGCCGGCACGTCGGCGATGTCGACGTGGTGCAGCTCGAGCCCGCCCCGTGACGTGACGTGCAATCCACCGTGCCCGTAGCGGTCGGCCAGCTCGGCGACGCGCCGCAGCTGCGCGACGTTCGCCTTCCCGCCCGGGACGCGGATGCGCAGCATGAACACGCCGACCTGGCGCTGCGCGCAGATCCCCTGCGTCTTGAGGCGATACCGATCCTCGTCCGAGATCGACGCGAACCCGGTTTGCGCCAACGCGTCGACGTCGATCGCGACGCCGGCCCGTTTCACGTCTTCGATGCGAAGAACTGCCATCGTTCGATCATCCTTCCTCGAGAGCGAACGCGAACGCCGTCTTTCGCGCGGTGAGGAACGTCCGCGACCAGACGCGGCCCGTCAGCGTGATCAGCAGGGCGCCCGCAAACGCGAGCACGGCGAACGCGATGAAGCCGGCGGCGAACGTCCCGGTCGCGGCGCGCAGGACGCCCAGCACGTTGGGAAGATAGAAGCCGCCGATCCCGCCGGCGGCGCCGACGATCCCCGTGATGATCCCGATCTCGGCGGGAAAGCGCTGCGGGACGATCTGGAACACCGCGCCGTTCCCCATCCCGAGCAGTCCGGTCGCGATGATGACGATCGCGAGGCAGAGCGGCAGCGAGGGCTGCGCGGCGATCATCAGCGCGCACACCGCGAACGCGACGTAGACGATGCGCGCGAGGTTGACGCCGCCGATGCGATCGGCGATCCACCCGCCGACGGGGCGCATCCCGCTTCCGGCGAGCGTCGCCGCGGCGACGAGCATCCCGACCTTCACCTTGTCGACGCCGTAGGCGGTGTTGAAGTAGATCGCGAGGTAGCTCGCGAGCGCGAGAAAGCCGCCGAACGTGATCGAGTAGAAGAAACAGAACCACCACGTGTCGCCGTGGCGCAGCACGCCGGCGTACTCCGCGAGCGTGCGCGGCTTCGGGTGCGTCGGGCTGTCGGAGGCGAAGACGATCCAGACCGCGAGCGCGAGCAGCACCGGGATCGCGGCGAGCAGCATCGTCGCATGCCAGCCGACGCGCGCGGCGATCATCGGCACGAAGAGCGTCGAGAGCACCGTGCCGGAGTTCCCCGCGCCGGCGATCCCCATCGCGAGCCCCTGCCGCTCGGGCGGATACCAGCGGCTTGCGATCGGCAGCGCGACGGCGAAGCTCGCGCCGGCGATCCCGAGCAGCAAGCCGCACACGACGAGCATCGCGAACGACGTCCCGAGCGCCCAGCCGAGCAGCAGCGGCACGAGCGTGAGCGCCATCGAGAGCGTCCCCGTGCGCTTCGCACCGAAGCGATCCGAGAGATAGCCGAGGATCACGCGGAAGAACGCGCCGCCGAGCGGCGGGACCGAGACCAGAAAGGCCTTCTGCGTGATCGACAGGTCGAGATCGCGCGCGATGAACAGCGCGAGCGGGCCCAGCAGGACCCAGACCATGAAGGATACGTCGAAATGGACGAACGCGGCGAATAGCGTTCGTGGCGCGCGGCGCGCGGCGTCGTGCTGCACGGGTTCCTCACACGGTAGGAACGATACGTCTTACGCACAGCAGCGTACCGTGTCGCACCCGTGCAAAAAATGGCGAAATGTCGAGCGTGTCGGCGAAAACGCTATGCGTTTGGCACGCGCTCGACCCGCACCGCGCAAGCCTTGAACGACGGCATCGCCGAGTACGGGTCGCTGCGGTGATCGACCAGATCGTTCACGGTGAGCACGCCGCCCCAGTGGAACGGGGCGAAGAGCGTGTCGGGACGGATGCCGTCCGTGATTCTTGTTTTCAAAACGACGGCGCCACGCCTGGATACGATTTTCACGCCGTCTCCTTCGCCGACGCCGATGAGCCCGGCGAGGCGCGGATGCATCTCGACGTGCGGTTCCGCCGCGGCGCGGGCGAGCGTCGCGACGCGCCGCGTCTGCGTGCCGGAGAGATAGTGCTCGCGTAGACGGCCGGTCGTGAAGTGCCACGGATACTGCGCATCGGGCTCTTCGGCGCTCGAGACCGCCTCGACCGGAACAAAGCGCGCGCGGCCGTCGTCGGTCGGGAACGCGTGCGTAAAGAGCGCCGGAACGCCATGGTCATCGACGGAAGCGACCGGCCATTGCAGTCGTTCGCCGGCGCGCAGTCGCGCGTAGGTGACGCCGGCATAGTCGGCGGCGCCGCCGGCCGAGGCGCGCCGCAGCTCGTCGAACACCACTTCAGGATCCTCGCCGCACGCGCCCTCGGGGCGTCCTAGACGCAGCGCGAGCGCGCGCAGGATCGCGAGGTCGCTGCGCGGGCCGTCGGGCGGCTCCACGACGCGCTCCCGCAACAGGACGCGCCCTTCGAGGTTCGTCATCGTCCCCGTCTCCTCGGCCCATTGCAGCGCGGGGAGCACGACGTGCGCGTACGCGGTCGTCTCGGAGGGGAAGAAATCGCAAACGACGAGATGCTCGGCGCGCGAGAGCGCATCGCGGATCGTCGACGCGTCGGGTGCGGAGACGACGGGGTTGGAGGCGACGACGAGCATCCCGCGCACCGCGCTGCCGACACCGGAGAGAAGCGCGTACCCGCGCTCGCCGGCCTGCCCGAGGGCGTCGGGTGAGACGCCCCAGACGTGCGCGACGTGGGCGCGCGCGTCCGCGTCGTCGGCGCGCCGGTAGCCCGGAAGCTGATCGGATTTCTGGCCGTGCTCGCGGCCGCCCTGACCGTTGCCCTGTCCGGTGAGCGTCCCGAACCCCGAATGTTCGCGGCCGGGCAGCCCGAGCGCCAGCGCGACGTTGATGAACGCGTTCACGGCGTCGGTGCCGTTGGCGTGCTGCTCGACGCCGCGCGCGGTG